>NC_010296.1:1438000-2157000 GCF_000010625.1 Microcystis aeruginosa NIES-843
TTTCTGTCCAAGCAATTAAATGGGGAGAAATATAACGTCCGACTTTGTAACCGGCGGTACTGAGAATAGAGGATAGATAGGCACAAACTGAACCTTTGCCATTAGTTCCCGTGACATGAATAATCGGAATTTTATCTTGGGGATTGCCTAAAATCTCCAGCAGATTTTTTATTCTTTCTAAACCGAGATTGACACCAAAACGCTGAAAAGGTTGCAGTAAAGAATCGATAGTCATGGTTGGCAAACTATAAATAGGGTTTGCGGCAAAAAGTTTTTCGGTGGGGGTAGGGTGTGGGGTGTGGGGTGTGGGGTGTGGGGTTTTACCGATTTTCATCTGCTCAATTACCTAATTTTCAGGGAAAAAGTCCAGGGATTTTCCCCCTGATCACTCCCAGACGAGGCACTTTTGGATTTCAAAAAGGTCTAAAAGTTTTATCCAACAAGGTTTTTAGATTTATTCAGCAGACCCTAAATAAAGGAATCCGGCTAGGATCGATACTCCTACCGGCACTGATGACCCTTTCTGTGGGTGATAATGTCTAAAGTTTGACTAAAATGCTCGGTTCTTTTTGGATCGGTAAAACATCAAGAGAGTCAATATTAGCGCAGTATTTTAAATCTTCTTGACAGTGGAGACGCAAGAGGCGCTGACCATGACTACAACTGTGGAACATTCCTAAAAGATCATTTTGCCATTGACGATAAAGAGCGATCGAGGCGATAACCTCATCATTCCCGATCGCCATTTGCCCCGATTGTTCTTGTAGCGCATCGGCGATCGCTCCAGCACAGGCCGTATCTTCCAGAGAATAACCCCCTTCCCAACCAGAGCCAACAATCCAGACGGTATCGGGCTGCTTATCCAATAAGTAATTAACGGCAGCTTGCCGATTGATCATAGCCGCAGTGATCACGATCGGGGATTCTTCCACCCTTTGCAGAGCGCGAGTGCCGTTAGTGGTGCTGATAAACAGACGACGACCTTTCATTAAATCAGGGGTACAATCGAGGGGAGAATTGCCCAGATCGCAGCCTTCCACTTTCGCGCCACCTCTTTCTCCTGCTCGGAGACGTTTTTCCGGTTGCCAGGTATCACTCACCTGCATCAGGGTTTTCAGATCGCTGAAGGTTTGCACTGCTTCCGCACCGGCATTGAGGGCAGTGGCGATCGTGGTTGTTGCTCTTAAAACATCGATAACGACGGCGCAATCGGGTAGAGTATGGACGGGGGTAAGTTCGGGAGTATGATAAATGAAAACCTGCACGAGTTATACCAAGTAAAAAGTAAAAGGGGAAATAAGCTCAACATACCGCCGCTCGGCGTTGCGCTGGCAGAAGAAAGACAAGGCCGATTTTATCACGATGGATGTCAGCTAGTTAAGCTGTTCTTAATTCAAATTGCTTGTTGAGATCAGGCAAGGGGGGGCTAATCTCAGAATAAGCGGTTTAAATACGTCTTAGCTTATCACTTGAAATGCCCACGCGGATCACAAAATTGGCCAATTGTCAATAGGGTTTGAGATGCTCTCACCCTGTCGCTCGTCATCGAAAATTTGGGTCTGAAACCCCGTCGTTCTACGACGGCTTTACTGTTAAATATTAGAACATTTACGAAATATATGCTAGAATGTGAGACATGGAAAAAGCCTACTCGTTCCGATTTTACCCCACACCCGAACAAGAGTCGCTATTGCGGCGCACTTTGGGCTGTGTAAGATTGGTTTACAACAAAGCTCTCCATGTCAGAACACAAGCATGGTACGAAAGACAAGAAAGAGTAGGCTACGCTCAAACTTCTTCAATGCTAACCGATTGGAAAAAGCAAGAAGAATTAGACTTTCTCAATGAGGTAAGCTGTGTACCTTTACAACAAGGGTTAAGACATTTACAAACAGCTTTTACTAATTTCTTTGCTGGTCGTACTAAGTATCCCAACTTTAAGAAAAAACATCAAGGAGGAAGTGCCGAATTTACCAAATCAGCCTTTAAATTTAAAGACAAACAAATCTATTTAGCCAAATGCACAGAACCTTTACCTATTCGATGGTCAAGAAAAATACCAGAAAGCTGTGAACCAAGCACAGTAACAGTCAGATTACATCCCTCAGGACGTTGGCATATTTCAATTAGATTTGATGACCCAACGATTAAGCCTTTACCAGTAACAGATAAAGCCATTGGAATTGACTTAGGAATTAGTAGCCTCGTGATTACCAGCGATGGCGATAAAGTGTCTAATCCCAAGCATTTTAAAAAGCATTATCGGAGACTGCGAAAGGCCCAAAAAAGCCTTTCTAGAAAACAGAAAGGGTCAAAAAATCGGGAAAAAGCAAGAATCAAAGTAGCCAAGATTCACGCTCAAATCACCGATAGCAGAAAAGACCATTTACATAAGCTAACCACTCAATTAGTTCGTGAAAACCAAACGGTTGTGGTTGAGAACTTAGCCGTCAAGAATATGGTCAAAAACCCGAAATTATCTCAGGCAATATCTGATGTAAGCTGGGGAGAAATTACCCGACAATTAGCCTATAAATGCCGTTGGTATGGAAGAAATTACATCGAAATAGATAGATGGTTTCCTAGCTCTAAAAGGTGTAGTAATTGCGGGTATATTGCCCTTGAAAATGCCGTTAAATGTTCGAGAATGGGACTGTCCAGACTGTGGAACACACCATGACCGAGATATTAACGCCAGTAAAAATATTTTGGCCGCAGGGCTTGCGGTGTCAGTCCGGGTCGCGACCATAAGACCAGAACAGAGTAAATCTGTTAAGGCAGGTGCGAAAAATCCTTCGGGAAAGAAGCAGAAACCTAAATCGTGAGGTTTGGGAATCACCGTCCGTTCACGGCGGTGAGGATGTCAAGACTAAGTAGCTGGTTATAATTAAATTAAAAATCGATTTTAGGTTCGATCCCCCCTGCCCCCCTTGATAAGGGGGGTGCCGATAGGCGGGGGGATCCCCCTTGATAAGAGGGGCATCTGATAAGTTTTAACGCCTACTTACTTAAATGTTATAATTAATAATTATTATGCCTGCTAACCTCAAGATTCATGTCTGCTAAAGATCGTTTTCATGGTGCAGTGAGAAAAGGATTAGAAAAAGAGGGTTGGATCATTACGGATGACCCTTTAAGGATTGAAGTGGGTGATGTAGAAATGTATGTCGATTTAGGAGCAGAGCAACTGATAGCCGCAGAAAAAGACAATGAAAAGATAGCCGTTGAAATTAAAAGTTTTATCGGTAAATCCAGCATTTCAGAATTTCATACTGCCATTGGACAATTCTTTAATTATCGTGTTGCTTTAGAAGAAAAAGAACCTAAAAGACAGTTATATTTAGCTGTTCCCTTAGATATTTATTATAGTTTTTTTGAATTGCGATTTATTCAAACTGTCGTTAAAAGATTTCAAATTTACCTGATTATTTATGATCCGATTGGGGAGGTAATTGTCGAATGGAAAAATTAGAACAATATCGTCACTATGTCAAGCAAGTCATTACTGAATATTCTCAGATAGGTTCATCTAAAGATCCGATTGAACAACAATTGATTTTTGATACAGTTGGCGATCACTATCAATTGATGTATGTTGGCTGGAAAAATAGACGAAGATATCATGGTTGTGTTTTGCATCTCGATATTAAAAAGGGTAAAATCTGGATACAACATGATGGCACTGAGGTGGGAATTGCCAATGAATTAGTTAATTTAGGTGTTCCTAAAGAGGATATTGTTTTAGCCTTTCATGAACCCCTAGTCAGAGAATATACAGGGTTTGCGGTGGGTTAATCTTAATCAGAGAAAGTTGACAACATTATTGTCATAAGTAGGTAGGCGTTAAAAATTATCAGACACCCCCCTTATCAAGGTAGGGCTGTTTCATTCTCCCATCAGAATATCAAAAGTAAAAGCGATCACTGTCTTTGTAAAATGAGGAGTGACCGGCAACTTTTCAAATATATGTTGAGCTTAATAGAAAAACTGAAACAAGTCAAGGACTTTCGGAAAGATAAAGGAAAAAGACACCCTTTATGGATAGTATTAGTAGTAATAATACGGGGAACAATGCTAGGATACTCAGGTTATAGAGAGCTAGGAGAGTTTGCTAAAAATAATCGGCACAGGCTCAGTCAAGAATTTAACATAATTCCAGAAAGAGTCCCATCCTATTCAACAATTAGAAGGGTAATGATGGGAGTTGAATGGCAGATTTTGTTAAAAATGTTTAAGGAATGGGCATTACAAGAATATGGACAAAGAAGTGATATAAATTGGCTAGACATAGATGGAAAAAGTCTCAAAAACACTCTAAAGAATCCTAACAATGAACAAGAAAATTTTATTATGTTTGTCTCATTGTTTAGTCAAGAAAGTGGCTTGGTATTACACTTAAAAAGAATTGAAAACAAAAAAGGGTCTGAAATCGACGAAGGTCAAGCTATAATTGAGGATTGCACTCTTCAAAATAAAGTTTTTACTGGGGATGCTTTACACTGTCAGAAAAAAACAATCAGCTTAATAGCCAAGAGTAAAAATGACTATGTTATCACCGTTAAAGGAAATCAGAAAAATCTTTATAAGCGAATACAAGACCTGAGTAATTCCTCAAAGCCAGAAAGTTGTTTTCTTGAACAAGACAATAGTCATGGACGAAAAATATCCAGAAAAATAGAAGTTTTTAAAGTGAGGAAAAATGAAAGACAAGGGTTTGAAAATCTGCGCCGAATTATTAAAGTAGAAAGAAGGGGTAGTCGCGGGGATAAAACTTATGAAGAAACAGCTTACTATATCAGTAGCCTAACCGAATCCGCCCAAGTATTTGCTAAAATTATTCGAGGACATTGGAAAATAGAAAATCAGTTACATTGGGTAAAAGATGTAATTTTTGAGGAAGATAAAAGCGAGATAAGTGATTTTCAAGCGGCCAGCAATTGGTCAATTCTCACAACTATAGGATTGAATCTTTTCAGAGGTTTGGGTTTTCTCTCAATAACAGAGGGACAGAGGTGGTTAGCTGAACGTTGGGAAAAACTGATAGTTTTATCGACGTAAGAAGCAGAAAAATTAGCTAAATTAACAGGATGTACTCTCAGAAAATTTGAAGAGAGATAGGCTTTTAGTGGCTTGGAAACAAGCTTTATCAATTTATTCATAATCAATATTGGCAGAGGATTAAAGATTAGTTATTGTCACTAACTCTTTTGATTAGAAAAAGATAAACTTGAGAATTTTCATTCAAATTTATTGACTCAAAATCAGCTGTACTTAATTTAAATGAATCAACCCTACCCTTATCAAGGGGGATCCCCCCGCCTATCGGCACCCCCCTTATCAAGGGGGATCCCCCCGCCTATCGGCACCCCCCTTATCAAGGGGGATCCCCCCGCCTATCGGCACCCCCCTTATCAAGGGGGATCCCCCCGCCTATCGGCACCCCCCTTATCAAGGGGGATCCCCCCGCCTATCGGCACCCCCCTTATCAAGGGGGATCCCCCCGCCTATCGGCACCCCCCTTATCAAGGGGGGCAGGGGGGATCGAACCTAAAATCCATTTTTAATTTAATTATAACCAGCTACTTAAAATAAGCTCAACAGGAGAAAAATTTAGAAAGATTATCGAAAACAATTGACAAAAATCTCAGCAATGTCTGTCCGACGGCAATTGTTGAAACCACGGAAGTTAGCACTAACAATTAGTCAAAGCGCAAAATTCGCCTAACCTAATCATAGGTTAAGCGACAAACAAGATCAGCAAGAGATTTCGATTTTTTTACCTTTCTGTATTTCTTTGTTAACAAAACTTAACAATTATCGGCAAAATTTCGCTTGCTTTTATCGGGAGATTTTGCGATAATATTTTTAAAGGATTTTATTCATAATGGAAATCTTTGCGTCTAAAAAAAAATTGCACAGATTTCCATTATAAGAAAAGCATAGCGCAAGTCGCCGGCAAAGTCAAGTCCTTTCCCATTACTTATGGGTGCGAATTTCCCGGAATCAAAAAAGGGGGTTAGTGGTGAGTCAGACCAAATATAGGTTACACTTCATCTTTAAAAGGGAAACGCTGTCATTCTTTGTAGGGAATATGACTAGACAAACCGCTAATCTCGGACAAACAGGAATTGCCGTCAGTGCTTTGGGAATCGGGACTTGGGCATGGGGAGATAAACTATTCTGGAACTATGGCAAGGAATACGGAGCTAGTCAGGTAGAGGAGGCCTTTAAAGCGGCAGTAGAGGCAGGAATCACCTTTTTTGACACTGCCGAAGTCTATGGACTGGGGGAATCGGAACGACTCTTAGGAAAATTTACCCAACAGACCGATATTCCCATCGATATTGCCAGCAAATTTGCCCCCGTACCGTGGCGATTTGGGGCGAATGCGGTTCATAATGCCATTACCGAGAGCTTAAACCGTCTACAAACCGATAAAATTGCCCTTTACCAAGTACATTGGCCCTTCACCTTCCTGATTAGCCAAGAAACCCTAATGAATGCCCTAGCTGAAGAAGTAAAACGCGGCCGCATTGGTTCCGTGGGTGTAAGTAATTATTCCGCCGAGCAAATGCGTCAAGCAAGCCAGATTTTGGCGAAAAAAGAGGTTCCCTTAGCGGTCAATCAGGTGCAGTATTCGCTTTTGTATCGCAAAATAGAAACTAAGGGAATTTTAGCCACGGCCAAGGAATTAGGTGTCACCATCCTCGCCTACAGCCCCCTCGCTCAAGGACTACTGACTGGTAAATATAGCCCAGAAAGCCAGAATTTGCCCGATGGAGCCAGAAAAGTTGACTCACGGTTCAAAAAAGAAGGTTTGGAGAAAATAGCCCCAATTTTAAGGGTACTGCAAGAATTGGGCGCAAAATACCAAAAAACCCCCGCACAAGTCGCCCTCAATTGGTTAATCGCCCAAGGGGATGTAATTCCCATCCCGGGGGCAAAAACTGCGGCCCAAGCGAGGGAAAATGCCGGGGCGTTAGGATGGAGTTTAGAAGCGCGAGAGGTGACGCAATTAGAACAGATGAGCCGGCCTTGGCTGTAAAAATCAAAACTTTTGATTTTTGATCACCATTCTGGAAAAAGTCTCTAACTTTTTGGTGATCAAGATTAAAACAGGCTACAATCTTTGCATACTGCTGTACTACTTAAGAAAACTGGGGAGAAAATTAATGGCGACAATGACAAATAATTCCGATCGAGATAAAGCCTTAGGCCTAGTCTTAAATCAAATCGAGCGCAACTTTGGCAAAGGTTCGATCATGCGTTTGGGAGACGCCACCCGGATGCGGGTGGAAACCGTGCCTAGTGGTGCTTTAACCCTAGATATGGCCTTGGGTGGCGGTTTACCGAAAGGCCGTATCGTCGAAATTTACGGGCCAGAAAGTTCTGGAAAAACCACCTTAGCCCTCCATGCGATCGCAGAAGTGCAGAAAGCTGGGGGAGTGGCGGCCTTTGTCGATGCGGAACACGCTTTAGATCCCACCTATTCGGAAGATTTAGGGGTAGATATCAATAATTTACTGGTGGCACAACCGGATACGGGGGAGGCTGCCTTAGAAATAGTTGACCAGTTAGTGCGTTCTTCGGCCGTGGATATCGTTGTCATCGACTCGGTGGCCGCTTTAGTGCCGCGGGCGGAAATTGAAGGGGAAATGGGGGATAATCAGGTGGGTTTGCAGGCCCGTTTGATGAGTAAAGCCCTGCGAAAAATTGCTGGTAATATTGGTAAATCCGGTTGTGTGGTGATTTTCCTCAACCAACTGCGGCAAAAAATCGGTGTCACCTACGGCAATCCTGAAGTGACCACCGGAGGAACGGCCTTAAAATTTTATGCCTCGGTGCGTTTAGATATCCGTCGCATTCAAACTTTGAAAAAAGGCACGGAAGGGGAATACGGAATTCGGGCTAAAGTTAAGGTGGCTAAAAATAAAGTTGCGCCTCCTTTCCGGATTGCTGAATTTGATATTATCTTCGGTAAAGGCATTTCCCAAGTGGGTTGTATGCTCGATATCGCCGAACAAACTAACGTGGTTACTCGTAAAGGGGCATGGTATAGCTATAATGGCGAAAATATTGCCCAGGGTCGCGATAATGCCGTTAAATATCTCGAAGAAAGGCCAGAAGTAGCGGCAGAAATTGAGAAGTTATTGCGGGATAAATTAGACATGGGTTCGGTTCCTTTCCCCACGGAACCTGCCGATGAGGACGAGGGGGACGATGAGGAACCAGAAATCTAAAAGAAGAGGGTTTTAGGTCTTGGTTATCCCCCTATTTTGGGGGATTTTTTTGGACTAGATCATGGCAATTCTATAGTGCTACTCCTTAGGTTTAGAATATTCCTAAACAAAATTAATTGCCTATTTCCTCCTACGGCTGGAATCGCTCTATTTCTTTTCTGTTGGCCGTTCCCTTGTGCATCTCAGGACTAAAAAACTTATTTTGTAAACCACTTATCTTAAAATTTGTCAATCAAAAAGAGGCTCTTCGTTACTTGGTATGGTTCGATATGGGGGCATAAATCGACTAAATCCTTATCTGGCAAGAGATTTAATTGATTAGTTCGCTCTAGAGCGAAAACAATTGACAAAAATCACCAAATGTCTTTCTCTATAAGGGTTTCATCTCTTATAATCCTGTCCGTTGCATAAGACAAACCGAAGAACCCAAAAAGATTAAAAAATATCAATCAGAGAAAAGTAATGTTAAAAAATAGCGATAATTCCGAGGAGATAATCAAGAATTCTTAAAAGATATAGTTGTTTTCAAAAGTCTTCTGGAATCATCTTTTATAATCTGGAGTAATTAGTCGGACATAAATAAACAACACTATGTTAAGAAATGTAAAATAGGCGGTTTTCGGTGCTGCATACAGCTTTCTACCCTATTTACAAAACTTTATACAGCAGCGAAAACTTATGTCCGACTACTTATAAGCAACACAGAGGAAAGTCGAGGTAATCTCAATGACTACAGCAGAAGACGTTTTGCAAGTTGCCCGCCGACAAATAGGTACAAAAGAAAGTCCTCCGGGTACGAATAGTAACAAATATGGCAAGTGGTACGGCATGGACCGCGCCCCTTGGTGTGCCATGTTTGTTTCCTACTGTTTTGATAATGCCGGTTTAACCTTCAAATTCCCAAAAGATTTAGGAACGAGCAAAGGATTTGCCTATTGTCCCTATGGGGTAAAGTGGTTTAAAGACCAAGGCCGATGGCACACGGAAAACCCCCGCCCCGGCGATGTCGTCTTCTATATGTTTAATAAAAGAGGAGGGGTATCTGACCATGTGGGTATTGTGGAGAAAGTGCTAGGAAATGGTCAAATTCAAGCTATTGAAGGCAATACCAGCACTTCCAGCAACGATAACGGCGGCACCGTCATGCGACGGACAAGAACGAGAAATCAGATTCTCGGTTACGGACGACCAGATTATAATGGCACAGCGCACACTCAAGCGGGAGAAATTACCTCTTGGGATGGAGAATATATATTTCTGACCAGTCCCCCGATGGAATCGGAAAGTATTCGTCTCTGGCAGAAGTGCATGAAAGAACGGGGCTATCCCATCGAAGTTGATGGCGAGTATGGACCGAATTCAGAGCGAATCTGCCGAGAATTCCAAGCAAAAATGAAATTAGAAGTGGATGGTGTTATCGGTCGAGACACTTGGAACGCCTCTTGGCGACAACCCAAGCAATCTCAAGGCAATTTATCTGTTGACCAACCCGTTGATCGCGTTCGTTATCCCCTGCACCATCCCGTACAATTTAGTGGTAGTGCCAAAAATGGTGTAGTCAAAATTCAACTCTGCACCACTTGGGGTGGGGCAGAATTTCTCCTAGGCGGAAAAGTACCCGTTATTAATGGTCAATGGCGTTCCTCCTATCAATTTCAAACGGGTGGTGATCGCAAAATTTTTATCGAGGGACTAGATAGCAACGATCAGGTTATTGACAGCACAGATGTGATCATTAATCTCGATCCCGATGGTAATAACGATGTGGATACTGTCCGTATTACCAGTCCCAAAATTAATCAAGAATTAGATTTAGAATCGTCAGTCATATTTGAGGGGGTTGCCGAGGATCCTCTCATCCAGACGATTAAATTGAGAACTCCCTTTGCTAATAAAAATTTCTTTTTAGGAAAAGACATCCCCGTAGATAATGGGCGTTGGCAACACGAATTTAAATTCAGCACGGGAGGCACTCGCAAAATTGTTGCAGAAGGAATTGATGCCTCTGGTCGTCTAATCGATAGTGCCGCCATTGAAATTGTTCTCAAATCCAAAGAATCGGCATCTGTTGCTGGTGTAAGCGCTCCCAATTTGCGTCGGGTTGTTGGCATAGACAAAACCTCAATTTCCTTCCGCAATAAAGTTGTTGAAATTGCTAAAGAATTGGGAGTTGATCCTAATTACCTCATGGCCGCTATGAGTTTTGAAACTGGCGGTACTTTTAGCCCTGCTATCCGCAGTTTCTCCGGTAGTGGTGCCACGGGATTAATTCAATTTATGAGACCCACAGCCCATTCTTTAGGAACAACTACCACTGCCTTAGCGAAAATGAGTCCAGAAGAACAACTCGATTATGTTAAAAAATACTTCTGGCCTTACAGAAATCGCCTTAAAACTTTAGAAGATGTCTATATGGCAATTCTCTATCCTGCCGCTATTGGCAAGGGGCCAAATCATGTGCTTTTCCGCCAAGGTACTATCAGTTATCAGCAAAATCGAGGGTTAGATGGTCCACCAGTAAAAGGATTTGTTACTGTGGGTGATGCCACCAAAAAAGTTAGTCAAAGATTTGTGTAAGCAGTCTTAATTTCTATCCAACAAGAGAGATTTTCTCAGAAAATAGTAAAGGGTTAATCGAGATTTTCTATTGTCAACGGGCAGGTTTAAAGCTCGATTAACCGAGTCAATTCAGGAGGGTTTTACTCATGAGCTATACGGGACAAATAACCTTAGAAAATTCCGATTTGCAGATTCCCTGTCTAAAAAATTTTCTAGATAAAATCGGAGATTTGATTAGTGGTCATCATCACAATAATGTCAACCTAAACCCAATAGAATCGGAGGTGATTACTGCCGATGAGGACGAAGAAGTTATGGAACCAGGTTGTGTAATTAACAATGATCATTCCGCTCAGGATTTATCTTTTTCTGGAGAGGAAGAATCTCAAGAAGAAGAATTGATCGAATCGGGTGAGGATACTAAATTAGAAAACTCAGAGCCAGTTTCTGATTATGAAGAAGAGGAGGAAATCTGGGAACCAACCCCTGGTTCATCGGCAAAACTAATTACTACTCCTGTGGTAAACCCCGATGCAAAAATAGTGCAGTTACCACCGATAAATTCCTCAATTCCCCTTGATAATGAGGAAGATTTCTGGGAACCAGCTGGTTTTTTTGAAGATGATCAACTTAATAATGCTCTCTCTCCCGTCAGATTAGGCAGTTTTACGGCACTCTTGGCAGCAATTATCTTGGGAGGATTGACAGTTTTAGGTCATACTCAGGCAGCAGAAGCAGAGGCAACCTATGCTTTATTAGGGACGGCTTTTGGCTCCAAAATTGTTCAAAGAACCTCGAAATCAGTCAACTAAATTCTTAGTTAATAATTCATCATTTTTACTCTAGACAGGAGAATTATATCATGGTCGGTACGCCACAAGATACTAACATTGCAACAAAACCGGTAGGATTTTTACAAGATGATCAGGGTAATAATTCATCTATGAGGTTGATGGCAATTATCTCTTTATGTTCAGCGATCGCCTTTAGCTGTGCAGTGTTTTGGCGCATCAATCAAAACTATACAGAAAAAGCCACAGAGCAAGGTAGATACCTTAAGTTAATCGAGCAAGAAGTCTCGAAAGACGCTCCTGATTTAGAGCGAATAATAAGCAGTGTGGAGCGACTTGACCAACTCAATCAAACAGAAAAAGGTGAAGAAGGAATGGCAATTATTTACGCTTTTCTGGGAGCAGCTTTTGGTGGGAAATTTGTTCAGAAATTTGCGGAAGCTACAGGGTCGCAATCTGCACCTACTAAACCTAAAACGATTGCTAATCCTGGCAGCAGTCCCTAATTAGTTGGCTATAGACAGTAATTTTGATTTGATCTAGATTGATTGCTTTTGAGGTTTAGCATTATGGGCAAATTTTACCCAGTGATGAATAGTATTTCCTTTCTGACAGCTATTATGTTTAGTCTTGTTTTAGTTGTGCAAATACCTCAAAAACGGGAAATGCAACAAGTCCAGCAGCAATCTTTCGAGAAATTACTGTCTCAAGTCAAAGAAAAGTATCCTGATCTGTCTGATTTATTGACAAAACTTCAACCCTATTCTACCCGTTTACCGGGCCCTTTTTCTCTGGATATTGTTTCTCCAGAGATTCAGATTATTGTGTCCTTTATCCTTGCTGGTTGTGGAGGTTATGGATTACAGTTTTTAGAGACAAAAATGATCTCAAAATCCACTACTATGGAATAAATATTAAAAGCGATTGAGGCTAGTTATATCAGTTATCTAATAGTATAGTGAGGTAGGAAGTTTTTGTTTTGGGGGGCCAGTCGTCGATACCAAATTATACTACGACATTTTAAAAGGGTTTTACCATTATTCAGCAAACCCTAATTAGGTAATACTTGGGGAAAAACCGAGATTTTACCCAGATTGAGCGGCTTCTAACCATGATTGTAAACCTTTTTTAGTCGGTGTTCCTTTAGTGGTAAAAGTCCATAGATCTCGTTTATGTTGGGGTCCGTAGCTGATATGAATCGGGCGATTAATTCCGTAAAAATAGAGAGAGTCAAAGGGTAATTTTTGGTTTAAAATCCAATCTATCAGGCGATCGCTAGTTAAATCGATAATCCGAAAATCACAGGCTGCCCCCAATCGCTGACAATAATATTGACCTTTTTGATTAATTTCGTGGGCGCAATGTTGATCACGACTGGGATCGATTCTACCGTTTTTTAAGCCAGTGATTGGGTCTTTTTTTTGGAGAAATTTTCTCAGATCATTGGAACAAAATCCATAGGTTAATTGAAATTTTTCTCGACCAAAATTATCAATAATTGGATCGATAATAAAGTGAGCGAGATTTTGCCAAGCGGTTATCGTTGCGGGATTTTTTGGGTAGGGATCGATTTGTGCTGCGTACTTTTGATAGGTTTGGGAACAGGTAGATAATTCTTCTAGGGTTAAATATTTACCAATTAACATAATCAGTTATCAGTTTTTAGCTAGATCCTATCACCCGATTTAGCTATTTTGCCAAAGCTGCTTTTTTGCGACCATAATAAACAGCGACAAAAGCGCTGACATACATCCATAAACTATAGACAATTGCGGGAATAGCCAGATCGGGATTCTTTAATAAACCGGCAGTGATGCCAATAGCTAAAGTGCCGCTTTGAATACCCACTTCAATCGCAATACAAATTCTTTGGGGAATAGTTAATTGAAATAAACGACCACTGAAAAAGCCAATTAGGGAAGCAATCGTGTTTAAAATAATCACTGCCAGGCCAGTTTGAGCGATAAATAAAGGTAAACGTTGCCATTCTCTCAGGATTAATAAGCAGATAATAACTGCTAGAAAAATCACGGCTAAACGATTAGTTATCGGTTCGAGACTTGTCGCCAGTAAAGGGAAGTAATGGCGGATAGTCATACCCATAACCATGGGTAAAACTATAATCAAAAATATCTGCGCCATAGTGGAACCAATGGGTAGGGAGATGGCGGCACTTTCACCCATAAAATGCTGGAGAGTGAAACTAGCTAAAAAAGGTATTGTGAAAATGGTGATGATGCTGCTAAAAGCGGTTAAAGTAACAGAAAGAGCCACATCTCCCTTAGCTAAATATAGTCATTTCAGATAAGTCTGATACACTCTAGACCAGTTAAACCCTTATGAACTCTGGCATTGATATTCTCAATCTTAATTGAAATGACTATAGGTTAAAACATTGGAGGAAGGACCGCCGGGGCAAATGGCGACAATCATTAAACCGACGGCAATTTCTGGCCGGAGAGGCAAAAGAGAAGCAATAATAAAGCCGACGATCGGTAGAATAATAATTTGATTGACTAAACCGATCAGGACTGCTTTGGGATAACGGGTGATACGCTGAAAATCGGCGAGAATTAATCCCAATCCCATGCCTAACATTAAAACGCCTAGGCCAACGGGTAAGAGGATATTAGTAAAAAAGTCGGCTTGCATGGGATAAAAGCGGAGAAGATGAGCTTATTTTCCCATAAATTGACTGGTTTATTCGTGTCCCTAGTTACCGATTTTGCTGACTAAAAAACCCCCGGTGTGCAGGGGAGATTAAATTGTAGGAGAAATCCAAACCTTGGCGATTTTAGTCCAGTTTCCCTTCCCGCTCCGGGATGATATCCCCGTCCTACTTCAGTTGCTTGGTGGCAACCATGGGATCACAGCTAGGGAACTGCCGATGCGACTGCCACTTTCGACATCAGCAATGCCTAGGGAATGTTGCCGCAGGACTTCCATCAAAAATAACGAGGGCAAATTTTCCTTCTAAATCCCGCAGTCCTTGAATTCCTTTCTGTTGATAAATTGCTAGGGCGATCGAGGTGGTAGATTTTTGGTGAACGATAGGTGAGTTTTTGCGGTGCTTTCCCTTCTAGATCGAGGGACAGTTTTTTGTCATCTAAGTTGTGTGTAAACATAGCAACCCTCCAGATCTCTACAGTTCTATTGTACCTTTATCCCTGGTTCGAGTGCCGGGGACTGTAATAATGTGTATTATTCGTCAGACAAGACTGAACCGTTGTTTGTTTTAAAGGTAGTCGCAAGTGTAAGCGGATTAATTTTCCTTAGCTTGTTGACCGATTCCCTCAGCACGATTACCGGTTTACTCTTTGCCTCTTTGTGCGATCAAGTTCGAGGATTTGTCTGGGGTAAAGTAATTGATAAAGTAGCTAATTTCCCCGATATCACTCTCTTTGATAATACCGATGGATTGCCCTTAATTAAGTTAAGAGAAAAAGGGTTAAATTCTCTAGAATAATTATCCTGAGAATTGGTCATTTTTGAGGAACCGACAGCCTCCCCTGCTGCTAATGCAGAATAGGAAATCTATCAATAGTAATTAGGGTTTGCTGAATAAATCTAAAAACCTTGTTGGATAAGACTTTTGGACTTTTTTCCCCTCAAAAAGTGCCAGCCATTGCGGGGATCGGGGGAAAATTCAGGTACTTTTTCCCTGAAAATTAGGTAGTTGACCACCTGAAAATCGGTAAAACCCCACACCCCACACCCCACACCCCACACCCTGCCCCTAGGAAAAGCTTTTTCAGCAAACCCTAATTAGTCATCGATTAGCTCTTTGTCAAGGGGAACTGATGAGCAAACGAGGACAATATCACCTTATGTTTACCCGTCAAGCTAATAGTTATCAATAACCTGAGTTCCCGATTTTGCCGAGTAAAAAACCCCAGTGTTCAACCGAGGTTAAATTGTAGGAGAAATCCAATCATGAGGATTAAACCTCTTGCATAATTAATTTTTGATGGTTCAAAAACGGCAAAAATAAGGATTAAATTGCATAAAATTTGTAAATAGACCATTTAATTGATTATTATTCATTCTTAATTCTCCTGACTACTGACTACTGACTACTGACTCCTAACCCTAACAACAATTTTTGATTTTTACAAGAGGTCTATTTTAGTCCAGTTTCCCTCTCTCGCTCCGGAGTGAGAGAATAGTCATACTTAGTTTTTTTGTCCCGATCGAGAGTATTTTCTGAGATAGATCATTGCCGATCTGGGGATAAAAAACCGTAATTTTGCCCGATATAACCTTTTATTTGCCCCTATGACTGTCAAAATCGCTCTTAACCCCAATCAGATTCAAAATCTGGATCTATCATCTTTAGAGACTATTATTCAAGATTATCGGTCCCGATCAGCGATCGCCGAACTGGAACAAGCTCTACAATTAGAGATAGATTATCCTCGCGCGGAGGGTGATATGCGGGAATTATCGGAGATAGCGGAAGTTAGGCTGTGGTTTCTGCGTTTAGATGCGGTTTATCCCTGGCTAATTTTTATTCTTGACCCAAAACAGGGAGAAATCGCCCGTTATGCTGCTATGTTGGTCCCCCATCAATTCCATCGCGGGGAAGGAATTCAATATAACCCCGAAGCTTTAGAGATTTTTGTGATGCAAAAACTCTTTATTTTGTCTGATTGGCTGAAAAGTCAGCAAATTCCTGCTTTATCTCGCTTAAAATTTTTCGCTCAACAGTTTGGTTACGATATCGACGAGGAATTTCTCTCTAGTCTCTAAAAGCCTCCTGCGCTGACTAGATAAGGTATGTTTAATATATGACAAGCTACTGTCTCGCCCAATTTAGCGCCACCAATACCCCTATCAGAGAATCATGGATACAAAATCCTTTAAACGTACCCTACAGCAATCGGATAACTATAACCGCAAGGGATTCGGTCATAAAGAGGAAGTAATGGATGCGATGACCAATGAGTATCAAAGCGACCTGATCCAAGAAATTCGTGAAAATAATTATCGTTTACAACGGGGGGACGTGACGATCTATCTCGCTCAAGCTTTTGGTTTTTGTTGGGGGGTAGAACGCGCTGTCGCCATGGCCTACGAAACTCGTCAACATTTTCCCCAGGAACGTATCTGGATTACTAACGAAATTATTCACAATCCCTCGGTTAATCAGCGTCTGCGCTCCATGGCCGTGGGTTTTATTCCGGTCGAAAATGGCCAAAAAGACTTTACTGTGGTGGAATCGGGGGATGTGGTGATTTTACCTGCTTTTGGGGCCAGTGTCTCGGAAATGCAAATACTTAACGATAAGGGTTGCATGATTGTGGACACCACTTGTCCCTGGGTTTCTAAGGTGTGGAATTCCGTGGAAAAGCACAAAAAAAGCGACCACACTTCGATTATTCACGGCAAATATAATCACGAAGAAACGATCGCCACTAGCTCTTTTGCTGGCACTTATCTAATCGTTTTAAATTTGGATCAAGCTAATTATGTCGCTAATTATATTCTCCACGGTGGCGATAAAAATGAGTTCTTAGAGAAGTTTAAAAATGCCCATTCCCAGGGTTTCGATCCCGATCGCGATCTAGATTATATCGGTATTGCCAATCAAACCACGATGCTGAAAAGTGAAACGGAGGAAATTGGCAAACTCTTCGAGCATACTATGTTGAGAAAGTACGGACCGATCGATTTTAAAGATCATTTCATGAGTTTTAATACCATCTGTGATGCCACTCAAGAGCGTCAAGATGCCATTTTTGAACTGGTGAAAGAACCGCTTTCTTTAATGGTGGTAATTGGCGGTTATAATTCCTCTAATACCACTCACCTACAGGAAATAGCGATCGAGCGTGCCATTCCCTCCTATCATATCGATAGTGCCGAGCGCATTCTCCCCGGTAATCGCATCGAACATAAACCTTTAGGGGACGATTTAATTATCACTGATAACTGGTTAAATGAGGGAAAAATTGTCGTCGGAGTGACTTCTGGCGCTTCCACTCCTGATAAGGTGGTAGAAGAGGTAATCGAGAAAATTTTTGCGTTCAAATCTTCTTTAGTCCCCGGTTAAGTAGCCTAGGTGTTAGCCTTTGGCAACGGCTGCATCTCATAGCAAAAATAGGAGATGCAGCTGATATTTTTCTCAGTGGGATTGCTCAGAAACTAACTAGGGTCTGCTGAAAAAGTTTTTCATGGGGACAGGGTGTGGGGTGTGGGGTGTGGGGTGTGGGGTGTGGGGAGAAACAATTCATAACTTGAGAGTTAATCACACTATTAAAAAGGGATTTGGTATCAGATTTATTCAGCAAACCCTACAACCTTTCTCGTAAAGGTGAAGCATACAGTAATCCTTGCTAATCAAGTGTTTTAGACGCAAGAACGAACCTCATCTATCTGAGAAACGCTGTAACTACCGCAATCTTGACATTGACGTTAGAACCGTTCGGCTCTTCTCGTAAGAGCCAATATTTTCCTAAAAACGGCGGGTTTTATCGATTCCGTAGATAATTCCCGTCACCATGGAAGAGAGAATTAATAACAAAATTAATCCTCCGGGTAAAAAAGATAATATTCCCATGCCGCGCAATATATAAACTAACACGGTCACTAATAGGAAACCGAAAAAAAGAGACTTTAAATAACTAGAGCGCATTTACTTAGATTAACAGTTCCTCTTGACTTAAGTTTAACTTTTCGACAATCATTGCTAGGATTTTTTCTTCCCTTTTTCCGTTACTGATAGATTCCAGTAACCGGCAATTGAGGATAATTTTTTCCCCGTTGGATAAGGTTAAAATAATCCGTCGGTAATTAGACCCCAAAAAGCCTTTGTACTCTTCTACTTTTGCCTCAACAATTCTCTCTAGAAGATAATCACTTTCACTTCTAAAAGTTAAATGTTGTCGCCTACGGGTTAGGGTAGCGGTACCCTGATTAAAGACATAACTCTCCCAATAGCTGACATCATAAAGTAATAACAGACCTGACAATAAGCATAACATACCCCAGAGATAATAGGGATAATTATGGTGGTGTTCTAGCAGTGCTGACAAGGTATCTAGGGGACTTTTGGCAATAATTTCCTGAGCTTGATATCTATTCACAAAACTCTCAAATCGAGTTTTAAAATCACTAGCTGACTGCACATCCCGAAAATTTTCGATGTAGAGATAGTTATTTCTCCCGACCAATAAAACCGTGTTATTAACAGTTTTTTTCTGCTCAACACTGATAAAAACTTCTTGATAGACAGCCGTAGCTTTAATGTGAGTTAAAGAAAAATTTTCCCGACTAGAAACAGGAAAATTATACTCTTGGACATATTGACAATCTATTCTTTTTGTGCCTAACCTCATGCAGTTGAGATAAGCGCGCTGGAAGGAAACCAAATATGCTAAAAACAGCAAGGGAAAACCAGCGAGAAAAAACGCCAGAAAAGGACGATATTTAGGAGCCTTATTTTCTAATAAGAGTGTAGTCAGCGTTTTTTGCTTAACTCGCATAGGAAACCCTACAGGTACTTTGTTCTAATTGTACTACAGCTTTTTTCAGCATCCTTTTCAGGATCGATTTATTTAATCTGCTGACGGGGAAAATTGTAATGATTATTCACGAAAATCTGACATCAGTCTCTAGACTGCCTCTATCTTGACCTTTTTTGTCTGGGTTTGGCACGGTAAAACCCTGTTTATCGAGTTTTTGTAAAGCTTTGGCGATTTTTTGTTTATTGTTTGTATTTAAAGTAAATGTATAAACAAAGCTGTTTTTATAAGTTTTTATGACTTTAAAAAACTTTATAAGCTCTAAAAAATTATTTATATAATTTTTAAGCGTTTAATCTCACTCTAGCTATAGCAGATAAAAATTGAGCCTCTTTCCAAGGGGTGGGGAGATGGTCAATAATTGGGATCAAAGCACTGATAAACAAACTCACCATTCAAGCGCACATTTAGGAGAACTTCCATGCCTTTAACACTCGCAGTCTACGGAAAAGGTGGCATCGGTAAATCGACAACAAGCTGTAATATTTCGGCTGCTTTAGCCAAAAGAGGCAAAAAAGTCCTACAAATAGGCTGTGACCCCAAGCATGATAGCACCTTCACCCTGACAGGCTTTCTGATTCCCACAATCATCGATACCCTGCAAGAAAAAGATTTTCACTACGAAGACATCTGGCCTGAAGACGTTATCTATGACGGTTACGGTGGTGTCAAATGCGTGGAAGCGGGGGGCCCTCCGGCCGGTGCCGGTTGTGGCGGTTACGTCGTCGGGGAAACGGTGAAATTATTAAAAGAATTGAACGCTTTTGATGAATTTGACGTGATTTTGTTCGATGTTTTGGGGGATGTGGTCTGTGGAGGATTTGCCGCACCCTTAAATTACGCCGATTACTGCATAATTGTCACAGATAACGGCTTTGACGCTCTTTTTGCCGCCAATCGCATCGCCGCTTCCGTCCGGGAAAAAGCGCGCACCCATCCCCTGCGACTAGCCGGATTAATTGGTAATCGCACCTCAAAACGGGATTTAATTAATAAATATGTAGATCATGTTCCCATGCCAGTGTTAGAAGTTTTACCCTTAATTGAAGATATTCGCGTCTCCAGAGTTAAAGGTCAAACTCTCTTTGAAATGGCCGACAAGGATCCGATGTTAAGTTATGTTTGTGACTATTATCTCAACATTGCCGATCAGATTTTAGCCAAACCAGAAGGAGTTATTCCCAAAGAATCTGCCGACCGGGAATTATTCACTTTATTATCGGATTTCTATCTTAATGCCGATAAACCCAAAGTTAACGCCGAGGAAGAATTAGACCTGATGATGGTTTAGATTATTTTGTAGGGTGGGTTAGGGACAGCGTAACCCACCAATAACCACCAATAATCACCAATAAACTCTTTTTCTGGGTGGGTTACGGCGAAGAATTAACTTATTAGTTAATAGCCTAACTTATCGTCACCTAACCCACCCTACCCACGAATTTTATCGAGGACTTGATAATGATCATTTTTTCCTCTCATTGGGAATTCTAATAGGGAAAACATCATTATTTAGCCAAGGGGACAAAATGAGCAACTTTGAGGAATTAAAAGCCACCTTACCGCGGCAATGGTTAGATTACTACCAAAATAATCAAGCTTGGATTAAGTCTTTAATGGATTCTAGAGGCTGGTGGCGAAAAACTCCCGACGGTGGTAAACGTCCCAGTGCTGACATAATTATAGCGGCAGCAACAGCTTTAGAACCTAAGTTATCAGTGTGGATGTATCCCTTTTGTCAACTTAGTTCCGATGGGGACAAACTGGTAGAAGTCTTAGGACTAAATTTTGATTCTGAAAAAAAGGAGTTGGAAAAATCGGAAAAAGAATTACTGATTTCTAATTCGCACACTGAATATCTCAACGGATTCCGAGAAAAACAATTATCAGTCGAAAAAAACAAAGTAATTATTTTTGAGGAATTGCTAAAAATCTTACCAGATAAATGGTTAGATTACTACCAAAACAATCAACCGTGGATTAAGTCTTTAATGGATTCTAAAGATTCGTGGCGAAAAACTCCCGACGGTGGTAAACGTCCGAATTCCGACATCATTATAGGTGCAATGACCGTTTTAGAATCTCAATTATCAGTGTGGATGTATCCCTTTTGTCAACTTAGTTCCGATGGAGACAAACTTCTAGAAGTTTTAGGATTAAATTTTGATCCTGAGAAAAAACAACTAGAAAAGAAAGAAAGAGAATTAAGTAATTCTTTATATCCTACTGAGGATCCTGTACTGCAAAAAATCCGCCAAGAGTTACAACGAGAAAACCTAAATAAACCAAGTTAAAGGAGAACCCAAAAACATGACCGCCACCCAAGAACCGAGCGCTTTACAATTTGATTGTGAAACTGGCAACTATCACACCTTTTGTCCGATTAGCTGTGTTGCTTGGTTATACCAAAAAATCGAAGATAGTTTCTTCCTTGTTATCGGCACAAAAACCTGTGGTTACTTCCTGCAAAATGCTATGGGGGTGATGATTTTTGCTGAACCGCGTTATGCTATGGCTGAATTAGAAGAAGGGGATATTTCCGCTCAACTAAAAGACTACGAAGAACTAAAACGCCTCTGCTTACAAATTAAACGAGATAGAAACCCTAGCGTTATCGTTTTTATTGGTACTTGTACCACCGAAATCATCAAAATGGACTTAGAAGGATTAGCACCAAAACTGGAGTCAGAAATCGGTATTCCTATTGTGACAGCGCGCGCTAATGGTTTAGATTATGCCTTTACCCAAGGGGAAGATACCGTCCTCGCTTCCATGGTGCATAAATGTCCCGAAAAAGTTAAGCACGAAGATGAAAAAGAAGAACGGAATGCCATCCAGAAACTCTTAACTTTTGGACGTAAAAAAGAAGAAATTAAACAGGAAGAATCGGAATATAAAGACCATCCTCCTTTAGTTTTATTTGGTTCTGTTCCCGACCCGATTGTGACCAATTTAACCCTAGAATTAAAGAAACAAGGAGTTAAAATAGATGGTTGGTTGCCAGCCAAGCGCTTTACTGAATTACCGGTAATTGAAGAAGGTTATTATGTGGCTGGTGTCAATCCTTTTCTATCACGAACTGCCACCACTTTAATGCGTCGTCGTAAGTGTAAATTAATTGGCGCACCCTTTCCCATCGGTCCGGATGGAACCCGCGCTTGGATAGAAAAAATCTGTTCGGTTTTGGGAGTACAACCGCAGGGATTAGAAGAAAGAGAGGCAAAAATTTGGGAAAGTTTAGAGGATTATCTGCAACTTGTGCGCGGTAAATCGGTCTTCTTTATGGGGGATAATTTACTAGAAATTTCTCTGGCACGTTTCCTAATTCGTTGCGGGATGACTTGTGATGAAATCGGTATTCCTTACATGGATAAACGCTACCAAGCGGCCGAATTAGCATTACTAGAAAAAACCTGTAATGATATGGGTGTTCCCATCCCGAAAATTATCGAAAAACCTGATAACTACAATCAGATTCAGCGCATTTACGAGTTAAAACCCGATTTAGTGATTACAGGAATGGCCCATGCAAATCCCTTAGAAGCGCGGGGAATTAACACTAAATGGTCGGTAGAATTTACTTTTGCTCAAATTCATGGTTTTACCAATGCGCGAGATATTTTAGAATTAGCTACTCGTCCCCTGCGTCGCAACAATAACCTCAAGGAATTGGGTTGGGATAAGTTAGTTAAAGAGTCAGCAAAAGTGTAAATTTGTTGTCAAAAGTGTACAATTCTTAGGTAAGGAAAATCAATTCCTTACCTTTTTCAGTGATTGTTTGCTGATTCTGAGGACAATTCTTGTTCAAATGCTCAACAAGTGCATAAAATAAAAGTATCGTCTCCTTTATTCTTTAGAGACTGTTAGGGTTAATATGCAATGCTCATCGGATTTAGTGTCGGCAATTATCGCTCTTTTAAAGATGTAGTCACTCTCAGCATGGTAGCTGCGGAGGATGCCTGTGGTAATGATGAGCTTGATAAAAATAATGTTTTTAAGGTTAATCAACAATTTAGTTTACTGAAAAGTGCCGCTATTTATGGAGCAAATGCCAGTGGTAAGAGTAATTTAATTCTGGCATTCAATTTTATGCGACGGTTTGTCATGAATTCTGCAAAATTACAAATCACTGACAAAATAGATGTGGAAGACTTTAGATTAAGTACCGAAACTGTTGATAAATCATCCTTTTTTGAAATAGTTTTTCAGCTAAAAAACAAAACTTATAGATATGGATTTGAAGTAACTCAAAAGCGAGTAGTTTCCGAATGGTTATTTTGTACGCCCAGAAGTCGTGAAACTCAAATTTTTAATCGGCAAGGCGATAAAATAGAATATAGCAAAAATATTGAACAAGGTAATATACTAAGAGGATTGACAAAAAAAAATACTCTGTTTTTATCACTAGCGGCTCAATTTAATAATTCTCTAGCGGTGGAAATTGTCTCTTGGTTTAGTCACTTAGGTGTTGTGTCTTTTTTAGATGTGGAATTATTAAAAGCGATTACGCTTGAGCATCTTTCTAATAGACAAGATTTGATTGATGATGTGACTAAGTTAATTAAAAAATTAGATTTAAGTATTGACAATCTCAACCTAGAAACAGAAACCAGAAAAATTTCCTTAGACAGTCTCCCGCAAGATCTACCGGATGTTGTCAGAAATATCATCAGTCACTCTAGCGGTGAAATAAAGTCCGCTACCATAAAAACCTATCATCCAAAGTATGACTCAACAGGTAAAATGATTGAGTTAGAAATTTTTGATATGGACAAACATGAATCTGATGGAACTAAAAAGATTTTGGCTCTGTCAGCACCGATTTTAGACACTTTGCAAAGAGGGGAAGTTTTAGTAATTGATGAATTGGATGCCAGACTTCATCCTTTAATGACTAGAAATATAATCGAATTATTTAATTCTCAGAAAACTAATCCCAAAAATGCTCAACTTATTTTTACTACTCACGATATTAATTTACTTAGTCATAAATTTTTAAGGAGGGATCAAATTTGGTTTACCGAAAAAAATCATCAAGGAGCAACAGATTTATATTCTTTGGTGGAATTTGCTGATATTAATAATAATAATACCTTTGAAAAAGATTATATTCAAGGTCGTTATGGAGCAATACCTTTTATTGGTGATTTAAGTACAATTATTGGTAATTAGTATGAGTAACAACAGGAATACTTCCGATTATTTGCGTCGCCAAACTAAGACTAGAGAAACAAGAAAAAGATTTTTAATTGTTTGCGAGGGAGAAAAAACTGAAGTTAACTATTTTAAGGCTTTTACTGTTCCTAAGAAAATTGCAGTTACGGTGAAAGGTGAAGGTAAAAATAGCTTGAGTTTAGTCAACAAAGCTATTCAGATTATAGATAATCTAAAACAAGATGACTCATTCGATCAAATCTGGTGTGTTTTTGATAAAGATAACTGTTCTAAAGAGCAATTTAATCAAGCAGAAGGACTGGCTAAAGAACAAAATATCAAGATTGCCTATTCTAATGAAGCTTTTGAAATTTGGTTTATTTTACACTTTCAATATCTGGATATTGCCACATCCCGAAGTGAATACCCAAAAATTTTAAATACTCAGATGAAAAAGTGTAAATTATTAAACGAAAAAGAACAATATGCAAAAAATCGAGAGGATATGTACGAAAAATTAAAGCCATACCAGACAACAGCAATCACTAATGCAGCAAAACTTATTCAAGATAGAGATGAAGCCAAAAAACATCCTTTTGATGCCAATCCCTCAACCACAGTACAGGAATTAGTGCAAGAACTTAACATCAATAGTCGTCCTTAAGCTTGATTCTCTTTTGTCAATAATTAAATATTTAATTTTAATTAAAACCTAAAGTTGTTATAATAACTAAAAGCCTATTTAACCAAAGTAACTGCTCTTAATTTGATTTAAATGTCCAATAACTTATCCCACCAAAAACCCTATCATCTCAACTTTAGCAGTGAGGATTTAGGCACGGCAAAACCGACTATCACCCTATTATCGGGGGAACCAGAACGCTCGCGCTATATTGCTGAAACTTATTTACAAAATGCACGTTTACTATCGGATTATCGCGGATTAAATAGTTATCTTGGCTATCTAGATAATTCTACCCCAATTCTTCTGGCTACCAGTGGCATGGGTGCGCCATCTTTGAGTATTGTGGTTAATGAATTAATACAGGTGGGAATTAAAACTATTATTCGTATTGGTACTTGTGGCGCAATTCAAAATAGAATAAAAATTGGTGATATTATTATCTCGCAAGCAGCTTTATGTAGGCAAGGTGCAGCTAATGATATTGCTCCTCCGGAATATCCAGCAGTGGCGGATCCTTTTTTAACAGTTGCTCTAGTCAAATCGGCTCAATTTTTGGGAGTAAATTATCATGTAGGTATTACCGCTTCTGTGGATAGTTTTTATGAAGGACAAGAAAGAATCCTGTCTTCTGCTAACCCTTATCTTCAGCGTCACTTAGAGGGAATTACGGAAGAATATCGACGTTTAAATATTCTCAATTATGAAATGGAAGCGGGAACTTTATTTAAAATGGCGGGGGTTTATGGATTTACTGCCGCTTGTATTTGTGCTGTGATTGCCCAAAGAAACAAAGAGGAAGGGATTAGTTTAGAAAGCAAACAACAGGCCATTGAAAAAGCGATTCAGGTGGCAATATTGACCGTTAGCAACCTCTCCCTATCCTCAATTGATTAATGTTCAGAAATCATCTTCATTAAGACTTCCTCTTTTTCCTGACTTTCGGGATAACAGGAGATAAGTTTAGCGCGTAATTCTTGGGACAAAATAATCGATCGCCTTGTCTAAGTAGGGTATATTAGTTTGACCAAAAAAGTTTATTTTGTTGCGAATATGTAATGATTTTTGACAAAAGTAAATTCTCACCCCAAAAAATTAGCTTATTCTTAGTCTTCTAAGCTAATCTTGACTGGATTAACTTGCCATCGGTAAAGTCAAAACCTTTAGCGACGAGACGATTATAAGGTGAGATAATGGGAAAAAATTGGTTTTAGCTTTAAGGATGGTATTATGTCAGACGCAACGCAGTTAACACCGGAAAAAATTGCTCAGTACCGTATTGAATTTGCGGACAATGAGAACGCTTTAATTGCACTTGATGTTATTGAGGAATGGGAGGGAGATTTAGCAGATGCTGCTGAGTCTATTGCCACTCGTAACGGGATTGAAGGGGTAGAAGATAATGCTAATTTTCGTTGGTTTGTTATTATTCTTAATAAATGTCGTGATTCTATTTGTCAACCGAAGTATGAAACTTTGCGAGAAACATATTTACCTGCACTTATTCCCCCTTTAACAGATATTATCGCAGGATGTTTTATGTGTCCGCCTGGAGTAGCAGGACTTTTATCAACTCCAGTTGCTATTTATATTCAAGAGGAAGGAATGGATAAATTTTGTCAAACTTCTTCCGATTCTTAAATCAAAGTGATCCCCCCCCACCCACCTTAAAAAGGGGGGAGAATACCTCAACTTAATTGTATTCTCAAGGAACAATAGATTAAACCCCTGTTGCGATAAATGCCGTCCAATAATAGGGATTGGCAAAGGGATAGGGTTCACGTTTAACCGCAGCTTCTAATAAGTCTTGGAATTTTCTTCTATCCCGTTTACTTTCAAAGACTCGATCGAGTAATTGTTGGAATTTTTGACTATTTTTAATTCTGGCTAATTTTTTACTGTTCAATGTTCTTAACCATGTTTGTGTATTATTTAAAACAATGGCAATACTTCCTTGATCTTGGATAGAAATCCGTTTAAGATCGTGATAAAATTTAGTCATAAATAACGTAGTTGCTAGGGGATCTACTGTCCAAAGGGTGCTAACAACACTAGAACTACCTGCAAATAGAAAACCACTAGGTAAACCCACATATTCATCACTAATACTATCAGCTTTACTTTCAATTATACCACTTTCACAAGCAGAAAAAGTAACTAAGCGGCATTCTCTTAAGTCAAATTTTTCAAATACTTCTGCTAGGGTTAGGTTAGCTGATTTTCCTAAATTACCTTCTGGATCTGCTAAGAATAAAGCAGAGTCTCTAGGGGAGTCATCATCAAATTTACCATGACAGGAAAAGTGAAGACAATGGGATGCTTGTAATTCTTGACGACGGTTTTCTAGGGTTTGTTCTGATGCTTCTAATTCCCCAATAATAATGGTTTTTTCAGTGGCAAATCCTTGACTAATTCTCTCGATTTCTAGATTTGCACCTAAGAGAGGTTTTAGGTCTTTTCTGGTGGGGTTTTTAATGGCAAAAAGACGAGTAAAGTTTTCTCGCTGTGATAATTTTACCAGTTTTAAAAGTTGGCAACTGGGAACATATCCTACCCCTTTAGAAAAGCATTGATAGAGAAATTGTCCGTTTTCGATTGGTAAACAATGAAGGGGAATAATATGTAAAAACCAATGGGGAATTAGGATGAGACGAGAGCAAGATTGAGGAATCAGTTCTAACAGTTCATCAATGTGGAGAATTTCTGAGAGTTGATTTAAACAATCATTAAGATTATTAATCCACTCGGTTTTATTATTTTCATAAGCATCACGATAATTTTTAATAAAATTAATCAATTTTTCTCGATCTTCTGCTGAAGATTGCCAAACTTTAACCCCTTTCACCTCACTATTCCCCCCTTTTGAAGGGGGGTTAGGGGGGATCAAACCTTTTGAAGGGGGGTTAGGGGGGATCAAACCTTTTGAAGGGGGGTTAGGGGGGATCAAACCCTCATTAGTAACAATAAACGCCATAATACTATCCCCTGCAATATACCATTCTAAGATGGCAGTATCTTGATCAATTAAGGATTGAATCTCACTTAAGGGAATGGTTTGAACTTTTTGAGTTAAGCTAAAAGTGGGATCTATGGGGGTTATTTCACGATCAATGAATTGATTTAATTCTTGTTTTAAATGATTAAGGTGAGTATAGTCATTTAAGATGGGTTGTTTTTGTTCATCTAGGGTTAAAGTTACTCCCCGATTGCGGGTTTGTTCTTGGATCGCTAACTGTTGTTCTTCCCCAATAATGGCACGACGGAGGCGATCTAATTCGGTAATAATAGTTGGGGGGATATTACCTTTAGGATAGATATCTCGGTCAGTAAGCAATTGGACTAGATAGCGGGTTTTGCTGCGTTCAACGTATTCTAAGGCGCGATCTGGTTGATTGAGGTTGAGATAGGATTGAACGATGCCATGATAAACATCCATTGCATCGGAGAGGATTTCTTGTTGTCGTTGGGGGTTTAAGGCTTGGAGTCGGGTATTTTCTACTGCTTCGATGGCTAAGTTGTAGCCTTTGATGGCGGTTTCCCAGTCTTCGATCAGGTTAGCAGTAATTCCTAAGTTACGTCCTGTTCGTAAACAGTCTATGGGAAAAGCAGTCGGGGTAAATACTTCTAAAGACAGGTTATAAGCTGCAATAGCTAACTCTAGATTATCTACCCTTTCCCCAAGAATGCGATATAGATAAGCAGTCCCTAGATTATTTTGTGACTTTGCCCATTGTTCAGGAAAGCTATCACGGGTATATACTTCTAAAGACAGTTTAAAAGCTGCAATAGCTAACTCTAGATTATCTGCCTCTTCCCCAAGAATGCGATATAGATAAGCACCCCCCAGATTATTTTGTGACCTTGCCCAATCTTCAGGAAAGGCTTCACGGGTATCTACTTCTAATGACAGATTATAAACTGAGATCGCCTTCTCTAGATTTTCAGCCTTTTCCCCTCTGATGCGATATAGATAAGCATTCCCCAGATTATTTTGTGACCTTGCCCAATTTTCAGGAAAGGCTTCACGGGTACAGACTTCTAAAGACAGGTTATAAGCTTTAATCGCTAACTCTAGATTATCTGCCCTTTCCCCTCTGATGCGATCTGTATAAGCTAACCCCAGATTATTTTGTGTCGTTGCCCAATATTCGGGAAAAGCTTCACGGGTTCTTACTTTTAAAGACAGGTTATAAGCTGCGATGGCTAACTCTAGATTATCTGCCCTTTCCCCTCTGATGCGATTTCTATAAGCATTACCCAGATTATCTTGTGTACCTGCCCAATCTTCAGGAAAAGCTTCACGAGTGTATACTTCTAAAGACAGGTTATAAGCTTTAATCGCTAACTCTAGATTATCTGCCCTTTCCCCTCTGATGCGATTTCTATAAGCATTACCCAGATTATTTTGTGACCTTGCCCATTCATCAGGAAAAGCTTCATGGGTATATACTTCTAATGACAGGTTATAAACTGCGATCGCTTTCTCTAGATTATCTGCCTTTTCACCTCTAATGCGAGTTCCATAAGCAGACCCCAGATTATTTTGTATCCTTGCCCAATCTTCAGGAAAAGCTTCACGGGTATATATTTCTAATGACTGGTTATAAGCTGCGATGGCTAACTCTAGATTATCTGCCCTTTCCCCTCTGATGCGATATAGATAAGCATTCCCCAGATTATTTTGTGTGTTTGCCCATTCATAAGGAAAGCCATCACGGGTATATACTTCTAATGACTGGTTACAAGCTGCGATCGCTAACTCTAGATTATCTGCCCTTTCCCCTCTAATGCGATTTCCGTAAGCAAACCCCAGATTATTTTGTATCTTTGCCCATTCATAAGGAAAGGCTTCACGGGTATAGACTTCTAAAGATAGGTTATAAGCTGCGATCGCTAACTCTAGATTATCTGCCCTTTCCCCTCTGATGCGATAATTATAAGCAGTCCCCAGATTATTTTGTGTCATTGCCCATTGTTTAGGAAAGGCTTCACGGGTATAAACTTCTAACAGGGTGTGATAACCTGTAATAGCAATTTCCAGATTATTAGCCCGACTTCCCAAGGGAAACTGTTTAATCTTATTACATAAATTTTGAATCACCCTAGCAATAACTGCCACATCTTCTGCCTTCCTTTGAGAAAACACATTTCTAGCGTATTGTTGCAACACTTGGGCAAAAGTATCATCTAACAGATGTTGACAGCGTTGTAGGATAGGATAAACCACCGCAGGAGCAGGATCATTACTCTCATGTTCTGCTTGTAATAATTCTAATAAAAACTCCTGATATTCCTCTATACTTCCCGCTTGAGGGTTGAGATATTGCCCCAACTGTTGCGCCATATTCCGTAACCAAGCAACAGGATTATGATTTCCTTGTTGTTCTAACCAAGTTGCATAGTCTTCCATCACCTGCAAAAATTGGGGATCAATTAATTCCTGATTTGCTTGTAGAATATTATTGAGTTCCTCATCATCAGTACAAGCGAGCAACTTTTCTATTAAATTAACATAAGCTTGGGCGCGTTGTTCATTCATTGTCTGTACTGTGATTAGAATGATTGAATGAGGGACTATGATGTTTTTTGGCGGATGACTCTATTATAGGATGAGTCCCCTTGATATAGGGCGATTATGACACAGAATGCTATAGAGGATATTAACTATAAACGCTCAAACTCATCAACCCTTAATCCCGCTTGCCTTAAAATACTGCTAATTGTACCGATTGTTACCTCCTTATAACAGGGAACAATCGTTGTCATTTTTCCTTCGGGAGTATCCTTGGCAAACTTAACATGACTCCCCTTTTGACTAATAACTTCAAACCCTGCCGCTTCCAACTTGCGTTTAATCTCACGATAAGATAAAGGCTTAAGCGGCATTGATTTCTACCTCTATCTTCTGTAATTGGGGAATAACTGTCGCACAAGGCGGTTCAAAATGTAATTCTAAAGCCTCTTGCAGATTGTTTAACGCCTCGGTTTCTGTTTCCCCTTGACTAGCAACATCAACCTCTAAACATTGGGCAACAAACCAATTATCTTCTTGAAAAATTCTCGCTGTAAGTACCTGTCTCATTTTCACTTTCCTGATTGAGCTTTCCATGATTATAGGTCAGGCTAGAATGACAGTCAATTAAATAATCATATAGATCATGCTTTAGACTTCTACATAACAAGATTCTATACTTTATATCCCGTAACCAAGCAACAGGAGTATTATTTCTTTGTTCTTCTAACCCTGTTGCATAGTCTTCCATCATTGTCTGTACTGTGATTGATGTGATTATGTGATGAACTGTGATTTTTTTTGAGAGAGACCAACCTTATGATTTAACGTGATACAATAAATATTCGTGATTGTCAAGGGGGGTCGCTGCCAAATTTGTTTGATATATTCCAAGTTTCTGCCTTAGAACATATCAAACAAATTACTTTTCTGCACAAATAACTGTCATTACAGCAACTTCTTTGTCCAATTGATCTCCTATTTCATCTTCAACAACGTCCAGATCGTAATCCATTTGTAATCCCAGCCAAAATCGCGGTGACATATCAAAATAACGAGCTAACCGAAGAGCTATATCCGCCGTGATACACCGCTTTCCGTGAACGATTTCGTTAATACATTGTTCAGGAACTCCAAGAGCCAGAGCTATTTGATTCTGACTAAGGTTCATTGGCTTGATAAATTCCTCTAAAAGAACCTCACCGGGATGAATTGGCATTAGTTTATCTTCATTCATTATTTTACCTCAATGATAATCAACGATTTCTACGTCTAGAGCATCACCGTTTTGCCAGACAAAGCAAATTTGCCATTGATCGTTAACCCGAATGCTATATTGACCTTCCCTGTCACCAACCAGACGTTCCAATCGATTTGCTGGTGGGACACGAAGATCTTGCAGGGTTTCCGCACGATTAAGCATCCGCAATTTTCGCAATGCCACTTGTTGGATATCTAATGGCAATTTACGCGAATGTTTACGTTCAAAAACTTTTTGAGCTTCTTTATCTTTAAAGTTTTGGATCACTCTCTAAACAATTTCTTATCCTACTTTTAAGTATATGACGTAAGGATGCTCCAATGGCAGAACTGGTTGGGGAACAGGCCAGACAGGGACTTCTGCGAATGCGTCTGGGGCCAAGATGACGCGACGACAAATGATCGCGGTAGCCTTCATGTTGGACATACTAACAACACCTTAGCCTATTGTCAATGTCCCCAACAGTTAAAAACGCCTCATATTCTTCTATATTTCTCGCTTGAGGGTTGAGATATTGCCCAAAGTTTTGTGTTAAATCAATCTGTATGGTTATTATTGTATCCTTATTATTTTAACCCCGTTGCATAGTTTTCCATCACCTGCAAAAATTGAGGGTAAATTAATTCCATATTAGCTTGCAGAATATTAGTTCGTTCCTCATCATCAGCAGAAGTGAGCAACTGTTCAATTAAATTAACATAAGCTTGGGCGTGTTGTTCATTCATTGTCTGTACTGTGATTGATCTGATTATGTGATGGATTGTGATTTTTTCGAGAGAACGACTCGATGATATTTAGATAAGCTTGGGTGCGTTTTTCGTCCATAACCTTAATCCGATGCTTTCACAAAAGTTTTTTAAATTCTTCAATAGACATTCCGGCACCTTTAATAATTGTTCCCATTGTATAAGCATTAATTGGATTAGCTCTGGGAATTGTTAAGATATGCTCTCCATCAGTCATTGTAATATGTTTACCCTGTCGAACAATCCTAAATCCTGCTTTTTCAAAGGCTTTAATGGCTCGTTGATGATTAATTCCGGGAAGACTAGGCATGATTTAATTCAACTTCCACATAACAAGATTCTACACCTTGATTCAATTCCTCGGCAACTTCTAAATAAGACACAATAGCATCTTGAATATTATTGAGAGCTTCTTCTTTTGTTGTACCTTGAGAAGCACAGCCGGGTAAACCGGGACACCAAACAGCATATCCTTCTTCTGTTTGCTTAAGACTGACTTTATACTGCATATTTTTATAATAATAATCGTTGTCAGTTATTATAGCACGGCCATCATTAATCTCTGCTTCTGCTTGTAATACTTCTAATAAAAACCCCTGATATTCCTCTATACTTCTCGCTTGAGGGTTGAGAAACTGCCCCAACTGTTGCGCTATGTTCCGTAACCAAGCCGCAGGATTATTATGTCCTTGTTGTTCTAACCCTGTTGCATAGTTTTCCATCACCTGCAAAAATTCGGGATCAATCAATTCCTGATTAGCTTGCAGAATCTTATTGAGTTCCTCACCATCAGCAGAAGTGAGCAACTGTTCAATTAAATTAACATAAGCTTGGGCGCGTTGTTCATTCATTGTCTGTACTGTGATTGATGTGATTATGTGATGGACTGTGATTTTTTTTGAGAGAGAGCGACCTTATGATATAGTGTGATACAATAAATATTCGTGATTGTCAAGGACAAAGGATAACCTAATCATAGTCGATCATTCAATCATTCTAATCATAGTTTAGACATTATTAAGGAGAAGGACTATGGACATCACCATTCATCTTAGCCAAGAACAAAGGGAAAAACTCGCCTACATCCAACAACATAGCGATCAGGATATCACTACCCTGCTCAATCAAGTTATTGAGCAACAATATACCAAACTACACCCGCGTAACTCAGAGCCTCTTAAAGTGCTGAAAGAAAGCGGTTTTATTGGGTGTGGACAAGGTTCGCCCGATCTTTCTACTAACTATAAAACCATCCTCAAGGAAGAATGGTCAGCCAAACATGATTATAGTTGATACAGGCTTCTGGTTGGCCCTCGCCAATGAGCAAGATAATCATCATCAACAAGCACAGCTTGTAATTCAAAGATTGCGAGAACCCCTAATAACAACCTGGTGTGTTGTCACCGAAACTTGTTACCTTTTGCTAACTCGTATCGGTAATCATGCTCAACTGCTATTTATCCAAAATTTCTTAGCAGGTGGTTTTGAAGTATTTGAATTACAATCAAATCATGTTAGACGAATGCAACAACTTATGAAACGTTATGAAGATATACCAATGGATCTAGCTGATGCTTCATTAGTAGTATTAGCTGAAAACTTAGGGCATGGGAAAATTTTAACGTCAGATCGCCGCGATTTTTCAATCTATCGCTGGCAGGATACCCATACTTTTCAAAATTTATTCTTAGGATATCCTTAATAATTTCGAGAGAATGATAATACTTTTGCTTCAGGTATCCTCTTTATTGGCGATCGCTACTAATCCGGCGATCAAACGGCTTGCAACATGAATTCAACCTTGATCGCTTCAAAAGGGAACTCTACGCTCCCATCTGCTACACGACTCAGAATACCGACATTTAAAAGTGCCGTAATATCTCCATGTACTGCTTTTACATCCCGATGTACTCGCCTCGCCGCCTCACGGATAGAAATGGGGCCAGCACCGCACATAGCTTTGAGGAGTTCCCACCGCTTGGCAGTCAGAACTTTCCAGAGAAGTTCGGGGGTAGCAAAACTGATACGAACTTCTTTTTCTGCTCGACCAGTTTTCATCGCTTGAACGGCATCGGCAAGGGTGTCAGTCAAGGAGCGAACTTCAAGAACGACCGTGTTCATAATTCCACCTCAAAATGTCAGAGTTGAAGTCGGCCATCAATTGGTCTGGCGAAGAGAAAGCATAAAGAGACTCCACACCATCGAAATGACGGTGATCGCCTTTACCGCGTTCGTTATCATATCGCAACACACATTTGCCGTTGACTATGTAAGCGAGACGATATTTGTAAGGATGCTCCGATGGCAGAACTGGTTGGGAAACACGCCAGACAGTGACTTCTGCGAATGCGTCTGGGGCCAAGATGACGCGACGACGAATGAGAGCGGTAGCCTTCATGTTGGATATACTAACAACACCTTAGCCTGTTGTCAATGTCCCCAACAGTTAAAAACGCCTCATATTCTTCTATATTTCTCGCTTGAGGGTTGAGATATTGCCCAAAGTGTTGTGTTAAATCAATCTGCATGGTTATTGTATCCTTATTATTCTAACCCTGTTGCATAGTTTTCCATCATCTGCAAAAATTCGGGGTCAATCAATTCCTGATTAGCTTGCAGGATATTGGGTTCCTCACCCTCAGTACAAGCGAGTAACTGTTCAATTAAATTAACATAAGCTTGGGCGCGTTGTTCATCCATTGTCTGTACTGTGATTGATGTGATTATGTGATAGACTGTGATTTTTTTTTGAGGCTGATTCGATGATATTTAGATAAGCTTGAGTGCGTTTTTCGTCCATAACCTTAATCCGACGCTTTTACAAAAGTTTTTTAAATTCTTCAATAGACATTCCGGCACCTTTAATAATTGTTCCCATTGTATAAGCATTAATTGGATTAGCTCTGGGAATTGTTAAGATATGATCTCCATCAGTCATTGTAATATGTTTACCCTGTCGAACAATCCTAAATCCTGCTTTTTCAAAGGCTTTAATGGCTCGTTGATGATTAATTCTGGGAAGACTAGGCATGATTTAATTCAACTTCCACATAACAAGATTCTACACCTTGATTCAATTCCTCGGCAACTTCTAAATAAGACACAATAGCATCTTGAATATTATTGAGAGCTTCTTCTTTTGTTGTACCTTGAGAAGCACAGCCGGGTAAACCGGGACACCAAACAGCATATCCTTCTTCTGTTTGCTTAAGACTGACTTTATACTGCATATTTTTATAATAATAATCGTTGTCAGTTATTATAGCACGGCCATCATTAATCTCTGCTTCTGCTTGTAATACTTCTAATAAAAACCCCTGATATTCCTCTATAGTTCCCGCTTGACGGTTGAGATATGTCCCCAACTGTTGCGCCATATTCCGTAGCCAAGCAACAGGATGATTATTTCCTTGTTCTTCTAACCTTTTTGTGATTGTCAAGGGCGATCGCTGCCAAATTGGTTTGATATGTTCCAAGGCAGAACCTTGGAACAAGCAAAACTAATCACTTTTCTGCACAAATAACTGTTATTACAGCAACTTCTTTGTCCAATTGATCTCCTATTGGGACTTAGACAAAAAACAAATCGAGAAAAGCCTCAACTCCAATCCCCGCTTGGGATTTACTTCGAGAAGCCCAAAATCGCTGAAACCCAGATATATCAAGGAAAATCATAAATCGAGGTTAACCCTTTGTCCCGTAATGGTTTGAGCCTTTTTTGCTGACCGAAAACGCCTAAGTCCCACTAGAGATTCACACTTTTTGTTATCTCTGATCAAGGGTTGCGCTTGCTTTGGTTTAACCTGAGCGACTTAGTTTTTGCTGCGCTTTTTTCTGGCTTGAGATTTTAGGTTCGACAGCAACTCCTTGATTGTTTTTTGAGTTACCCCTTGACAATCAAGACAGTCGCTACGTTCATCTTATATTTAATTCCACCCACCTACTTACGAAGGCGTTCGGGATCAGTAGAGTGAGTAGATTCCAAACAAAACCCACGAGTCTTGAGAATCCCGAAAAGGGTTTCAATCCCCCAGCGTAGAGCGTAATCGCGAACAAGTCCGACCGTATGGGTCGGAGCGATCACTACCAAGAGGTCTCCGTCGTCCAAACGCAGAGCTTCAACGGAAACCTGATCACCCCACACCCGACAATCCTCTTGGAGTTGTTGAGATTCTCCCCGAACCAGATGGGCAAAAACGACTTGAGCGGCTAAGGCTTTCCCGGACCGTTCGATCTTGTCGGTAGCCCGAATCCGGATTCGGAAAGGCAGAGAAGGTTCGAGGAGAAGATAATGGGACTTAAACGCCAAATAAAGATCAAATCGAGTATAATCGTTAAAGAGTAAGCACTTTACGTTGAAAGATCAGCGATGAAAGAGACAACCCCAGCCGCGATGCCCCCATGCTTTGACCGATGGTGTCGGCGGTTTGACAATTGCTTCAAAAACGAAGCGCAAAAAAACGGCTTCAGACAATATTTAGGAGGATTATTAGGGGAAAGTGAGCGGAAAAACCTCACTCAAATGGCCAATAATGCCGTCGGAGTAGTTTATAACCGATTACATCACTTTTTGACCGAATCTCCCTGGTCAGACCGTCAGGTGAATGAATGTCGGTTGCAAGTGATGAACCAATGCCGCCAGACGCAAATCCCCCGAGGATTTTCCCTGATTGTCGATGACTCAGGACATCGAAAAAGTGGCAATCTGACCGCCGGAGTTGGCAGGCAGTACCTAGGAGAAATTGGCAAGACAGACAACGGAATAGTCGCCGTCACTACCCATCTCTACGACGGCAAAAAAAGTGTCCCCCTAGACATTGAAATTTATCAACCGGCTAGTTCCTTAGCCGAGGGGAAAGAAGACAAAGAATTTAAGAAGAAACCAGAGATAGCGATAGATTTAATTGACCGGAGCTTAACCAGAGGCTATCGACCGAAAATCGTCTTAATAGATGCTGGTTATGGCAACAACACAAATTTTCTCAAAGCCCTGGAAGAAAGAAAGCTAAAATACTTAGGAGGATTGGCAAAAAATCGAAAAGTAATTATTGAAAAAGAAGGGGGTGTGGAAGAAACAATCCAGCTTGAGCAACTAGCAAAAAGCCTATCAGAAAAGGATTGGGAGAAAATCACCCTAAATCTAGATAAAGAAAAAACGGTTTGGGTAGCGGTATTCAGAGCGAAAATATCTCAACTAGAAGGAGAAAGGAACTTGGCGATCGTCATGAATGCAAGTTCAATGGAAAAAGCCACAGAGGTGGACTATTTCATCACCAATGTAGTTGAGGCAGATACAGTAACAGCTTCGTGGATAGTGAGGACTTACACCGAAAGAAATTGGGTGGAAGTATTCTACCGAGAAGCCAAAGGATGGTTAGGGTTAAGGGAATATCAAGTCAGGGATAAACGAAGCTTACTTCGTCATTTTATCCTGGTGTTTTGTGCCTATACATTTATCCTGTGGCATAAGTTAACTGGGGGATTGCAAAGGCGGTGGGCGAATCGACCTTTAAACACTTTTGTGGAAGCCTTGGAAGCTTTTCGGACAGCGATGTCTTTCCGTTTCTTTGAGTGGCTGACCGAGAATCGGGATGTGTTTGCCGCTTACAAAGCCAGTTTAGGCTTTGTTTGGGCTTGAAATTTGTTTAAGTCCCAATAACGCAACCAAGCTTGACCGATCAACTCCCGGTCGGCACACAGACAACGAATTTGAGCGTCGGGAAAAATTTTGAGCATCTCCTCCAAGAAACGCATACGCTCATCACTGTTCGAGTTTCCTTTTTTTTTGAGCATCCACCACAGTACGGGAATGGCAACCCCCTCGGAGACTATGCCTACAGTCAGGATGTTGTAAGCTAAAACGCACTTAAACCACCTAAAATAGAAATAGTAACTTGAGAAAAATCCTACTTATGCCAGCCAAAGATTTCCTAGACTTAGAAGAAAAGAAAAACTTACAAAAAGCTCTTAAAGAAGAAGAAAGAGCAGAGGTTAGGGAAAGAATTTTAATGTTTCTCTTGCTAAACGACGGAAAAACTCAACGAGAAATAGCTGAGTTTATTGGCTGTTCACTCAAAACAGTCGGGGAGCATCTCACTTATGCAATGAGTATTAATGCTTATAGCCGTCAACAACTAGAAAATCTTCAACTTGATCACAAAGAGAAATGAGATTATAATAGTTATAGCTTACAATTCAGAATATGGCTCGATGGGAGGAATAATTCAATGTTATCAGAAAATGAAAAAAGAATTAAAGAGTTATGTCAAGAGTTAGGGCAATGTCTCTATGAGCAATCCCAAATTAAGAAATTTAATAACTTGGGAGAGATAGAGGAGACAGTCAGAGATTTAATGATTCATTATGTCAACCCAGAAATCGGTATTTTTTTGTCAAAACAAGCACAGAAGAAACCGCCGGTCGGACGAGAAAAGTGAAAAGTATTTTGGGGGAATTACCAACTACAGAAAAACAAGCGAAGAAGTTAGAAGTAAAGCCTCGGACTCAGATGAGTCCAATGTTAGAGAAGAACTGTTTGCTATTAAGTGGCGATGAATCCTACGAGAAATCGGCGCAGAAAATCAAATCATTGACAGGGATTGCTGTTTCTCACAGTACCCAACAACGCCTCGTGCATCGCTATGCTTTTGGAGAATTACCGTCTAACCCAGAAGTCGAAGTCGAAGAAATGAGCATAGATGGCGGTAAGGTACGACTGAGAACTGCCAAGGGAGAAGCCTTAATTTGGCGTGATTATAAAGCAGTGAGTTTTCATCAACTGGGGGTAGCGGCTTTTTTTCAAGATAACTCGGCTTTATTAGATTTGGTTGATTCTCAAGTTTTGGCTAAACCTTTAATTTGTTTAGGAGATGGACATGATGGTATCTGGAATTTATTTCGTGAGATAGGAGAGAAACAGGAAAGAATTGAAATATTGGATTGGTATCATTTAATCGAAAACCTCTATAAAGTTGGGGGGTCATTCCAGAGGATTGAGGAGGTCAAGTCTTTTCTTTGGATGGGTAAGGTGGATGCTGCTAAGCTAAAACGCACTTAAACCACCTAAAATAGAAATAGTAACTTGAGAAAAATTCTACTTATGCCAGCCAAAGATTTCCTAGATTTAGAAGAAAAGAAAAACTTACAAAAAGCTCTTAAAGAAGAAGAAAGAGCAGAAGTTAGGGAAAGAATTTTAATGTTTCTCTTGCTAAACGACGGAAAAACTCAACGAGAAATAGCTGAGTTTATTGGCTGTTCACTCAAAACGGTCGCCCCTTGGTGTGTTCACGGTGATCCTAACAATTTAGAAAGTCTAGAAGATGGGAGAAAAAATGGAAATCATAAAAAAGCCACAGAGGAATATATTAATTTACTATTAAAAATAGTTGATGAAGACCCGAAGGAATTTGGATATGAATTCGGGAGATGGACAGCGGCAAGATTAGCAGAGCATCTAGAAAAGGAAACAAGAATTAAACTGAGTGGCTCGCAAGTGAGAAGAATATTGAGAAGAAAAAAGTATGTGTATATCTGGGCGAAATATAGTCTAGAAGATAAGCAAGACAAGAAATTAAGAAAAGCATTTAAAGAAAAATTAGATGAATATTTAAGGTTGGCTAAAGAAAAGCCAGAGTCAATCCAGGTATGGTTTTGGGACGGGGCTTTCAAGGTGGCGACGCAGGTTCGCCACACAGCCCCTCATGAGTGTGGATTTAGTTTGAGAGTAATAAGAAGGAGAGCTTGGACAAAAAAAGGAAAGCGAAAAAAAGTGAATGGACAAAGAAAAAGAGGAAGGGTGAATGTGATGGGAGCCTTAAGATATAATGACAAAAAACGAGTCTGTTTTATGATCAAAAAAGGAAATTCAGAAACTTTCCATGAACAATTAAAGAAACTTCATGAAGAGATTCGTCAAGAATGGATAAACTTGGGAAATCTGCCCGAAGATTTTCGAGAAAAAGGACCGAAAATTATCATCATATTAGACAATGCTAGTTATCACAAAAAGAAAGATGTTATTGAGCAGGTGGAAAAAGAGTTGCCCAATATTAGGCTAGAGTTTTTACCAGCTTATAGTCCAGATTACAACCTAATAGAATTAGTGTGGCATTCCGCTAAAGAGTACATAGCTAATCGAGAATTTGAAAATAAAGAAGAACTGGAAAAAGTAGTCAATCAGCTTTTAAATGAAGGGGGATTGATTATTAAATGGAGTAGAAAACTTAAAAATAAGGGTAATGCTGTCAATGTAACTTAAATGCGTAAAAGCTTAGCAATGCTCGCCCAACTCCCAGGTAGTCCGGTCAAGACTCAACACCCAAGGCTGGGGGAGCTTCAACCAACCCACGACAATTTTCGCAATTTCAGAATAATCAAGCTCGAAGTTGCGGAAAAAGCGTTGTAATCTCTTGTAGTTGGATTCTTTGAGGGCTTTACCTCCAAATCCTACTGCTAACTCGCTCAGATTGACGGTTTTGACTTTAATTAAGGCTAGTAGGAACAGTGCTAGAAACGAGAGCCTGGCTCCATGCCATGCCAGATGGGGTTTAAGGGCTTGCTTTAAGGCGCTATACTGGTTCATAGGGTTTTAGAGATTGGTTCTATTTCTCATAAAACACTACTCTCGCCTACTTTTCAAGCTTTTTGTCCTGTACTGAGGTCCAGATTACAACCTAATAGAATTAGTATGGCATTCCGCTAAAGAATACATATACTTTGCACGGCTACAACTTGCATTTTTTCCTCAAGGACAATAATATAGTTTAAGAGTCATAATTAGAAGCAAAGCACTCATTAAAAACATGATTAACCTAGAATTCACGGAAGAAGAAAAGAACTCACTGTATTATGAAAGATTTCATCATCCCCATCCCCGGGTTCAACTGAAGATGGAAGTTCTCTGGTTAAAGAGCCAAAAGATACCGCACAAAAAAATTTGTCAGTTAGCAGGAATCTCGCCAAATACCTTATTAACCTATCTTCGAGATTATGAAGAAGGCGGAATAGAAAAATTAAAAGAAATCAACTTATATCGCCCTAAAAGTGAATTAGAGTCTCAAAGAGAAACGCTCAAAAAATATTTCGAGAAAAATCCACCAGCCACAATAAATGAAGCTGTATATAGAAGAGAAAAATTGACAGGAATAAAACGAAGTCCTACCCAAGTGAGAAAATTCTTAAAATCCTTGGGAATGAAATGTTTAAAAGTAGGTTCTCTTCCTTCTAAAGCTGACCCAGATGAACAAGAGGACTACAAAGAAAAAAAGCTAGAACCCAGACTAAATGAGGCTAAAGAAGGAAAAAGGGCTGTTTTTTTTGTTGATGCCGCTCACTTCGTCATGGGAGCATTTCTCGGTTTTGTTTGGTGTTTTGAGAGACTTTTCGTTAAGTCACCGAGCGGGCGTAAACGCTTCAATGTTTTAGGAGCATTAAATGCGATAACTCATGAAGTTATTCTGGTTACTAATGACACTTATATTACAGCAGCTCAAGTCTGTGAACTTCTTAAAAAAATAGCTGCTTTAGGAATAACTATTCCCATCACTCTAGTCTTAGATAATGCCCGCTATCAAAAATGTAAAATTGTTGAAGAATTGGCTCTTTCTTTGTCAATAGAGCTACTGTATCTTCCGTCTTATTCGCCTAATCTAAATTTAATTGAAAGGCTGTGGAAATTTGTCAAAAAGAAATGTTTGTATGGTAAATATTATGAAAACTTTTCTGACTTTTCTTCAGCTATTTATGAATGTCTGAATGATGCCCACCTGAAACATAAAAAAGAACTGGATTCCTTGCTCACTCTACGATTTCAGAAGTTTAATAAATCTCAGATTATGAACGTCTAAAGTATAGCTAATCGAGAATTTGAAAATAAAGAAGAACTGGAAAAAGTAGTCAATCAGCTTTTAAATGAAGGGGGATTGATTATTAAATCCCACATTCCGCACCCTAGTTGTTGAAATCAAAAGTTGCTCTAGCCCTTGTATAGTAAGACTTTTAGCGATTACTAAGAATTATGAAGTGTCACACTCTAGTCAGCGATCGCCAGCTTAATGAGAGTTTCTCTCAATAATTTAGTATCAGAACTATCAGATTTTTAGGGCTAATTGTGCATCGGCTGGGCAAACAAACTAGCCTGTAATTCAGAGCCGGCAATCGTTTTGACGATTTAGATAAAATTTTCAATGTGACAGTTGAGGGTGCGGAATGTGGGTTAAATGGAGTAGAAAACTTAAAAATAAGGGTAATGCTGTCAATGTAACTTAAATGCGTAAAAGCTTATTCTCGTTTTCAAGGTTTAATTGGGCAATAGCTCTATCAATTAAATCACAGCCCTAGGCTGGTTTGACGCAAGGAAACCCAACCCCTTCGTTTAACTGAATATATCGGATTTGACATCCTCGCCGCCGTAAAACGGACGGCGATTCCCAAACCTCACGATTTGGGTTTCTGCTTCTTTCCCGAAGGATTTTTCGCACCTGCCTTAACAGATTTACTCTGTTCTGGTCTTATGGTCGCTCTACAGACTGACACCGCAAGCCCTGCGGCCAAAATATTTTTACTCGCGTTAATATCTCGGTCATGGTGCGTCCCACAGTCTGGACAGTCCCACTCTCGAACATTTAACGGCATTTTCTCAGCAATATGCCCACAATTACTACATCTTTTAGAGCTAGGAAACCATCTATCTATTTCGATGTAATTTCTTCCATACCAACGGCATTTATAGGCTAATTGTCGGGTAATTTCTCCCCAGCTTACATCAGATATTGCCTGAGATAATTTCGGGTTTTTGACCATATTCTTGACGGCTAAGTTCTCAACCACAACCGGTTGGTTTTCACGAACTAATTGAGTGGTTAGCTTATGTAAATGGTCTTTTCTGCTATCGGTGATTTGAGCGTGAATCTTGGCTACTTTGATTCTTGCTTTTTCCCGATTTTTTGACCCTTTCTGTTTTCTAGAAAGGCTTTTTTGGGCCTTTCGCAGTCTCCGATAATGCTTTTTAAAATGCTTGGGATTAGACACTTTATCGCCATCGCTGGTAATCACGAGGCTACTAATTCCTAAGTCAATTCCAATGGCTTTATCTGTTACTGGTAATGGCTTAATCGTTGGGTCATCAAATCTAATTGAGATATGCCAACGTCCTGAGGGATGTAATCTGACTGTTACTGTGCTTGGTTCACAGCTTTCTGGTATTTGTCTTGACCATCGAATAGGTAAAGGTTCTGTGCATTTAGCTAAATAGATTTGTCTGTCTTTAAATTTAAAAGCAGATTTGGTAAATTCGGCACTTCCTCCTTGATGTTTTTTCTTAAAGTTAGGATACTTAGTCCGACCAGCAAAGAAATTAGTAAAAGCTGTTTGTAAATGTCTTAACCCTTGTTGTAAAGGTACACAGCTAACTTCGTTTAAAAAGTCTAATTCTTCTTGTTTTTTCCAATCGGTCAACATTGAAGAAGTTTCAGTATATCCTACTCTTTCTTGTCTTTCATACCAAGCTTGTGTTCTGAGATGGAGTGCCTTATTGTAAACCAATCTTACACAGCCCAATGTGCGCCGCAATAGCGACTCTTGTGTTGGTGTGGGGTAAAATCGAAACGAATAGGCTTTTTCCATACCTCACATTTTAGCATATATTTCGTAAATGTGCTAATATTTAACAGTAAAGCCGTCGTAGAACGACGGGGTTTCAGACCCAAATTTTCGATGATCAAAGACAAGTCATTGAACGTTAAGGAAATACCGTGAACATCAGCCTAGATCTACCTTCAGAGCTAGAGAATGAGTTATCTTCAAAATCCTCCTAAAACAGGGCTGGAGCTAGTTGCTTATTGGGAAAGCGTTGGGGTTATTGGCCCCCGACCTGATATTAGCGATAGTCAGGAGCAGGCAAGCCAATTGCGCCATAAGGCTGAAACCCGTGAGCGGGCTTAGGTATTCAATGTACCTTGTCGATGATGCTGACGAACCAGCAAAAGGTTCGTCAGGTCCTACAGCTTGTAGCACCGTTACCTAAATATTCTCGTTTTCAAGGTTTAATTGGGCAATAGCTCTATCAATTAAATCACAGCCCTCCGCCAGGGATTCGATGCGCGAAAACCGATCGCGCCAAACCGCCGCACCGGTAAAATCCTGACAATACCAAGCCAGATGTTTCCGTGCTTGCCAAATACCGCGTTGTCCCTTGTATAGCCATAGCCCCTGTAAATGCTCTTTAGCTAGGCTTAACAGGTCAATAGAGGTGGGTTTCGGCAACTTTTTGCCTGTTTTGAGGTAATAATCGATTTCCCCCACCAAATAGGGATAACCGAGAGTTCCCCGCGAACACATCACCCCATCGGCCCGGGTAAATTCCAAACAATTAATCGCCGCTTCCACAGAAACAATATCACCATTAGCAATGACAGGAATCGATAAAACCTCCTTCACCCGTTTAATCCATTGCCAATCGGCCGGCCCGTGATAACCCTGTTCCCTAGTGCGTGCGTGCAGGGTCAACATTTGCGCTCCCGCATCTTCCAAACGACGGGCAAAATCGATAATATTAATCTCCTGAGCGTTCCATCCCAAGCGAGTTTTCACCGTTACCGGCACCGATACCGCTCCCACCACTTCCCTAACAATTTGCTCGGCAATTTCTGGCTGTCGTAAAAGCGAAGAACCGCCGCCTTTTTTAGTAATTTTATTAACTGGACAACCCATATTAATATCGATGGTCATCGCTCCTTCTTTAACCGCTTTTTCCGCCGCCACAGCCATAAAATCGGGACGGCAATCAAATAATTGCATACTAATTGGTTGTTCTTTGTCCCCGATAAGCTTTTACGCATTTAAGTTACATTGACAGCATTACCCTTATTTTTAAGTTTTCTACTCCATTTAATAATCAATCCCCCTTCATTTAAAAGCTGATTGACTACTTTTTCCAGTTCTTCTTTATTTTCAAATTCTCGATTAGCTATGTACTCTTTAGCGGAATGCCACACTAATTCTATTAGGTTGTAATCTGGACTATAAGCTGGTAAAAACTCTAGCCTAATATTGGGCAACTCTTTTTCCACCTGCTCAATAACATCTTTCTTTTTGTGATAACTAGCATTGTCTAATATGATGATAATTTTCGGTCCTTTTTCTCGAAAATCTTCGGGCAGATTTCCCAAGTTTATCCATTCTTGACGAATCTCTTCATGAAGTTTCTTTAATTGTTCATGGAAAGTTTCTGAATTTCCTTTTTTGATCATAAAACAGACTCGTTTTTTGTCATTATATCTTAAGGCTCCCATCACATTCACCCTTCCTCTTTTTCTTTGTCCATTCACTTTTTTTCGCTTTCCTTTTTTTGTCCAAGCTCTCCTTCTTATTACTCTCAAACTAAATCCACACTCATGAGGGGCTGTGTGGCGAACCTGCGTCGCCACCTTGAAAGCCCCGTCCCAAAACCATACCTGGATTGACTCTGGCTTTTCTTTAGCCAACCTTAAATATTCATCTAATTTTTCTTTAAATGCTTTTCTTAATTTCTTGTCTTGCTTATCTTCTAGACTATATTTCGCCCAGATATACACATACTTTTTTCTTCTCAATATTCTTCTCACTTGCGAGCCACTCAGTTTAATTCTTGTTTCCTTTTCTAGATGCTCTGCTAATCTTGCCGCTGTCCATCTCCCGAATTCATATCCAAATTCCTTCGGGTCTTCATCAACTATTTTTAATAGTAAATTAATATATTCCTCTGTGGCTTTTTTATGATTTCCATTTTTTCTCCCATCTTCTAGACTTTCTAAATTGTTAGGATCACCGTGAACACACCAAGGGGCGACCGTTTTGAGTGAACAGCCAATAAAGTCAGCTATTTCTCGTTGAGTTTTTCCGTCGTTTAGCAAGAGAAACATTAAAATTCTTTCCCTAACCTCTGCTCTTTCTTCTTCTTTAAGAGCTTTTTGTAAGTTTTTCTTTTCTTCTAAGTCTAGGAAATCTTTTGCTGGCATAAGTAGGATTTTTCTAAAATTACTATTTCTATTTTAGGTGGTTTAAGTGCGTTTTAGCTTAACCATCAATTGCGGTAACTCTTGCAGCCGGGAGATTTCTGTCGCATTGACCATCTCGGTATAGAGCATGGAATCAGGAGCAAAGCGTCTCACCAAGCACCGAAAAACTAAATCGGTGACACCGGATAAAGGTGATTGCAAGACGCGGCTATGCACTTCTAAGTTACCGATTTTGAGAGGGGATGAGTAGATAGCCATAGAACCAGTTAAAAAATCAACAGCCAACACCAGCAAACCGAACAATTAGGGGATAGTTCCGTCACTGTCCGTCACTGTTAGTATTTTGCCAACCCCTAATATATGCTTAACCGTCATCTTCTAGTCTAAAACTACCTGTATGATGATTGGAGAGGATAGAATCCTATCTCCCCTAAACGAGTAATTAAACAAAAATTTCGCTTTTTTTTATGGATAATCTGCAACTCTGGCAACGTTACCAAGATTGGTTATACTATCACCCTAACCTAGAACTTTATCTCGATGTCAGTCGGATTCCCTTCGATGAGGCTTTTCTCAAAGGTCTAGAAGCAAAATTTGAGCGCGCTTTCCAAGATATGGCAGCTTTAGAACAGGGTGCGATCGCAAATCCCGACGAACAGCGTATGGTCGGCCACTACTGGCTGCGCGCTCCTGAACTCGCTCCTAACCAGGAATTGCGGGACGAAATCACCGAACCGATAGCACAGATCAAAGAATTTGTCAAGAAAATTCACTCTGGAGCGATTAAGCCGCCCAATCGGGCAAAATTTAGCCATATTCTCTGTGTAGGCATCGGGGGGTCTGCTTTGGGTCCCCAATTCGTTGCCGAGGCTCTATCCCCCCTTAATCCCCCCTTAGAGATTGCTTTTATTGATAATACCGACCCCAAAGGTATCGATCGCACCCTAGCCCATTTACCCTTAGCTACCACCCTCGTTATCGTCACCAGTAAATCCGGCGGCACTCCCGAAGCGAGAAACGGAATGTTAGAGGTCCGCAACGCTTACGAAAAACTGGATTTAGACTTTCCGCAACACGCAGTCGCCGTCACTATGCCGGGTAGCCAACTAGACAAATACGCCCAAGATTGGCTAACTCGTTTCCCCATGCAGGATTGGGTCGGTGGTCGTACATCAGAACTATCCGCCGTCGGTCTTCTCCCGGCCGCTTTGCAGGGTATCGACATTGATGAAATGTTAGCCGGGGCCAAAGAAATGGACATGGCCACCCGCGTCCATAACCTGAAAAAAAACCCTAGCGCCCTACTTGCTCTAGCTTGGTATCATGAGGGCAAGGGCAAGGGAGAGAAAGATATGGTGATTCTGCCCTACAAAGACAGTCTCTATCTCTTTAGCCGCTATCTGCAACAATTGGTAATGGAGTCCCTCGGTAAAGAAAAAGACCTCGATGGTAATAAGGTGTACCAAGGGATCGCCGTCTATGGTAACAAAGGTTCTACGGACCAACACGCCTACGTCCAACAATTACGAGAAGGTGTTCCCAATTTCTTCGCCACTTTTATTGAAGTGTTAAAAGACCGGCAAGGAGATTCGATAGAAGTGGAAACTGGCTCCACTGCCGGCGATTTCCTCTCAGGATTACTGCAAGGTACTCGACAAGCTTTATACGAAAATAGTCGTCACTCTATCACTATCACTATCCCAGAGGTCACTCCCCGTCAGGTAGGGGCTTTAATTGCCCTCTACGAACGGGCCGTTAGTTTCTATGCTAGTTTAGTTAATATTAACGCCTACCATCAACCCGGGGTAGAAGCAGGGAAAAAAGCCGCCGCTTCTATTCTGGATTTACAAAGAAAAATCGTGCAAGTTGTTCGGGAAACGGGAACTTCTCTCGACCTAGCCACTCTAGCGGCCAAAATCGGCGCTAGTGACCAAGTTGAAGCTATCTATAAAATTGTCCGTCATCTCAACGCTAATCGGCGCAGTTTAACTATTACCGGCGATTTAAGCAAACCGGAAACGCTCCAAATCTCTACCCGCTAATCAGTTATCAGTTATCAGTTATCAGTTATCAGTTATCAGATGTAAGTTTTAAGTTAATTAGTTAGTTATCTTTATCTTTATCCCTGTTTACTGATCACTGAATGTAACCAACCATGGAAATGCTAGAAAACCTGAAAATGGCTTTTTCCGCTTTGATGGGCAATAAACTGCGTAGTGGTCTGACCATGCTAGGAATTGCTATCGGTAACGCCTCCGTCATTGCCCTAGTGGGGGTGGGTGAAGGAGCGCAAAAAGTCGCCCTCGAGCAGTTTGAAGCTCTCGGACCGAATGTTTTATTTGTTTCCACCTCCTCGCGCAATGTCCGGCGGACAATTCCTAATCCCCGGCCTCTCACCTACGAAGATGCTCAAGCGATCGCATCTCAAGTTCCCGCCATTGCCGCCATTTCTCCCGAATTGAGCGGTAAAAGAATTTTATCCTTCGGTAATAGAACCAGTAATAGCCCCCTGATTGGGGTGGGAGCCGAATACCTAAATGTGCGTAACCGTCAACTGTCTAAAGGTAGATTTATTATGGAATCTGACCTGAAACGGGATAATCGGGTGATTGTCTTGGGATCGGAATTAGCTAAAAATCTCTTTGGTAATCGCAATCCCGTCGGCGAAAATCTTCGCATCGGCAATCTTAGTTTTCAAGTCATTGGAGTTTTACAGGCGAAAGGCTCCTTATTTGAGGCTAATCAGGACGATCGAGCTTTAATTCCCCTAACTACCATGTCTAATCAGGTTTTAGGGCGCAATTCTATCTATGGCATTCCCCTGACTCATATTTCTGTCTTGGCCAAAAACTCTGCCCAAATTAAAGCCGCTCAGTTTCAGATTAGCAACCTGCTGCAAATGCGTCATCAGGTCAGCGACGAGAATTATGTGCAGGTTTTCCTCCAAACCACAGTCTTAGAAATGGCCAAAGAGACTAACGATAGTTTAACTAGAATGTTAGCCTCGATCGCCAGTATTTCCCTTTTTGTCGGGGGAATCGGTGTCATGAATATTATGCTCGTGTCAGTCACGGAAAGAACCCAAGAAATCGGGTTAAGAAAGGCTTTAGGAGCCAAAGAAGGGGATATAAAAGGTCAATTTCTCATTGAATCGGTGATTTTAGCTACCACTGGCGGAATTATCGGGATTTTTGTCGGCATTCAAGGAATGTATCTAGCGGGAATTTTTGCCGCTTTAACCACCAGTGTCTCAATCCCTGCGATAATTCTCGCTTTAGGAGTTTCTAGTGCCATCGGTCTGATTTTCGGTGTTGTTCCCGCTCATCGTGCCGCTAAATTAGATCCAATCGTTGCTTTGAGAAGATTATAGGACTTCTGACAAAAGTAAGCTCTTGAGCTGCTATCAGGTCATACCATTTTTCCTTATTCGTGGCAGGCATCATAGTCCCCTCTCCCACCCTGACAGGTGTAGGTTTATTACAAAGAGGTGAGCAGTCACACACTCATGGCGAGAAAATCAAGCTAGAGATTTAGAGGAGCATAGCGAAAGACAATGCTAAACAACAAACCCACATTCCGCACCCTAAAGTGTCACATTGAAAATTTTATCTAAATCGTCAAAACGATTGCCGGCTCTGAATTACAGGCTAATTTGTTTGCCCAGCAGATGCACAATTGGCGCTAAAAATCTGATAGCTCTGATACCAAATTATTGAGATGGACTCTCATTAAGCTGGCGAGCGCTGACTAGAGTGTGACACTTCACGATTCTTAGTAATCGCTAAAAGTCTTACTATACCTGGACTTCCCCCGTATAAACATACTAGCTATGGCTAAAAGTCTTATAGAGCCTGAGTTAAAGCCATATAATACTAATGGACTACTGGACACAAACTCCTGAAGTCCTTACGCTGATAGGGTTTGAGGCAAAAATTTTCAAATTTGACCTTTCGACCATTATAGCTTGTTTCGGGGCAGAAAACCATCAAAAACATGGCTACAGAGGGAATCGCTGACTCTAGAGATTAATGACACCATCTGTTACAATGAGGTTAGCGATCACTATACAGCCAACTCTACGGAATCGCTCTACTCCAGATACAGTCAACGGTACAGCCATTTTCAAGCGAAAAATGTACCCAGTAGCGGCTTGTCAATTTTTTCTGAGAAGCTCCAGGCAGTAAGGGTTTTGTTGATTTTTTAGTATTTCTGTATGGGGGAAGTCCAGCTATACAAGGGCTAGAGCAACTGTTGGTTTCAACCGACTAGGGTGCGGAATGTGGGTTCTATTACCCTAATTGCTGATTTACTAAAAGGTTTGTCGATTCACCTTCATCGTTGGAGTTCTTTCCCTCCCACCCCCGTTGACGCTTTTTACTACTCCCCTTCCTCTTACTTGTAAAATACCTACACCTGTCAGGGGGGGGGTTGGGGGGGGGTGAGGGTAATTAACTATCTCTGCCATTACTTTAGAAAAATGGTATCAGAATATCTAGGGCTTGCTGAAAAAGTTGGCTGGTGGGGTTAGGAGTCATCAGTCTCCGAGTCGGTCGTCGGTCGGGGAAGTCAGAATAACAGAATGACCTCGCGTACTGCAAAGCGGAACCCTTCGCCATCGCTCACAAAAGTGCCAGGGTTTTGAGTCCCTATTTCGATTTCTCAACGTTTGTTTCTGGCACTTTTTGGGTAAAAAAAGACCAAAACCCTTTTCTAGCAAAGCTTCTACTGATATTCAGCCCGCCCTAGATAGATAAGCTAAACGGCTTTTACTTCGGATCACCGATATAGACTCCAAAAGGGTTATAGCTGTTGGATCATGCAGGTTAAGCGCCGTTTAGCTTACTAAGCTAGAGATAGCGGCATCAACCCAAGCCTGGGTACTTACGGTCGTGCCGAAATCACTGAGCCAATTGCGTCCGAAAAGTGCCGCACTTTCGCCCGAGTAGGCCGCCCTTTCTTCGGGCAAATCCAGTGAATTCGTAAACAGATCGGCGCTGGTCAGTTTATTGCGTAGGGCAATAATATCGTCGCCCTGGGCACCCAATCCGATCTCCAGAGCAAAATTAGCTAGGGTGATGGCACCACTATCTAGGCGCTCTGCCCAATAGTTTAAACCTTCTTGTTCTGCGTTACGGTTAAAAGCAAAGTTATAAACTTTATTCACTTTGTCCCGATTATTCAATTGACCGAAAAGGTTATCAGCTTCGGACGAGTTGCCAAAGTCGTTGACAATTTGATTATAAGCACCAGCTTCACTGCCAGTTAATCCATCTCCCTGTCTCGGAGAATAACTAATACCAGCACTCGTCAAGGTAGTGTCCCAGAAAGTGAGTCCAGAATTATCCGCCGGTCGTCCATAATAGACAACGTAAGCGATTTGCGCCGTGTCACCAGTCAGGGTTAGGGGACTGGTATTGGGTGGAGGAATAATACCGGGGACTCTTGGGGTTACGGCTGCCTGTCCCACTTGAGCGCTCACTTGCAATGTATAGGTGGCGGGATTGGTCTGCGGCAGCGTGATAGTATTGAAACTACTTACCCGAATCCGGTAATCCACCCCACCTTGCGGTAAGAAATTGGCAATTAAAGAATTGAGTCCGTCACCACTGTCATCATCGAAAGCCACTACAGCCCCTGTTCTGGCATTGACAATCTGTAGGAAGGGATCGTAAACACCGGTGTTTGAGGACGTAAGTGATACTTGGATGGGTTGATTAAAGGCAGTCACTGCCAACTTATATTCATCCGCCAAAGAGGGTGCAGCTGTGCTAGGAGAGGGAAAAGTATAGTCTCTGCTGTCTAATACCCCCTGAAAAGTAACCACTTGACCTGTTTGGGGGTTGCCGAAGCTCGATAATCTTTCCTCAAGCACCACATCGCCCACTACAGAGTTAACCTGTAAGGTGTAGGGATGTTCGATCTCTGTGTTAATAGTATTGAAGCTGGTGACTCGAATTTTATAAACAACTCCGCCTTGGGGCAGAAAATTAGCAATGAGTGAATTATTGCCGTTACCGCTATCGTCATCGCTGGCAACTATTGTGTTGGTTCTGGCATCAATAATTTGGACGATAGGATCATAAGTGGTATTGTTAGCAGAAATTAAAGATATCTGCACGGGCTGGTTAAAAGCAGTAAAAGTGACCAGATATTCATCTGCTCTGGTGGGATTTGCTCCTTGTATAAAGATAAAATCATTGAGAGTCAAGCTTCCCTGTTGAGTTATATTACTAGCCATGATCAACTCCTTGAATTCAAAGAAAATCTTATTTTTTCATGTTTTCAACACTTACGGTCAAACAGCCCCTAGTCAGCACCAGCCAGTAACTAGCAAGGATTTGGAGAGGCTGACCGAAAAATACTTATCTGCTTTGGCTTTGACTTTCTGACCATCACACTGAGATTTGCTCTATGCCAAAGCCGCTGATTTTTCTCCAGATAAAGGTAACTAGGGCAAATTGCTTAGTTGGGGAAATCACTGACAAACTGATGTCGATTTTTGCCAACGAATTGTCGAACTCGAATTCATCCCTATTCCTATAAGCAGGCCACCCATCCTCGTTTTCCATTGTAGTCAATCTGGTCACGAATGTAATTTGGTCGTAATATAGCTTAATACATGAGGAGATTTTTGATTCCAGAAAAAATCTGCTGTAACCGTTCAGAGGGGAACGAAATCTGGTAATCTCAGACCTATGGATGAGAAACACCTACGGTTGATACCAGGAATTGGCGCAGAGGATTGGGTCAGACCAACCGACCGCCAGCGTCAGACAGCTAGTAGTGGGGTGAGGTTTGAAGATAGAACAGCTAGAGCAGCATCTCAAAGAATTACAATCATCTCAAGAGCAGCTTTCCGAGAAAGTCAATCGTAACTCAGAGAACTCCCATTGTCCGCCCGCCGCAGACGCGGCTCTTCTGGTTTCTGTGTGGAAACGGGGTCTATACTGATAGTTTCTTCAGCAAAATAGTCCTAAAAGTCTTTCCCAGTAAACATTTCACGATTCTATAAGCAAAAATTATCACACAAAGTCGAGAAGAGCCCAGACGCTTCCATCCCTATAGTCTTCCGGAGCGAATCGAAAAATAAAAAAGCGACCTGCCCTCGTTGTGGGTTAGAGAGGGATAAACTACCCCAAAATCATCAGAAGCGCAGAAATATAAAAAATATGAAGCAAAAAAAAGAAGCGAAGCTAGAAGTTTTAAAGCCAAGTAAATATAGCCTGTTAAAAAATCAAGAAGATTGAACGGAACCCCAAAAAATTAAACTAGAAGCTATCAAAGAAAAGTTCCCAAATTTGAAAGAGATGCAGGAATTAAAGGAAGAATTTAGAAAGATTTATGAAACCTCGAAGAACAGGATAGAAGAACCGCTATCCATCTCGGAATGGTGGGCAAAATCGGCCAGTATATTTACCAAGAGTTGTCAAACAATCCGAAACTGGTGTGGAGAAATCATTAGTTATTTCGAGCGAAGAACAACGAAGGTCGGGTCGAGGGAATCAACAATAAACTTAAACTAATAAAACGGAGAGGCTATGGCTTGAGAAACTTTCGTAATTTTTTGGTTAGAAGTATGTTGTCTTGGCATTTTGTCTGTTAATTTAGCATAAATAGTAACGAAGAGCCAGATTTTCGATTTTTACAAGAGGTCTATACTTTTTCTAGCTCTTGTCCTGACCTCGGGATTCTATAGCCCCGTCCGTTGCCGTAAATCCCTCCGCTTGCGCTAATATTTGCAGATTGTGGGCTATGGGGGCGAAAGAATCGGCAGGATATTCGATTAAAGTGGCGGAATCGAGAAAAGTTTCCACTCCCACGGGACAACCCAAATAATCAGCCACCGCTTTTGGAGTAGTGGAACCGAGGAGAATAGTTCCCGATTGTCTCACAGAAGATAGCTTTTCCCAAGGCTCATCGATCATCAAAGATAAATGGGTGGGAGCAAAAAGATTCGATAATTTGATCGCTTTCTCCAATGATTCCACCACCACGATTAAACCATAATGAGCGATCGCTTTTTCCGTTAACAATCTCTGGGGATGTACCTGTAACTGTTTTTGCACTTCTTCCTGTACTATTAGGGCCAAAGCCTTATCCGTCGTCAATAAAATCGCTGCCGCTAGGGAATACTGTTCCGCTTGCGCTAATAGATCTAGGGCCAACTGTCTAGGATTGGCTTGACTATCGGCAATAATAACCAAATCAGAAGTAATAGAGAGATAATCGATTTTTACATGGTCAGAAACCAGTTTTTTAGCCAAATTAGTATAAAAATCACCTATTCCGGCAATCATCTCCACGGGAGCGATCGTTTTTGTGCCGTAGGCTAAAGCAGCGATCGCCTGTGGTCCAGCCACCCGATAAATCTCACTAATACCCACCGATTGGGCTGCCACTAAAATCGCCGGATGGATGCGTAAATCCTCATCGGCAGGAGATACCATGACAATCCGTTTAACCCCCGCTATTTTGGCTGGAATCGCCTGTTGGAGCAATAAACTGAGATAGGCCCGTTTCCCATCGGGAACGACAATTCCCACGCTGTTAACCGGTTGATAACGTTTCCCCCGAACCGTACCATCCTCAGGAAACTGGACCCAAGCTTTGGGAAGACGCTGACGATGAAAAGCCTCCATTTTTTCACAGGCAACGGCGATCGCATTTAATAAATCCTGCGACACCTGTTGATAAGCAGCATCGAGTTCCGAGCCACTCACCTTCAGTTGTTGTAGATTAAGGGACTGTTGGTAGAATTTTTCCGTGTAATCCACCAACGAGCGATCGCCAGAAAGTCGCACCTGCTCGACAATCTCTCGGACAAGCGATTCTTTTTCCCGAATTTCCGGATCGTCGAACCGTTCCCGAATTCGTCTCAGTTCCGTTCTGGCTGACCATGGCTCTGTGATAATTCGCAACATCGAGCTATTATCCTCTAGGGGCGAAACGAGATTAAAAAGTTTTCACTCCTCACACTCTAGCTTATCGCTTTCCATCTTGACCGGGGAGGGAGACGAAGTCAGTTATTTTAGCCGTCGGTAGGCAGGAGTCAGGAAATAGGGTGATAGGGTTTTGGGGTGATAGGGTTTTGGGGTGATAGGGTGATGAGACAGCTTCCCCACTTCCCCAATTCCCCACTTCCCCAATTCCCCAATTCCCCACTTCCCCACTTCCCCAATTCCCCAATTCCCCAATTCCCCAATTCCCCACTTCCCCAATTCCCCACTTCCCCAATTCCCCAATTCCCCACACCCCACACCCCACACCCCACACCCCAATTCCCCAATTCCCCAATTCCCCACTTCCCCAATTCCCCACTTCCCCACTTCCCCACACCCCACACCCCACTTCCCCACTTCCCCACTTCCCAACAGCCAGCCCGATTTCCCCAAGGTAACAAAACCAGATATTCTACTAAATAGTCGCCTATCACACCAGCCTGATCTCGTGGTCGTCCAATGCAGTTTGCCAAGATATTAATCGCCAATCGCGGGGAAATCGCCTTAAGAATCCTTCATAGTTGCGAAGAATTGGGCATTAGAACCGTTGCCGTCCACTCTACCATCGATCGCCATGCCCTTCACGTTCAACTGGCCGATGAGAGTGTTTGTATTGGTCCGCCCCCAAGCAGCAAAAGTTACCTAAATATCCCTAATATCATCTCGGCTGCCCTAACACGCAACGCCACGGCGATCCATCCCGGTTACGGTTTTTTGGCAGAAAACGCCCGCTTTGCCGAAATTTGTGCCGATCATCAGTTAACTTTTATCGGTCCGTCTCCCAGTGCTATTCTGGCTATGGGGGATAAATCTACCGCTAAAAAAACCATGCAAAAAGCGGGAGTTCCCACTATCCCCGGCAGTGGTGGTTTAATTACCTCAGAAGCGGAAGCAAAACGTATCGCTGATGACATCGGTTATCCTGTCCTGATCAAAGCCACCGCCGGCGGTGGAGGGCGTGGGATGCGTCTTGTCAAGAGTGCAGATGAACTAGGTAATATGTTAAAAGCCGCCCAAGGGGAAGCAGAAGCGGCTTTTGGCAATTCAGGAGTATATCTAGAAAAATTTATCGAATGTCCCCGACATATCGAGTTTCAGATTTTGGCCGATAGTCACGGTAACGTGATCCATTTAGGAGAAAGAGACTGTTCGATTCAGCGACGACACCAAAAACTGCTAGAAGAGGCACCCAGCCCCTTCTTAACGCCCCATTTACGCTCAAAAATGGGTAATGCCGCCGTTAAAGCCGCTAAATCGATTAATTACGTCGGGGTGGGAACTGTGGAATTTTTAGTCGATAAACACGGCAATTTTTACTTCATGGAAATGAACACCCGTATTCAGGTGGAACACCCCGTCACGGAGATGATCACGGGGATAGACCTGATCCGAGAACAAATTCTGGTGGCACAGGGCGAAAAACTGCAAATTAAGCAAGATCAGGTGATATTTAGAGGGCATTCGATCGAGTGTCGCATTAATGCCGAGGATCCCGATCACAATTTTCGCCCTCACCCCGGCAAAATTAGCGGTTATCTGCCCCCCGGCGGTCCCGGTGTCCGCATGGATTCCCACGTTTACACCGATTACGAAATCCCCCCCTATTACGATTCCCTAATCGGTAAATTAATTGTCTGGGGAGAAAATCGCGAAACTGCGATTAAACGCATGAAACGCGCCCTGCGGGAATGTGCGATCACGGGAGTACCGACGACTATTGATTTCCATCGTAAAATATTGGAAACTCCCGCCTTTTTAGCCGGAGATGTTTACACTAATTTCATCCAAGAACATCTCTTGCCCTAGCGCGTTACCATGAATTTTAGACGAGAGTAGGTTGGGGATAATAATGACAGTAGAAGTTAAATTTAACTCGTTTCAACTCAGCGATGAACAGTTCTTTCAACTTTGTCAGGATAACCGAGATTTGCGCTTGGAACGCAACCCAAAAGGAGATTTAATTATTATGCCACCGACTGGAGGAGAAACCAGCAATTCTAACGCTGGAATCACTGCCCAATTATGGTTATGGAATAACCTACATAAATTAGGTGTAGTTTTTGATTCTTCTGGAGGATTTAAACTACCTAACGGAGCCGATCGCTCTCCCGATGCTGCTTGGATACCTTTAGAAAAATGGCAAGCTTTAACCCCGCAACAAAAGGAAAGATTTTTACCTCTATCTCCCGATTTTGTCATTGAATTAATGTCTCCTAGTGACAACATAGAAACCGCTAGGAAAAAAATGCAGGAATATTTAGATAATGGGACTCGTTTAGGTTGGTTAATCAATAGAAAAACTAGAGAAGTGGAAATTTATCGTCAAGGACAGGCAGTAGAAATTTTCACTAATCCTGAGAGTTTATCGGGGGAAAATATTTTATCTCAATTTGTCTTAGAACTTGATAGTATTTGGTAATTATATAATCCTATAAAAGAGAATCTAAACATGATGACAGTAGTAGAAATTAAATTTGAATCTTGGCAACTCAGCGATGAACAGTTTTTTCAACTTTGTCAGGATAACCGAGATTTGCGCTTGGAACGCAACCCAAAAGGAGATTTAATTATTATGCCACCGACGGGAGGAAAAACGGGCAATAGTAACGGTAGAATCACCCAACAATTATTTAATTGGTCAGATAACAATGGTACGGGTATCGCTTTTGATTCTTCCACAGGATTTAAACTACCGAATGGGGCCGATCGGTCTCCCGATGCTGCTTGGATACCTTTAGATAAATGGCAAGCTTTAACCCCGCAACAAAAGGAAAGATTTTTACCTCTATCTCCCGATTTTGTCATTGAATTAATGTCTCCTAGTGATAGCCTAGAAACTGCTAGGAAAAAAATGCAGGAATATTTAGATAATGGGACTCGTTTGGGTTGGTTAATCAATAGAAAAACTAGAGAAGTAGAAATTTATCGTCAAGGACAGGCAGTAGAAATTTTCACTAATCCAGAGAGTTTATCGGGGGAAAATATTTTATCTCAATTTGTCTTAGAACTTGATAATATTTGGTAATTCTATAATCCTATAAAAGAGAATCTATGATGGCAGTAGTAGAAATTAAATTTGAATCTTGGCAACTCAGCGATGAACAGTTTTTTCAACTTTGTCAGGATAACCGAGATTTACGTTTGGAACGCAACGCAAAAGGAGATTTAATTATTATGCCACCAACCGGAGGAGAAACTGGTAATTCTAACGCTGGAATCACTGCCCAATTATGGTTATGGAATAACCTACATAAATTAGGTGTAGTTTTTGATTCCTCCACGGGGTTTAAACTACCGAATGGGGCCGATCGCTCTCCCGATGCTGCTTGGATACCTTTAGAAAAATGGCAAGCTTTAACCCCACAACAAAAGGAAAGATTTTTACCTCTATCTCCCGATTTTGTCATTGAATTAATGTCTCCTAGTGATAGCCTAGAAACTACTAGGAAAAAAATGCAGGAATATTTAGATAATGGGACTCGTTTAGGTTGGTTAATCAATAGAAAAACGAGAGAAGTAGAAATTTATCGTCAAGGACAGGCAGTAGAAATTTTAACTAATCCAGAGAGTTTATCGGGGGAAAGTATTCTGCCAGAATTTAGTTTAAATCTTACTTTGATTTGGTAAATCAGAGGTAGTGATTGCCGTTTAACGCTTTGCTTTGTTGGGCATTGTCTTCATCGATAAAATACCGAACTTGAGTTTTAAGGAAGATAGTCAGAATCAAGGATTTCTGCAAGGGTGAAGGGGGATTCAATCGGGAATAAATCAGCAGAGAGAAGATACTTTCTTACAGTATCTTCTCTGGCTGCTTGGTAACAATCTATCCAGATTTCAGGAATCAATCTTCTCAGACTTGGACTCTCTTTTAATAAGCGTTGAACTTGTCGGCGTTGTTCAACAATTGTGCTGCGCCATCCTTGAGCATTTGCTTCCTTTTCAGTTAGCCAGTAAGTCAATTTAAGCAAATGTTCGGCAATGACGGTTAAGCGACTTTCTAGTTCTCGTTTTTCACTCCTTCCCATCGTTTCAATTTCTTCGATCAAATTTTCCAGGTCTAATTTTTCAAAACGATGTTCTTTGAGTAAATTAGCGGTTTCTTGTAACCATCGGTAGAAATCTTCTTGATAAAGACTTTTACCTGAGGAGACTAAAGACTTTTCGATGCTCATTTGATGATGACCTAGAAAAAAGAATTCTTAGATAATTTAGAAGCGAATCCCCGATCTCAAAAAGATTGGCAGAATATCGCAGGATGACCCCTTAAAACATCAGAGCTTTAAATTTAAGCTAAAATTGGGTAAAACATCTTCACCCGACAAATCAGTGGGATTTTCTAAGATCTCCACTTCCTTTCCTTGACGATAAATTTCAACTTGCCGATTCTGCGGATCGATTAACCAGCCTAACCTTGCGCCATTTTCCCTATATTCGAGCAGTTTTTTCTGTAATTTGTCAAGACTATCAGATTCAGAGCGCAATTCCACCACAAAATCGGGACAGAGGGGAATAAATCCCTTTTTCTGCTTAGGGGTTAAAGATTCCCAGCGTTCTCGACTCACCCAAGATAGATCAGGAGAACGAATCGCCCCATTTGGCAGTATAAATCCAGTGGAAGAGTCAAACCCGACTCCTAAAGCTTCGTTTTCTTCGCACCAGCGACCCAGTTGAGTCGTTAAGCTAAAATTACGCTGTCCTGATTCGCCACCTGTCGGGGGATTCACGATTAATTCTCCTTGGGCTGTACGTTCTAATTTTAAGTCACGGTTGACCGCAGCAAGGGCTTCAAACTGTTCAAGGGTGATAGAGAGAGCGATCGCGCTAGGAATTTCTAAGGAGAGGGTTTCGGGTGAGGTGGTAACTGCTAACATAGTCTTTTGATCCGGTGCAACTTATACTAAGTAGGTGGGTGTTAAAAATTGTCAGATACCCCCCTTATCAAGGGGGGCAAGGTAGGGTTGATTCATGAATCAACCCTACCCTGAATCAACCCTACCCTGAATCAACCCTACCCTGAATCAACCCTAGGGGCAGGGGGGATCAAAGACAAATCTATCTTCAATTTAATTGAAACCACTTACTATTAAAGATTATTTGTCAAGTTTCTGCACAGAATTCTTTAGCTTGCGCTGAACAAATTCCCGATTTTTTGGGGAAACTTCCACCTCGATCGGGCGGTTTCACTAAATAACAGGTTACAATAGCCAATAATTAACTAAATTTACCTAAAAACCATCGATCGTGTTCTACGCTATTGATTTCGGAACCAGTAATACCGTCATTACTCGTTGGAATGGGGCGACAAATAGGGCCGAAACCGTCAAATTATCGGAGTTATCCCAACAAATAGTCGACAATCCCCCCCTAATTCCCAGTTTACTCTATATCAAATCAGCCAATCCCCTGCAAGTAATTGCCGGTCAAGCGGTACGGGATCGGGGTTTAGATAGCGATCGAGATCCGCGTTTTTTTCGTCGCTTTAAACGAGGTATCGGGGCAAAAATTCAAGGATTTTTACCGGAATTAGAGGAAACTGTCCTCAGTTTCGAGGGAGTTGGCCAATGGTTTCTCGATAGCATCATCGACCACTTAAAAAACACCACCCTGGAAACCCCCCAATCGCTAGTTTTAACCGTTCCCGTCGATAGTTTTGAAAGTTACCGCAATTGGTTAAGTAATGTTTGTCAGGGATGGGAAATCGAACAAATTCGCCTAATTGATGAACCCACGGCCGCCGCTTTGGGTTATGGAAGCACGGGTGATCAAGTGATTTTAGTGGTAGATTTTGGCGGTGGCACCCTCGATCTTTCTTTGGTACAATTAGATTTAGATAATCCTCAAAAAAATCAAGGTTTTATTCTCAAGTGGGGAGAAAAACTTTTAGGCAATAATTCCGCCCAAAAAACTAAACTAGCGAGAGTTTTAGCCAAGGCGGGGACAAATTTAGGGGGGTCAGATATCGACGATTGGATTGTCGATTATTTTGCCCAAAAGCAATCTTTAGTGAAAACTTCCCTGACTACTCGTCTAGCAGAAAGATTAAAAATTAAACTTTCTTCCCAATTAACCGCCGAGGAGGTATATTTTGATGAGGAAAATTTCGAGAGTTATGAGTTAAGCTTGGATCGAGAACAATTGACCGATATTCTCCAACAACAAAACTTTTTTCATCAATTAGATGATTTAATGACGGGAGTTTTGCAACAGGGAAGACGCAATGGAGTTGAAGTTAGCGATATCGATGCGGTGTTATTAGTCGGGGGAACCGTCCAAATTCCGGCGGTAAAAGATTGGGTGCGACAGTATTTTGATAGTAGTAAAATTAAAGAGGATCGACCCTTTGAAGCGATCGCTTTGGGAGCGTTACAATTAGCCCAAGGTTATCAAGTCAAAGATTTTCTCTATCATAGCTACGGCATTCGTTACTGGAATCGTCGCAAAAATGCCCACGCTTGGCATCCAATTATTAACTCTGGACAACCCTATCCTATGGAAAAACCCGTGGAATTAGTCCTAGGTGCTTCCGTGGACAATCAACCCAGCATTGAGTTAATTATCGGCGAATTAGGCACAGAAAGTGGAGCAATGGAGGTTTATTTTGATGGTGATAAATTAATTACTCGTTCCCTGAGTAATGGAGAAACTAGCGTCCAACCCTTAAATGATCGCGAGGGGGCCCGATCGATCGCTAAACTCGATCCTTTAGGTTTTCGGGGTAAAGATCGCATTAAAGTGCAGTTCTGGATTGATGATCAGTGTTTTCTGCGGATTAATGTGGAAGATTTACTCAGTCAAGAATTGTTACTAAATAATCAAATCGTCACCAAATTAAGCTAGGGTTTACGGCAAAAAGTTTCTCGTGGGGGCAGGGTGTGGGGTGTGGGGTGTGGGGTGTGGGGTTTTACCGATTTTGAGGTAGTCAGTTACCTAATTTTCAGGGAAAAAGTCCAGGGATTTTACCCCGGATCACTCCAATGGTCAACACTTTTTGAGGGAAAAAAGTCTAAAAGCCTTATCTAACAAGGTTTTTAGATTTATTCAGCAAACCCTACCTAATTTTTAGGAAAAAATTACCTGAATTTTACCCCCGCTTACTCCCATATCTGGTACTTTTTGATTTCCAAAAAGTCTAAATTTTAGATTTATTCAGCCTGCTCTAAGCTAGACTTGGCTTCACCTAAAAATCAAGTGCAGACTCATAGTAAGTTTGCACTGATATTATCGCAATATTCTGTTTTACCGGTGGCTTTATCGACTGTGATCGCGCACGGGGATCGGGATTAGTTCGGGTTCGGGTTCGGGTTCCGGACCAAAAACACTTTCGATCAGTTTGCGCGCCCATTCTCTCAACTTGTCTATCACTTCATCTAAATAGTCCATTGACCAAATGGCTCCTTTGAGATACTAGCTATGAGTTTTCGTCGATTGATCCCCGCAACAGCTTGATTCTAGAGAATTTTAACTAATTTTCATCGTTTGGCTGTTAAATCTGACGAGCGGGGGAATCTATATCTTGTATTTATATTAAGCTTAACATAACTTTTTAGTCTGAGTATATATTCTCGGCAATTCTTTTTTAAGACATTATTAATAAATTCCGGCGTAGGCGATCGAGGGCGGTATAGGCACTAATCTGGCGAATTGTCAAGCGATCTCGATTTTCTCCGAAACGATGCTCTGATACGGTAACATTTCCCTCAGGACTGGCTAAACCGATATAAACTAGGCCCACGGGTTTTGTCTCACTGCCTCCTCCTGGTCCGGCAATACCCGTGATACTGATCCCCCAATCCGTAGCGAGGCGTTTTTGCACCCCTAGCGCCATCTGTTGGGCAACAATGGCACTGACAGCCCCGAAATTATTTAAATCCCCTTCATTTACGTCTAAGAGGGCAACTTTTACCCGATTATCGTAGGAAATAACCCCACCCCCAAAATAATCGGAACTGCCGGCGATTTGGGTGATAATTTCCCCTAATCCCCCTCCAGTACAGGATTCTGCCACACTCAAAGTTTGTTTTTGCCACCGCAAAAGTTCCCCCACCACCGCAGGTAAAGTATCATCATCAGCCCCAAAATAATCTAATCCGGCGATTTCCTTAATTTCCGTCGCTACCGGTTCAATTACCTGCAAAGCAGCCTCTAAAGAAGGGGCTTTGGTCGCAATTCGCAAACGCACTTCGCCTAAACTAGCATAGGGGGCAACGGTGGGATTAGTCAGATCAAATAAATGGGCAACTTTTTCCGCTAAAGCTGACTCACCGATACCGCGAAATTTGAGGTAACGACTATAAATCCTCTCTTTGCCCCATCCTTGACTTTCTAGGTAAGGAATCGCCGTTTCTACCCACATTCTCTTCATTTCTGAGGGTACTCCGGGGAAAGTGAGAATAGTCACGTTAGCCTCTGGTTGCCAGATCATTCCGGGGGCGGTTCCCGTCGGATTTGGCAAAAAATCGGCTCCCATGGGTATTAAAGCCTGTTTACTGTTACTAGGAGGCATTTCTCGCCCTAAGCTCGTAAATTTAGCCTCGATTTCTGCTAAAATCTCTTGATCTTCTCTGAGGGACGTTTGGAAAAAATCGGCGATTGTTTCTGTGGTTAAATCGTCGGGAGTCGGTCCGAGTCCGCCAGTAAAAATTAAAATTGAAGAACGTTCTCGGGCAATAGCGATCGCTTTTTTCAGTCTTTCTACATTATCCCCCACCACCGTTTGATAATAATGGGGAATGCCTAATTTTGCCAATTCTAGGGCTAAATATTGGGCGTTAGTATTAACTATATCCCCTAATAATAATTCCGTTCCTACACAAATAATTTCAGCGGCCATAATTTTTAGCAATTAGCTTAAGATTTTCAATTTTGATCATCAACTTATCTTCTGTCACCACAGTTCGATCGGGTTTCGGTAACGATGGTCATGGAAGTTAACAATATCAGTGCGCTCCAACATTATACCAGTAAGCTATCAACAATCAAAGTCTTTTATATTAAATATCACTTTGTTGCTGAACAGCCCATATATGATTATGGGTAGTGATTCGATAGTAGTGGTAGTCTAATGTGGAGAATCACATAGGGGCTATCTGATACTTTATCCATGACTATAATGCCCAATTAGCAAGGTTTGAGCTATCACCACGACAATAAAATCACTACCTATTAGCAAACGTAAAATCAGCGTACTATTCCCCTATATAACACTAATTGATCAGGCTCTTCTAGAGTAGTGATGATATATTAGCAGAAAATAATCCACGCAAGCTTCTGCAAGTAAGGCTCACCAGAATTCAAAAAAGCAATTTTAATCAAAAAAGCTTTTGGCTTTGTTGGATTCCAGGCTATTTAAGGGGTTAGGCTCATTTAAACTACTAATTTGCTATAACCAGTCTAGGAGAGCCATGGATCATAATCAAGCATAACAAAGTATTGCCGATCATCACCTCTTCCTTCCTGCTATCAAAAACCCCACCAAAATCATCTAAAATTAAAATGTCCACTGAATAATAAAATTCTATGACTCGCTGGTTTAATATTGCCGGTCCCTGTAAAGACGATATCCACTATATGCTCTCTCCCACAGTACGATTACCAGATTTAGAGGAGCTAATTCAACAACGTAGTTACTTTGTCCTTCACGCACCACGACAAACAGGGAAAACCACCGCAATGTTAGCCCTAGCAAAACAACTTACCGATAGAGGAAATTATGCCGCAGTCATGGTATCAGTGGAAGTAGGAAGTCCATTTAATCATGATCCTGCTGCCGCAGAATTAGCAATTTTAGGAACTTGGTATAATACAATTCAAGATAGTTTACCGACCGAATTACAACCACCTATTAAACAATGGCAGCAGGAAGAACCAGGAAGCAGAATTAAGGCTTTTTTAAGAGGTTGGGCAAAAGCTATAAATCGACCTTTAGTATTATTTATAGATGAAATTGATTCTTTACAAGATCAAACATTAATTTCTATTTTACGACAGTTAAGAGATGGTTTTACTAAACGTCCAGAAAATTTCCCGACCTCAGTAGGATTAATTGGTTTACGAGATGTGAGAGATTATAAAGTAGCATCTGGTGGTAGTGATAGATTAAATACATCTAGTCCTTTTAATATCAAAGTTGCTTCTCTGACTATGCGAAATTTTAATCTTGCAGAAGTGGGAGAATTTATCAACAACATACAACAGCAACTGGACAAATTTTCACACCAGAAGCAATAGAAACAGCGTTTGATTTAACTCAAGGACAACCTTGGTTAGTCAATGCTTTAGCTAAAGAAATTGTAGAAAAAATGGTAAAAGATAGAAGTATTGCTATTACCAAAGAACACATTTTAACAGCCAAAGAAATATTAATTGCTCGTCAGGATACTCATTTAGATAGTTTAGCGGAAAGGTTAAGAGAACCAAGAATTCAAGCCATTATTGAACCGATGTTAGCAGGTTTAGAATTAGGAAATATCCCTAATGATGATATTCAATTTGTCATTGATTTAGGATTATGTAAAATGGCTCTTCGTTACTTGGTATGGTTCGATAGGGGGGCATAAATCGACTAAATCCTTATCTGGCAAGAGTTCTATTGATTAGTTTGTTCTAGCTCGAAAACAATTGACAAAAATCGCATCAATGTCCTTCTCTATAAGGGTTTCATCCCTTATAACTCCGTCCATTGCATAGCACAAACCGAAGAACCTGTAAAATGCACCCCTATGGAGGATTAACTATTGCTAATCCCATTTATCGGGAAGTTTTACCTAGGGTGTTAACTGTGACACCAATGGCTTCTTTACCCATGATTGCACCCACTTGGTTAACCCCAGAGGGTGAATTAAATCTAGCTGCCTTATTAACAGCATTTCTCAAATTTTGGCGACAACAGGTCGAACCATTATTAGGTAGTACGGGATATCATGAAATTGCCCCACATATAGTATTAATGGCTTTTTTACGTCGTGTTATTAATGGTGGGGGAGTTTTAGAAAGGGAATATGCAATTGGTAGTGATAGAATGGATTTATGTCTGAGTTATAAAGATGTAATTTTAGGGATTGAATTAAAAGTATGGCGGGATAAAAAACGCGATCCTCAAGCTGATGGGATCGAACAATTAGAGTCTTATTTAGGGCGTTTGGGTTTAGATTTTGGTTGGTTATTTATCTTTGATAGGCGGAAAAATGCCTTACCAATGGAAGAAAGATTATCCACTGAAGTTGTGGTGACAGAAAATCAATATAGAATTACTGTGATTCGGGCGTGAGTGTTTCCAAAACTCACTGTTTGCGTTACATTTCATTAACGCACCCTACAGGATTAACTTTTAGAATTTTTGCTAAACTAGAAATAGGTATAAAACAAGGAAATATAAAGTTATGACAGTTGCTAATTCATCACTTTCTCAACAATACATACTTGATATTGAACCAGAAGGACGTTTAACTTTACCCCAAGAAATCCAACAAATTCTTAATTTAGAATCTGGAGATAGATTAATCTTAACTCTGGAAGATAGCGGCAAACTCCAATTAGTCAGCCTCAAAGCACAGCTAATATTCAGGGGAGTCTTGATTTTCGACATATTTCTTAAGTTGGTCTATTGTGACACCACCACAACTAGCCACAAAATATGCCCCTGTCCACAAAATTCTCTTATCTTGACCATATATCTCTTTCAAGTGGTCTGAAAAGTTATCCCACATCAGCTGGCAAGAAGTTGATTTTAAGTTGGCTATTAATCCACTTAACAGTTTATGAGGGGGGTAAGTTAAAAGAATGTGAACATGGTCTGATTCTCCGTTAATCTCTATTACCTTCGCCTTCCATTTCTCAGCTATGTCTTGAAAAGCTATTCTCAAAAACTCTAGATGCTCCTTCTCAAAAACCTTTCTACGATAATTAGTTTTCTCTTGACACTTTTTACAATGGATTACTATACTCATAATATAACACATTGAGAGGTCGAATCAATGCGAGTCATAGAGTTGAAGTTAAAAACCAATTCACACCAAGAAATAGCTATTCAAGAGGCTATAAGGGTGGGACAGTTTATTAGAAATAAGTGTCTAAGATTTTGGATGGACGCTACTAAAGAAGACAAAATCAACTATGCTACTTTGTGTAAATTAACTACCGAATTTCTAATAGTCCTGAATTTCCTTTTGTTGGTAAACTCAACTCTATGGCTCGTCAAGCAAGTGCCGAAAGAGCTTGGTTTTCTATATCCCGTTTTGACAACAATTGTCAAAGGGGTTTAGCGAAAAAAGGCTATCCTAAATTCAAAAAATTTTCAAGGTCTGTCGAGTACAAAACTTCTGGTTGGAAACTAACAGAAGACAAAAAGTTTATCCACATCACGGATAAAACAGGGATAGGAAAATTAAAGTTAATCGGTACTTTTAACCGTGAGATTCTCGATAAATCTACTATCAAAAGAGTCAGGCTTATTAAACGAGCCGATGGCTTTTATTGTCAATTTGTCTTAGACATTGAGAGAGTAGAAACCTTTGACTCTACAGGAAAAGAAGTAGGGATTGATTTAGGTTTAAACCATTTCTTAACTGACTCTAATGGGGATAAAATTGATAACCCACGGTTTCTTCGTAAGTCGGAAAAAAGACTAAAAAAGGCTCAACGTAAACTCTCAAAGAAGAAAAAGGGAAGCCAAAAAAGATTAAAACAGAAATCTAAAGTAGCTCGCCTTCATCTAAAAGTTTCTAGACAGCGTAAAGATTTTGCAGTCAAGACAGCAAAAGCGTTAATCCAATCTAACGATTTGGTAGTCTATGAGGACTTGAAGGTATCTAATATGGTGAAAAATCCTAAGCTTGCTAAATCTATTTCAGATGCAAGTTGGTCAATGTTCACCGATTGGTTAGACTACTTTGGGAAAATACACGGGAAGTTTGTGGTAGCGGTGAACCCACAATACACTAGCCAACAATGTTCTAGTTGTGGTAATATTGTCAAGAAAACATTATCTGTAAGAACTCATGTTTGTTCTTGTGGGTGTGTCTTGGATAGAGACGAAAACGCCGCTATAAACATTCTCGCACGGGCAAATATTGTCGGGCGGACAGAAATTCAAGCCCTCGGACAGACTACCCACTGTCTATTAGGTGAAAGCCTAATAAGCTAAACGGCGCTTAACCTGCATGATCCAACAGCTATAACCCTTTTGGAGTCTATATCGGTGATCCGAAGTAAAAGCCGTTTAGCTTAGATAAGGTAACTGGATGAACAGGGAATCCCGAAGCGCTTAGTGCGATGGGAGCATCAATCTCAGAAAATTTCAATTGCCTGACTACAATTCTAAAGCTTCGTAGATGTATAATTTATTCAAAAAACCGACGGTGCTGAAGTGATAACTAGGTAAAGGGGGAGGGAACCATAATTCCGTTTGATAAACGCTGAAAATGACAAAATTCTTTCTAGTGGTGTTAGTGGCGATCGCTTCTTGTAAAAAAGGATGACCCGTATCCACCAACATTTTACAGTAACCCCGCAAGAGAGCCTGCACCTCGATGGAAGCTTGCGCTCGAGCGCAGACATTATCCTTAAGATAGCTAGTTAACCTCTGGGAAGCGTATTGTTCGTAATCTTGACGATTGGGGTTAGTTGTCAGCAATATCCCCGCAATTCCCCCTAAAACCACTCCTACCACCATTCCCCCTAACCGCACCAATTTCATAAGCTCTCAAATCATCACTCACTTACCCTAACCATAGCCCGAATTAGGATAAAAAACCTCTTGTCAACGATTCGTTTTCTGGTATAGTAGATAGGTGTACGGCGAGCGTAGCCAAGTGGTTAAGGCAGTGGATTGTGGTTCCACCACTCGGGGGTTCGAGTCCCCTCGTTCGCCCTCTTTTTAAGGATCGCTGATGGTTAGGCTTTGAGGGAGTCAATTGGCACTTACCCGCTCAAATCCCCAATCAATTCGTTATCGGTAAAACCCTACACCCCACACCCCACACCCCACACCCCACACCCTGTCCCCACGAAAAACTTTTTGCCGCAAACCCTACTTACAGGTTAAGACGGCACTGGAGAAGCGGAGTAGCGATAACGTGATAGTTTAGATCCGATCGGTAATGTGATATTGGGACAATAATGACCAAAGTAAATCCGAAGTTAATTATTCATGGGGGAGCGAGTTCCCTAGAGGACAAAGGTGGTTTAGAATCAGTCCGCGATTCTCTCCGGGGGATTGTTAAGAATATTTACAACCTCCTTGACAATGGTGCTAGTGCTGTGGAGGCGGTGACAAAAGGATGTATGTTACTGGAGGATGAACCGCGATTTAATGCCGGGACTGGTTCGGTGGTGCAATCGGACGGTCAGGTGCGAATGAGTGCAGCCTTGATGGATGGTCGTCACCAGCGTTTAAGCGGTGTCATTAACGTCTCGCGGGTACAGAATCCCATTAGCCTGGCTCAATTTCTCCAAAGTCAAGAGGATCGCATTCTCTCGGAAATTGGAGCTGCAGATCTGGCCCGAGAATTACAAATTCCCCTCTATGATCCCCTCACCGATTATCGGATTCAAGAATGGATGGAGGAAAGAAAGACGAATTTTAATCGCAAAATGGCCCGTTTATTCGCCGATTCGTCAGCACAACGGGGAACTATCGGGGTAGTGGCCCTTGATCAACAAGGAGACATCGCCGCCGGAACTTCTACCGGAGGGAAGGGATTAGAAAGAATCGGTCGCGTTAGTGACAGTGCCATGCCGGCCGGCAATTATGCGAATCCATGGGCGGGAGTAAGCTGTACGGGGGTCGGGGAAGATATTATCGATGAGTGTTTAGCCGCTAAGGTGGTCATTCGCGTCACCGATGGTTTTTCCCTCGCCGCTGCCGTGGAGAAATCCATGCGCGAATCCCAAACTAATGGTCGGGATCTGGGCATGATTTCCCTTGATCGTCAGGGGAATATTGTTTGGGGGAAAACGGCGGAAATTCTCTTGGCTGCCTATCACGACGGTCAGGCGATCGGTGATACCCTAGAATGGCACGGTGAAAATGTGGGTTTAATCGGTCATGTAGCCGTCGGATAGTGGAACAAACTGCGATCGAGCCTAGTCTTTTCGGTTAATCTGTACAAGATACTTCTTCTCGAAAATCTCCGTGTGGCAATACATTATTCCTATTTTTGACCCCGATGTGAAAAACTGGTCAGCCGAAGCGCGATTATTGCGCTGGATGACTTTTTTGTGGCTGTTAGTCGGGTTAGTGGTGCTTTTTTCCGCTTCCTACGCTCTGGCTGACAGTCGCTTTGATAACGGACTATACTATTTTATCCGCCAATTAATCTGGCTTTGGATTGGCTTAATTGGCTTTAATTTCCTGGTGCGATTGCCGATCGAGAAACTCCTCAAAATCGCACCCTGGATGATTTTATTAGTTTTAGGATTAATTTTGATCACTCTTATCCCCGGTTTGGGAACTAATATCAACGGTGCCACCCGTTGGATTAAAATCGGGCCGATTCTCTTGCAACCGTCGGAATTTATGAAACCGTTTCTCGTCCTGCAAGGGGCGGCGGTTTTCGGTGGTTGGCCGCGTTTAAATGTCAATCAACGGTTAACTTGGATCGCTATTTTTGGGCTAATTCTAGCGGGCATCCTCTTACAACCTAACTTGAGTACCACTGCTCTGTGTGGTATAACTCTCTGGCTGATCGCTCTTGCCTCCGGTCTGCCTTTATCCTACATGACCAGCACCGCTTTACTGGGTGTAACTATGGCCGTGGTTAGTGTTACTTTCCGCGAATACCAGAGAAAACGGATTTTGTCTTTCTTAAACCCCTGGCAGGATCCCCGGGGTGATGGTTATCAATTAGTGCAGAGTTTACTGGCGATCGGTTCTGGCGGAACCACCGGCAGCGGTTACGGTTTATCCCAACAAAAATTATTTTATCTACCCTTCCCAGATACGGATTTTATTTTCGCTGTCTTTGGTGAGGAATTTGGTTTTATTGGCGGTATTTTACTGTTAATCATGCTATTTCTCTACGCTACTCTCGCCCTGATCGTGGCGGTTAAATGTCGTCATCGCATCAAAAAATTAGTGGCGATCGGGGCGATGGTAATTTTAATCGGTCAATCCCTGTTAAATATCGGTGTGGCCACTGGTTCTTTACCCACTACCGGCTTACCTTTCCCCCTCTTTAGTTATGGCGGCAGTTCCAGTTTAGCCAGTCTCTTTTTAGCCGCCCTCTTAATCCGCGTGGCTAGGGAAGAAAATGACCCCGATCTGGTTTCCACCAGTAAAAAAAGTCCTCAGAAAACTGTCTCGGTTTTCAGTCATCAGTGATGGATTGGGAATTATGAATTATGAATTATGAAGTGGGGAAGTGGGGAAGTGGGGAAGCTGTCTCATCACCCTATCACCCCAAAACCCCCCGCAACGCGCAAGCAGTGACCCCCCTATCTCCTGATTCCTGACTCCTAACCCAATGTTCGACAAAGATAAGTAAAAATTATTGATTGATTCCAAAAACTTGAGAATATTTAAATTAACATTCCGCAATATTTACAAATTCTTAAGAATTAATTGAGAAAGATTTTTATTTAACAACGATGTTACAATGGTGACAGCGATTTGATAGAATTTCATAATGGGTCATTCTGTGCTTTTTTAGGTAGCAATGGTTGAAACCCTTGCCACACCTACAGGGTGATCCTAATTAAGACGGGTAAATCAGTCAATTTCACGGGCAACGATGATCTTTTTTTTGTGTAGTTTTATTGCAAAAAAAAAGTTTTTTTGACAAAAAGCACAAAGTATGTGGGAGTAGTTATGGCAGAGTGGGAAGTGGGGAAGTGGGGAAGTGGGGAAGTGGGGAAGTGGGGAGATGGGGAGAATAAATAAAAGCAATCTCCTGACTTGAAAGAGGGTGTAGGGTGTGGGGTGTGGTGCGATTCGTTGGCTAGAAACTAGACAGTAAGACGTTTAGAGGATTAGCCGCTTGGTAAATGTAGTACCTTGATAACTTTATAACCTTACAGGTGCGGGTTAGTAATAACCTTAGTCCTGTCCTCTAGATGCCTAGTGTTCTGTCAAAGCAATTATGTCGGATAATAGGAATGTAAATAAGCGGCTCTTCTAGGTTCTGTGTGAGCATGGTATAACAGTAACACAGAACAGGAGGTGGGTTATGTGGATAAATTTTGATCAACTCCTCGATTTACCAAATGTAACAGTGGTCAATTATCAAAAAATTGCTCAGACAATTTTCCTAAAGCTCGCTCTTTTAAATGAAACAATTGAATGTCCGAATTGCCATCAAACCTTGGACAGAATCAATCAGACAGAGTATAATCTAGTCAGAGATTTGTCAATATTAGGCAATCCGGTATATTTAGAAGTACCACGCCGCCAGTTTCATTGTCAAAAGTGCCAAAAGTATATCAGCGAAAGACTGAGTTTTATGAGATTAAGACAGCATCATACAATTCGCTATGAATCGATGATTTATGAGAGAGTAAAAAATTGTAGTATCGAAGAAATAAGTCGAGAAGAAGGGTTAGGATGGGAAGAAGTTGAGTTAATATTTAATCACTGTGCTAAAGAACTAAAAAAGGAAGAGTGGGAAGCACCAGAACGAATAAGCTTAGATGAATTTAGTAACTTAAAAGGACATAAAGATTTCATAACAACGGTCGTAGATCTGGACAAGAAAATTTTACTAGATGTGATTAAAGGACATAAGCAAGAAGAATTAATGGAAGCCTTAAAAGCACAACCAGAAGCAATTCGGGAGAAAGTGAAAGAAGTGAGCGTCGATATGTGGTCAGGATTTACAGCAGTGATCAAGGAATTATTTCCCAATGCTAAAATCATCTATGACCGTTTTCATGTAATGGATATCATCAATGACGAGCTTAATAAATTGAGAAAGTTAATGGGGGTGCATGAAAAAGGATTACCTCATTTATTATGGAAGAATAAAGAGGACTTAAAGGACGAGCAAAAACAACAACTAGAAGTTATCTTGAAAGAACATCCATGCTTGGGAATAGCCGACGAAATGAAAGAAGAAATTAGACAAATTTATCAAGGTTGTAGAACGTTCAAAGGTGCTGAGAGAAAATTGGAAAAATGTATAAGAATAGGCGGAATATTATATCAAAGTAGTGCCAGTATGATCCGGAAGCATTTGTCGGGTATCTGTAATTACTTTGAAAATCAGACAACCAACGGATTAATTGAGGGAATGAATACCAAAATAAAGCTTATTAAAAGAATAAGTTATGGATTTACCAATTTTGAACATCTTCGACTTAAGCTGTTTGCTTGCTTTAATTTATAACAAAAATTAACACACGAAAACCAGAAGAGCCGATATGCTTTAATTTGGTTATCAAAACCTCTTTATTTAAGCGGCACAAACTATCTCAATTATAAAAATTGAGAATAAATTCTCCTGACTAATTACAATTCTCCTTCACTGGATTAATGTTTGGCAACTTTTAAGAAGCTGCTATACCTATCCCTAACTCATAGTTATAAACAGCCGCCAAAAGGTTAACTCTTAAACTATATCTTCGACGACGATTCCGATATTTACAGGATAAGATTTTCAAGATTTTGAGTTTCCTATTTATAGGTTCAATGATAATCCTTTCTTTGGCTAAAGCCTTGTTATACTCCTTTTCTAACTCTGTTAATTTTCTATTTTTCGATTTCTTTTTCGGTGTATAACTATTACTAACGTTACTAAAACTTGTTCTTCTATAGATAGTTTAGGTTTCGGTCGCCTTTTAGATGCTGAATTAGAGTCGGCTTCAACACTTTTTACTGATTCTACCATCTTTCTATAGGTTTGTTTATACACACCGAAACGGCGTTTGAACTGTTCATCTGATAAGTCTTGATCATCCATACTTTTGCTAATAAACATAGCCAAAGTATAGATGATTTCCTGACCTAAGATCACATTTTATTCTTTTTTCCACTTGCATCTAAAAATTGAGAAAAAAGCCAAAACCTCCCTTATACCATAAAAAAATTATGCAAGAGGTCTAGTATGCCGATATTTTCTAGGTGTAGATAGCCTTGAATAGAGGTTCCTTCTAGGTTCAAAAATTTGTCAAGTATCATAAGTAAAATACTCTCGTTTTTGGGTATTCTATCAAATCTTAACTCTATTGTCTATCTTTTGGTATTAACCCGTTTGTGCCTCAAGTTTCTCCCTCTATAGATTTCAGCCACTTTTAGTTGTATACGCTCTCAGCGAATTTTATTTTCAATTAATTATTCGCATAACAAATCTCAAAGAGCCTATATTGATAAGGAAACGATGCAATTTCATCACGATAAACACCATGCAGCCTACGTTAATAATCTCAACCTGACAGTGGCAAAATATCCAGAATTGCAGAAAAAAACAGTAGTAGAATTAATTAAAAATCTTGACTCTTTACCCGCCGATATTCCCACCTCTGTCCGCAATAATGGCGGCGGCGATCTTAATCATACGATGTTTTGGCAGATTATGTCCCCCGATGGCGGTGGCGAACCAAAAGGAGAAATAGGGGCGGCAATAATCGCTAAATTTGGCAGTTTCGAGGAATTTAAAAACGCTTTCAACCAAGCAGGTACTAAACTTTTTGGTAGTGGTTGGACATGGTTGGTTTTAAATAAGTCAGGACAACTAGAAATTACCAGCACTGCTAACCAAGATAGCCCACTAATGAAGGGATTACAGCCAATTATGGGCAATGATGTCCTGGAACACGCCTAAGTACCTAAGCAAAATTAATTACACATTTCGATAAAGCTTTTGCCTCTTGCCTATTGCCTCTTGCCTGTCTTCACTAGGAAATTTATTTTGCATGACTACTTATTACTTAAAATACTGTAATCAACGGGCTGAGTATGTGAACTACTCTCAAGGTCGTTGAGAGCTTCCCGCTTCAATGGGATGCGCTTTCTACCTCGAAAGATAGCAAGTCTTACCTTCCCGACCCAGGCAGGAGTCCTAGTTCCTAAGACCCATACTTTTTCTGGCAACACGACCCGTCGAAGCTCGGTTATCGCTTAAGCAATAGTGGTCAAGATCCGTTTGTTATAGCATCGGTTTTTGAGAATTGTCTATATACAAAGTCAGCATTCATGACGGGAACCCTGGGGCGAATTACTTCGCCCCTTTAAAAGCCCCGTCCCATGGCACTAAGCGCAAGGGACTTCTGCTGACATTCAGTTAAAAGAGTGGTGGAATGTGGTTAACTGGGAGGAGGTAAATCGCCGCTATCTTCAGGCAAAAGCTTAACGATGACAACTTTTACGGTTACAGTTCCCGCTACCACTGCTAATATTGGGCCCGGCTTCGATTGTCTCGGAGCGGCCTTAACCCTATATAATCAGTTTACTTTTACCCTGCTGCCAGCAACAACAGCTAACCCTGTCAGCATTAGTGTCAAGGGAACTGAATCAGCTAAAGTTAGCCAAGGTGCTGATAATTTAATCTACACTTCTTTTTTGCAAGTTTATCAAAAAATAGGACAGAATCCGCCCCCTATCGCCATCGAGATCGGTTTAGGGGTTCCTCTGGCTAGAGGTTTAGGTAGTTCTGCCACTGCTATTATCGGCGGGTTAGTGGCCGCTAATCAATGCGCCGGAAATCCTTTATCTATGGGGGAAATCGCAGCATTAGCGATCGCATTGGAGGGACATCCAGATAATGTGGTGCCGGCTTTGCGGGGCAACTGTCAGCTATCGGCAGGTGATAGCACAAATTGGGCTATTTGTCAAGTATTTTGGCAAAAAAATCTCATTCCCGTCCTAGCGATTCCCGATTTTGAACTGGCTACGGAAAAAGCTAGGGCTGTTTTACCCGAAAAAATTAGCCGTCAGGAGGCAATTTTCAATATTTCCCGCTTGGGTTTATTATTGCGGGGATTGGAGACGGGTAACGGCGATTGGCTGAGAATTGCCCTAGAGGATAAACTGCATCAACCCTATCGCCAATCTTTGATCCCGGGTTACGAAAAGGTCAAAAAAGCCGCCATTAACGCGGGTGCTTACGGGATGGTAATTAGTGGCGCAGGTCCCACCCTATTAGCTTTAACTAACCCCGACAATGCCCAAAAAACAGCAACAGAGATGAAAAATGCTTGGCAGCAAGTGGGGATTAACTCTGAGGTGAAAATTTTAGCTTTAGATACCCTAGGGGCGCAAGTAAACTGTTAAGCATCCAATTTACTTGTTAAGAGTCCATGGCAGAGTGGTTGGGGTGTGGGGAAGCGGGGAGATGGGGAAGCGGGGAGATGGGGAAGTGGGGGAATTTTAACTAAAACCCTAAACCCCCAAAACCCTAAAACCCCAAAACCTTCCAACTCTCCAGAAACTTAACTCAGGCTGAGGAAGCCTCAACCAGTTGAAAGCCAAGGGATTGCACCTTTTTCGAGAGATTGTTGATGACCCGTTGACGATACTGTTGTTCGTAATCATCTGCTCCCAGTTCTTGATAGGATTGTTTGGTCGTCCACAGATGATAAAAAATCCGCGCTATTTTATGTGCCGTAGCCGTAATCGCCTTGGCCGCACCAGCGCGGCGATAAAGACGACGATAAAAAGCCCCCAAAGCGCAACTAGAACGACTGACTGCTTGAGCGGCTAATCTAAAGGCCGTGGCGGCTCGATTGACAACTTTACGAGTTTGTGAGCTTTTGACTTTTCCGCCAGTAATGCGACAGCCTGGACATAAACCTAACCAAGGTAATGATTCGGTAGTAGTGGCGTAGCTCTCTTGCTTACCTGGTATGAATTGTGTAAAATATTTATTAATAAAAATAATTGCAACCCGCTCAGTCTTTAAACCTCTATACTTTGCACGGCTACAACTTGCATTTTTTCCTCAAGGACAATAATATAGTTTAAGAGTCATAATTAGAAGCAAAGCACTCATTAAAAACATGATTAACCTAGAATTCACGGAAGAAGAAAAGAACTCACTGTATTATGAAAGATTTCATCATCCCCATCCCCGGGTTCAACTGAAGATGGAAGTTCTCTGGTTAAAGAGCCAAAAGATACCGCACAAAAAAATTTGTCAGTTATACTTTAGACGTTCATAATCTGAGATTTATTAAACTTCTGAAATCGTAGAGTCAGCAAGGAATCCAGTTCTTTTTTATGTTTCAGATGGGCATCATTCAAACATTCATAAATGGCTGAAGAAAAGTCAGAAAAGTTTTCATAATATTTACCATATAAACATTTCTTTTTGACAAATTTCCACAGCCTTTCAATTAAATTTAGATTAGGCGAATAAGACGGTAGATAGAGTAGCTCTATTGACAAAGAAAGAGCCAATTTTTCAACAATTTTACATTTCTGATAGCGGGCATTATCTAATACGAGAGTGATGGGAATCATTAGTCCTAAAGCAGCTATTTTTGACCGGAGTTCACAGACTTGAGTTGCTGTAATATAAGTGTCATTCGTAACCAGAATAACTTCATGAGTTATTGCATTTAATGCTCCTAAAACATTGAAGCGTTTACGCCCGCTCGGTGACTTAACAAAAAGTCTCTCAAAACACCAAACAAAACCGAGAAAAGCTCCCATAACAAAGTGAGCGGCATCAACAAAAAAAACAGCCATTTTTCCTTCTTTAGCCTCATTTAGTCTGGGTTCTAGCTTTTTTTCTTTGTAGTCTTCTTGTTCATCCCGGTCAGCTTTAGAAGGAAGAGAACCTACTTTTATACATTTCATTCCCATTGATTTTAAGAATTTCCTCACTTGAGTAGGACTTCGTTTTATTCCCGTCAATTCTTCTCTTCTGTATACAGCTTCATTTATTGTGGCTGGTGGATTTTTCTCGAAGTATTTTTTGAGCGTTTCTTTTTGAGACTCTAATTCACTTTTAGGGCGATAGAAGTTGATTTCTTTTAATTTTTCTATTCCGCCTTCTTCATAATCTCGAAGATAGGTTAATAAGGTATTTGGCGAGATTCCTGCTAACTGACAAATTTTTTTGTGCGGTATCTTTTGGCTCTTTAACCAGAGAACTTCCATCTTCAGTTGAACCCGGGGATGGGGATGATGAAATCTTTCATAATACAGTGAGTTCTTTTCTTCTTCCGTGAATTCTAGGTTAATCATGTTTTTAATGAGTGCTTTGCTTCTAATTATGACTCTTAAACTATATTATTGTCCTTGAGTAAAAAATGCAAGTTGTAGCCGTGCAAAGTATAGCAGGAATCTCGCCAAATACCTTATTACTGGACTTCCCCCGTATAAACATACTAGCTATGGCTAAAAGTCTTATAGAGCCTGAGTTAAAGCCATATAATACTAATGGACTACTGGACACAAACTCCTGAAGTCCTTACGCTGATAGGGTTTGAGGCAAAAATTTTCAAATTTGACCTTTCGACCATTATAGCTTGTTTCGGGGCAGAAAACCATCAAAAACATGGCTACAGAGGGAATCGCTGACTCTAGAGATTAATGACACCATCTGTTACAATGAGGTTAGCGATCACTATACAGCCAACTCTACGGAATCGCTCTACTCCAGATACAGTCAACGGTACAGCCATTTTCAAGCGAAAAATGTACCCAGTAGTGGCTTGTCAATTTTTTCTGAGAAGCTCCATGCAGTAAGGGTTTTGTTGATTTTTTAGTATTTCTGTATGGGGGAAGTCCAGTTATTAACCTATCTTCGAGATTATGAAGAAGGCGGAATAGAAAAATTAAAAGAAATCAACTTCTATCGCCCTAAAAGTGAATTAGAGTCTCAAAAAGAAACGCTCAAAAAATACTTCGAGAAAAATCCACCAGCCACAATAAATGAAGCTGTATACAGAAGAGAAGAATTGACGGGAATAAAACGAAGTCCTACTCAAGTGAGGAAATTCTTAAAATCAATGGGAATGAAATGTATAAAAGTAGGTTCTCTTCCTTCTAAAGCTGACCGGGATGAACAAGAAGACTACAAAGAAAAAAAGCTAGAACCCAGACTAAATGAGGCTAAAGAAGGAAAAATGGCTGTTTTTTTTGTTGATGCCGCTCACTTTGTTATGGGAGCTTTTCTCGGTTTTGTTTGGTGTTTTGAGAGACTTTTTGTTAAGTCACCGAGCGGGCGTAAACGCTTCAATGTTTTAGGAGCATTAAATGCAATAACTCATGAAGTTATTCTGGTTACGAATGACACTTATATTACAGCAACTCAAGTCTGTGAACTCCGGTCAAAAATAGCTGCTTTAGGACTAATGATTCCCATCACTCTCGTATTAGATAATGCCCGCTATCAGAAATGTAAAATTGTTGAAAAATTGGCTCTTTCTTTGTCAATAGAGCTACTCTATCTACCGTCTTATTCGCCTAATCTAAATTTAATTGAAAGGCTGTGGAAATTTGTCAAAAAGAAATGTTTATATGGTAAATATTATGAAAACTTTTCTGACTTTTCTTCAGCCATTTATGAATGTTTGAATGATGCCCATCTGAAACATAAAAAAGAACTGGATTCCTTGCTGACTCTACGATTTCAGAAGTTTAATAAATCTCAGATTATGAACGTCTAAAGTATAGCTTGATCATGACTTTTCTGATAAATATCTTTTTCTGGCTCCTGTCTGGCTTACTCAAATATCAGTCTAGCACCGAACAAAGTCCCCCCTTCACCTCTATTCCCCTGTCCTAATTGTGGTTCTCACCATACTATCAAGAATGGTTCTATTCATAATGGAAAACCCAAACGTCAAGGTAAAGAATAGACCTCTTGCAAAAGTCTTAAGTCGATCCTTGTACAGCAACATTTTTGAAGATTATCAACTACTAATAAATAATTAACTGAAAGTCCCTCCCATTATTGTTTCTATCGTTTGTTTTCGGATTTATGCAAGAGGTCTAATGTGGTCAACCGTTGGTGATCAATCCCACTAATAAAACTGTCTCTGACGAAACCAAACAATTAATTGATAAACTCTTACTCGAACGAATTTCCTTGCGAGGAATTGCTAGAGTAACAGGGGTAAGTTGGTCATGGTTACAAAACTATGTCAACAATAAACTGGCGGCTGTCCCCCGTCAAATAAAGGTTTCGGACAAACTAAAAGGTAAATTAGTTAGAGAATGTGATGAGATGTGGTCTTGGGTTTTTTCTAAGACGATAAAGGTTTATATTTGGCGGTTAATTGATAGAAAGACAAGGGAAATTATTGGTTGCTATTTAGGGTTTGCTGAATAAATCTAAAAACCTTGTTGGGTAAGACTTTTAGACTTTTTGTCAATCAAAAAGTACCAGATATGGGAGTGGTCGGGGAGAAAATTCCGGGACTTTTTCCCTGAAAATTAGGTAATTTACCCGATTAAAATGGGTAAAACCCCACACCCCACACCCCACACCCTACACCCTGCCCCTAGGAAAAACTTTTTCAGCAGACCCTATGCGCGGAGATAGGAGTCGTCAATCAGCCAAAAAACTTTGGGGCCAGTTTACCCGGTGTTTACCGACAATGCGCTGTTGCTTCCACAGACTTTTGGGAGTCCTATAAGACAGTAATTCCTAGTAAACGTCATCGACCAGTCGGAAAAGAAACTGGTCAAACTAATCCTATTGAAAGATTAAATAATACCTTTCGACAAAGGATTTCTCGGCTGGTGAGAGAGAGTCTATCTTTCTCTAAAAAAATGGAGAATCACGTTGGGGAGCCCTTTGGTATTTTATCCATGACTACAATGCACAGCAAAGCAAAGGATTAAGCCGCCATCACTACTACCGAATCACCACCAAGATTTGCTTTAAGGCTTGCAAGACTTCATCCCCCGTCACCTTTCCTGGAACGACTTCGTAGCGTTTTTCTGCGGCAATCCAGCGATTGGGTAGGCGTTCTACATTGGCAAATGTCCCGGTATTCTCCAAGAATTTAGCAACAGCTTCCGCATCTTTGGCGGGTTTGCTCAAAGGTGGCAGGAAATTGGGGTTATCGTAATCGTTAATGCCGATGACGAGGGCGTAGCGAGCCATAGACAGTCAGCAAGGGATAGAAATGTTTTTTATGTTAGGTTGTTTTTTGGTAAACTGCAAGGAAAGCATACGCCCTCCCTTAGATGACCTTTTCTTATCATCACAAGTATGGGAGAGCTAGGAAATAGTTAAGAAAAAAGTTGATTTTCAATTTTTGCACTATTTATGACTCGACTAACTCCGATCCAAATTGACGAAAACACCCTAATTTATATAGAGTCCACCGATGACCTGGAAATTCCGACCGAGACATTAAGAACGGAGGGAAGAGTTGCTAAAGGGGGAATTTCTATACCAGATAAACAGCAAATTTTGCAGAATTTTCAGACAATTGAAGATACAATTCGTACTTACACTACTTACACTTTAAACGCTTTTCGCAATTTAGCCATTGCCAACATTGAGGAAGTCACTTGACAATTTGGTGTCGAAATCGGCGGCGAGGTAGGAATCCCTTATATTACCAAAGGAACCGCTAAAAGTAATTTAAATATTACGGTTAATGGGACTTAGACAAAAAACAAATCGAGAAAAGCCTCAACTCCAATCCCCGCTTGGGATTTACTTCGAGAAGCCCAAAATCGCTGAAACCCAGATATATCAAGGAAAATCATAAATCGAGGTTAACCCTTTGTCCCGTAATGGTTTGAGCCTTTTTTGCTGACCGAAAACGCCTAAGTCCCATTAAGTGTACCTTTCCTAAGCCGCCGAACTCGTCTGATTGATTGTCCAAGATTCAAGCTTCTCTTTTCTGATCCTTTTGTTTATCTGCTTGAAAATCATCACAATAATTATTTAGAAAAGTGGAACCTACAGAAGAACAGTATCTTGTCTTAAATGCTCTTGAAACTTTGGGACTCCTGCTCTTTAGAGTCTATGATGAAGATAATGGAGCTTGGCTAATCATTACTTCTAGTCTAACATTGCCCAGATCATACTTATTGCCTAATGGCGAAATTATTCCCCTAGAATGGATGCTTTAACCATGAAAAAACCGACAGAACTTCAACAGCAAAAATACGCAAGAATTGGCGAAATTGCAGCCAAAGGAAGACAGCGTTATCTAGAAGCAGGAGGCGATCAAAAAATCTGCCCTAGCGGAAGAAAAGGAAATGATTATTTAACCGATGAAGAACGTAAAGAAATTTTACAATTAGCCCGTCAGGTTTTTGGCGTTCAGATTAAAGATGGCCAAGTTTACTGTCAAGGACGGACTTGGAAAATATCCGATAAAAAAGTCTCAAAAGATACCGAAAAATGAACTAAATATTGCTAGTGTAGAACGTAGGTTGGGTTGAAGCATGAAACCCAACGCCCGCATGGGTTACGCTACCGCTAACCCATCCTACAAATAATTGTGCCTCCCTACTTAGGGCTGGCTGAATAAATCTAAAAACCTTGTTGGGTAAGACTTTTAGACTTTTTGTCAATCAAAAAGTACCAGATATGGGAGTGGTCGGGGAGAAAATTCCGGGACTTTTTCCCTGAAAATTAGGTAATTTACCCGATTAAAATGGGTAAAACCCCACACCCCACACCCTACACCCTACACCCTGCCCCCAGGAAAAACTTTTTCAGCAAACCCTACTTAAATGTGCGGACAGCTTAGAACTTACCTGAATAAAAGCCCCCAGAAAACATCACTTTCTAGGGGTCTAATTACAATTGACGGAAAACAAACTTATGGGGAGGTTAACCTCCAGCTACCGCAGGAACGATACTGACTTCATCGCCATCTTTTAAGGGGGTTTTTGTCCCATCGAGGAAGCGAATATCTTCACTGTTGACGTAGAAATTTAAAAAGCGCCGGGGTGCGCCCTCTTCATCGCATAAGCGGGCTTTAATACCGGGGAAACTTGCTTCTAAGGATTCGATTAAATCACCGACACTACTAGCACTACACTCGATGGTAGCCTTATTTTCTGTAAATTTTTGCAGGGGAGTAGGAATGAGAACTTTTACAGCCATAGATATCAAGGAAAAAGTGGAAAGGACGGTAAGCTGCACGCGAATTTAAATTGCTTGTGGAGATGAGGCAAGGGGATAATCGCCCCATCATCCCCGAACATCAATTCTAGACGAGAACCTGTTGCCATTCGAGGCGTTCGAGGGTGCGGGAACGTTCCAGGGCCCGTTCAAAGCTTTCTAATTTCGGTTCGATTAACAGGGGTTCACCGATATAACCCTGTACCGCTTCTTGGGTTTTTAGACCATTACCAGTGATATAAACGACCGTGGTTTCTTCGGGGTCGATTTTACCCGCTTCTACTAATTTTTTCAAGACAGCGATAGTCGTACCGCCCGCGGTTTCCGTGAAAATGCCTTCCGTTTCTGCCAAAAGTTTAATACCTTCGATAATTTCGGCATCGGTGACGGATTCAATATTACCGCCAGTTTTACGGGCAATATCAAGGGCATAAACACCATCGGCGGGATTACCAATAGCGATCGATTTGGCGATAGTATTGGGTTTAACTGGGGCGACAAAATCCCGTCCTTCCTTGAAAGCTTGGGCAATGGGGGAACAACCCTCCGCTTGAGCGCCACTAAAACGCACTGCTTTATCTGCCACCAAACCGACTTTGACGAATTCTTGGAAGCCTTTATAAATCTTGGTAAAGAGGGAACCACTGGCTAAAGGTGCGACAATATGATCGGGGAGTTTCCAGCCTAATTGTTCGGCCACTTCAAAGCCTAAGGTTTTGGAACCTTCGGAATAGTAGGGACGCAGATTGATGTTGACAAAACCCCAACCGTAGGTGTTGCCCACTTCTGAACAGAGACGGTTGACCTGATCGTAATTGCCTTTAACCGCCATTACCGTGGGATTATAGATTAGGGTGCCGAGAATTTTACCCGCTTCTAAGTCGGAGGGAATGAAAACACAACAGTCTAAACCGGCGTGAGCGGCAATAGCGGCGGTGGAATTGGCGAGATTTCCCGTACTAGCACAGGAAACGGTGGTAAAACCTAATTCTTTGGCCCGGGTAAGGGCGACGGATACCACTCTATCTTTGAAGCTGAGAGTGGGCATATTGACGGCATCATTTTTAATGTAGAGATTTTTTAGACCCAAGCGCCGGGCTAAACGGTGGGATTTAACTAGGGGAGTCATACCCGTACCCACATCGATAGGATTTTCACTTTCCACCGGCAAAAAGGAACGATAGCGCCAGATGGAATTGGGACCGGCTTGAATGCTTTCTCTGGTAACGGTGCGACGGATGAGGTCGTAATCGTAGTCCACTTCCAGGGGGGCAAAGGTTTCTTCGCAGATATTCAGCGCTTTCAGGGGGTAGGAGGTCCCTCCTTCCTTAGAAACCAAGCGGGTAAAGGTGGGGATGAATTTTGAGGTTTCGATGTTTGTCGCTAGGGTCATGATTTTCCTGTCTTGCCGTCAACTGAATCTACAAGCATCCTATCACTCCCAAAATCTTGGTGTCAAATATACCCGACTATTTTTGTCGGGTATAAATTTATACAAAAATTAGGGGATAATCTGGGGAGCAGCAAGGGTTAAGGGGAGATGGTTAAGCTGCTGTGTCAGGAAACTTCGGGGTAGTTTTAGGTCAAAAAAAGGACTAGGAGAAGGGATTTAAGTGTTTTAGGAGGCTATAGCCTATTTACTGCTAATTTTATCGAAATAAGCCCTAATTTTTCTTTAAATAGCTTAAACAGGGGGCGATTAACTGCGGTTGCCAGAAAGTTTCTCGGGTTGCTCAGGATGATTGTCAAGAAAAGTGACAAATTATGTGATTTTGTTGAGAAATAATAATTTTTTCTGGACTGCCCAATAAAATTGACTATTTTCAGCAGGAGTCAGGAGCCGGTCGTCAGGAGATTATTTTTATTTATTCTCCCTTCTCCCTAGGAAGGTAGGGTTGATTCATGAATCAACCCTACGGGGGCAGGGGGGATCAAACCTTAAGAGTCAGTGGTCAGCAGACATCTGCTTTTTGATAAAAAGTTAAGGTGGTATTGCCGTAGCGTTTCTGACGACAAATGGTTAAACCTTCTAGATTAATTGCTTGCCAAGATTTGGGATTATGTTCCACGGCAATTTCCCCCAGAGAATCTAACAAATTAGATTGAGAGATGGCAGTTAGTACCGGTAAATATAAACCGCTTTCGTAGGGAGGGTCAAAATAAATTAAATCAAAACTTTTCCCCGCTAAAGTGGCTAACTTTGTCAGTACATCCCCCCGAATTACTTGGAATTGCTGGGGAGAAGTTGCTAAATTGCGCCAATTTTCCTTGATAATTTCGCCAGCGCGTCCTGATTGTTCAATTCCGATTACTAGACTCGCACCTCGACATAAAGCTTCCGCACCCATGGAACCATTACCCGCACAAAGATCCAACCAACGACAGCCAGATAATTTCTGTTGCCAGATATTAAATAAAGCTTCTCGCACCCTTGCTGTCGTCGGACGGGTTAATTGTCCTGCTAGGGTTTTTATGGGACGATTGCCGTAAATTCTCATCGGTTAAAAGGCAAATTCAGTTAATCTTTTTTGTAATAAATCAGGAAAAAGAGCATAGTATCTTTGATTGAGAGGAGAGGGATGGGGGAGAGGCAATAAAGTCACTTTCTTTTGCTGTTTTAATCCATCTTCATCGGTAGCGGTAAGGGTAACTAGCAGTTTTTTGGTAAAGCGTTCTTTATCAAGATAGAATTTATCTACTTCTCTGGGTTTACCGTAGGGTTCAAACCATTTAAAAGCTTCCGTGCCAAGGGTAATGATATGATCACCTTGCCAATAAAAAACGAGCAGTTTTTCTATAAATGGACGAAAACGATCTTTCACTTCCCCAGAATAAGCTTTATTACCAGGAGGTTTGTAGGGAACTGTATTAGTTAAGAAAATTCGATCGCACACCGATAATAACTCTTGACGATCATGAGATTTTCTCCCCTGCCAAGCTTGAAAAAATCCCTCTCTCACCATTCTACCGGCAGCCCCGATCAAAGGTTGTCCTGCATACACTTCATCTCGTCCTAAATCCCGGCCAAAAAAGCATAACTGACTAGCCAGATTACCTGCATACAAAACTGGTTCAAGGGGGTCTTTTTTGGCCTCTTGGTAAATTAGGGTATCGATGGGAAAATCCTCTTTTTTTGCCTCTTGGTGTACCTGTTTAATTAGGGTTTTAATATCGGTCATTTCAGTTATCAGTTATCAGTTATCAGTTATCAGATGTGAGTTATCAGTTATCAGTTATCAGTTATCAGATGTGAGTTATCAGTTATCAGTTATCAGATGTGAGTTTTCAGTTCACTGATTACTGTTTACTGTTTACTGATCACTGAAAAAAGCTTCTCCCTACACCCCACACCCTACACCCCACACCCTACACCCTACACCCTACACCCCAATTCACTCCTCGGTGCGATAGCCAAATTCTGCTAAAAGTGAGCGAGATTGTCGCCATTTCGGTTCTACCTTCACAAATAATTTTAAATATACCTCCCCGGCGATTAACTTTTGAATAGCCGATCGAGCGGAAGTCCCGATCGCTTTTAACATACTGCCATTTTTACCGATGACGATCCCTTTTTGGGAAGCTCGTTCCACGTTAATGGCGGCAAAAACCTTGGTTAAAGCGGGAGTTTCCTCGACGCGTTCAATCACCACCGCCACAGAATGGGGAATTTCCTGACGGGTTTGCAGTAAAATCTGTTCACGGATTAATTCGCCCATAATAAACCTTTCCGGTTGATCGGTGACTAAATCGGGGGGATAGTAATAGGGACCGACTTCTAGGGAATCAATTAACAGATTTTGCAATTCTTCGATTCCCGTCCCCTCCAGTGCCGAAAATTTGAGCAGAGGCCAGTTATTTTCCGCCGCTAAGGTACGATAACTATCGTCTAGAGGCTCCCGGTCTTCCGGTTGCTGATCGGCTTTATTTAGCCCTAAAATCGTGGGAGTTTGGTTTTTAGTCAGTAAATCGGCGATATAGCGATCGCCACTACCCAAAAAATTGCTACTATCGACAACAAATAAAACTAAATCTACAGAATTTATGGCGTTTTCAGCATTTTTAACTAAAACTTTGCCTAATTCGTGATGAGGCTTGTGAATGCCGGGGGTATCGACAAAAATCATCTGGGCGCGCTCGCTGGTGACAATGCCGCGTAAACGGTTGCGGGTAGTTTGAGCGATGGGAGAAGTAATGGCGATTTTTTGTCCCACTAATTGATTCATCAGGGTAGATTTGCCCACATTAGGACGACCAATAATGCCAATAAAACCCGATTTAAAACCGATCGGTGCGACGGGAATTACTGCCGAATCGAGATTAACGGCTTGAGAGTTGATAAAATCGTTCATAATTAAAGAATATTACTTAAAAAATATTTTTACCCATGCAAAGGATAATTTTGTTCTTGTTAGTATTGATTCTAGGCTGTAGTAACCATTTAGAATTATCTATAGCGGGAAATTTAAGCGATCGCTTAACCGATTATCCTCGCTGGATGACTAAACCGGTGGTTAGTTTTGCCAGCGGAGATTTAGTTTATCCCGATTGGATAGTAGGCAATTGGACTGTCACCAGTACCCTGATTGATTTAACCGCTCCTCTTGCTCCCCAGATTATCACACCTGGTTTTGAAAGTAATCGTCGTTACCTAGAACAATCGATCGAGTTTCCAGTGAGATTCATCGAGAAAGCTATGTCCAGACCGATAAATGCTGCCTTTTTATCCACCATTATCAGTAAACCATCAACTGTGGCCGATCGATCCTTTAATGGTTTAGCAATTAGTCGCGCCTATTTAGGTAATCAATCGGTATTATCGGTAAAAACTGACCCCAATAATCCCAATCGTCAGATTACCTTTTTACGGGGCGCTCATCAACTAATTTCCACGGTAATTGCCAGAAATAGCGAAACTCCTAGCCGAAATCAATTTATTGCCACAGAAATTAGTCAACAAATTTTCCGGGGAGAAACCAATACTTATCTTAATGAGGTGGAAACCACCACCGCCTATCAGTTATTATCTCCTAATAAAATTCTAGGCGATCAGGTGACAGCCATTTATCTTTCCCCCCAATCGCCTGATTATTTCCAAGCGCCGAATCGTCCTGTGGCTTTGTATCGTTATCGCTTACAATTGCTGAAAGATTAATATAGATCCTGAAAAAATCAAAAATCTTCCCTTAGGTGAGGAGACAGGAAGAGAAAAAGACAAGAGACAATTCTAGCCATAAAACCTAAGATTATGTCCAAAAGGAATTAAGAGAACTTTCCCGGGCCTAGTTTTCGGACTTTATTGGAGGACTTGGGGACGATGAGTTTGAATACTCTTAATCCCTCCTACAGCAGATGTTATGGCCTTTTGTCAACGGGGAAGTTCAGTAATAATCATCAACAGTTGATGGTCTCATAGTCTCAGCATCTGTGTTAGAGTTAAGCGATAACTATGTCCTGGGGAAAAACTATGAGTCTTTGTTTTAATCCCACCTGTCGCCACGAAAACCCTAAAGATATTGTATCCTGTGAACGCTGCGGTCAGTCATTAAAGTTAGGCGCTCGCTATCGAGGATTGAGAGAAATTGGGTCTGGGGGGTTTGGCATCACCTATTTAGGTATAGATGAAAGCGAAACTAATCACCCTCCCTGTGCGATTAAACAATTTTCCCCCCATAGGACTAATGATGCTCAGGTATCCTCTGGCCTCTTCCGTCGAGAAGCCCAAAGTTTACAGGTGCTTAACCATCCCCAAATCCCCAAATTTTTGGCATATTTTTATATAGATGAACAACAGTATCTTATCCAAGAGTTCATTCCAGGAGAAACCTTAGAACAAGAATTAGCAGCAAGGGGGGTATTTGGAGAAAGCCAAATCCGAGATATACTCAATCAAATTTTACCGATTTTACAATATCTACACGCTAAAAACCTAATTCATCGGGATGTTAAACCCGCTAATATTATCAGTAGAACAAGCGATAAACGTCTCTTTTTAGTAGATTTTGGGGCGACTAAACTCCACACGGGAACTAACCTGGCTAAAACGGGAACTAGCATCGGAACTGCGGAATTTGTCGCCCCAGAACAATTACGAGGAAAAGCGGTTTTTGCTAGTGACCTCTATAGTTTAGGTGTAACCTGTATTTATTTATTAACTAATACATCACCGTTTAATTTAGTGGATGGTGATAATAATTGGGTATGGCGAGACTGGCTTGGGGAAAATACGGTTAGTTCTCAATTAGCGGAAGTTTTAGATGGTCTAATTGCGCCAGGTCTAAGTAACCGCTATACATCAGCTTCAGCGGCATTAAAAGACCTCAATCAGCCTCGCAAAGCGAAAAATGTCTATGGTAATTATTTGTGGTTTGGCAGTGCAATTGCTGCTTTGATAGCCCTGTTTTATGGGTTCAAAACCACCCAAGAATCATCAAAGATTGAACCACCCACCTCACCAACTCAACCGATTATTCGCCCCAGCAATTTAGAAGTAATTAAATTATTATCTATTTATGTTAATGTACAAAATACATCCTATTTAGACAAGGGAAAATTTCTTGAAAAACTCTCAGGATTAATTGCCCTACCCAGCCATTATTTTGAGGTACAAGTTATTAATAATCATGGAGTGCAAATAGCCGCGATTCCTCGCCAAAGTGATAGTTATGGTTATGTAGCGGTTTTATGGGGGGGTAAAATGTCAGATGCCGATACCAAACGCCAACAAAATTGGCAACCTAAAGACCCGACAGATTATGGAACTTTCAGTATTCCTAATTTTCGGAAAACCCCCTCCAATTATGTCACGAGAGTTAGCTATTGTGAAAGCATCCAAACGACGACAGAACCGCCATTATTATCAACCGTAGGGGATTCACTACCTCTTTCCAGTGATGAATTACCCTGTCCCCAGGGTTATGCTTTTTCTTTGGGAATCATTGATGCGATCGGCAAATTAGCAGCCACGACCGTTCCAGCCGTCATTACGCCAATTCAAAAATGAAACGCATCGGCCTTAAGATTTGAGAGAGAAAGGCTCATCAGGTGAACCTCCCGCGCATTTAAATTGCTTGTTGAGACGAGGCACTCTGGCAACAGCAAAGGGATTGGGGGAGATTCGGCTAATCTTAAGAATAAGCGGTTGCCCCCTAGTTCTATCTCAAGGTCGCGATTCATCTCCCGTTAAACCGCTACGCAGTTAACGGGAGATGAATCGCGACCAGAATGAAACTAACGCGGTAGCGTTTCCACTTTTGGGGAGTTTTGGTTCTCGACGTATTTTTTTAGTTGTTCGACGGTAAGTAGTCGTGCAAAATTAATTTCTTGGTTAGGATAGGCAAAAGGCAAGAGGCAAAAGGCAAAAGCTTGATCGAAATGTGTAATTAATTTTGCTTAGGTACTTAACTCCGCCACAACTAGCCACGAAATAAGCTCCCGTCCAAAAATAAGGTTTATTGTCGAAATACTTGGCCGCCAAATTCGGAAATTCCTTTCTAATTAAGCGACTACTAACTGTTTTAAGGTTAGCGATTAATTTGGATAAAGCGATGTCAGGTTTGTCATCAATAATCCGGTGAACGTAATCTGATTCACCGTTGAAATCAAGCAACACGCTTTCCCATTTCGTGAGCGTTGACACAAAGATTTCTTTAAGTCGGGCTAAGATTTCATCGTTAATAGCAATGGCCGGTATTTGATGACGAATACGACGTGAGCGGTAAGTCTATAAACAGAGCGAAATCCATGATTGTAATCAGTTGACATATTAGATGGTAAGTGTTATAATCTAATTTTACATCACGAAACGAACGACAGTGATAACGCTTACCTACCAGTACAAACTAAAGGTAAACAGACAACAGGAACGGGAGATTGTACATATTCTTGATGTTGGCAAGAGCGTTTACAATTACGCTCTTTCAGAACGGAAAGATTGGTTGAACTCTCGAAAGTGTCTTGCGGATCGCTGTTCGTTAGTTTCCGAGTACATAATTCCTGCGGATGAACCCTATCCAAATTACTTCGTTCAAGCTAAAAATCTAACGGAAGCTAAAAAAGTTTACCCGATATTAAAGACGGTTAACGCTCAAGTCTTACAGCAAGTCTTAAAAACTTTAGATAAAGCTTTTGACCAGATAAAATCGAAAGGCTTCGGCTTTCCTAGATTTAAGAAAAAGATGCGGAGTTTGGTTTTTCCTGCGCTGTCAAAAAACTTTCTAGGGGATGGATGTTTGAATTTTCCACAATTAGGAAAAATTAGAATCCGGCCATCTAGAGAATACCCGTCTGGGTTCGAGCCTAAACAAGCTCGAATTATCCAAAAAGCGTCGGGATTTTACGTTTCGGTTTCTTTCCAATCTACGGAATTAGTTCCCGATATGACAGTAGGGAAGACCTGTTTAGGAATCGACGCGGGGATTGAGAGTTTTGTCGCTACTTCACGGGGAGATTTAATCAAAGCCCCTCGATTTTTGTTGAAAGTACAGAGTAAGCTTAAATTGCTACAAAGACGCTTGAAACGGAAAACTAAAGGCTCGAACAATTGGTTAAAACTCCAAGATAAGATAGCGAGATTACACGAAAAAGTGTCTAATACTCGTAGAGATTGGCATTTTAAGTTAGCTCATTACCTTGGCGATTTTGCTGATAATATCTTCGTTGAGGATATTAACTTCGTTTCTTGGTCTAGAGGGATCGTTAGAAAACAATCTCTAGATTCAGGCATCGGTAGTTTTATTAATGAGATACTACCGTTTGTTGTTTGGAAACGGGGGAAATATTATCTTAAAGTCGATAAAAACGGAACTTCCCAGGATTGTCCTAATTGTGGCGCAATTACTGGTAAAAAAGCGTTATCGGAAAGAGTTCACCGGTGTGATTCTTGCGGCCACATTGAACCGAGAGATACGGCATCAGCGAAGGTAATTGAGAACCGAGGAAAAAACGCGGTCGGACTGACCGTGTTAGAAAACGCTTGCGGAGGCGATTTGACGGGGGTCGTTCAGTTAAACCTGTTTGATCTAGTTAAAAGCCTAAGAACCAAGAATCCCCCGCTACACCGCGCGAGCGGTTAGCGGGGGAGAGTCAAAATCAGATCACGCTAATTTGATTGGTTATGGACCCTATTCATGTCTATCTCTCTACCCCGTTCAGGTTACACTTTACCGGTTTTTGCCTGTGCCAGTGCGATCGCATCTCTCCAGCATCTCCACGGCGAAAATGAGCTAAATTCCGTTACTTTTAATCTTTTAGAACCGCCAGAAACCGTTACAATTGCCATCGAACAAGTTGCTCGACTTAACCCCGATGCTGCCCTAGCCATCACCCGCAGCGATCCGGGGGACAATTTAGATTTAACTAGAAATACCCCTATATGGGCGTTAGTAGAAAGAAAGACGGGTAATCAAGAGATAGAGATTCAAGGCGGCGAAGGAATCGGCCTACAGGTTGATAATGACGGAAAATCAGCTATCTATAGTTATGCCCAGCGTCTCCTGCAAGAAAACCTCAGACCCCTGTTACTGCCCCAAGAAAGCATCAAAGTGACGATTATCCTGCCGGAAGGCAAAAAACTGGCCACAAGGACTTCTAACGCCGCTTTTGGGGTAGTAGAGGGATTATCTTTGTTGGGTACCACCGGCATTTCCCAACCCCTGAGCGCCCCCGGACAGTTGGAAATCTTTCGCGAGCAATTAAAAATTTTATCCCGTCGTTTCGATCGCTTGGTGTTTTGTATCGGGGAAAATGGCTTAGATTTAGCCCCTCAAATGGGTATTAATCCTGATATTTTGGTAAAAACAGCCAATTGGATCGGGCCGATGTTATTAGAGGCACAATTACAGGGAATCTCTGAAATTCTTTTGTTTGGTTATCACGGTAAATTAATTAAACTTGCCGGGGGAATCTTTCAGACTCACCATCATCTCGCCGATGGTCGTCGGGAAATTCTTACCGCCTACGCCGCTAAAATGGGTTTAGCTACCCCCCATCTCCAGCAAATTTTTGACAGTAGCACCAGCGAAAACGGTCTGGAATATCTGCGTCAATTAGACCGGCAAACGGGAGATAATTGGGTGGAACGCATCTATGGAGAAATGGCTAATACGATTGATCGCCGTTGCCAAGAATACGTTTATAACCACAGTAACGGTCATCTTGGGGTCGGTTGTATTTTATTCGATCGCTCTCGTTCTTTGATCAGCAAAAGCGAAAATGGCCTTAAATTTTTGCAGAATCTACAAGTTACCCCCTAGTGACCGTGCTATGATCGTGGGAATATTTAGTCTTAAAAAATGAAACTAATAAGGCTAAACTATTCTAGCTTATTTTCAGAACAATAGCCGATTTAGTTTACAAATCTTTAACCTTTTCCTGCCAGTTTCTTTTTTTGATCGCAGTGACAACTCAAACCCCCCTTCCCACCCCCCAAGAGACTTTGCCCTCAGAGTCCTTCACTAATAGCCTTAATCGTCAAATAATCATCATTCTTGACTTTGGCTCCCAGTATTCTGAATTAATCGCCCGCAGAATCCGGGAAACGAACGTTTACTCCGAAGTTCTCTCCTATCGTACCAGCGCCGAACAATTGGCCCAAATCAACCCGAAAGGAATAATTCTTTCGGGCGGTCCCAATTCCGTCTATGATCCTGGAGCGCCCCACTGTGATCCCGAAATTTGGAATTTAGGTGTACCGGTCCTCGGAGTTTGCTACGGGATGCAATTGATGGTACAGCAGTTAGGGGGCAGGGTAGAACGGGCAAAACGGGCCGAATACGGCAAAGCATCCCTATTTATCAACGATCCTACCGATTTATTAACCAATGTCGAGGACGGTTCCACCGCTTGGATGAGTCACGGGGATTCCTGCGTGGAATTGCCCGCGGGTTTTGAAATTCTCGCTCATACCGATAATACCGATTGTGCGGCCATTGCCGATCACAAGAAAAAACTCTTTGGAGTGCAGTTTCACCCGGAAGTTGTCCATTCTGTGGGAGGAATCGCCTTAATTCGCAATTTCGTCTATCATATCTGCAAATGCGAACCCACTTGGACCACGGAAGCTTTTGTCGAGGAATCGATCCGAGAAATTAGGGCAAAAGTGGGCGATAAGCGAGTTTTATTGGCTTTATCTGGCGGTGTGGACTCCTCTACCTTAGCATTCCTCTTGCATCGAGCGATCGGTGATCAACTAACCTGTATGTTTATCGATCAGGGATTCATGCGTAAGGGTGAACCAGAACGATTAATGCAGATATTTAACGAGCAATTCCATATTAGAGTTGAGTATGTCAACGCTAGAGAGCGATTTTTAGCGCAAGTGGCCGGTGTCACGGATCCCGAGGAAAAGCGCCGTCGTATCGGCCATGAATTTATTCAGGTGTTTGAAGAAGAATCGAATCGTTTGGGACCCTTTGATTATCTGGCCCAAGGAACTTTATATCCCGATGTGATTGAATCGGCCGATAGTAATGTGGATCCCAAAACCGGGGAAAGAGTAGCGGTTAAAATTAAAAGTCATCATAACGTTGGTGGACTGCCGAAAAATCTCCGGTTTAAATTAGTCGAACCCCTGCGAAAATTATTTAAGGATGAGGTGAGAAAATTAGGTCGATCGATCGGTCTTCCAGAAGAAATTGTTCGTCGTCAACCTTTCCCCGGCCCCGGTTTAGCAATTCGCATTTTAGGGGAAGTGACCGCAGATAAATTAAATATTTTGCGCGATGCAGATTGGGTAGTGCGCGACGAGATTAATAAGCAGGGAATGTATCACGATTTCTGGCAAGCTTTCGCGGTTTTATTGCCTGTCCGCAGTGTGGGAGTGATGGGAGATCAACGCACCTACGCTTATCCTATTGTCCTACGTTTAGTCAGCAGCGAAGACGGAATGACTGCCGATTGGTCGCGGGTTCCCTATGATTTATTGGAGACAATTTCTAATCGCATTGTCAATGAAGTTAAGGGAGTTAACCGCGTGGTTTATGATATTACTTCTAAGCCCCCCGGAACTATAGAATGGGAGTAGTATTGAATTATTGATTGATTGTTAGTCCCGTCCAAATATTGGGGCGGGATTTTTGCAGAATAGACAATTGAGGAGATTAATTACTACCATGACACAGTTAGAGATTTTAGAAGAAATAGAAGCGGTGGATTTTGCGGAAGAAGAAGAAGATATTGAAGGAGAATCAGCAAACCAAAAAAAGCTACAACTCAAAGAAATCTCCGAGACTGTTGTTGCCAGCAGTGATTGGACTACCGCAACGATCCGCGATCAATTAATTCGAGAAAATATTCAACTCAATCCGCGCTTTCAAAGACGAGATGCTTGGAATATTACTCGTAAAAGTCGATTTATTGAATCCCTAATTCTAGGGTTTCCAGTCCCACAGATTGTCTTAGCTACTAATAATAAGGAAAAAGGGAAATTTATCGTTCTTGATGGCAAACAACGCCTACTAACAATTTTACAGTTTTATGGTGACAGTGCCACACCTAATAATAGTTTTACTTTAAAAGATTTAGAATTTCTAGATAATCTCAATGGCTGCCAATATCAAGATCTAAAAAATGACTTCAATTTGAATGATATCTTAGACCAACTGGATAATCAAACTATCCGCACGATTGTTATCCGTAATTGGAAAACGGAGAGTTTCCTCCATAAAATTTTTCTGCGTCTCAATGTGGAAAATACCCCTTTGTCTTCTCAAGAATTAAGACAAGCATTACACCCAGGAGGTTTTATTAATTTTTTAGATGATCGAGCGATCGAAAGTCAAGCATTAAAGAAAATATTTAAATCTTCCTATCCCGATTTCCGGATGCGCGACACTGATATATTATTGCGTTATGTAGCTTTTCATTATTATTTATCTGATTATCGCGGTGATGTTCAGATGCTTCTAGATAAAACCTGTCAAAATTTCAATCAAGAATGGGAAAAACGCTCAGATGAAATTATCAATGTTGTTGATCAATTTGAAAAAGCTGTCCAGACAACGATTAATATTTTTGGAGAGAAAAACTTTTCCCGTCTCTGGCTGCCTGAATCGGCAACTTATCGAAGTCAGTTCAATCGAGCAATTTTAGATGTGATGGTTTTTTACTTTTGCGATGATCTAATTAGAGCAGCTGCCGAGAAAAACAAAGAACAGGTAGAAGAAGCATTTAAAAGTTTATTTCTTACTGCCGTTGATCGATTTAAAAATGCTGTATTAATTAGTACAAATACTAAACAATCAACCTATGATCGTTTTCATTTATGGGGTCAAGCTTTATCAGAAGTATTAGATATTAACTTCAATATTCCTCAGATGGAAGACAATCGTATTATTTTTAAGGGGTTAAGATAGTTGTTTTTTTACTATGCCGAAATCTCTAAGATTTAGACAACTAACCAAAGAATTAAATCGACTCAAAAAACAATTCCTACCTCGTAAATTCAGCGAGATAAATGACTATTCTGAAAGACAATTAGCTTTAACTTTTGCCTATCGAGTTTTTGCTCATGCTGAGATTGAATCTTATCTTGAAGATCGAGTTTGGGATACCGTACAGACAGCAAAAAATATCTGGGATAATCAAGGTAAAGCTGGTCGAGTTTTGTTATGTGTAATCGCTTTTTCTGGTCAAGAAATGGAAAATCCTCCCGATACCATTACTCCTCTTAAAGGTAACAAAAATGTCTCCCTAGACAAACTGAAAATAACTAAAAAAATTGACATAGCGATTAGATGTTTTAAATCAGTTATCGATCAAAATCATGGGATTAAAGAAACTAACCTATTAAAATTACTCTTACCAATCGGCATCGATAGTGATGAATTAGATCAAGTTTGGTTACTAAATATGGATACTTTTGGAGAATAACGCGGTGAAATCGCTCATTCTTCGGCAAGAAAAACGAAACAACCGCCTAACCCTGCCGACGAATTAGAAAGAGTTAAACAAATTATTCAAGAATTAGAGAAAGTCGATCAATTGATTACTAACTTGCTCAAGTAATTGCACTCTTAATAAAACTTAAATTGTTAATTATATCAGAAATACAGTATAATAAAAGGCAGACAATAGAGAGCTAATCATCAAAGTGAAACATAGACCAATTGCGATCGATTTATTTGCCGGCTGCGGTGGGATGTCCCTTGGTCTAGAAGCGGCGGGATTTGATATTGCTGTAGCGGTGGAGTTTGATGCAGTCCATTCCTTGGTTCATCATTTTAACTTTCCCTATTGTCAAACTATTTGCCGGGATATAGCCAAAGTAACAAGTAGAGAAATATTGGAATTATTAAAACTAAAAGGCTATGCCACCGATGTTAGTTTAATTGCTGGTGGTCCCCCCTGCCAAGGTTTTTCATTGATTGGTAAACGACAAATAGATGATCCTAGAAATTCTCTTGTATTTGAATATCTGCGGATTGTAGCAGAAATTAAACCCAAGTATTTTATCTTTGAAAATGTCCCCGGCATGGCTACGGGTAAACATAAACAATTTTTAGAGGAGTTAATCTCTGAATTTGAAGCTATTGGCTATACAATTAATCAGCCAATTAAAATCCTCGATGCCAGTGAATATGGCGCACCACAAAAGCGCAGAAGATTAATCTTAATTGGTAGTCGAAAAGACGTGACGATGGCTAAATATCCCTTAGCCAAGACCGTCGATTTGAACTCAGCCAAAAAATCAGCTTTTACCAGCGTCTATGATGCGATTTCAGATTTAGAATTAATACCTGCCTTTATCGATACTGATTTAGGCATACCTGCATCAAAATTAGATTATAGTGGTAAGAGGAAAAAATATTCAGTGCAGCCAGGGGATATTTTTAAACTTTGCCATCAAAGAACAGTAGATACAAAAATCTATGGACATATAGGCTCAGTTCATACCCAAAGATCAATTGATAGATTTATCATAACCGAACCGGGTACAGTGGAACCAAAAAGTCGCTTTTTCAAGCTTTCTCCTACTGGTTTATGTAATACTCTCCGGGCCGGAACTAATAGTGACAAAGGGGCCTATACTGCTCCTAGACCCATTCACTATTCTATTCCTCGTTGTCTTACTGTACGAGAAGCCGCCAGATTACATACATTCCCCGATTGGTTTCAGTTTCACCGCACAATATGGCATGGTTTTCGTGAGATTGGTAATGCAGTTATTCCGCTATTATCGAAAGAACTTGGCTCTTCTGTGATGGGAGCAATGAATATCAATACCGCTAATCTCAACCGAGTTATTTTAGAAAAAATGCCAGCCGAATTATTGCTATATAATATGTCTCAAGCATCAAATTATTGGGGAATCTCTGACGATGTTATCCCGAAAAGAAAACGAGGTGTATCTTAGAGACTGTTCGGTATTTAAATTATACCAAGTCCGTTAGCTGCCAATCGAACTTTAAAAACTCGCTCCCATCTTCTCAGCCTCTTATACTTTTTAAACAGGATTTACTATCATTTTTATTATTCGGGAACCGTCCACCAAGCGAGAGCAAAAGCTTGTTCTTTCTCGTTAACTTGTTGACGATATTGAACCCGAATTTTATAGTTTCCAGAGATGGGGACAGGACAAAAAATATGCTCTAAACTATCACTATCACTCAGGGAAGCACAGGTGTATTTAGCATTATTATCCTCCTGGGCAGGTAAAAGATAAACATCTAAATTATTCAGTCCGCGATCCCGGAAACTTTCATCGAGATCATAGAGATTATTGCGGTTAGTATCGATTAGTTCAACCAAACGATCCCAAGCCAAAGTTATCGAAACAAAACTATTAGCTTTTAAGGGCTTCTCTAGGGCATAATCTTGATAACCATTAGCGGTAACTGTAGCGTAATCCCAACCAATAGCAGGAATAGATTTTGCGGCCGACCATTGACCATTACTAAACTGTTGGTAGGCGCGAAAAGTGTTAAGATGTCCCGTCCCCATCTGCATATCTAAAGGAATTTTCGGATCTTTATAAGCATCGGACTCTAACCAAGTTTTTTGGTCTTTAGTTAAGACCGTCCGTCTCATACCTAACCGTAACCCATCGCCCGTATCTTTAATTTTATCGGCAGCATTAAGCATTACTGCCTTCATCACTTGATGATGACGAGAATCGACGCTCCAATGGGGATTTTTTTGATTAATTTGTTGATCGCCGTATTCTTGTAAAAGTGCCACGGATGCTGTAATATGAGGAGCGGCGAAACTGGTGCCACTAACGGTATTTAATTTACCTTTGAGGTCATAAAGCTCTATTTTATTGCCAGGAGCAACTAAATTAATCGACCGTCGCGAACCATCATTAATTTCCCGTTTAATTAAACTGCGACCAATACCCACTGGCAAAGCACTAATATTAGCAAAATCAACTTTAGTAAATTTTCCTTCTCTTTTCGCTGTATAGGCGGTAGTAATGCCGTTAAAATGATCGGTGGGAATGGGAATTCCTCCCTTACCTTGATTACCAGCAATTACATAAAGAACATCATCAACTCGCGATGACCAATCAACACATTGAGTTAATAAAGCCTGACCATCTAATTTTGGTTCCTGTCGTTGATCTCTTTGCAAAGATTCCCCAAAACTAAAGTTAATGGCGCGCACATCACCGCTATTTTGTCGGGCAATATTTTGACTAGCCAGACATTCTTCCGGTTGTCCGCCCCGTCGCAAAGAACCCACCGCCCCCGAATATAATCTCGCTTTTGGGGCCACTCCGGGGATTTTTTTATCATCACTGACCATTACCGTTGCCACCATAGCGGCGTGATTATCTAGATAGGTGTTGGGTTTGGCAATTTGATCGCGAAAAAAAACACCGGCTAATTTATAGGGAGGTCGCCAAGCTGCCACTTTATCATAACCGAACTGAGCCGGTCGGCCGATTTCCACTTGACCGATGGCAATTTTTCGCCCTAATAAATTATAGGGTTCCGCCCGCAGGCGATCGGCATAAATTCCCTGTTCACCGATGGAATTAGAAAGAACTAGGGAAGGAAGCAGAATTATCGTTACTACTAACCCGACGACAAACCAAAACCCTCTTTTCATCATCAGCAATCCTGCGGCAGTAAGGTGATACCGATCCATTCTAAGACAGAAATATCAGAAAATACCTAAATCTCTTTTTTGGCTAGGCGGGATGGTAATAAAAAGCTACTGCCAAGATTAAATAGGTGGCTAGTAATAGGGTTCCATCTAACCAATTGGAACGACCAGTAAAGCTGATTAAATTAGTAACAATCACCGCTACAATCAAAGCCACCACGTTAAAGGGATTAAAATTTAAATCCATCGGCTGCTGCCAAAATTGACCGATAAAAACTAATAAAGGTGCCACGAATAAAGCCACCAATAAACTATCACCCATAGCCACGGAAACCGTTAAATCCATCTGATTTTTTAGGGCTAATTGAGTGACGGTAACTATTCCAGAAACATCGCTAATTAAAGGGATGAAAATCACCCCGATAAAGAGAGGAGTGAGATTAAATCCTTCCATCACCGATTCCACTACATCAACAAATAAATCCGACTCATAAGCTACAGCTACGGTGGAAGTAAGCAGCACAAGTAACCAAATCCAGACTTGAGCTTTTTCTTCCTCACTAACCTGATTGTCAGGGGTATTTTCATTACTTAATCCCACTTCGTAGAGATAGCTATGGGTTTTGAGGGAAAATAATAAAGTTAACCCGTAAACTATTAATAAAACCGTGGCGGTGACTAGGGAAAGACTGAGAATATCGGCAACTTCCACCACGTTAGAAGTATATATTACCAAAGTTGGTAAAGCGATCGCTATTACTGCTAAAGTCATGGAAGAACCATTTACCCGCGCTAAAATCGGTTTAAATTCCTGCTCTTTGTAGCGAATTCCTCCCGTGAGCATTCCCATGCCCATAAATAATAATAAGTCGCTGAGAATACTACCGGTAATACTGGCTTGTACGATGTCCACCAAGCCTTTTTTTAGGGCAATTAAGGCAATAACTAAAGTGGTAGTATTGCCGAAGATAGCATTAACTAATCCTCCCAAAGTTGGCCCGGTGACTACGGCAACTCTTTCCACGGCCGTACTTAACCAAATTGACAGGGGAATGATCGATAAAGCGGCAGTGATAAAAATAGCTTGATCTCCCCAATTAAGACGACTAGCGACCACCGATAGGGGAATAAATAATAGGAAAGCAAAGGAGACAATTTTTCTTAAATTCATGGGTTATTAATGGCGATTTCCCCCACCATTCCCGCTTCCGCATGACCCGGAATAGTACAGATTAATTTATACTTACCGGTTTTGAGAGGAACTATTACCCATTCTGCCTGTGCATTAGGTTTTAATTCTAGTTCGTGAATCGCCCCTTTAATCTCCACTTTTCCCGCTTCAACTTTCTGCGTCCAACTAGCATCGGCGAAGTCTTTAGCGGTAAAATAATGTTTAGTGGGACTGGGATTATCGAGAATTAATTTGTATTTTTGTCCGGCAATAAAGTCTAATTGACTAGGAAAGAATTTTAATTCTCCTTGGCTGGAGCCTAGACTAATTTTAACTTCTAGAGGGGCGGCTCCGGCGCAGGCCGGAAAAGTCACTAACCAACAACTAATTAAAACTATTACTACTGCCACAAATTTTTGATAGATATCCTGGGCAGCGAAGTAGGGATTAGAATTCATTTTGCTCCTCCAGCTTATAATAGAGAAAATCTGGCGGCTTTTAAGTAGCTAGACACAATCAATTACACATATCTAACTACTTCTTGCCTTTTGCCTATCCTAACCAAGAAATTAATTTTGCACGACTACTTAGGATAATTTTACAACAAGTGGTGATTCTGACCGGCTCTCTTCCCTTCCATTCCCTAAAAGTCCCTTGGCCATGGTTAAAACCGCGGGACTTCTAGCCACTGTCAGTTAAATCGACAAAACTAATCTAAGCTATCGGGAGAATGGGGATAAAGTTGTTCTGCTTCCGGACAATCTTCCGAGACATTAATATCAGGATTCGTCCGCGACACCGAGGCCAGTTTTCTGCTCACCGCACCAATACTTTCTAAACGCACCATTTCTTCCCAAGAACTAATTTCGTCTTCTTCTTCTGTTTCGTAGCGAATGGTGACGAGATCGCTTTCTAGATCGACAATACGAGCATTATCAATCCATCTTTGCTGATCGCGCAAGAAAATGCAGACTTCCTGACCATCCATACAGAATTGATAAATCTTGCGGTGTAACATAAATTGCTCCTAAACAGCTTCTTTTGTTGAATTCAACTAACGGGAAGTGACAAAATGCCAATCTCAGCAATAGCTCAAAAATTCCCGCGGATAACACAAAAGGGAGAAAAATTCCGCTAGCAGTGGCAAGAATGGGAAAGGAAAGTCAGGTTTCCGGTTTGGGGCTACGTTCTTCAAAGACATCGATTCGATTAATAGACGGCCTCGGCGATCACTAAAAAATCGCCCTTATAGAGTCATTGTGACATAAATTTTCACTTCCTAACAGTATTTCTGGATGGAATCGGCAATAAGGTTTAGGGATGAGGTTATGCCATTTTTCTTTATTCATGGCAGGCATTCTACACCCCTCTCGCGCCCCTCCAACCCCCCACATCGGGGTGGCAGGGGGGGTTGGGGGTGAGGGCAATTAACCATATCTGCCATTACTTTTGAAAAATGCTATCAGTATCGTCCCCTTTCCAACCCCGAAAAATAGCTATAGACGCTCTGTCATCTTGGCAAGTCATGGGCCATCGCTCGCCACTTGATTCCGTTGGCCGATAGATAGGGTTTGCTGAAAAAGTAGGGGCGAAGCATTCGGATAGAAAATCTCCGGTTTCAGCGATAGGTTATGCCAAATGCTTCGCCCCGACAGGACGCGATCGCCGCTCAAGATGCCAGGTTTTTGAGCCACTAGCTGGAAAATCTTGCAGCTGCTTGGCCAAACAGTCCCCCAAACCCCTTACCTCGTCTATATTTCACATTTATTCAGCCAACCCTAAATAAAAAATGGCTGTGAGCTCATAGCTACTTCAGGGTAGCACATCTTAAGGAGCCTTGACAAAATGAACTTTATGTGAGTTGCTTACCCAGAGAGCGATTCAGGCATATTTGAGGAGAATTTGCCATCTCAATTGTTAATAGCGTTTGAGATGCGCTCACCTTGGGTTGGGGGGTGGGGAGACGATGCCAAATCTGGTTATAATTCACATTTACCAGAAACGCTATATTCATTTCAATCATTCCGAAATAACTAAATAAACTTCTAATCCTTTTTGACTTTCTTTGTCAAATTTTAAGCCTATTTCAGAATCTTTTATCTCTCTTATTGGAATTCTTCGGCGAGGGGTATTTTTGCCATTTTTATTAATTTGAATACTTTCAATAATAGCATTTTGACATATTTTTTTATTTTCACTGACTAAAAAAACTTTTTTACCAACTTCTAGTCTTTTATTGGGTTCCTGTGGCTCATCTGATATTTTGATAGCGCAAGCTTGTTGCTGTTGATACCAATTGACAACTTTACCGATCTTTTGAAGCTTTCCTATCTTTTTCTTCCTATCAACAAAGCAATAAAGAACTAATTCACTCATAGCTTGACATATAGCTTCGACAAAATCACATAATTGTAGTAACTCATTGGCATTAAGAACGGTATCTATTTCTTTACCATGAGCAGAATTATTACGAAGTTCTATAAAATTCTTTAATTCATTTTCCACACTACCCCTACTATTATTGTCAATAAAATTCTTAACTTTTTTATGATTTTCTATCCATTGCCAAGAATCAGTTGCAGATATGCCAGCATCGACTAAAAGTCTGGTTAATTGATCTTTTCTCAGATTAGCTTCATGTAACAAAAAAGCAGCTGATGTGAGATTATATTTAGTTGTATTTTTGTATTCAGTATCAAATAAATTTTTGATAATGTCCCTCTCTGAAAGAGAATCGAAGCGATTTCTTTTATTTTCATTGCCCAGTAATGTAGCACAACCAGTCTGATGCTTATTTCTTACAGATTCAGGTAAATCTTGATAGCAACTATATAATTGAGGCAGCAAAATAATCCAATCTCCCACTAGATTTTCGACAAAATTTTCGTAAAGAGCATATAACCTTGTGATAGATGAACAATGATCGTTAACTAGCCACTTGTCTCCTAAAGGAGCATTTGCTTGAAGATATTTTAAGTCTTCTGTGTTGAGTTGTGAAGGATTATCCGCAATAATTTCTCTAAGTTTTTCACTGATATTAATTATTGATCGAATGGTCTTTATCTCATCCTTTAGGTTATTTAAAAGTCCTTCAAACATTCTCAAATACTCTGCTTAAGAACTCGTTGAATCAGAGAATCAAAAATTTGAATACGAGCTTTAAAATCATCTTTGGTATCCCCTTCTCCGGTGAAAAGTCCTTTTTTTAATTTTTTATCTTGATGAGTAATTCCCTGGGAATCTTGAGTAAATAAGCTGATAGTTTCATCAATTATCGCTGATTTTCTAGTAATTAATTCTTGATAATCAGATAAATGGTTACTGAAACTAATCATCACCGCATCATAGTAAACTTTATAAGCTTTCGATTTATGTGTTTTGGTTTTACTATCGAAAGGCTTAAATAACTGATCCTGATAAATGTTAGATACTAACTCTATAGTTTGGTTAAATACTTGCTCGAACTCTTGGATATTCTCGTCGGAAAAATTAAGACTTTTTTTCATCATATAATTATCCAGATATTTAGATAAATTACCAGTATATTGATCAATATCCCTCAGGGCAAAAAAACGGAGGATTAATTCTACATCTTCCATCTTTTTATAAAATCCATTTTCTTTAAGTTCTTCTTTATCATCAATAGGAATATCCCAAGCTTTAGCAAAAATAGTATTCTCAGAAAGCTTTAATAAAAGTTCATTGAATTTCCCAGAGTAAATACAGTTTCTTATTTCTTGGCGACTCAAAGATACACCTCCTGTATTGAGGCGTTCAAAAACCAGTTGTTTTAAAGATAAAGCTTCCTCTGTATTCGATAGAGACTCGGTAATAACAACTATAGTTGAAATGGCGCGTCGATTGATACCATCTTTGATTTTTGCAGGAAGACTTTCATAGGTTCTTCCTTCTAATTCAGGCCAGATATCTAACCCTGTTAATTTTAATTTGTTATTATAAAAATTCTCAATTGCTGTGATTCTTTGTTGACCATCCATTACTTCATAGGAGTTATAGGAAGTTTCATAGAGAATCAGAGGAGGTACGGGAATATTCATCAAAAAAGATTCAATTAGTCTCGATTGTTTTTGTGCGTCCCAGCGATCCCGTCTCTGATAGAAAGGACGCTTTTTCACATAGTTAGGTTTATTTAAAGACTCAGCAAAACTAGGCAACTTTTCTCGATTCATTTCTAATAATATTCTTCGTTCACCTTGTTCATATTTTTCATTAATTTCATTATCTGATAATTTTTTAACATCCTTTCGGGAACGTTTTTGCCAAGGATTTGTTTTAGTTTGTGAGATTGTCATAATTTCCCACCAGAGGCGTACAAATTGAGATGACCGGACTTCCCTCATTCATTTTTAAGCATAGACTGAGGATATATACGAGAATTAAGAGTTATTGGTAATCTTCCCAGATAACTCTCAAAAGTTAATTCTCTTCAATTGGCAACTGGTCACTGATAACTGTTAACTGGTAACTGATTAGGATTTTTGGCTGAAATAGGCCTCTAGCGCCTCATTGATGATTTGATTCATCGGCCGTTTTTCCGTTTCCGAAGCTTCCTTGAGACGGACAAACATATCATCGGGGACGCTGACACGGTTTTGATTTTTACGCACGCGTTTGGGTTTTGATTCAGTGGTAGTAGTTTCGGTCATTTTAGGTGTGTAGGTGGCTGAAAATGCTTGTAAAGCAGGGAAATTGACTCGATGACAGAATTCTCCGAAGGTTTCGTTATTTTGTTGATCCTGTTGGAAGTAAACGAAAATCGGTTCTAAGACCTTTTCTAGATCATCGATCGCCATTTTATCCAAATAGGGGCGCGCTAGTCGAGTTTGATCGGCTGTTCCCCCCAACCAGAGTTGGTAGGAATTGGGAGCGCTACCCACAAATCCTAATTCTGCCATATAGGGACGCGCGCAGCCATTGGGACATCCTGTCATGCGGATGACAAATTGCTCTTTGCTTAATCCTAAGCGATTAAGCAGGGCGCGAATGCGTTCAATCACCTGGGGTAAAATTCTTTCCGACTCAGTAATCGCTAATCCACAGGTGGGCCAAGCGGGACAGGCCATGGCATAACGGGTTAAAGGGTCAATTTCGGCGGGATCGGTGATAATTCCGTGTTCTTTCAGGATCGCCTCGATCGCTTGTTGATCCTGGGGTTCGATTTCGTAGAGAATGATATTATGGTTAGCCGTCAAGCGCATGGGCAACTGAAAACGCTCGATAATCACTTTTAAGGCGGTTTTTAGCTGAAAACTGCCTTCATTTTTGACCCGGCCATTCTCCACAGAAAGACCAAAAAATAATTTTCCGTCTCCCTGTTCATTCCATCCCAAAAAGTCTTGATATTCCCAATCGGGGAGGGGTTGGTAGGGGGCAATTTTTTGGCCGAAATAACCCTCAACAGTGCTGCGGAATTTCTCTACTCCCCATTCTTCGAGGATATATTTCATTCTCGCATGACGACGATCGCCGCGATCACCGTAATCCCTTTGGGTTGCCACGATCGCTTTTACCAGATCGTACACCTCTTCTTTGTCCACATAACCGATCGGATCGGCCATTCTGGGGAAAGTTTCCTCCTTATTGTGGGTTCTTCCCAGTCCACCCCCCGCAAGGACGTTAAAACCCTGTAATTGACCGTTTGCGTCGGTAATCACCACCAAACCGATGTCATTGGTGTAGATATCGATGGAGTTGTCTCCCGGCACGGTGACACCCATCTTGAACTTACGGGGCATATAATGTTGACCGTAGATCGGTTCGATGGGATCGTTTTTGTTAATCCCATTTGTATCTTTTTGTCTCGCAGCCTTGACTTCTGGCGCTTCTTCTGCACTGATAACTTTTTCGCCATCGAGCCAAATTTCGTAGTAGGCTCCAGTTTGGGGAGTGAGCAAATCGGCGATATTATTGGCATATTCCCAAGCATAGCCGTATTCGGGGCGATTTTTGTAGGGGGCTGGCGGTGCGGTGACATTGCGGTTAACATCACCACAGGCCGCTAAAGTGGATCCCATACTGCGGATAATTTCCCCGAGGGTGGCTTTGAGATTTTTCTTTAAAATGCCGTGCAATTGGAAGCCTTGGCGGGTTGTCACCCGTAAAGTGCCGTTACCGTAGCGATCGGACAAACTATCGAGGGTAAGATATAGTTGCGCGGGAATAAAACCCCCCGGACTGCGGGTACGCAACATCATTTGATAGTCTTTTTCTTGACCTTTGGCTCTATTGTCGCGATTATCCTGTTGATAGGAACCGTGAAACTTGAGGATCTGCACCGCCGCATCGGTAAAATGGGTTGTATCTTCGAGGAGTTCACTGGCCAAAGGTTCTCGTAGATAATTACTGCGTTCTTTGATACCTTCGACTTTAGAAACCTTGGCGGTAGGAGAAATAGGAGTTGTAACCATCGTCTAACAGCACGATAACCTGTGGATAGGTCTTAGGAATAGGAATTTAGACAAGCTCGATCGATCCTAAGAAGTTTTACTAACATGATCTCTAGAGTTCGTTCCAGACTCTGAGGTTAACAGTAGCGATCGAGACATCAATTCTATCTTAGCTTCTTACTGTCCCCCGCGAACGCCATCTACCGATCAACTTTTTATGACCAATTCTCCCAACATTAAAACGGTTATTAGTCAAGAACCCTACATTATTCTTAACAATCAGGGAGAATTTCTCCCTTCTATTAATCTGAGTCGTCCTAATTATAAATTGGGGCGGGATGGTCAACAGGTGGATTTAGTTGTTCCCCAACACTGGACGGTGGTGAGTCGAGTACAAGCTTGTTTTCGTCGTCAGGGAGATGATTACTATATCTACGATGGAGACGGGACTAATCCTAGTTCCAATCAACTTTTTATCAATAATCGCGTGATTACTCCCAAAGATGGCTATCTTTTACAAAATGGGGATGAGATTCATATCGGTCAAGATGTCAAAAATTCGGTCAAGATCACCTATTATCATCCTAACCAACCAGTAAAAAGCCCACCTTTAGCTTTTAAATCGGTTTCCCTAGGCAATCGCAGTGTAGTTTTAGGACGAGATAATGCTGCTACTGTGGTTTTAGACGCGCCGACAATTTCCCGACAACACGCGATTATCGATAGCGATAACCAGAATCGTTATATTCTCTACGACAAAAGCACCAATGGAGTCTTTATCGACGGAGAAAAAGTATCGGGTAGTGCCATTTTAACCAATGGTTGTACGGTGAGAATCGGACCCTATAGTTTTCGGTTGCAGGGAGATGACTTAGTTTTATTAGATACGGGGGATAATATCCGTCTGGATGCCGAAGATATCGTCAGGATGGTGCGGGATAAAAAGAAACGACCGTTGATAATTCTCAATCATATCTCCTTACCGATCGAACCGAGTCAATTAGTGGCGATTGTCGGGGGAAGTGGTGCGGGAAAATCGACTTTCTTAAAGACTTTATTAGGAATTGAACCCACCACCTCGGGAACTGTTTATCTGAATGGGGAAGAGCTGCGCCAGAACTTTAATATCTATCGCACCCAAATCGGTTATGTTCCCCAATACGATATCGTTCACAGGGATTTAACCGTGGGAGAAGTGTTATATTATGCTTCTAAATTAAGGCTACCTCCGGATCTTAATTGCCAAGAAGTGATCGAGAAAACCCTACAGCAGGTGGAATTATTAGAAAGAAGAAATACTTTAGTCAGAGACTTAAGCGGTGGTCAGTTAAAAAGGGTGAGTATTGCGGTAGAATTATTAGCCAATCCCAAATTATTCTTTTTAGATGAACCCACCTCGGGATTAGACCCCGGTTTAGATAAAAAGATGATGGAATTGCTGGCAAAATTGGCCAAAGAAGGCAGAACAATTCTCCTAGTTACCCATGCTACTAATAATATCAATCTCTGCGATCGATTAGTTTTTCTTGGTCAAGGGGGCAATTTATGTTATTTTGGTTCTCCGGGGGAGGCCTTAAATTTTTTCTCTTTACCTCAGGGGGATTTTGCCGATATTTATATTCATCTGGAAACTAGCGAAAAAGTTGAGCAAGAATGTCAACGTTTCCAACAATCCGACTACTACAAAAATAATATTGAAGCAAGAATCGGTAAAATATTTCAGCAAAATCATAGTAAACCGCAACAGGTTCAACAATCTTTTTGGTCGCAACTACAGGTTTTATGTCAACGCTATAGCCAGTTAATTATCCGTGATCAATTTAGTTTAATTTTATACCTATTAACCGCCCCGATTGGAATTTTCTTAATGGCCGTGGTTTCAGGGGACAAAAATCCTTTATTTTTGGGGGATAATCCCAGGTTTGAAGATGCTATCCAATCCGCACCTTTAGCCTTAAAAACTCTCTTTGTTTTTACCTGCGCGCAACTGTGGGTAGGTTTTGCCTGTTCCCTACAGGAAATTGTCAAAGAATCAGCAATTTATCAGCGAGAAAGATTAGTTAATCTGGGATTATTACCCTATTTATTCTCAAAAATTCTGGTTTTAGCAGCCTTAGCTTTTCTGCAAACAATTGTAATTATCTGCGTGATATTTTGGCGATTTACTGACCAACAACCGGAATTAATGACCTGGTTAATTGGCTTTTTTATTACCACATTTTTAACTATATTTGCGGCGATTAATCTCGGTTTATTAATTTCTGCTGGGGTTAATAACATCACCCAAGCAAATAGCGCCTTACCTTTAATTTTAATCCCTCAGATTATCTTTGCTGGGGTATTATTTAACTTAGAAGGTCTGGGAAAATATCTATCATGGTTGATGATTAGTCGCTGGTCGATTGGTGCCTATGGGGTATTAGTAGAGGTGGAAGCTATGATTGCAGAAGCGAAAGAACAAAATACTTTTAAGCTCCCTTTACCCTTTGAGGATACCAATCAAGTTTATCAATTATCTATCAATAATTTGTTATTGAATTGGGGAGTATTAATTCTTCATTCCCTTATTTATTTTCTCCTTACCTATTGGTTGCAAAAAAGAAAAGATATTTTATGATCTAAATTATAACTGAAACCTGAAAACTGAAAACTGAAAACTGAAAACTGATAACTGATAACTGATCACTGATCACTGATCACTGATAACTGATAACTGACTCCTAACCCTACTTAATTTAACTTCAGATCAAGAGCGAGCGGACATTCCACTTTCGTTCCCCCTAAACCACAGTAACCGCCGGGGTTTTTCGCTAAATACTGCTGATGATAAACTTCAGCATAATAAAATTCAGGTGCGTCGAGAATTTCCGTGGTAATCTGACCGTAGTTCGCTTTATTGAGAGCTTCTTGGTAGATCGATCGGGATTTTTCCGCTAATTGCTTTTGCTGGGGACTATAGGTATAGATACCCGATCGATACTGAGTCCCCGTATCATTACCCTGACGCATTCCTTGGGTGGGATTATGACTTTCCCAGAAAACCTTTAACAGTTGTTCGTAGGAAATCACACTGGGATCATAGACCACTAAGACCACTTCATTATGCCCAGTCATGCCGGTACAGACTTCCTGATAGGTGGGATTGGGGGTGATACCAGCCGCATAACCTACGGCCGTGGTGTAAACTCCTTCTAATTGCCAAAATTTCCGCTCTGCTCCCCAAAAACAGCCTAAACCAAACATTGCGCTTTCCATACCGCCTGGAAAGGGGGGCTGCAAAGGATGACCGTTAACGTAGTGGGTGCTAGGTACGGGCATTTTTTCCGATCGCCCGGGTAGTGCTTCCCTTGCTGTGGGCAAAGTTAATTTTTTTCCGAATCCGAATAACACCATAATAAGAATTTGTCCAGAAAGTTTTACCTTACTTTACATTGTCGCTTAATTTTAGGGATTTCAGTGATCGGTGATCAGAACCGAGGCTGCAGCTCAATTTTTGTCAATCTACTGAGTTGGGATTTTGAAAGGGAAACTCTCCGCTAAAACTGGGCGTTATTTCCGATTTTATCACTCAATCCCAATCTTTAGGGGGTTCTACTCCCCAAACCCCGGAGCGCATTAGTTTTTCGGTGGGATGCTTACAGGCATCTGTTCATACACTTGTACCAGTTTAGGCGTTGCTGAATCAAGGTATGAATGCCAACTTTGCATCAGATGCAAAAGTTAGTTTGGCTCTAGGTTTTAAAAATACCAGAAAAGAAGATTCATATCTCAAATCAGCAACGCCTAAATCCGACATTCCGCACATCTTCATATACTTTTATGTATTTTTATAGCAGTTTTCATCAGAATGAGGTATGGGCAAGGGGCTTAAGCCCTTTGTTGGCAAAACTTGTCGATACCTCAGTAAAGTGAAAAGTGCTATACATTCCCCAAGATGTTTTGACAAAAAACCTTCATTGTAGAAACTACTATTGAGAACATTTTCAATAATTGATTTTTTCTGACAAAAAAATTTACAATTCTTCACCTTGATAAAAATCCATCATTGTAGCTATAATCCTTACTGGTAAGGGGTGGTCAGCAATATATTAGTAAAAATTATCAATTGAATGTTAAGAAGTGCGGAAAGTGGGTATATAGAGGTTCTCACACCTGTGTGGCACACTTAAACCTTTACTAATTAAGCTTTTCAACATTAATAATGTACCTCGTGCGAACAGGAAACGCTATAGTCCGATATTTAAATCCGATGTTAAGATTTATTTCCTCAAAAATTTATTTCCGCAAAGACCATCTATGCTACTACCTAGAGATGACTTTTATGGATCTAGGCGATCGCTAGTGCCAGTCTCATAAGTCTTGAGCAATTAAATTAAATGTAAATGCAAACAAATAGTTGATGGAAAGGATGTTATGACTAATCTTCTTCAGACCACTCTCAACAAGACCTATAACCAACTGAAAAACTTTGCTGGTTTAAATGACTTCTGGAATTTGTTTGAAATAGCATTTGGTACACAATATGACCATACAGTAGCCACAAATCTCCGTTCTCAATGGCTTGTAGGTGATTTTAGTTCATTTCCACAAATTGAAATCCTTGATAGTAGCATTCTTGGTAATGCTAGTGGTGCTTATGGGACTAGCACGAATAAGATTTATCTCGCTGCTAATTTTCTTGATACAGCTACGGAGACAGACATTATTGCGGTTTTGTTAGAAGAATACGGGCATTTTATTGATGCTCATATTAATCAGACGGATAGCGCTGGTGATGAGGGAGACATTTTTTCTAACTTAGTGCGTGGTAATAGTCTCAGTGCTGGGACATTACAGGCTTTGAAAGGTGAGAATGATCATGCGACGATTACATTAGATGGCCAGAGTATTGAGATAGAACAAGGTGTGATACAACTTCCTGACTTGACAGCTGGTTCTCCGGCTCTATTAACGTGGGCTGATAACTTAAATCGCTATCAGTATGAAAATGTACGCACAATAGGTGGCGGATACAGAGCAAGATTTAAGAACACATTCCTACCTGGACCTATTCTAAATCCATTTCCCAACCCTATTCCTGCTGGTATTCCTCCTCTTTCTACAGTGGCTACTACCATCAATGAACTTCCCTCCACAGAAAAGGGATTGCTTATCCATACTGCTGGAACTGATCATGTATTTGGGAGTTCTTCTCCATGGACTCCATGGTCTCCAACTACAGGTTTTTCTAACATCACGAATGCAACTAACTTCATACAAACTATTGCGTTATCGCCTACGGGAAATACCCGCCATATCTTTGCAGAAGATACTTACAATAGCACAGTTGGTACACCAATTAATGTAGGTATATTGAGATATACAGGTGTTGGTGGGGTCAAAGTCACCCTAGATTGGACAGGTCCTGCCAGCAATAATCTAGATGTGTACTTGACGAACACTCTGGGCGGTTCTCCATCGTATACGCCGTCATTTATAGGAACTGAGACAACTGTTACTAATGACAACATCGAACAGATTTTCTCAACTACGATCCCTGCGGGTAACTACTATATTTATGTTACCAAAAATAGTACGGTAACTACTCCCTTCATTCAAGATTTCTCAATCTTTGCCACTGCTAATAATCCAGTAAATCAAGGTCACGGTTGGGGAGATGTGCATCTCGTAAATTTTGATGGAAAACCCTATGATTTTCAAGCAGTTGGGGAGTTTATTCTTGTCAAATCTCTGATAGATGATTTTCAAGTGCAAACCCGTCAAAAACCTTGGGGAGCAAGTACAACTGTTTCTGTCAACACAGCTTTTGCCACAACGATAGATGGTTACAATGTTGTTTATGACTCAGAGCTTGCAGTTGGTCAAGAACTCAAAATTGACGGAGTGACCTATAATTTAGCAAGTGGTCAAAGTGTATTTCTGAGTAGTAGCAAAATCCAGCGTTCAGGTAATCAGTACACCTTCACCTATGCTGGACTAGACGGTGATTTATCCACAGCCGATGATAACGATGTCATCATCGCCTCGGACAATGGAAGCTACATTGATGTTTATGTCGATCCCGCTGACTATCGTTTTGGGGTACTTCAAGGGCTTTTAGGTAATGGTGATGGGGTTAGTACCAATGATTTTGCTCTACGCGATGGCACGGACTTGGGACCTAATCCCTCTGTTCAAACAATACATACAACTTATGCAGATAGTTGGCGGATTACTCAGCAAGAATCCCTTTTCGGGACACCGACATTTGCTAATAAAAGTTTTCCCGCTAATTATGTCTCCTTAGAAACTTTAGCGCAACAAAATCCCCAAGGAGTAGCAAACGCTTTCGCAAAGGGACGGGAATTTGGTATTGCTGAAGGTGCTTTTTTAAATGGTGGGGTTTTCGATTTTGTGGTGACGGGGGATGAAGGTTTTCTTAAAGGAGCGAAGCTGGCGGCAAACTTAGCGCTTAAAAATGGAGACATTCAAATTCCACTTGGAAGCATCCAAGGCAGTAAATGGAACGATGCTAATGCTAATGGTATCTGGGACACAGGTGAAAAAGCCCTAGCCGGTTGGACAATTTACATTGATAGCGTTGCCAATGGAAAATTAGATCCTTGGGAACTCTCCACAGTCACTAACGCTGATGGTCAATATACCTTCAGCAACTTAGGACCAGGAGAATATGCCATCCGAGAAGTGAATCAAACAGGTTGGATACAAACCTTCCCCACCACTCCCTATGCTCTAAACTTGAAAGCAGGGGAAAAATTGACTGGCATTAATTTTGGCAACTACTTTCAGTTACCCACGATTAATCTTAGTCCCAGCAATCAGACTGTTGTTGAAGGTTTAACCACTCCTCAAAACGCCTCCTACACCGTCACTCTTTCCCAGGCAAGCAACCAAACCGTCAGCGTTAACTATGCAACTTCTAACGGTACAGCAACCGCGGGAGCGGATTACACCGCCACCACTGGAACTCTAACCTTTGCCCCTGGTGTTACTACTCAAGTCATCAACATTCCCATTCTCAATGATTCCCTTAATGAGGCAGATGAGACCTTTACTTTAGCTTTGTCTTCTCCTACTAATGCTGTTCTTGGTGCGGTGACGATAGCTACCACGACTATAACCGATACTATCACGGCCGCTGTCACCACGACTTTAGCGGCAAATGTGGAAAACCTGACACTGACGGGAGCAGCCGCCATTAACGGTACTGGTAACGCAGGTAATAACGTGATCACGGGCAACACGGCCAATAACCTTCTCAACGGTGGTGGGGGCAATGATACCCTTAATGGTGGTGCTGGTATTGATACCTTGACGGGGGGAACAGGAAACGATATCTTCCTCTTCCAATTTTCCCAATCTACTGTCGCTAACCCTGACCGGATCACTGATTTTGCGATCAACTCCGACAAAATTGATTTGCTCAGTGCCGCGGGAGGTGTGCTGCCTGCCCCCGCTGCCTTTAGTCGTGCTGCCAATTCTGCCGCTGCCACTTTAACCAATGTCGTGAATGCTGTTTTTACCGATGCCAATGGTGCCTTAGCCGGAAACCAAGCACTTGGTATTAATGGCGCAGCCCTGGTCCAAGTAACCACTGCTGGGATAGCCGGAACCTATATTATTGTCAATGATAATGTTGCTGGTTTCCAAAGTGCCAATGACTTACTGGTTAACGTTACAGGCATTACCGGCACATTACCCACTGGCAATATCCCTGTTTCCAACTTCTTTGTTTAGTGGATTCCTGATGGGGTGACAAGAATATTCTCAAGCCGGCGTGTTAGGGGTCGGGAATGGAGTCGCCTCCATCCCCCCCCTTCAGAACCGTGCATGAGACTTTCACCTCACACGGCTCCTAGTTTGATTGTTCCATTCTTAGGGATACAACTTCTCTTAGGCGCTTGGTTGACATACTCCCACCGTCAAGCTACGCTGTGACGGGGAATTCTTGACCTATCACTATCGGAAATTCCTTGTTCAACGAGACAGCTTAGATTCTCAATGTCTCCACTGAAAACCCAGAGGCCGGACTCTCCCCCCCCCCCTTGCCCCCCCGACCCCCCCGATGTCGGGGGGGGCAGGGGGGGTGGGAGATGCGAGTAGGATGCCTGCCACGAATAAAGAAAAATGCTATCAGCCAATTACTTTGAGAGTTAAGCAGTAAGCGTTGGGGTTGTTGGGTTTCGCTTTTTCAATCGAATTATAGCACTTTTCACGTTAGTGAGGTGTCGACAAGTTTTGCAAACAAAGGGTTTAAGCTCCTTGCCCATACCTCATTCTGATGAAAACTGCTATAGATGTAATTGGGCTAACCTACTTCCCAATTGTGTTAGCATCAGAGATAAGTATAAAACAGCCGAACGATTAAAGCGGGACTATTGGCTCTATATGGTGTTTAACTGTGGGACAATGTCGGAAGTTTATGTCATTCGAGATGCGGTTACGCTAGGACGGCAACCTGTTACAAGCATTGAACATTATCAGCTTGGACTAGAGGCAATTCTCCAGCAGGATGAACGGGAATGAAGATCAGCAAAATTCAGATTAAAAATTTTAAGTCTTTTCAAGATGTTACCGTAGATTTAGAGCCTGATTTTAATGTCTTTACTGGGGTTAATAATTCAGGAAAAACCAATTTGCTAGAGGCGATCGCCCTTTGGCATGAGTGTTTTAATAAGCTAATTCGGCAAGCGGGCAAAGGATATAAAGAGTTATACAAAAAAGGTGATTATATTCTCGGTCATACAACAGAAAAATATTTTCCTTACGAAACTATTAAAACGGTTAGAACTTCAAATATTGACGATATTTTTTATCAACGTGATACAACTGCTCCTATTGAATTATCTATTACCTTAAACAAAGTAGATAGAAATTTATTAAACAAAGTAGATATAAATTTAGAAATTGGTTTTTCTATCAAGACCTCTGGTTTAAATTATGTTATCGAGCTTTTGAATTATAGCCAATATAACTTTAGAGGATTCAATGAGTTTTTTGAAAATTTTCCCAACCCTATTAGTGCATCTTTTGCTTCTCCTGTAGCCACCATCAGAACTGAGGAGAGATTTGTGACTCGTCCACAAATTATTGAATCTATTCAAAAAAGAGAGTCTGTTGAAGTTGTTCGTAATCGTTTATACAATCTTTATTATGATACAACTCGAAATGAAAATCTTTACAATAAATTTATTCGAGATTTATCATATATTCTCTTTAACGGCGATAAAAAAATTGAGTTTTTCCCTAAAAGTGATATCAAAAAAGATATAAAATCAGTGATTGATTATAAAATTGAGTCACAAGACATTGAGAAAGATATTTCTCTATTGGGAAGTGGAACGTTACAAATTATTCTTATTTTATTGAATCTTTACGCGCCAGAAAAAACTAGAGACCTAAACTTAATTTTATTTGATGAGCCTGATAGTCATATTCATCGGGATATTCAAAAACGTTTAATTGATACGGTTCTTAGATTTTCGACAAATACTCAAATCTTTTTAACAACTCATAATGAGACTCTAATTCGTCAGGTTCCTCTGTATCAGCTTTTTCATATTGAAAACAGACCCAACTATTACTATACTTCTGTGGTTAAAGATGAACAGAGTTTAGATGTTGGCTATCGTTTTAAAGGAATTTATCCCTCTAGTCTAAATCCGATTATTAGTTCTTTGGGTAATAGTAATGGTTTGGACGTTATCAATGCTATTGAGGCAGATCATATTTTATTTGTGGAAGGTCAGGATGATGCAAAAGCAATTTATACATTGTTACAAAAAATGACTTTAGGGGTAAATACCAAAAAATATGTCTTTTGGGTGATAGGTGGAGTCTCTCAAATTTTTAAGGATTTACCTAGTTATAAGACAGTTTTTCAGCAAATTAAGAATCAAGAAACGCTTTGGAGTAAGGCTTTTCTCGTCTTTGATCGTGATTTTATTGAAGATGATCACCGTGATAAGCTTATTGAAGCACTGGGTAGTCATTTTAAAATTCTAACTTATATCACTCCGTCTTATACTTTTGAGTCAATTTTATTAATGGATTTGATCAAGTTATCTCATCTACTAAAAAAATGGCTAGAAGCCAAAAAAGATGATATTAATATTGATCGATCTGCTTTGGTACAATCCCTAGAGAATCATTATTTAACAATTATGCAAGAAAAGCTAGAGAGTCTTGATGATAAATATATTGATGAGACTTGCCATCGGTATGCCAACGTCAGGGAACAACTAAGTAAAAGGGATTTTTTGAATAACCAAAATCCTATTAGAGAAAAGGATATTAGTCTAAATACTCTATTTAGGAGGTATTTAAAAACTATCAATGACAATCGTGAATTTTATAAAATGGCTAATAAAAATGATGTTCAAGCAATTATCAATCAAGTGACCAAACCTTATAATATAGAGTTCAATATTGAGCAAGATTTTATTTCATTACTCAATCTTGTTGATCGCTCGACTTGGTTTAATGAGTGGGATTTTTTAACCAAATTGTAAAATTTTAACCATGATGACCTACCCTAAACGCCTGATCGAAGTTGACCTACCCATTAAGGGAATTTCTGCCCATGCGCGGCGGTAAAAATCGATTCGTCATGGGCATATTTCTACACTTCATAGCGCAGCTTGACGGTGGGAGTATGTCAATGAATTTGCCAAGCAAACTGATTACTGATTACTGATCACTGAAAAAGAGCCGCCGCTGCCTTGGTTAAAATTAACCAAAGTGAGGCATAAGAGTCAAAACTCCCAAGTCTAAATCTTTACTATCGATCGATTTTGCCTCGTAGAGGGCTAACATATCGTTTAATTGGGGATTGCCGCAGGAGGAACCGGTTACGCCCATGGCAATAATCAAACCACAATAACCCTCGGTATTTTTGATGCGTTTTTGCCAATTGCGGCGCGCATTACGGTGGTCGGGATCATCTTGCTCGAATTCCCCAAATAGATAGAGATCACCGTTAGCCATTTTCAGAATACCGAGATCATAACGGGTATCTTCAAGGGGATCTTCGCCGGGGTTAAAACCAATGGCCGCCAAACCGCCAGCTTGTTCGATTTTTTCGATAATTTCCTTGGCTTTCGGTCGGGAGGTCTGGATCATCACCACGGGGAAACCCTCTCCTTTTGTCGGTACGGACTGGGGTTGATAATGGATTTTTGGACGACTGCGAATTTTATCTAATAATTGCCAGGGAACCATTCCCAGACTGAGATGTGCATTATCAGGAACTAAATCCTCCTTGAGTACGGATTCTTCCTCATCATCCTCATCCTCGTCGTCGTCCTCCTCCTCCAAGAGTTGCATAAATTCCGCACATAGATCGGGCATCGTGGCTACCGTCACCGCCACGGTTTCCCCTTTTGCCTGTTCGGGATCGATGGGAATGCGAAAACGACGCTGTAATTCTCCGATCGGTTCTTCGGATAAAGCGGATTGATTGCCTTTAAAAAAGCGCAACAGAGCTATTAAAGCTAAATATACCGTGATTGCTTCTTCTTCATCCAAATAGGGGCGAATACCTTCGTAGGGATGCACGCTGCCGAAAACTGGATGGATTTGGGAGGGAGCAGCCGAGGCCAGATCGTAGTCATCCTCATCATCTTCCTCGTCATCATCGGCCAATTCGTAGCTTAAAAACCAGCAATCTTGGGAAAGAAAGGCCTTTTCTAATCTTTCCATCGATTTTTCTTCTAAAGCGGACTGCCGGAATTGTTTGAGGGATTCTAGGGAACGATAGAGAATGATTCCGTATTCCCGACCGAGCATTCCCATGACACAGGCGTAAAGATTCGGGAAATCGGAGCGATCGAGCTTAATTTGCAAAATATCGTAATCAGCTAAACAGGACCAGGGTTCAGCTTTCCAAATTTCGTGAGCGGTTTTCACTAAAGCGGACTGCCAAGCGGGAGGAATTGCCGGGGGGCGGTTATTTTGGAATTCGTCGAATCCACGAAAGAGATCATCGATCAGGGGCAAACTGGGGACATAATCGATGGTGATATCGAGATCTTGCAGTACCCCGCGCAGAAAAAACTGTGTTTCTCGATCGCGGACGATAATTTTTTTCGGTCTGGCTGGCCGGGCGGGATTTTGGGGTGTTTCGATGGCGCGGATTAAGGTTCTCACCATGGCCTCTGGCCCGGTTTCAGGGGAAACTACTTCCATAGCGCGTACACAGCCCTCGCTACCATCCACCCAGATCACGCACTCGCCACCGCTTTCTTGATTTGGTTCTAGGGTGGCCCGGGGCATTCTCTCGGATAAGGATAAAGCACGACGATCTCCTTCCCAAACACTGGGAATTTGTGGAATTTTTTTGAGGCGGCTTTGGGTGGTCCGGGGCAGAAGATTCATCGGGAAATTTAGGGGTAGCTGTTTTAGGATTTTAACCTTTTCTTTTCAAGGATTCCATAGAATTATTCTATCGATTTAGTCGATAACTTGATAAATAAACTGGAAACCTGACCAAGTTCCCAGATCAAAGGCGTATTCATCAATTACACTGCCAGAACTATCCATTTTTAGACCTAAATCTAATTTTAGATCGCTCCAGAAAGCTCTGGCTATTTCTAGGGGGTTAGTCAGGGTGAGCAGTGGGGTGGCTTCTCCCTTGAGGCTTTGAGTGGCATTGAGAAGGGTCAAGGTTTTCGGGAAAGGATGGCGACTGAGGATCAGTATATTCTCTCTGATGCCCTTGGGTTGACTAATTTTCCAATGCCCTTGGCGGTCATTGGGGATGGTGGCCTTGGTTTTGGCCGCCACGACAAAGGGGGCTAATGGGCTGGAATTGCTGAAATTATCGGGGTTTTCTGAACGGGAACAGTATAAAAGCGGTTGGCGATCGCTGTTGAGGACAAGGATCAGTGCGTAGAGGGGTTGTTCTTCTTGATTCTCGATTTGATAGCGAATTTCCGTACCGACGGGCAGAATTAAGTCGTTTTTAGCGGTATTAGTCCCCCTGCTACCCGCAATTTTTTGAGTTGGCACCGTGGAGATATAGGTTTGATCGAGGCTTTCCAGGGTGACGATGACGGCTAAACCGGAGGATTCTTGATTGATCAACAAGTGCCACAATTTGCAGGCCAGCAGGGTTTCTAGTTGCGATTGCAGTCGTTTGATTCCCGATTTAATTGCTTCGTTGGCTGCCCCTAAACTACCGATAATTAGGGAGCCATTGGGAGATAATAACTGATAATTGCCAGTTTCTTCGCCACCAACTCGACTTAAGAGACAATCTACCGTTTGTTCGCCAATGTTAACCACGGCGGCCACATCGGGCAAACTGGCAAAGGTACTGGTGGCATCTACCCGTTCAATTCGGGTTAAGTTATGATCCAAACCGACGATTAAGCCGATTTTACTCGGAAAAACCCGCAATTTTTCCTCTAGAATCTGTCCTATTTCTAGGGAGGCGGTTGGTGATAATAACTGGGCTTTGGCTTTTAAACCCTGACGGGAGAGAATTTGTAGGCTGATTTCCTCCCCGGTCGCCTCAATAAAGCTCAAACAGGAGTTAATTCCGTAATTTTCCAGGATTTCTAAGGGCAGGCCGACCAGATTGACTTCTAGGGTGCGCTCATCAATAAGATTTGTAACAATTGCCGCCCCAACCCTTGACTTTTCTGACGTTGTATGATATAGCGGCACAGAATTATTTTGATTATTGGTCAGGATTGCCGGTTGCTGTTGTTGACTGCTGTGACTAGCGACGAGATTACGGAGATGGGGAAAAGCGATCGCAATTGTCGGACTGGGGGAAACTTGCCAGAGATACTGAGTGAGATCATAGGTGAATAAGCCAGCATTGGGGCTATTACCGCTCAATTCCAGGGCGATTTGCTCTGGTTTAGCGGCAGCGAGAATAACGCCGTTACTAGGCTTATTTTTGAGGTTAAAACGGGTTTTAATATCGGCAGCGAAAGTTAATTCGGCGGGGTTAGGATCAGTAATGGTTCTAGAATAGGAACGAATGCGGAGATTACCGAGATAGGGCTGAGGTTGGGGGAGATGACTACTATCAAAAATCAAGCTAAACTTATCCGTAGCTAGACAGCGAGCCATCAGCAGGATATTTTCCTTGATTAAAGCATTTTCTGCCCCATCAGCAGTAATAAAAACCTCTTTTCCGGCCCCAAGACTGCCATAACCGCTAAAGTGAAAAATTACCACATCCCCCAACCTGGCTTGGGCGATCAGGTGTTCTAAAAAAGCCGCTTCGATCGCTTCTCGACTGGCTTGTTGTCCCGTTAAAGTTACTATATCAGCATCCTGAAAGCCAAAACGATAACGGAGAAGGTCTTTTTGTAACTCCACATCGGTAAGACAGCCGGGCAGCGGCGGAATATTCGCCCCATACTGGTCAATACCGACTAAAAGAGCCAATTTTCGGGGATTAGGGGTGGCGAGAGCGGCCAAATGACGGTTAAGGGTCCCTTGACTAATCGCCAAAGTCAGCAACCCCCAACCTGTCTGCTGGATCAATTCTCGCCTAGTTATGTTCATCGGAAATTTTGGGTCTGAAACCCCGCCGTTCTACGGCGGCTTTACGTTAGAATTAAAAGGCCAGTCTCGAAAACCAAGTGGACGGCGCAGCACCTTGAAAACTCGGCTTAGGGGGTTCCGACCAGAAAAGCTTGGCCGGGTAAAAAGTCGCGCGCAACAAGTACAAGAAGCTATAGGCGGTCAACGTACCGTGGGACACACGGAATCGGGCTTCTGAAATGGGGCGAAAGTCTGTGGACTCTGTGTAAGACAGTACATGGTTTTTTAACTGTGGTATGCGACGGTGGTGGAAGCAGAAACTTAAATCGTGAGGTTTAGGAATCGCCGCACTTTTAGGGCGGCGAGGATGTCAAGATCCTTGCATGGCGCGGATTAATTCGGCAGCCACTTCTGGACGGGAGAATTCCGGAGGTGGTAATTCTCCTTTGCGCAGCAGTTCCCGGACTTTCGTTCCCGAAAGGTGGATTCTTTCTTCCGGTAAACTGGGGCTAGTTTTGGTGGTTGCCATTCCCGAAGTGCGGGTACAGTAGAAAGCGTGTTCAAACTTCATCGGCACGATTCCCAATTCCCCCGGCTCGAACTCATCAAAGATATACTGAGCATCGTAGGTTCCGTAGTAGTCGCCGACTCCGGCATGGTCACGACCGACGATAAAATGGGTACAACCGTAGTTTTTACGGATAATAGCGTGGAAAATTGCTTCCCGGGGGCCGGCGTAACGCATAGCTGAGGGGTTGATAGCCAGAATAACGCGATCTTGGGGAAAGTATTTATCCATCATGATCTCATAGCAACGCATCCGCACATCGGCCGGTACATCATCGCTTTTGGTAGCGCCGACAAGGGGATGCAAGAATAAACCATCTACCACTTCTAGGGCGCATTTTTGAATGTATTCGTGGGCCCGGTGGATGGGATTACGGGTTTGGAAACCGACAATCGTTTTCCAAGCTTTTTCGTGGAACATTTTGCGCGATTGCAGAGGATCGATCTGATATTTGGGAAACTGGGGATGAGGATCGCGCTGAAGTAACCATATTGGACCTGCGAGGTTAATTTCTCCCTGTTCGTAGAGGACTTTTACCCCGGGATGTTTCTGGTCGTCGGTACGATAGACGTTAACTGCTTCGTGGGCTTTATTATAACGGTATTTTTGGGTTAGTTCTAGGACTCCGACAAAGTTGCCTTCGCTGTCATCTAAACGAATCCAGTTGCCTTCTTTGAGCGGATCCGCCACTTCTTCCCTAACGGAAAGAGTCACGGGAATTGCCCAGGGTAAACCATTGATTAGACGCATATCATCGACGACTTTTTCGTAGTCGTCCTGTTCCATAAAGCCTTTGAGGGGACTGAAACCACCAATAGCAATCATAACTAAATCCGAGAGCGCTCGTTCATCTAAGGAAACTCGCGGTAGTTTTTCAGCTAGGGCCAGAAATTCGGCTTTTTCGGCAGCGGTAGCAATACGATTAATTAATTGCCCACCGTGGGGCGCGATTCCTTCGGTCAGTACAGTCATAAAAATTTCTTTACATTGTCACGGTTTATCCTATCAGAAGTTGGCTAACCCTTAATCAAGGGGTTGGGACTAGCGATGATTTTCCAGTCGGAACAGTTTACAATAAGATTTGTAAAGAATTATAAATAATTATGAGCGAAAAAGTTGTCCTGATTGTCGGTGCTACGGGGGGTATCGGTGCCACTTTAGCCCGTAAACTAGCTGTTAATGGTCATAAACTCGTATTGGTGGCCAGAAATGCCGATAATTTATCTAATTTAGCCAGTGAGTTGCCTTGTCCCTCTTTAATTGTGCCGACGGATATCACCAATCCGACTCAGGTAGAAACTTTGATGGCAAAAATTGTCTCCCATTACGGCCGGTTGGATGTGTTGGTTAATGCGGCCGGAGCCGGTGTGATGAAACAATACAATAAAATCACGCCGGAAGATTTAGATAAAATGCTCGACCTCAATCTGAAGGGAAGTTTTTATACCTGTCAGGCTGCCGCTAATGTGATGAAGGAAAATAAAGCCGGTCATATCTGTAATGTGGTGGGAATTTTAGGTAAGCATTCTATGGCTATGGCTGCCGCTTATTGTGCTTCTAAATACGGGGTGGTCGGTTTTAGTAAATGTTTGGCCGATGAGTTAAAACGCTATGGTATTAAAATGACTTTATTCTATTTTGGTGGTGTCGATACTCCTTTTTGGGATCAGGTGAGCTTAAAAGTTGATCGCAATAAAATGTTAACCGCTCAAACCGCCGCCGATGCTATCTATTTTGCCATGAATGCTGAACCCCAAGCCGTCCCCATGGAAATTAATATTCAACCCGATAGTCATCTCTTTTTTTAGTCATCAGGAGTCAGGAGTTGAGAGTTGGGGTTTTAGGGAGTTGGGGTTTTGGGGTATTAGTTGAAATTACCCTATCTCCTCACTCCCCCATTTCCCCATTTCCCCACTCCCCACTTACTAACACTCAACCACTTTTTTGACTTTATCTATGTTTGTTGATCATATTCATTTTTATGTAGAATCGGCCAAAAAATGGCGAGATTGGTTTGTGCGGGTGATGGATTTTCAGGCGATCGCAAGTTTAGTTAATCTCCACACGCACACGGAAATAGTTGGCAATGGCATCCAAAAAGATAAAACTAAACAGATTATTTTTATCTTATCTTCTCCCTTAAATTCCCTTAGTCCCGTGGCGGAATTTTTAAGTAAATATCCTGAAGGGGTGGCGGATGTAGCTTTTCAAGTAGAGGATTTAGACAGTTTAGCTAGGAGAATTAAACAGGACATTTTTATTGAGGAAACTGTTTTGGCTAGGGGTAAGATAAAAAGCTGTCAAATCTCTAGCATTGCTGATCTCAAACATACGTTAATTGAAAGGCAGGGAATCACGCCAATTTTAGCCGATCCTAATCTGATTCAATACGATAGTCAGCAACAATATAATCAGGATATTCTGGCAATTGATCACTTAGTTTTAAATGTTTTTCAAGGGAATTTAGAGTTAACAGCCAATTGGTATGAGGAAAATTTAGGCTTTAAAAAAAGGCAAACTTTTACTATTAAAACGGAGCGTTCTGGTCTTTATTCTCAGGTACTTGTTTACCCGAAAACTGAATTAAAATTACCGATTAATGAGCCAGATAGTAACAGTTCTCAAATACAAGAATTTTTAGATATTAATCAAAAATCTGGCATTCAACACATTGCTTTAAAAACAGAAAATATTGTAAACTTAACTCAAAAGTTAAGAGAAAAAAATGTAGAATTTTTATCAGTTCCCGACAGTTATTATCGACAAATTAACTATCAAAAGAAAGCCTTTAATATTGCTGATTGGGAATGGTCAGAAATTAAAAAGCAGGAGATTCTCATCGATTTTGAACAAAATAGTTATTCTCTCCCGGAAAAGCCGACTTTACTGCAAATTTTCACTAAACCAATTTTTTCCCAGCCGACTTTCTTTTTTGAATTAATCGAGCGACGTCATGCCGCTAGAGGTTTTGGAGAAGGCAACTTCCGGGCCTTATTTGAAGCGATCGAACGGGAACAAATACAGAGAGGAACTTTGGATTAGAGTCAGAAAAGCGATAATTTTTCCCATGAGACTATGAACGATAACGTAATTCGATCACATCTTTTTTGATCGTGACATCATAGGAACCAAAAAAAGTTTGTCCCAAGAGTCCTAACCCTTCCATTTGGGGAGAAATACCAACAATCTGATTAGATAAAGCCACCTCGCCAACTTTAACAGAATTAATGCGACCAAGATACACAGTAACGACACCGCCGGCGGTATGAGCGAGTACTTCCTTTTCCCGTTTGACTTTCATCGCTTTCGCCATGGCATCGGTGAGGACGATACCACTAGCTCCCGTATCAAAAAGCATTTCATAATAGTGACGGTGATTAAAAACCACCATCACCGTGGGAATGCCGTTAACCCGGCGTTGAATCGGTAACTGATAAACTTGCGGGGAATTTTTCCTATTTCTGGATGAACCGCCACAGAGACGGCTAAGATCTATGTGTTGTCCATCTGCTCTTTGGAGAAAGCATTCCGATTGAGCGAGAGTCGTAGGGGTGAAGGGAAATAACAGCAGGGTGCTGGCCAATGCGATCGCAGAAATAGACTTATTCATGGGTTTAACATCGAGAAGACTGACTCGGAAAAGAACGCTTCTAGCCCTATAATTCCCCAAAAAAGCGGGAAAATAAGGGGTATTTAACCCGGAGGCCAAGCCATTAGGCGATCGCCTAAGAGATGGACATGAAGATGATCGACGGTTTGACCCCCATGTTCCCCATTATTGATCACCACGCGATAACCTTGACTTAATTTAGCTTCGGCGGCCACCTTTTTAACAGTTAGTAACAAATGCCCCAATAAATCGCGATCGCTGTCGCTGGCTTCCTCTAGTTTCGGAATCGGTTTTTTGGGGATAATGAGGATATGGGTGGGTGCTTGGGGATTAACATCTCGAAAAGCGAGAACCAGATCATCTTCATAAACGATCGAGGCAGGAATTTCTTTACGGATAATTTTGCTAAAAATAGTCTCGCTCATAGACAAATTGCTTTTTTTTTAACTATACCATTAAGCTCTCAGCTTTTCTGGCTAGGTTATCCCTAGAAATACGCTGATTTTCTGGGTAAATTCCCAGATAAAATCATTTTTATGCGGAAAACTAGCCGAACATCCTGTTTAATTTTCCTAAGAACTCACTTTATTTTTAGTTGAGCCAAAATGTTAGCAAGGGTTTGGAGTGCGGCAATTATCGGCATCGATGCCATTAAAATCGGGGTAGAGGTGGATGTATCGGGGGGATTACCCGGAATTGCCGTGGTGGGTTTACCCGATACCGCCGTGCAGGAGTCGAAAGAAAGGGTAAAAGCTTCCCTAAAAAATGCCGGATTTGCCTTTCCCATCCGCAAAATTGTCATCAATTTAAGTCCCGCCGATATCCGCAAAGAGGGGCCGATTTATGATTTACCGATTAGTATCGGCATTTTAGGGGCTTCCGAACAGGTAGAAGCCGATTTATTGGGGGATTTTCTCTTTTTAGGCGAATTATCCCTCGATGGTAGTTTGCGTCCCGTGGCGGGGGTTTTACCCATTGCTGCCGCTGCCGAAAAAATGGGGATTAAGGGTTTAGTGGTTCCTGCCGATAATGCCAAAGAAGCGGCCGTGGTTAAAGGCGTACAAGTGTATGGGTTTCGTCATCTATCGGAAGTGGTAAATTTCTTAAATGAACCCGATCGCCATTCACCGATGACTTTTAACGCTGCCGAGGAGTTCGGGCGATCGCAGGTAAATCTCCCCGATCTCAAGGATGTCAAAGGCCAAGCCATTGGCCGTCGGGCCCTGGAAATTGCAGCGGCTGGAGGTCATAACCTAATTTTTGTCGGGCCACCGGGCAGCGGTAAAACCATGTTAGCGCGACGTTTACCCGGAATTCTGCCCCAGCTTACCTTTGCCGAATCCCTAGAAGTCTCCCAGATTCATTCCGTCGCCGGATTACTGAAAGATCGAGGTTCCCTGGTGCGCGAGCGTCCTTTTCGCAGTCCCCATCACTCCGCTTCCGGAGCGGCACTGGTGGGAGGTGGCACTTATCCCCGACCGGGAGAAATCTCCCTTTCCCACCGTGGTATTTTATTTTTGGACGAATTAACGGAATTTAAGCGCAGTGTCTTGGAATATCTCCGGCAACCCCTAGAGGATGGTTATGTGAGCATTTCTCGCACTCGTCTTTCCGTCGCTTTTCCGGCGCGTTTTACCTTGGTGGCCAGTACCAATCCCTGTCCCTGTGGTTATTACGGCGATTCGGTGCAACCCTGCAGCTGTTCACCGCGACAACGGGAACAATATTGGGCGAAATTATCGGGGCCGCTTTTAGACCGTATTGACCTACAAGTGACGGTAAATCGCCTAAAACCAGAAGAAATGACCCAAGAGAGTCGGGGAGAAGCTTCTGAGCAAGTGCGGCAACGGGTAGAAAGGGCCCGGCAAAAGGCCAGCGATCGCTTTCAGAATACGGGGATTCGCTCTAATGCGGAGATGAATTCCGAGCATTTGCGGGGTTTTTGCGCTCTTGATCATAGCAGTCGCCATATTTTAGAAGGGGCAATCCGAAAATTGGGTTTATCGGCCCGAGCAATGGATCGCATTCTCAAAGTTGCCCGCACCATTGCCGATTTAGGAGATAGTGAAATGCTGAAAAGTTCCCACGTTGCCGAAGCAATTCAGTATCGCACTCTCGATCGTTTAAGTTAGGGTTTGCGGCAAAAAGTTTGTTGCTGGGGTTAGGAGTCGGTCGTCAGGATTCAGGATTCAGGAGTCTGGAGATAGGGTTTTAGGGTTTTAGGGTTTTAGGGTGTTGGGGTTTTAGTTGAAATTCCCCCAATACCCCACTACTCCACTTCCCCATTTCCCAATTCATAATTCCCCCATTTCCCCACTTCCCCATTTCCCCACTTCCCCATCTCCCTACACCCCACACCCCACACCCTACACCCTACACCCCACACCCTACACCCTCTTTCAAGTCAGGAGTCAGGAATCGGGGGATTCTAAGCGTTTTTGCCATTCTCGATCGATTTTATCCGAGCGCTCGCTCTCTTGTTCGAGATAGTCTTGATCCGTAGAATAACTAATATCAGCATCCCTAATCACTTTTTGGTCGGCAAATTGACGAGAGTAGGCCAGTTTTTGCTCTAATTCAGGATTATTTTGGGCTAATAAATCTGCTCTTTTTTCTCGCTGTTGATTGCGTTGATTAACCCGCTTATTTCTCCACTGTAAAAAGAAATAACGACCGAGGGGAATCCCCAAAAAAGCAGCGGCATAACTGAGGAGAAAACCGTAGATACCTGTGACTATCGACCCCAGAGAACCGCTCAAATCAACACTATCACTGTTGAGCAAAAATCCTAAAACTAAAGCGAGGATAAAGTTAACCACCCCTAAACCTAAAGCTAAGATAATTTGACCGCTATCCGCTTCGCTAAACTTCCAGCTTTTTTCCCTTAGATAGGGCGAAACTGTTTGTAATTTTCTCTCTTTGGTTGTCACCTGTAGATCGGGAAAATAATAGATAATATCGCCTCGATCGGACACTTGCGGCAATCCATTAAAGCGAGTTAAAACTGGGAGTATATAGTCTTCTGTTTCCTCCTGACTGGGGGTAATACTATCGAGATAGGGGACAATTTGTGGAGCGATAATCGAGCCACGATTATTTTGAATTACTTTACCGATAGTTTGCCAGCGTCTCTCCTCTAAATTAAAATTAGGATCGCCATCGCCAAAAATAAAAGAAAAAACTGCCTCGAGAAAATTCATCTTACTAGGGGGTTTTTCTGCCTTAACTTCCCGATCTCTTCTTTCGTAGTAGTTATTACTAAAATCGGGATAAAAAATCCAGAAAAAGTCCGTGGGAAAGAAGTTAATATTAATTTTGCTATCTCCAGAATTGTTATCCGAGTCACCATCTTTGAACATTAAGCCGATCAGGATCGCCAGAATAGCGAGCAACAGGATTAAAATCGAAATAATTAAAACAATGCCAAAGGAAATGCGAATAACATAAAAAACTACTTGCCAGATTTTACTCCCGAAAGCTTTTAACTGCAATTGCCAATATTTATTCAGAAGAATTGAGCGAAAATTTTCAGGGAAAAGATAGATAATCTCCCCCGTATCTGCTACCTGTAAATGTCCCCCCGCTTCCGCCGCTAAAGCTAATAATCCCTGTTGTGCAGCATTAATCTCTAAACCCGATTTTGCCGCCACATCACCCACCGTAACCCGATAGCCTAATTTTTCGATCGATTGTAATAGAGACTCTTGGGGATTCATAGAAAATACTGTTCCTGTCGATTATCCTATTTTCTAGTGTAGTTTTGATTTTGTCTTTTTGGCAGCGGCTATCTTGATTGACAGGTGCGGCATTTTGGACTCGATCGAGAAAATATCGTTATAATTGTTCCAATAGTCGCAAAAAGCAGGGCTAAACTGTATAAATAGTTACTTTATAAGCAATTATCAGAGGTGAGCATGAATGCGTCGGAACAGGCAAAAGGATTAGAATTAACGGCGAAGATCGCCACACTCGTCAACCTGTTTAAACAACAATTCCCCGATGCAAAGGCAGATCTGAAACCCTGGCGCAATGATCCCCACACAAGGGAGTTAACGGATCCCGACTCGATCGATATCGCTTTCCATTTTCCCGGTTGGAGTCCCAGAATTCAAGGGCGCAGTATTCTGGTACAAATTCGTTTTCATCTCGATAGCGAGGATCAGCATCAGCGTTTGATTGGCTTAGAAATGCAGGCTTTTAACCATCAAGGAACCGCTTGGCGACTATCTACGGTGGAAAATTGGCAATTAGTCGGCAATTATCAACCCTCTCCTAAGGTGGCTGATAAGTTAAAATATTTCAGCCGTCAGGTGTTTGAAGTTTTTAAAAATGAGCATCGATAAGGCTCTTTCGGCACTCTCGGCAAAAGATCGTTATTCGATCGAGATTAAATCGGTCATAATGTCAAGCTATAGGACTAAATTAATTCTTGAAAGTGCTTCGCTTGAGCGGAAATTTTTAACATTTTTTCTGGTTGATCATGAATCTCATTTTTTTGAGAGGATTTACGGCTGCTGGTGGTTGTTTTAGAAATACTGATATTTTTAATACTAACAAAGCGATATTGATAGTCCTGAAGAAAATCGGGTTGATTCCAAAATAAGCGTCCGATTTCACGACAATAGGAGACAAAGCATTCGGCTCCTTTTAATTGTTTAATTATCGATGAATTAGAATCTCTGCTTTTCTTCATTTCCAAACAAAGGATAACTTTTTCAGTAGGGGTATTAGCGATAATTATAAAATCTGCACGCTTACACTCACCTTTATTACCAGTAAAAATTGTGCGGACATCAAAAAACTCATCTAGCTTGATCGCAATAACTTGATCGGGTTCAGGCATTCCACTAATCACAAATGAATAGTTATCTTGATTTTCTATCAGTTTCAGTAAATAGCTATCTCGTTTGTATTCTTTTTTATACTCTAACTCTACTATCGCACACTTGCTAATCATTTCTTTGAGGATAGCAATATCAGACATTACTCCTCACCCCAAATAATAGCCGTTTGAATACGATTCATATTTTCGATAGTAGTATCAAAACTACGCGCTTCAATACCCATTTCTGGATCAATTTTAGCGGGGTTTAAAGTGTGAAATTTGGTTTTTCTTTTCTGTCCTTTTAACATCTTTGAATCTTCTTCAGCAATATATACTTTAACTTGATCGGCCGATAATAATTCCTCTTGTCTATAGCCTTCTTCTGCGGCAATTTGTTTCAGGTGTGGTTTATTATGGTTAAGCATAATTAATGTATTGATTTCTTTGATAATATAATCACTGTGAGTAGTGATAAAAACTTTAATACCAATGTTGATCAGTCGAGCGAAAAGTTTAGCGATACGGCGTTGATTTTCTGGATGGAGATTTAATTCAGGTTCATCTACTATCAACAAATCTCCGATGCGAGCTTCGTGTCTTAAATAAAAGCCAATGTCTAAAAGAGAACGTACAGCACTAGAACTTTCATCCATCGATAGTCTAAGTTTTTTTCCTTTAGGAATGTAATAAAGTTCATCATTGCTAGTAATCATATATTGACCACCAATAATATCGGCAAAATCTTCTAAAATACTGGGATGATTTTCGGCAATAAAGCTATTTTTTTTGACAATTGTTTCTATTTGTCTAGTAAAATCTACATTTTTTTTGACTGGTAGCGCATAATCCTGAGAAACATTAAATAACAGTTCCCTAGGATTAAAATTGCTATTTTTACTAATTTCTTCCAGTAAACGATTACGAGCAAAATTTAACTCTTTGCGAAAAATTGCCGCTCCTGTCCTTTCTGCACTGGCAATAAATGGCCTGGGAAAAAACTGAGAGAAAATTATATCTTGGATGCTGTCGTAAATGATATCCTCAAGAAAATGCACTGGCAGATTTATTTTTTCTGTTTCTGTTAATAATGTGATGGATAAATAAGGGTCATTTTCAGGTTTGCTAATCGAGATAATTTCCCATGTTGCTGTACTAATTTTCTTTTCATACTTATTTTGAAATTGAATATTGTCAAAATTTAATTCTATCTGAAAATCAACATTTTTAAACCTCTCCTCGTTGGCCGCAAAAACTTCAGGTATTTGTCGAATATATCTTTGACAACCTGTAGTAAGAATACTTTCACACTGTTGAACATACTCCTGTAGATCGAGACTAATTACACCATCAGAAAGTAGTTGATCAACTTTTTCTTTGAGGCTAAATGTTGATCCCTTTAATAGTTGTCGCCAAGTGTCTAAAAAACCAAATAAAGAATATGTAGCATAAGTTTTACCTGTGTTATTACCACCACAGATAATTGTGAGGTTGCCTAGACTTAATTCTGCCTGTTTTAAAATGCCAAGATTTTTAATTTTAACTTTCATATTTGTCTTTAGGTTTAATATTCACGATGATAGATAATTGTGGGTAATTTGATCAAGTCCCAAACTATACATTCAACTTTGGTTATCAAGGTTGCTTACAGAAATTATAACCTTTCTAAGGCTTTTCTCTCTTTTTCAGTCACTTCTCGCCATTGACCGGGTTGTAATCCTGTTAAGCATAATTTATTGTTTTTGTCAATAGTAATGGCTGTTCTAATTAATCTTAAAGTGGGATAACCAACGGCAGCCGTCATCCTTCTTACCTGACGATTTCTTCCCTCAGTTAAGGTAATTTCTAACCAAGCGGTGGGGACAGATTTTCGATAACGAATCGGTGGCTCTCTGGGTGGTAAATCTGGTTCAAAATCTAGTAAATTAACTATTGCTGGTCGAGTGCGATAATCCTGAATAGGAAGACCTTGACGCAATTTTTCTAAAGCGTTTAGGTCTGGAATTCTTTCGACTTGTACCCAATAGGTACGCGGATGAGCAAATTGACGATGACCCAAACGATGCTGTAATTGACCGTTATCTGTGAGTAATAATAATCCCTCGCTGTCCCTATCTAAACGACCGACAGAATAGATATTCGGGATGGGAATATAATCTTTTAAAGTCGAGCGACCATTTTCATCAGTAAACTGACATAATACATCGTAGGGTTTATAAAAAAGGATATATTTATTCAAGGGAAAAAGGAGTCAGGAGATAGGAGTCAGGAGCTTTTTGCTTTTATCAGTAAAAATCAAACAGTAATCCGTGAAAAGAAAGCTCTGAACTTGCCACTTAATACTATTCACTGAAAACTAAAATATGATAACTGATTACTGATTACTGATTACTGATTACTGATTACTGATCACTGATTCAATCCCGTTGATGGGAGAATTGATAAGCACCGACAATCGAGAGAAGAAGAGCGACGATTAATAAAATAGGGATAGCGAACCAAGGAAATTGATTTATATCGTAGGCTGCGGCTCTTAATCCCAGACTAGCATAGGTGAGGGGTAAGGAATAAACAATAATTTTTAATGGCCAGGGTAAAGTTTGGGGGTCGAAAAAAGTTGCTCCTAAAAAAGACATCGGCACGATTAAAAAGTTATTATACAGACTGACACTTTCGAGGGATTTAACTCGCAATCCGACAATTGCCCCTAAACCGGCAAAGACGGCACAATTTAAGATTAAAACTAATAAAAAGAGGGGATTGAGAAAACTGACAAATTTTCCTGTAAATAAGATAGCAACGAGAATCACCGATGCAGAAGTCATTACACCGCGCAAAATCCCCGCAAAAACTTTGCCTAAAAATAATGAGAGGGGATGGACGGGAAGTAATAATAATTCCTCGAAGGTTTTACTAAATAAGCGATCGCCACATATCGAAAAGGTGGTTCCCCCGAAACTGATCGCCATTGAGGACAGGGCCACCATTCCGGGTAAAATAAATTCTAGATAAGAATCGCCGAGCGAGGGTTTCATCGAGCGATCGAGGGCGCTTCCCAACCCCAACCCGAAACCGATAATATAGATTAGGGGAGAAACTAAACCTGTGGCGGCGATCTGAAGGACTCTCGCGCGTAAATCTAGCCATTCTCCCCAAAATACGGTTAAAGTGTCTGTTAATATCGTCTGAGCTTGAGCTAGTTTCACTGGTATTTTGGTTAATTAGTAAATACACTTTTAATAATAATTAATAATTGTCCCCTTTTTCAAGAGTGGCTCATCCCAGTTTAGTAAAATGTAGGGTGCGTTAGACGGCGACAATCTCTGCTTAAACTTGAATCTAACAATCCGTCGTAACGCACCACACCTATCATTAATTTAATTTGGTGCGTTACTACTACTACTTACTTATGATAAAATGCCTTCAAAGACAGGTAAGGGAAAACTTTCAATTATTCACCCAATAAAATAACTAATAGCCGAGATGAAACCCTGTTACTGCATTAATCCCGATTGTTCTCAACCAGGGCATCCGAGTAATAATAACTCGAATACTCGTTACTGTCAAAGTTGCGGCTCTCAATTGTTGTTAAATGGTAAATATAGGGTGAGTCGGTTATTGAGTGATACGACCGGTTTTGGCATTGTTTATGAGGCTTTTGAAGGTTTTACAGCCAAAATCCTCAAGGTATTACAAGAAAAATGGAATAATCAACCGAAGGCAGTGGAATTATTTAAACGGGAATATGACGTTTTATTAGAGTTAAGTCGTCAAAATGTCACCGGTGTTCCTCGAGCGGATGCCTATTTTCAATATTCCACGAGAGAAGGGAAAATATTACACTGTTTAGTTATGGAAAAAGTGGAGGGTATTAATTTAGAACAGTGGCTAAAGCAGTATGATAAATTAAGTCAAAAACGAGCCTTAAAATGGCTGAGAGAAATTACTTTAATTCTCGATAAAATTCATCAACAGAATTGGATGCATCAAGATATTAAACCCCCTAATATTATGTTGCGGAATAGTGGCGAGTTGGTGTTAATTGATTTTGGGACAGCAGGGACAGCAAGGGAAGAAACCCAAACCTATCATCAAAAGGGAAAAGGTCAACAGGTGACAGGTATTACCTCGGTCGGATATACACCCAATGAACAACAACATAGCCAGGCGGTGATTCAATCAGATTTTCATGCTTTAGGACGAACTTTTATGCATTTATTAACCGGAAAACATCCCTTAGAAATTTATTATGATGCGTATAATGATGTTTTAGCTTGGCGAGAAGAAACGGAAAATATTCACCCGTTATTGTTGGATTTTATTGACGAGTTAATGGGAAGATTACCCAAGAATAGACCGGCTAATACTAGGGTTATTTTACAGCGTTTGGATGAGATTGAACGGCAATTAAAGTTACCTCCTATAACTCCTATTATAACATCTCCACCACCACCAAATCCGCAGCCTGTTGTAAATCAAAAACAACCACAGGTTATTCCTAATATTAATCCTTCTCCGCCGGTTTCACCTGTGGCTGTACCCAAAAAAACACCAGCACAACCGGTTAAAAATAATAAGCTGAGAAATAGAATAATAGCTCTTGGTGGAGTTTTGTTATTAGGAATAGGAATAACGCAAGGTTATGGTTATTTAAAATATAAAAGATTTCCGGTTACTCCTCAATTTTTAATCTCTGGTTTAGTTGATACTCCCTTTCTTTATAAGACCTTTACTGGTCATTCTGAGGCGGTTAACTCAGTAGCTTATAGTCCCGATGGACGGTTTTTGGCGAGTGTGAGTAATTACGATAGCATCAAAATTTGGGATATAGAAAATGGAAAAGAACCGCTTAATCTTGCTAATAATTCTAGCTTGATTAACTTAGTAGCCTATAATCCTTTAGCAGTAATAATCCTTGATGGTATAGTCTCTCCTCTTCCTCTTCAACAACAAGTAGAGCTTAATCTTAATAAAGTCTTGTCAGTAGCTTATAGTCCAGATGGACGCTATTTAGCCAGTGGGGGTGGGACATTATTGACTCAGGGGGAAGAACAGGGGGAAGAACAAAGTGTAGATATCATCAAAATTTGGGATATAGAAAGGAGAAAAGAATTGTTTCCCATTACTGTTAATTCTCGGCATATAGTTAACTCAGTAGCCTATAGTCCCGATGGCCGCTACTTAGCTAGTGGAAGTGCGGACAAAACTATCAAGATTTGGGATACAAAAACAGGAACAGAATTGAGTACCCTCACTGGTCATTCTGAGGCGGTTAACTCAGTAGCTTATAGTCCAGATGGAAGGTATTTAGCGAGTGCGAGTAGTGACGAGACTATTAAAATTTGGGATGTAAAAAATAACAAAGAATTAAATACCTTTATTTATAATTATTCAAAGACAATAACAGGTGTGGGCTATTTAATTAGAATAGCCTATAGTCCTAATGGACGATATTTAGCCAGTGGATATCTTAATGGAACTATCCAACTTTGGGATGTAAAAACAGGAAACAAAGTGCATACTCTTACTGGTCATTCTGGTTCGGTTATTCCATTAGCATATAGTCCCGATGGCCGCTATTTAGCTAGTGGGAGTAGTGACGGGACTATTAAAATTTGGGAGGTAGCAACGGGAAAAGAATTGCGTACCCTTACTGGTCATTCTGACACGGTTTGGTCAGTAGTATATAGTCCCGATGGCCGTTATTTAGCTAGTGGGAGTGGTGACAAAAATATAAAAATTTGGCGGGTGGGACAGTAAAGTTGTGTTTGGGGTGACAGCAATAACTTTTGTCTATCAAAAATGAGCGACACTTGCGTGAAACCCAACTACACCGATGTCTTTAAAAATGTTGGGTTTTGGCTCAAATTATTGAATCGAGCAGTTTTCTCCTAAATAGGGTATGCGGCAAAAAGTACGGGCGAAGCATTCGGATAGAAAATCTGGCGTTGTCATATCAGAATAGGAAAGATGCAATGCTCCGGTGCTGATTCGGAGCATCTTTCAATTTGACAACGCCGATTGTAGGGCTAATTCATGAATTAGCCCTACGCCGATTTTAGGGCTAATTCCACTGCTAAATCGAGCGACTCTTGTTCCCCACTTAAGCCCAACTATCGGCACTATTCGTTCATTAAACACTAATTGTCAAGATGCAGGGTAATCTTTCCTATCAAAGTAATTTCCGTTCCGGTGCTGATTGGGAGCATCTTTCAATTTGACAACGCCGAAAATCTACAGTTTCACCGATAGGTTATTGTCCGAATGCTTCGCCCCTACAGGACGCGGGCCGATAAAGACGCAAGATTTTGAACGACGATTCTCTCACAATCTTGCACCTGTTTTGCGAGAAAAGCCACAAAATCTCTACCTTGCTTACATCTCACATTTATTCAGCAAACCCTATATAATGTGTATATTAACAATCTACTACACACAACTAGGGATAGGATGATGACTAACATTATCATTGATGACCAACTCATGGCTGATGCTCTTAAAGCTACTGGTTTAAAGACTAAACAAGAAGTTGTTGAATTGGGTCTTAAGACTTTGATTCGGCTCAAACAACAGGAGAAAATTAAAGCCTTTAAAGGTAAGCTTAAATGGGAAGGAAACCTTGAGGAAATGAGGCACAATCAATGATTCTTGTGGATTCTAGTGTTTGGATTGATTTACTGCTGGGAGTTGAGCCGATAGCTATTGGTGATATTATTCTCACCGAAGTTCTCCAAGGTTTTAGGAGTGATAAGGATTATCAAATAGCCTATCGCTTACTAACTTCATTGACTATTTATGATTTACTAGGTTTGAGAATGGCATTGAAAAGCGCGGACAATTATCGCCAGTTACGCAAGAAGGGGATAACTATTAGAAAAACTGCTGATGTTATTATTGCCTCCTTTTGTATTGAAAATAATCTTCCGCTCCTTTTTTCAGATAAAGATTTTATTCCTTTCGTGAAGCACTTAAAGCTAATTTCAGCTTGTCCTACTACTAATGATGAACGATGATTGAGTTGCGACTCATTTCTATTAACGAATGTTGAGTAAAAAGTGCTTCTATTTGGGTTAGATTATTCTGAAATAATGCTTCTAATTCGACATTTGTAATGTTACCCGTAGTAACTAGCAGAAGCTTATAAGGTTCTTGACTAATTAAAAATGAATCGAGAAAATCTGTGTCTTTGGTAATAACAATACGATTTTGTTGAATTGAAAGAGCGTTAATTTCTGCATCTGTCGTGGCATTTTATCGACTAAAAACTTCATGGTGCAATTTGGTAGATGCTTTTTACCTGAGTCAACCGAGTGGCAAACAATAACGCCGCTAGAATATCCTCCCGTTCCAAATCATCGTAGTCGGCTAAAATATCTTCGATACCCATGCCAGAACTAAGTAATTCTAGGATAAATTCAACAGGATAACGCAATCCTCGAAGGCAAGGTTTGCCATGACAGATATTTAAATCGAGGGTGATTCGCTGCCAAAGTTGTTTTTCCATCGGTAATTCAGTTGCTTGTCATCTGCCTTTTTCCCCAGGGGATATTTCTAAGAAGAAAGTTGCCCGCTAGTTTGTCCTTAGCTGCTATATTAATTGGTTAAACCGTGTTTTAGGGCAAAACGTACCAATTCCGTGCGACTATTAGTACCAGTCTTGCTAAATAAGCGACTGACGTATTTTTCTACGTTTCTGACACTGGTTTCTAGACGACTGGCAATTTCTTTATTCATCAATCCCTCCGCTACTAAATCTAAAACACTTTGTTCCCGGGGGGTAAGGTCAATTTTAATCGGGGGGGGAGTAGTAGTAAAAGTGTTCTGTTGTCCCACCTGCTGTTTTAATTCCCGGATATCTCGGGCAATTTCTTCTAATCTAGCGTTTTCGCTGGTGGCTTGCAGGGATTGACGACGGCGCTCGATTAAAGACTTGATTAATGCTTCTAATTCTTCGGGATCGAAAGGCTTGGATAAATAAGCATCACAACCGGCATTATAACCCTGAATGCGATCGCTCGTCATCCCCCTAGCAGTGAGAAAAACCACGGGAATTGTCTGAAAACGAGCATCTTCGCGCAATTTCTTCAGAAACTGATAGCCATCCACCTGCGGCATCATAATGTCGGAGATGACTAATTCCGGAATTTCTTGATTGAGTAAATCCCAGGCTTCGTTAGCATTACTAGCAGTTCTTACCTCGAAGTCATCCCCGTACTGTAGATATGCTTGCACAGATTCACGAACCCCCGGTTCGTCATCCACTAACAAAACTTTCGCAGGTGTGTCCATCAATTTCTCGCAGCGATCGAATATTGTCCGAATCCTATCTTATCAGCTAAGGAGATAGGAGTCAGTAGTCAGGAGTTGGGGTTTTAGGGTTTTGGGGTATTAGTTGAAATTCCCCTATCTCCCCATTCCCTACACCCGTTACAGTAGAGCAGGAAGTCGCCTTCCCACCCCCTGCTTCAAAACCGGACTTACGACTTTCGCCGTATCCGGCTCCTGAGTAACTAGGCTACTGTCATTAGTAGAATAATAATGGGAATTATTATTTCCTTGTCTATTCAACCCTCTTGGCTGTATCCCCACCAGACAAGATTGTTGGTTTTAGGGCGTATATGACCGTTGATTGTTGCTTAGACTTCCTAGTTACCCGTCCTTTGTCAGCATATCTTTGATATTACTCAAAGCCTTGGCTTTTAAGGACATCCTCTCCCTCTATTGACTTGCGGATGGTTTCCTACTGCCCCGAACGGGCAGAGTCAATCAGGGTTACTTCGTTCCCTATAACCATTGGTTGAACCCTTAGGATGATACTGTCCACAACAGAGTAACGGGAATGCCTTACTGATAGTGGTATGAGCTATCAGCCCCAACTCTGTTAACTTTTGTTTCGAGCCTGTCAGCCTTTTGGCTCGTGGGTGTTGACGATGGTTAATTCGTATCTTCGCCCCAGGGCTATCCATAGGTTCTGGCTCAACGGGTTTCTGATTTAGGCTATCAGATACCGCTTTTTTTTCCTCGCTCACTACCTCAGATGTACCAAGTCTAAAGCAGCAGGAAATGCCGTCACTCTAGGCATCTAGAGGACAGGACTAAGGTTATTACTAACCCGCACCTGTAGGGTTATAAAGTTATCAAGGTACTACATTTACCAAGCGGCTAATCCTCTAAACGTCTTACTGTCTAGTTTCTAGCCAACGAATCGCACCACACCCCACACCCTACACCCCACTTCCCCACTTCCCCACTTCCCAGATCATCCTCAAGATAGTGACGGTGAGTTAAACTAGCAGATAGAACTAAAAAGTTACAAAAATCACCTAGATTATTTTAGAATCCTTTCACCATTCTTAACAAATCCCGTGACCATTCTCTGCTGGCTCGATCGCATTAGTGCTTCTGATCGCCCCCTGGTGGGGGAAAAAGCTTTTATTGCCAGTGAATTACACCAGGGAGGATACCCAATTATCGGGGGATTTGCCATTTTTAACCGCATTTTTGCGGAATTTTTGGAAACTATCAACAATGCTGACTCTTTCTTGACTGATTTTCCGCAATCTTCCCTCTATTTAGACGTAGATAACGCAAAAGCTCTGCAATTAGTCGCCAAAGAAAGTCGGCGCGCCATTTTACAAGCGCAAATTCCTCCTCTCTGGTTAGAAGAACTAGCGGCGGCCGTGGCACAATTATCCATGGATACCCTAGTATGGCGCTTTTCCCTACCAGCTAATCTGGCTCGGCGAACGCTCGGTTTATTTTCCGCCCCAATCAGTGGAATTAAAGCAGATAATCTAGAAAATGCCCTAAAACAAGCTTGGGCGGAGTTATTCAACGCCAAAAGTCTATTTTATTGGCGAAAAATGGGAATTGGTTTAGAAAAAATTCAATTATCTTTACTGGTACAACCGTTATTACCGGCCAATTGTGCGGGAAATGTGTTGATTAATGACGATAACTGGAAAATTCAGGCAGTTTGGGGGTTAGGACACAGTTTAGTTAATGGAGAAGTGGCACCGGATACCTATATTATTGATCGCTCCGGTCAATTACGCAGTCGGCAATTAGGCAATAAATCCCGCGCTTATTATCTCAATAGTGACAGTAATCTGCTCGCGCCACAATTATTAGCACCCAGTTTACAGGAAAGCTACTGTTTAGATAATTTCGCCCTCGATCGCCTTTGTCAACTGGTTCAATCTCTACTGACGGAAAAACCGACGTTAACCAGCATAGAATGGCTGATGATGCTGGATGGTCAAATTTATATTCTTAACTGTCACAGTCAGGAAATCACCGCTACTACCTGCCATTATCCCTTAAGAGGATTAGGGGCATCCCCGGGGTTGGCATCGGGAGTGGCAAAAGTGATCAGCAATTTCGACTCCCCAGAGGCAAATTTTCAGGATTGCATTCTGGTTACTACTAATTTACCTCCGAAAAAACTGCCCCATTTACGCCAAATTCGAGCAATGATCACGGAACAGGGGGGATTAACTAGCCATGGAGCCATTTTAGCCCGGGAATTAGCCATTCCTGCCGTTGTCGGGGTGAAAAATGCCACGGAAATTATCCGCTCAGGGGAGATAATTTTAGTAGATGGTACGAGGGGAATTATTTCTCTAGCATCTCAGGAACAGATTTCCTTACCCTCAGCACCCCCCAGAGAAACCGACGGGACGGCAATTGCTACCCGTTTGATGGTTAATCTCAGTCAAACTGAAAGTATTGCCGGAATCCAAGAGCTGCCTATTGATGGGATTGGTTTATTGCGCTCAGAATGGATGATTTTAGAGTTACTTTCTCAGCGTAATCTAGAAGAATGGTTAACACCAGAGCATCAAGAAGCATTGATCGAGAGATTAAGTGATTTAATCGCACAATTTGCCCTTAGTATCCAGCCTAAGCCTTTATTTTATCGTTCTTTTGATGCTCAACATTCGACTAAAGACAGTCGGGGAACCCATGGTTATATATTAGATCCGACTCTATTCGATCTGGAATTGCAAGCTTTACGACGGGTACAAACCACCAGCGCCACCAATATTAATTTACTGCTTCCCTTTGTCCGCGGGGTTGAGGAATTTATTTTCTGCCGGCAACGGGTACAATCGGCTTTACTCACTCAAGTCCCTTCTTTCCAATTGGGGATAATGGTGGAAGTACCGGGAGTAATCTTTCAATTGGGGGATTATGTGCAAGCGGGGGTACAATTAATCGCTATTGGTACTAATGATTTAACTCAATTACTTTTAGGTAGCGATCGAGAACATTTCTCAGAATATTTTAACGCCCGTCATCCCGCAGTCAGGGCAGCTTTAAAACAAATTATCACTCAAGCAAAAGTTTTACAGATTCCCTGTTCCGTTTGCGGCATGGCCATCGTCCAGTATCCTGAAATTATCGATGATTTGATTGCTTGGGGTGTGACTTCTCTTTCGGTGGATACAGAAGCAGTTTTAGCCACTAGAGAGGCAATTGTTCGCGCCGAAAGAAGATTTTTATTGGAAAATAGCAGATAACTTCCCCACTACCTCACTACCCCACTACCCCATCAACCCACTTCCCCACTACCCCACTACCCCACTTCCTAATTCATACTTTGTGCTTTTTGTCAAAAAAACTTTTTTTTTGCAATAAAACTACACAAAAAAAAGATCATCGTTGTGGGTGAAATTGACTCATTTACCTGTCTTAATGAGGATTACCTTCTAGGTGTGGCAAGGGTTTCAACCGTTGCTGCCCAAAAAAGCATAGAGTACCCCACTATGAAATTCAGTAAAATCGCTGTAACCATTGTAACATCGTTGTTAAATAAAAATCTTTCTCAATTAATTCTTAAGAATTTGTAAATATTGCGAAATGTTAATTTAAATATTCTCAAGTTTTTGGAGTTCATAGATAATTTTTGCTTATCTTTGACCAACATTGGGTTAGAAGTCAGTTATCAGTTATCAGTTATCAGTTATCAGTTATCAGTTAACTGAGAAAACTCCCCACACCCTACATCCCACACCCCACACCCCACACCCCACACCCCACACCCCACACCCCACACCCCACACCCCACACCCTACACCCCACACCCTGTCCCCTAATGCCTAGAGAATTTCAATAATTCCTTGACTGCCATCGAGACGAATTAATTGACCATCTTTTAACAATTTCATGGCATTATGCACATCCATAACCGCGGGAATTCCGTATTCTCTGGCAATAATAGCACCATGGGATAATTGTCCCCCCACCTCGGCAATAATTCCCACAGCCTGGGATAATAAAGGCGACCATCCTGAGTCAGTATAGGGAATAACGAGAATAGTATTAGGGGCAATTTCTAGATTTTGTAGGGTTGGCATAATTTTGATTCGTCCCTCCACTGTCCCCCCACTAGCGGCAATTCCCTGTAAGCGTTTTTTGGCAGTTAAATTTGAAACTAAAAATTCTCTTTTCGGTGGTTGTCCATAAACGATGTAGGGAATATCGGTTAATTGAGAGTTTTCTTGGAATTGTTGGCGACGCTGACGGATAATCTGGTTAAGATTGGCGATTTTATTATTCTGACCTAACTGGATAACTTCTGAGTAATTTAGATAAAATATATCTCCCGTCTCCGATAATATTTGCTGCTGTAACCAGAGGGTTTCTAAAGCGAGAAAATGCCAGCGTAGGTGAGCTAAAAGACGGGAGTAAATTTCAGTCACTTGGTTTTTGATATTTAATCTTTTTTGGACAGTATGAGAAGATTTAACTTTTTTATGGCTATTATTGCCCGGACTATCTAAGGGGAGTTGTAGCAGCTCTTGGGGATTTTCTCGCCATCTCGGTATGGAAATATCAGTCCCCACTTCGCTTAAATAACCGTAGGTTTCTAACCAGAGGGAAAAAGCTGAGTCAAAATCTCGATCGATCGTATTTTTTCTCAGTTCAGATAGCGATCGCATTGAGGCTATTTCTGGCGCTTGGGAGTTATCCAATCTCTCAAAAGGTACTTGCGAAATACTGCGACGCAAGGCGAAGCTAAGAGGGGCAAGAATACTATAATAGGTAGCTTTTTTTAAGACGGTTAAAATCTCCTCAATTTGCTCTAAAATCTCCCCTGAAGATAAAGCTTCTGGGGAAGTAGCGTTAATTTTTTTGAGCGTCGGGATAAAATAGTTTTTTTGATCTTGGCTAAAGTCTTTTTCTAACTGTAATTCCCGTCCTAAAAGTTTTAATAAACCAGGCGAATTAGCCAAAGTTGCCGTTAAAGGTGGTTTGGTAAACTTTGCCCCTTTGGTCAGGAATTCTAAGCTTTCTGGAGGTAATCCCATGCGACGGAAAATTGTTCCTAACAAAGAAGCATTAAAATAGGCTCTTTGATAGTGTAAAGTCGCTGTTTTATTGAAATCCAAATCGAGGGCTTTTTTGTCTAAAACTAACCAGAAAATATCTCCCCAAACTCCACAAGTTAAAGGACGATTAATTGACCAAGGCAAAGGACGAATCACCCCGGGGATAACTTCAGCCGCGATTTTTCTTGTCCAAATTGGCTGTAAATTAGTGATAGGACGGCACTGTAATAACCATAATTTTCGTCCGTCATGAGTCCATTCTATATCTTGGGGAATGCCATGATCAAGGTTTTCTAATTGCCGACAAAGATTAGCTACCTGTTGAATAATAGCCGGGGGAATATCTCCCGCTCCGATGATGATATTTTCTTCTAAATTAACTCGATAACTTTCGGGGGTGATTCTTCCCGATACAACTCTGGTGGCATCTCCGGGTAAAGCTTCAATAACTACATCTAGACTGAGAGGATTAATCGGATCACGACTGAAGGCAACTCCCGAAAAAACTCCTCGAATTTGTTCTTGGATTAACACAGCCATGGCCGTGTTTTCTTGACCTCGATCGAGTCGATAATTAACAGCATTAGGACTATTATAGGAGGTTTGACAACTTAAAATCGCCGCCGCTAAATTTTCTCGATCGATGACGTTAAGAATTGTGGTATATTGTCCCGCAGATGAAGCGGTTTCACCATCTTCTCCAATAGCGGAAGAGCGCACGACTAAGGGATGATTAATATCAGGATTAAGAGATTCTATTAACGGTTGTGGATCATCCCCCGGTGGTAAAATCCAACCCCTAGGAATGGGATAACCGGCACGCTTAAGATCGGCTAAAGTGGCGGCTTTTTGTCCCACTTTTGAAGCTACCAGATTGTCATCAAGAGTTTGGATCGATCGATCTCCACGAAAAAAACGAAACATAGTTTTTGATTCATTGTTAACACTTGCTTCAGGTAAGTCTAAATCGTCGGCTATTTTTTGAAAAATTGCCCCTAATAAACAGGCTAAAGCAATGGCAGTTATAATATAACCTGAATCGTGGGGACGGCGCAAGGTGAGAATTAAAGCTAATAAAAATAATCCTACCAATCTCCCCGTAGATTTTTCTCGAAAAATAGTAAAGCTAATTCCACTAATGATTGAGGTGAGAAAAACAGCGACAAAATCGTGAACGATTAATCCCCAGAAAACATTAGTAGTTCCCGCACCTTTTCCTAACCAATAGCGCCCCACGACTAAGGCAATTAAAGCTAATAATTCCCAAGAAGAGCCGGTGGGAAAAAATAAACGGGTTAGGAGAATAACGATAATTCCCTTGGCTGCTTCCGAAATTACCGCCAAAATTCCCACTAATTTCCCCCCATGATAAAAAGCGGCAGTTACACCGATATTACCAGTACCTAATTGGGATAATTTACGTCCAGTTACGAGATAATTTATCCAATCGATCAGAGGCAGTCCCCCGATTATAGGACAGACTAAAAAAATAAATAGGGATCCCCAAATTTCTCTCATTTAAAATGCGTCTTAGTTTACGATCTTGTCTTAGTAACGACCTTGAGAACATGAACACGAAAGTGATAAAAGAAATTGAGCTTAATGGCTTAAAACCCAAGCAGATGGAGCAAATAAAGGCAATAATTGCGGATTTTAAGCGGCAAAATCAACCCCTCAAACTGAAGAAAAAAGCGAAAAGAGTAAGGTGGACGATGCACACCCTACAGACTTAAGAAAATCTGATTGACAGTGAGATTTAATTCCGTGAAAGTCTGGGAGATCAGGATATCTCTGTCTCGAAATTGCCGAATTTGATATTCTTCCTCAACTAAGCGACAAACAGAGATGGTCGGTTGTTTAGGAGTGCCAAGAAAATTACGCCCACCCAAGGCTGCATAATCGACAATCCAATATTCGGGAATACCCATTTCTTCATAATCAGCAAATTTTAAGTAGTAATCATCACGCCAGTTAGTCGATACCACTTCAATGATCAGAGGGATAGATGCACCATCCCTAAGGATTGATTCTTTTTTCCATAATTTTTCCTGAGCGAGCTTGGTTCGATTTAGCACTAATACATCGGGAAAATAACCAGAATTTTTACCAGCAGGTCTGACAATCGCTTGGTTAGGAATTAAATAAGGAAGCCCTAGTCTATCAATTATTCCACTGAGTTTAACAGTTAAAAATCCTTTGATTTCCTCGTGTTCTCCTGCGGGTTGTGCCATTTCAATAATATTTCCCTTGTGTAGCTCATAACGCACTCCCGAATTTTCAGGCAGCCAAAGGACGAATTCCTCGAAATTAACAGTTTTAGGTAAAGTTTGGCTCATAGCTGGCAAAATAGCATTCTCTCTCTACTAACTTCCTTAGCTCTATTTTACCTTGAAGTAAGGTGGGCATTGCCCACCCTACAAACTCTCTACACAATCTGCGATCGCACTATCGCTGCCAAAAACGATGAGGACGAAACCAAAAATATAATTGGTAACGACGGCGAGGTTCATAAAAGGAGTCAGTTGCCAGTTAGTTTTTAGATCTCCATTTGGCAATATTACACCCTCATAAAATTCTTTACCACCGGAGCCGCCTAGTAAGTTTATAAAGAGGTCTCCTTGATTAACGCTGAATGTTCCAGCAATTCCTGATGATGAAGTTGATCTCGGCGGCTTAGATGTGTAGTTATAGCGCTTTTCACGTTACTGAGGTATCGACAAGTTTTGCCAACAAAGGGTTTAAGCCCCTTGCCCATGGCTCATTCTGATGAAAAATGCTATGATTGCTTTGAGCGCATAGAAGAGACGAGTGCTAATATTAGGAACAACAGCTTCGGAAATTTCCGATCCTCCTGGATAATAGATATAGCTATCGGAAATTTCCAATCCCTCTGGATAATTTGTCGGGGGAACGGCGAACGTAGTGATTTCCCTGGCAAGGGCTTCGGAAATTTCTGATTCTCCTGGATAATAGATATAGCTATCGGAAATTTCCAATCCCTCTGGATAATAGGTATAGGTAAATGTGGTATATTTTGAGTTATCAGAAAATGCCGGGGGACGTAATTGAGGAATTTCTCCACCCACTACCGCAGCCCCAGAGCAATCTTCAAGGGGCATATATTGTTTAGCCATCGAAATCTCCTTGGTAATTGATAACGGAAAAAACTGAGAGATTTAGCTGGAATTACACTGATGGACAAAATTAATAAATCAACTCTGCTGTAACTCATACTACTCAGTCCTCTATGCTAAGATGATCCAAAAAACGCAAGTTTTTAAATTGATGGGCAAAAAAAATTTTGATTTTACTCAATAACCAAGTAATTATATAGATGTTTATTTTTGACAGTAAAACCGATATTTTAATTAATTCTCAGGAATTAACCTTTAAAAGTGAATATTTTTGTGACTTTTCTCGCTATTTTCAGAATCGAGAATTTGTCAACGGAGATGCTTTACAACTCAGTGGTGATCATTTTGAAGGGTATCTTTCAAGGATCATCATCGATGAAGTGATGTTAGAATTATCGCAACGTAATTGTTTAATAAATGTTGTGGGAGTAGTCCATTCTAAAATGTGGGTTTTTGCGATTCCTATTCAGGTGAATTCTGTCTTCTTCCAAAATTTGTATTCATTAGAAAATAACTATCTTGGGATTGTCCCCCCTAAATCAGAAATTTCCATTTTTCAACATCCCTTTTCCAATCGTTTTCAGCTTTACGTTCATGATAATTATCTGCAACAATTGTGCCAAACTTTAGAGTTACCAGAAGCGAAAAAGTTTTTAAATTCTTCCGCTGCTTCTATTGTGATTTGCCCATCGGAAAAAATTCGTCATCTCCAACAATCTTGTCATCAACTTTATCGAATGCTATTTAATTTAGATCGTCAACAAATATCTTGGCAAAGAAAAGCATTAAGATTAAATTTTTTCAAGCAAAAATTAAAAGAAGAAATTGTCAAAGATTTTCTTTTGACTTTAGCAGTAACCAAAGATATTAAAACTCCTAAAAACACTATCAGACGCACCTCTATTCTCAAAAAAGCAGAAGAAATGATGAGAAAAAATCTGCGTTCTGATCTGACTATTCCAGCGATTTGTCAAGAATTAAAAGTAAGTCAACGCACCTTAGAATATATATTTAAAGACTTCTATCAAATGTCTCCTTACAATTATTTTAAATTGCTTCGTCTTAATGCTTTACATCAATCTCTTAACCAAAATAATCAGACAAAATTAGTTTATGAAATTGCTGAAGAATTAGGTTTTTTTCACCGAGGATATCTGGCCTCTGATTATAAAAAACTGTTTGGTTACTTCCCCTCTGAAACCTAAAAAAATAGTAGGGGTAGGAATTAGGATTATTGTTAGATTTATCTGACTTATTTTTTCTTTGAGGACTAAATTCCTAACTCCTCTTTCAATTCATCGGCTCTCCCGTACTTGTTTGGTAGGGGCGTATATTGTACGCCCTTTCTTCGATCTCATAACCTCAAGAGAGCCATTAATAATTAGCCCCATCGAGATTAATTTACTTAATTCCCACTAAAAAAGTTGTACCGATCGCCATAATTGCCAATCCGATGAACTTACTAATTAGAGTCGCTTGCTTGGCTAATTTTTCCTTAATGACACTGCCAAGGAAAAAAGCACCAGAGGAGATCGCTAATTGGATGACGGTAAAACCGATTAAATAGGCAACTAAAGCGGCAACTCGCGCCCCGATAATTGATTCTCCGTAGGCATAACCGTGGAAAATTCCCGCAATCATTGCCAGAGTTGCCAGAGCGATCGTATAGAGATTAGAATGAGTTTGTAACCCTTTTTTCAGGGTTAAAACCACGCCAAAAATTACCACAGAAAGGGCAACAATCCCTTCAGGAAAAAGTAAATTTATTCCCTGTAAATGAATACCTGTCCCGATTAAAGTGGCAATCGCAAAAGCGAGCGGAATTAATAAACCCTGTTCCATCCCCACAGCAATTAAACCACTAGCCACCACAAAAGCTAAATGATCTAAACCGATAACTGGGTGAGCTAAACCCGATAAAAATCCGTTCCAAAAATTATCGGGAGTTTGCCCTGCCATGGCATGATGGGCAAGGGTTTTGCTGGCAAAAATTAACAGGAAGAGAGGGACAATAGTTAATATCTTTGTCCAGCTTTGACGAAAAATTATCTTCATTGATTACCTCAAAATTATGATTCGGAAACCCGCGCAACAATCGCCCGGTGTCGGGGACTGGTGGGGGTAATGATCGGTGCTTGAAACCCCGCTTCAACTAATGCCTGTTCGATATCGAGAGTAAAATATTGATCGAGATAGGGTTCGGTACTCTTGAGTAAGGTGAGGACATAAGGGGGCATTTTTCGATAAATTTCCGAGCGCGGATTCATATCCATCAGCGTCAAATAACCCCCCGATCGCAATAAACGACGCGCTTCGGCGAAAATTTCTCTAGTAGCCTGTTGGGGTAGTTCGTGGAACATTAAAAACGAAGATACCAGATCGTAGGACTGACTGGGTAATTGAGTTTTTTCCGCAGCCGCGTGTTGCCATTGAATCGTCTTTTGTTTTTGTTGAGCTTGGTATTGGGCAACGGCTAAATAGTAGGGAGAGAGATCTAACCCAGTTACCCTGGCTTGAGGATAAGTATCTTGCAGCGCAAAGCTACTCATGCCGACACTACAGCCTAAATCGACAATATCGTTAATTTCTGCCTTGATTTGCTCTTTTAATATCCGGTGATATTCCCGCCGCAATCGCGGATCGCCGTCCATCCCCGCCCCGGGCCAGATGGTAGAATGGACAGCATAGGCGGCAGATTCTACCTCAAAGGCTGGCAACCAGTCTAAATTGCCCTTTTCGTAAGCGTGGAAAGAACAAACGTAGTATTCGGGATAGACGAGATCGGGATTTTCTACCGCTTGCAGTTCCCAACTCCAATCCCGTTGTTGCCATTGTTTGACGGTTTCCCGCCAAGGTACGCCTAGTTTTTCGGCTCTTTTAATCATCATATTGCGCGCCTGATAGCGAGCGATGTCAAAAAGCGGTTTTATGCCGAGAATACGGTTAACTAGACCAGAAACAGGATTAAAGGAGGCTGGAACGGGTGTAACTGTCATAGAAAAGCTTCGATCGTAAATTTTCCCTTTTTTATCTTATAACAGTGATCAGTCATCAGTAATCAGTAATCAGTGAAAAGACAGCACTGTTACGGCCATTTAATACTGCTCAGTTAATACCACTCACTTAAAACTCACATCTGATTACTGTTTACTGACAACAGCAAAAAGCTCCCTAACCACCATCTGGTCAATTTTTCTTATGAGAACAATCGCTGAAATCAACGACAAAATTGCTAAAAAAACGGCTGTAGTCTGGACAGTAGAGGAATTAAAAAGCCGCGTGAGCGAGATGGGAATTAAGGAGGTTTTTTCCCAAGTAGATGTGGTTTGTACGGGAACCTTTGAACCGATGGAATCTTCGGGGGCAATTATTAATTTAGGTCAGACGGATCCGCCGATAAAAATTCGTCAATGTTGGTTAGATGGGATTCCTGCTTATGCTGGTTTTGGGGCGGTGGATTTATATTTAGGAGCCAGTGCTATTAGTGATCTAGCGGCCAAAAATGAGAATTTAGAGGGAGAAAATCCCGAAAGGGGCGGCGGACATATTATTGAGGATTTAATCGCTGGAAAATCGATTCAATTGCGCGCTGTCGGCCAGGCCACCGATTGTTATCCTCGCACTTCTTTTGAAACGATTATTTCTAAGGAGACTATCAATCAATTTTATCTTTTTAATCCTCGCAATCTCTACCAGAATTTTATCGTCGGAGTCAATGGGGGAGAGCGGACTTTATATACTTATTTGGGACCACTACAGCCGCGATTAGGTAATGCAGTTTATTCTAACCCAGGGGCAATTTCTCCCCTGTTAAATGACCCCGATTTAGAGGCTATAGGCATCGGTACGCGCCTTTTTTTGGGAGGAGGAATCGGTTATATTGCCTGGGAAGGAACCCAACATTTTCCCCTGCAAAAACGCCTACAAAATCGAACTCCTATTGGACCGGCTTCCACCTTAGCCTTAATTGGTGATGCTAAACAAATGAATGCTCGCTGGGTGCGGGGTTGTTATTTCAAAAATTATGGGGCTTCTTTAATGTTAGGGGTAGCAGTACCGATTCCAATTTTAAGCGAGGAAATCGTTCGACATTGTGCGGTAAAAGATGAGGAAATTGTCGCTCCAGTGGTGGATTTTTCTATTCCCCGGCGAGTCCGTCCTACCTTTGGTTTAATCACCTACGCTAAACTAAAAAGCGGTCGGATTATGATCGAGGGAAAAAGTGTTAGGGTGGCTCCTTTGGCCAGTATTTCCTTGGCTCGGGAAGCCGCTTTAGAATTAAAAGCACTAATCGAATCGGGAGAATTTACCCTCACAGAACCCGTGGCAAAAATTAATCTAGAGCGGACTTTTATACCCCAGGATCGTTGGGGTGGAAAATTATCAATTGAGTGAGGAGTTAAAGGATTGCGTGCAGGTGGCACAACTACAATTAAGATGACGTAAAATCGGATTTTCTTCGCCGGTTGTCTTGCCGATAATCATGTCACCTAAGTTCTCGGTGTTGAAACTAGGATGAAAGGACTCTGGGGCAGCTTGTACGGAGTTAGTGGTAACTAATAGGGCTAATAAACTAGCGGAAGCAGTGGCAAGAATAAAGACTTTTTGATTCATAAGTTTGCGGGAATTATTAGCAATGAATACCACTGATTATAGCACCCTCCTTGCCGATGAGGAGATATTCTAATCATAAGAGTCAGAGAGGGCTAACCGTCAAATTAGCCAGATTGCGAATTTCTACTTTTTGTTCTTGGGCGGCAATTTCTCCGGCTTTTTGTAACAACTTGAGGGCACTTTCCTTAATTCCGCTTTCCCTAAAAGGGCGGGTAATACTAAATCCTGTTTAAAAGGTATTATTAGGAGAATGGGAAGCGGGAAGCGGGGAGAAACAATCCAGATCTTGCGGATTTTTGCTTAACTCATCCCGATAGTTTCTGAATATCGGGAGCGGATTTTGTCGGTGAATCAGCACGAAATTGGGCGTAACCACCCGCTAAAAAAACGGTTTTACCCACGCCGCGTTGACCGATACCGAGTAAATTAAAAGGGGGGGGTTGTTGTGGGTGATAATATTTTCATGAGCAAATTACAGCGTTTCTCAGATACATGAGGTTGGTTCTTGCATCTGAAATACTTGATTATCGACGATTGGTCTGTGCTTCACCTTTACGAGAAAGGCTGTAATAGAGTAATCTAATTAGCTAATCGATCAATTTTTGGCAAGCACCTCCCAATTTAATGACAAAAAAGACAGCTTATCATCTTAATACACCCATAATTATACCCACGATCGCCTGTTTAGCCATTCTGTTAATTCTCGTGATAGCAGAAATTAGCGTGGCCCAGACGGCAACTAGCGACAATAGCGAGGCTTTATACCGAGAATTAAGGGTGAAAATCGATACTTTATGGGTAATTTTCACCGCTTGCCTTGTCTTTTTTATGAATGCCGGCTTTGCCATGCTAGAGTCTGGTTTTTGCCGCTCGAAAAATACCGTTAATATCTTAACCAAAAACTTAATTGTTTTTGCCTTGACAACGATCGCTTTTTGGTCTTTTGGTTTCGGCTTAATGTTTAGTCAAGGTAACGGTTTTGTCGGTCTTAGCGGTTTTTTTGTGCTAGGAGCCGATAATAGCCCCAATACTGGTCTCAACTATCTTGGCATCTTTCCCTCCCTTTCTTGGGCGGGCATACCTCTACAGGCTAAATTTTTCTTTCAATTAGTCTTTGCCGGCACTGCGGCCACGATTGTTTCGGGGGCAGTGGCCGAAAGAATCAAATTTCTGGCTTTTTTCCTGTTTAGTCTGCTATTAGTGGCTTTTATCTACCCGATCACCGGTCACTGGATTTGGGGAGGAGGTTGGTTAGCGCGGCTCAATTTTTGGGATTTTGCCGGTTCTACGGTAGTACACACGGTCGGTGGTTGGGCCTCTCTCGTCGGGGCAGTGTTATTGGGGCCGCGTCTGGGCAAATATCAAGGCAGTAATTCCATGGCACTACCCGGTCACAATCTCACCCTCTCTACCCTCGGCTGTTTTATCCTCTGGTTAGGTTGGTTTGGTTTTAACCCCGGTTCCACCCTGGCGATGGAACCCGAGGCTATTTCCCGCATCCTCCTCAACACTAATATGTCGGCGGCCACCGGCGGCATCGCCGCAACCCTAACCGCTTGGCGCTATTTCGGTAAACCAGACCTCTCGGTGATTATCAATGGCATTCTCGGTGGTTTGGTGGCCATTACCGCTGCCTGTCCCTATGTACAGATCGGTTGGGCGGCAATTATCGGCATGATCAGCGGTATTTTAGTGGTTTTGAGCGTCGATTTCTTCGATCGCCTCCAGATTGACGATCCGGTTGGGGCGCTATCGGTACATCTAGTCTGTGGTTTGTGGGGAACTTTTGCGGTAGCTTTATTTGCCGCCGGTATCGAGGCTAATTTTTATACCCAGGGACCGGTGAGGGGATTACTGTTGGGGGGAGGATTACCGGCAATTAAACAGGTATTCGTGCAACTTTTGGGCTGTGCGGCAGTTAGTCTTTATACTGTAATTGTCAGTTGGTCAGCATGGAAGGCGATCGATTTTTTCGTCGGTTTAAGGGTATCGACGGAAGCAGAATTGAGAGGACTGGATCTGAGCGAACACGGTTTACAAGCTTACAGTGGTTTTCTGTTTAAATCCGACCTTGCCCATAAGGTCTCGGCTATTATTCCCAAAAGAACCATTATTCCTCCCAAAGATCGGGGAGCGGATAAGTAGTCTGGCAAAATTAATTTCCTAGTCGAGACTCCAATTCAGTGATCAGTGATCAGATGTGAGTTTTCACTGTTGCCCCTTGCCTTCAGAAGCTGACTACTGACTCCTAACCAACCACGACAATTTTTGATTTTGACCGGAGTCCCCTTATCGACCTAAAAGATTGGCAATATCAGCACATCCCCCCGGAATGGTTGCGCGGGACTTTTCCCCACACCAACGACAACAATAGTGACGTTGTTCCTCGCTCATATTTTTCACCCCGGTAAAATTGACATTTTCTACCACTGCTCCCGTGTGTTCTCCAGTGTCATAATTGGGGGGAACGCTGCGACTGCGGGGGGTAGCATTTTCTAGGGAACCATAAAATAAACGCATCCCTTTCATATCTGCCCCTCTTAAATTAGCTTCGTAGAGAATTGTCCGCGATACATTTGCTTTCACCAAATCGCTATAACTTAAATCGGCCCGCACCATATTCGCTTCGCTTAAATCCGTCCAGCGCAAATCCTGCCCAGAAATGTCGGACCCCGCTAACATTACCCCCAATTGTACTACTCTTGTACCGAACTCTCGATCCTCCGCATAACCCCCTTCCCCGTCTAGAATCGGTCTGCCTAGATAACGATCGCGTTTAATCGGTGATAATAGCCGCGATTGACTCAAAAAACGCAGTATTTTCGCTTTTCCAGAGGCATCGACACTGCTGAGGATGGAAGCGGTGCGACCTTCTGCGATCGCTCTTTCCTGGGGCCAATCTTCTAAAAATCCCTCCTCATCCAAGGCTAGATCGGAAATCCCTTGAAAATAGGAATCGATCGTCTGTTGTTGGGTAATGCGATTTTGTTGTATGGTTAAATCCTTAGAAATAACGTACTGTTCCCAGGCCACATAGACAGCTAACACGGCGATCATAATCTGTCCCAAAGCCCCCACCCACTCGGCCCAGGAACCAAACTCATCGTATTTAAAACTCTCTAACCATCGCAATATGCGCTCGTAAACTCCTAAATATTTCCCTAATGCTGCCAGAGCAGCTATAAAAACTATAAAGGCAAAAACCGTCTGACGTTCAGAGGGGGTGAGATAATGGGCGATCCACTGGCGAATAGAGGGCAAAATCACCTGTAAAGATATTAATATCGCTACTATCGCCCCAGAAAAGCCTAACCAGTCCCAGCTAAAGACCAGGCCGATGGTCATCACCATCAGGGGGGCCAGTAGTAACCCCGCGTTACCCGGTCGAAGATCTTTTAATAGTAGGATGCGCTGACGCACGGGATTACGCGAAGATAAAGAGGAGACGTATTCAGAAGCATCGGGGGGCGATAAACTGGTTTTACCGTTATTTTCGGGGTTATCGTCCCTATTTTCCGCGGCGAGTTTTTCTGGGTCTTTGCGATCGCTCATCGAAAATTTGGGTCTGAAACCCCGTCGTTCTACGACGGCTTTACTGTTAAATATTAGCACATTTACGAAATATATGCTAAAACGTGAGGTATGGAAAAAGCCTATTCGTTTCGATTTTACCCAACACCCGAACAAGAGTCGCTATTGCGGCGCACTTTGGGCTGTGTAAGATTAGTTTACAACAAAGCTCTCCACGAACGAACACAAGCTTGGTACGAAAAGCAAGAAAGAGTAGGATATGCTGAAACTTCTTCAATGCTAACCGAGTGGAAAAAACAAGAAGAATTAGACTTTCTCAACGAGGTAAGCTGTGTACCTTTACAACAAGGGTTAAGACATTTACAAACAGCTTTCACTAATTTCTTTGCTGGTCGTACTAAGTATCCTAACTTTAAGAAAAAACATCAGGGAGGAAGTGCCGAATTTACCAAGTCTGCTTTTAAATTTAAAGACAAACAAATCTATTTAGCCAAATGCACAGAACCTTTACCTATTCGATGGTCAAGACAAATTCCAGAAAGCTGTGAACCAAGCACAGTAACAGTCAGATTACATCCTTCTGGACGTTGGCATATTTCAATTAGATTTGATGACCCAACAATTAAGCCATTACCCCCAACCGATAAAGCCATCGGAATTGACTTAGGAATTAGTAGCCTAGTAATTACCAGCGACGGCGATAAAGTATCTAATCCTAAGCATTTTAAGAAACATTATCAGAGGTTGCGAAAGGCCCAAAAAAATCTTTCTAGAAAACAGAAAGACTCAAAGAATCGAGAAAAGGCAAAAATCAAAGTAGCCAAAATTCACGCTCAAATCACCGATAGCAGAAAAGACCATTTACATAAGCTAACCACTCAATTAGTTCGTGAAAACAAAACGATTGTGGTTGAGAATTTAGCCGTTAAGAATATGGTCAAAAACCCGAAATTATCTCAGGCAATATCTGATGTAAGCTGGGGAGAAATAACCCGACAATTAGCCTATAAATGCCGTTGGTATGGGAGAAACTACATCGAAATAGATAGATGGTTTCCTAGCTCTAAAAGGTGTAGTAATTGCGGGTATATTGCTGAGAAAATGCCGTTAAATGTTCGAGAATGGGACTGTCCAGACTGTGGGACACACCATGACCGAGATATTAACGCCAGTAAAAATATTTTGGCCGCAGGGCTTGCGGTGTCAGTCTGTAGAGCGACTATAAGACCAGAACAGAGTAAATCTGTTAAGGCAGGTGCGAAAAATCCTTCGGGACAGAAGCAGAAACCTAAATCGTGAGGTTTGGGAATCACCGTCCGTTTACGGCGGTGAGGATGTCAAGTTAATCCTTGTCAAGAGAAAATAATTCCACACCGAAAACTGAGGCGAAAACTCTCGATAAATCTTGCTGTACTTGCATAAGACTAATATTAGGCAGAAACTGCCGTAAACTGCCCACGGGTTTATTAGCAATCCCACAGGGAATAATCTCGGCAAAACCGCTTAAATCTGGACAAACATTGATGGCAAAACCATGATAGGTAATCCAATGACTAACTTTAATACCGATCGCCGCTATTTTATACCCTTCTACCCATACCCCCGTCAGGCCCGCGATTCTTTCCCCCGACAATCCATAAATAGCGATAGTTTGCAGGATGACTTCTTCTAATTGTCGCAAATACCAGTGTAAATCCTGCCGATAATAGCGCAAATTGAGGATCGGATAGCCCACTAACTGCCCCGGACAGTGATAGGTGACTTCGCCTCCTCGCTCGATTCGGTACACTTCTTTGTCGGTTTTGTCAAGATTAAATTTAATAAACTTAATATCTGAACCAGTACCGAGGGTGTAAACGGGGGGATGTTCCAGCAGCAGCAGCACATCGGGTAAGTCAGGATTAGCAATTCTCGCCTCCACCAGCGATCGCTGGTGCGACCAAGCGAGAGAATAGGGAGTAATTGCCTGAATTTTTAGCCCACAGAGACGAGGCATTTTTTGAGCATTCATCGAGAGATGTGATTGTTCAAATTATTTAAGAAATGTGGAAGATCACCAAGGAAAATTAAAAGAAGGGAAGAATAGATGTTGGGGAGAATAATAAGCACTAATCTAAAGTTATCTCATCTATCATCTCTTGGGATCAGTATCCTCCAGTTTATCCTCATCGGCGCAAAAAAAGCACCAAAACAAGTTCAATCCTTGATTGAGCAAACCCACCAACAGGTTGTTGACCCTAACAATCAAAGAAATGTTATCGAGTTAATCGAGAAGATTATTATCTACAAATTTACTCACCATGGCACTGCTCTAAGATGGAGACAATCAATTATGCTAGGTGTTCACGCATTAAAACAACTCTATGAGATTGATGACTCTCAATGGCTAGGAGAAACCATTAGCCTACTCAGAAATCATTAATTTCAACAGCTAGACTTAGAACATTTAATCGAGGAATTAGAGGATTTGGGCAAAGAAAAGAAAAATGCTGTAGCCAGTCTTTTAGAACAGGTTATCCGCCATTTATTATTCCTGCAATACTGGAGCAAGGAAGCAGAATATAAGACAATTTATTGGCAGGAATAAATCGATAACTTCCGTACTCAATAAAATCAGGCTAGTATGTTTTCTGACTGCTATTTTTCAATTTTATTGGTGAGAGTTCCGACCACATCAATACCGAGGGTTTGATGGACACTGGCGAGGAATTGATTGACGATTTCGGGATAGACTTTAATCAGGGTAGCGAGGGATTTCCCATCACCATTATCAACAATATTAACTCGCTCGAGGTGTAAGCGTTTAGGAATTTTGATCGCTTCTTCTAGGATAGTTTCTAACTGTTGAATCAAGAAAATTGCCTCTGCTTCGCTGCCGGTATTTTGCCAGACTTCCGCGAATAATTCGTTAACCAAGGCTTCAGCTTTGGCATTTTCTTCAAAAATTGCCGCTTCTCCTCTAGCGCGGAAAGTTTCGGCTTCCTGCTGCGCTTCTGCGGGTAAAACTTGATCTGCTTGGAGACGTAATCTTTCCAATTCTGCCCTAACCTGTTGCAATTTTTCCTCAACTATAGCACGTTTTTCCTTAGCGGCAGCAATAGTTATTTCTTCTTCGGATTTAGCCTGTTGTTCCAGTTTTGCCTTTAACTTTCTCAATTCGTTTTCTTGCTCTAAAATGATAATTTGATCGCGGGTTTTAGCTACGGTTGCCTGTTCCTCACATTCCGCAACTATTTGTTCAGCTTCATTGAGTGCATTTGATTCAGCAATTTCAGCATCACGCATGACTAAAGCGATTCTTTCCCGTCCGAGGGAGTTAAGATAATCCACGTCATCGGCAACATTTTGAATTTTGAGAGTATCAATTTCTAAACCGAGTTTAAACAGGTCTTGACTGACGTTACTGGTAATACTTTCGGCAAATTTTAGACGATCTTCGTTCACTTGTTCGGGGGTCATTGTTGCGACTACACCCCGCAAGTTTCCTTCTAAAGTTTCTTTAGCTACGCGAATAATTTCTTCTCGATCTCGATCTAAAAAACGTTCGATCGCATTGCCGACTATTTCAGGTTTAGAACTAACTTTCACGTTAGCAATTGCCACTATATTCAGGGGAATATTGCCCTTAGAATAGGCATTTTTAATCTCAATTCTGATCGGGGTTGTGGTGACATCCATGCGTTTAACGGTTTCTAAAACTGGAATACGAATCGCCCGCCCCCCCGATATCACTCGATACCCCACATCCTGTCTATCTTTTGATTTGCGTTTCATCCCACTCAGAATTACCACTTCATTGGGTTTACAAATACACAAAAAAGCATTGATAAACCAAATCGCACCAATCCCCAGAAATATCAATAAAGCAATGGGAACACTATTCAATAATAAATTACCAGCACTGTTGTTATTATTGTTGTCGTATTGATTGGAATTGATTTGGATGAGATAGGAATTATTTTGACTATTCATAGTTAGTTACCCTTTGGTCTAGAAGAAATTACAAATTTCCTCTGATATACTTTTCCGCAATGACTAAAACTTTATTGTCCTGGAAATTGAGGATAAATGCTTGATCCCCGACATTAAATTGTTCTTCCCCTTCCGTTATCGCTACTATATCGATCAGACTATCCCCGACATTAACTCGCACTTTCCCCTTGCTATTTTTATCGAAGGGGATTTGAACAACTCCGATTAAACCGATGAGAGAGTGATGATCGACGATACTATTTACCTGTTGGTTGCAGCGTCTTAACTTAACTAAAATTAGGAGTAGAATGGCCAAACCAATACCTACCCCTAAAGAAATTAAAACGATTGTGAGCAGTTGAGCATTCATAGTTTAGTTATTTACCGTTATAGTTGCCCCCAATCTAATTACTGTTAACTAATTCGAGACTTCGGCCATTTCAATCACGCGATCAGCATTATCTTTGACCAAAAAATTTAAAGGTTTATTGCGACGAACTTTATACTTTAAGCGTCGTGATTCCACCCGCATCAGAATTTGTTCTAAACAATCGTGATCAAAACAAACGTGACGATGACGATCCTTATAACCCGCGGTTGCTCCAGCAACGATGTGCAGTTGGGTATTTTTCTTTAACTGATACCATAAACCCTGGGGTTGATCTCCCAAAGAAGTATGAGCAGTAGTCACAGCCGGATTACTAGACATATAAAATGGGTCAATCATATTATTGCCCATCGTCTGCTCATAATTGTAATAGTAATGGAGGGGAACATCGGCCGTGGGTAAATTTAAAAGTCCTTCATAAAATTGTCGGGCTGTCTCCAAATCTGTCACCATGATTGTATGAACTTTTGGGGCGCTGGTTAGAAACATCCACATGGCTAAAGCATAAGCGGCCAGAAGCATAACCATAATCCCCTGGGTGGACAGGAGAGTATCAAGGGGTAGGAAAGCGCCGAAGAAAAGATGATTTATCAACACTGATGTGATCCTATTGCCTAAGAATTTCTATCATTCCCTAATTATAATCACGACGCTGAAACTTAAGTGAACAGGGTGGGGAGTTACCGAGTTCCGTACATTTGTATTAAAATGCTCCCTACCCAGTTTAAATAGGGTTTGCTGAAAAAGCTTTTCGGTGGTGGCAGGGTGTGGGGTGTGGGGTGTGGGGTTTTATCGATTTTCAGGTGGTCAAGTAGCTAATTTTCAGGGAAAAAGTCCAGGAATTTTCCCCCCGATCCCCGCAATGGCTGGCACTTTTTGAGGGGAAAAAAGTCCAAAAGTCTTATCCAACAAGGTTTTTAGATTTATTCAGCAGACCCTAAATACAGTACAATTTGCCTCAAATTTTCCCTATGGGATGAATAAATGATGAGATGATGACATTGCGGACGGAAATATGAGGAGTTAGCGGAGATGAAAGCGTATATTGGAAATAGAGCCATCCCTAGAAAAGTGAGCCACTGTTATGAATTCTTTTGCGCTTCCCGTCTTTCTGCAATCAGGTTTAACCCTACTGGCATTTTTAGTGCTGGTTATCCTGATGGCCTAAATTTTAATCCGTCTGTGACTTCGATCGAGCAGGGGACGATCGATAGCTCAGACTAGATTTTCATAGACGGTTAGCATCTCTTCAGCGATCGCTGACCAACTGTATTGATTTAAGACTAAATCCCTGGCATTTTTCCCTCGTTGTTGGCGAATTTCAGGATTAGTGATAGCCGTTGCCAAAGTATTAGTTAAATCCTCAAGCTGACAAGCTGTCACCCATCCCGCAGCCGCTGCTGCTACCGCAGGATATAGATCCACCCGGTCGGAGATAACCACGGGAATTCCGGCAGCCATAGCTTCTGCCACTGCGATGCCAAAATTTTCATAGTAGGAAGGTAAAACAAATAAATCGGCCCTAGCGAGGAGGTTATTTTTTACTTCTCCGGTCACAAATCCGGTAATTGTTGTATTTTTGCCCAAGATTGACCGCTCGATCTGATTTTTAATGCGATTTTCGTACTCCCGATCCTGGGGATTGCCTCCTGCTAAGACAAAATGAAAATCTAGGCCCTTTGCTAACAGACTTTCTAAACTGGGCAGCAATAAATCTAGACCTTTTTTCGGGTCAAGACGGGACATATAGAGGATGATCGGTTTATTTTGGGGAAGATCAAAACCGTTTACCGGTAGAGCTTGTGGGTCAAAAAAATCTACCCCTAGGGGGATGACAATATCCTTAGTTTTTATATTAAATCTTTCGGCGATTTGACACTCCTGCTGACTGGTAAAATGAACTGCCGCCGCCGCCGCTAAATTGGGTTTTTCCAGAAAATTGGCATATATTTGTTTAAGTTGCCGTTTTTTTTGCAAATCTGCCGGATCGAGGGTGCCTAGGGGACGGAGAATATAGGGCAGTTGACGGTAACGAGCGATCGAAGCCGATATACTGCTCACTGGGGAGAATAAGGCATGAATATGGGCGATATCGTAATCTTTTGCCCTATTAGCCAACCAAGTAAACAGATCAAGGGAAAATTTATAGCGGCGAAAGGGAGAACAGCGAAAATAATAGATTTGATAGCCATTTTGACTAACAGGGACCCCTAAAGGCACATCTAGGGGTGCTTGTCCCGTGTCACCATTGGAATCGGTGGTAATAATAGTCACCTCTTGGCCTAGTTGGGCCAAGGCCGCTGACAAACCGAGTACCATTTGACTGGGGCCACCATAAACAAGGGAAATCGAAGGAACAATCTGAAGAATTTTCATCGAAAAATTGGGTCAGAAACCCCGTCGTTCTAGGTTGGCTTTACTGTTAAATACTAGCGCATTTGCACGATATATGCTAGAAAGTGCCACTTAGAGCGACTCTAAGACCAGAACAGAGTAAATCTGTTAAGGCAGCTGGGAAACCGCTCAAGAACCCCGAAGAGGATATCAAATTCAGCTAGTTCGGAACAGGGAACGGTTGAAAACGAATATCAAATTTAGATGCACAATAGCTTATCCCTCTGATTTACCAGTTATCAGTAAACAGTAAGCAGTTATCAGTGATGAGACGGGGAGTGGGTAGCATTTTCTGCTCAGTAAATGATAATCGGTCAAGGGTAAAAAGACAGCAAGAAACCGCCATTTAATAAGTAGGTCAGCCCCCCCCTTATTAAGGGGGGCAGGGGGGGATCACTTAATACTCAAATCTGATAACTGCTCACTGATAACTGCTCACTGAAAAGGCTAAAGGTTAACCATTCATCGATAAATATTTAGCCACCGATTGCACATCTTTATCACCCCGTCCAGAGAAATTAATAACAATGCGAGGACTACCAGTTACTTGCGGGCAAAGAGTTTCTAAATAGGCTAAAGCGTGGGCAGTTTCTAGGGCCGGAATAATCCCTTCTAAACGGGAAACTCTTTGAAAAGCTTCTAATGCTTCCCGGTCAGTGACACTGTAATATTCGGCGCGACCACTATCTTTTAAAAAGCTATGTTCTGGCCCGACTCCGGGATAATCTAAACCGGCACTAATGGAGTGGGCCTCGATAACTTGACCTTCGCTATCTTGTAATAAATAACTCATTGCTCCATGTAGAACCCCCGGTTGACCTTGGGTAAGGGTGGCGGCGTGTTTTCCGGAAGCGATACTTTCCCCGGCGGCCTCAACACCAATTAAACGCACGGAAGCTTCTTTAACAAACTCATGAAATAAACCCATAGCATTAGAACCACCCCCCACACAAGCGAGGAGAATATCCGGTAAACCGCCCCATTTTTCCAGACTTTGCTGACGAGTTTCTTGACCGATAACCGCGTGAAAATCGCGCACCATCATCGGATAGGGATGGGGACCTGCCACAGAACCAAGGATGTAGTGAGTGGTTTCCACATTCGTTACCCAGTCGCGAATCGCTTCCGAGGTGGCATCTTTCAGGGTTCCTGTCCCGGCGGCCACGGGTTGCACCGTCGCCCCAAGCAGTCTCATGCGGAAAACATTGAGTTCCTGGCGTTCCATGTCGTGAATTCCCATATAAATCACGCATTCTAGACCAAAACGAGCGCAAACCGTAGCGGTGGCCACGCCGTGCTGTCCTGCCCCGGTTTCGGCGATAATTCGCTTTTTACCCATGCGTTTGGCTAATAAAACCTGACCGAGGGCGTTATTAATCTTGTGGGCCCCGGTATGGTTTAAATCTTCCCGTTTCAGGTAAATTTGCGCCCCAGTGCCGTCAGCTTTGGCATAATGGGCGGTGAGACGTTCGGCAAAATATAAGGGACTGGGTCTACCGACGTAATCCTTGAGCAGTTGATTTAATTCTTCTTGAAAATCGGGGTCGTCTTGATACTGATTATAGGCCGTTTCTAGTTCACTTAAGGCTGGCATCAGGGTTTCCGGGACGTATTTGCCCCCGTAGCGTCCAAAACGCCCAAAAGCATCGGGATACTGGGTTGCTGTGCCGGCTGAGGCGGCATAAATCGGCGTGATAGTCATGTAAACCTTCGATGAGAGACCACGATCCATTATAAATCTAAGGGTTTAGTCTCTGGGTTAACCTGAGTTTCAGGGCAATCATCACCTAACCTACTTAATAATCAAAGGGTGAGCATTGCCCACCCTTTGACTGATTTTACAGCCAAATACTCACATCAACTTTTAACACCTGTCCTAATAGTAATAACCATTTTAATTGAGTCATTGGCCAGGGACAGGCAGCATCTATGGAATTGGACTGCAAAGAATTAGGAACTAAACGATCATGGAAGTAATAATAGTATAATTCCTGAGAGCGATCGAGGGATAATCCTAGCTTTAATTGTTGGCTAACTTCAATTAAACGGGTGATTAGGCGAGTATCCTCCTCCGCCGTTAAAGGATCGCCATCGTGTAATAATTTCCCAAGAGATTGCCAGAGCAGACTTTCTAAGGTTTGACGCGCTTCGGGGATGTTTAATTGACAGTGTAAATGATTGGCTTCCTTAGCAATAGCCAATAATTGATCGAGATTATTTTCCGTCGCTTGCCGCTGCTCAAAATCTTTTTCTAGGGCATTAATCACCTGTAAACAACGGTGAGAAATGGCAATATCGGCCGCCACCTGTAACTCTTGAGGTACGGGAATCTCATCCCGTTGGAAAGCCGCTAAAATGCCGTAATTATCCCGATAAACTTGGGTGTATAATTGATCGAGACGTTTTTTAGTTTCTGCTGTCACTTTCTGCATTATCCGGTGTCTTTCATCGGCAAAAAGATGGGGTAAAGCAAAAAAGTTTTCTCCCAATCCGCGCCCCATTTCTACGATCATGGTCGAGACACTGGCCTGTTGTAAAGATTCAAAGAGATGATCCTTAAGATTGGTATAGATTAACCGACCGTTAAAAGGTTGAATGCAGCAGTAAAAATCCCAACCTCCTAAATGTAGAACAGCAAAGACAAAATGTTCACTTTCTTGGGTAATTTCCGAGGTTAATTCCACCTGTCCCACTGCTAAAGTTAAAGACCCGATCGCTTGTTTTTGATAATCTAATTGACGGGTATTGTAACAATAAATCCGATGATGACTGGGATAATTGGTAAATAGGGAACTAATAGCGTAATGGGCCGCCACCCGTTCCAAATCGACCCGCGCAGAAGTGACCAATTGTCGATAGACATCAGCCCCATCTTGATATAACTTAACGTTACTGGGAGCGAAGGCTAGACGACTGAGGAAATTCATTTCTAATTGAATTCCAGCCACTTCTCCAGCTAATTCCAGGGCCCGGCCAGCATATCTCAAAATTTGCGTGCCTTCAGGTCGAGAAATTTCCTCAAAAAACCAGCCACAACTGGTAAACATCAATAAAGCCTGTCTTTGCATTTCTAATAAACGCAAAGCATCGATTTTCTCGCTTTTACTCAGGTGGCGACTTTGATGCAAAGCGAGGAAATGTTCGATCGCGTCTGGGGAGCGATCTAAAATAACTGCAATGTAGTCATCCCTTGTCTGCCAAGGATCGCGGAAAAATTCCTGTCCTTGAATCTCATAGACCTTAATTAACTCATCTCTGAGCCAATTTAGGGACTCCCGCAGGGGTTTACGCCATTTTTGCTGGTAATTTCCCCCTCCCCCGCAACCACAGTCATCCTGCCAACGATTTACGCCATGGACACAACTCCAAGCGGTCACGGGTTTTAATTCCACTTCCCAAGTCGGGGGGCAAATACTGAGATAATGGGCGAAATTGGTGACTGTCCAGCCGTTTTTAGGGAAAGATTCCGTAAAAGCATAGCTAAGACACTTCTCTGTCCCCTGTTTGTGGTGGCCGAAGGTTTCCCCATCGGTAGCGACGCTGATTAACTGGGAGGGACGATGATCCCCTTTAATTGCCTGTCCCAGACGACCGACGAGAAAATCACTGCTGGCTAGGACATCATTAAAGCCCATATCGCGAGAAATTGGACCATCGTAGAAGAAAATATCCAGATAGCGACCATCGGGGATGTAACAGCGATAGGGACGGGTGGGATCGATTTGACCTCCGGCCACCGCGTGCCATTGGGGATGAGGATCCTGGTCGCTAGGGAAAGGACGACAGCGCAGGGCCTGGGAAGGGGCTAAAATGGTGAATTTAATCCCCTCATCGATTAAAGCTGTCACTGTGGCTAAATCAATGGCTGTTTCCGCTAACCACATTCCTTCGGGATCCCGGCCGAAACGGTGCTGAAAATCGGCTTTTCCCCAGCGAATTTGGGTGTATTTGTCCTGTTTGTTGGCTAGAGGCAGAATGATATGATTATAGACCTGGGCGATGGCGTTACCATGACCGTTTAAGCGTTGACAACTTTTTTGATCCGCTGTCAGGATGCGTTGGTAAACTTCGGGATCATGGGATTGCATCCATGACATGAGGGTGGCCCCGATGTTAAAGCTGAGATATTCGTAGTTATTAACTATTTTGATCACTTCCCCCCGGTCATTGTAAATGCGCGCAAAAGCATTGGCACGATAACACTCGTGATGGATGCGTTCATTCCAATTATGGAAGGGATGGGCGCTCGGTTGCCGTTCAATTCTGTCTAGATAGGGATTTTCTCGCGGTGGTTGGTAAAAATGTCCGTGAACCGTGATATAAACTCCGTGAGCGGTTTTCAGGGGATCGACCCCCGTATCGGTATAGGAATAAAAGGTTGTAGAAGGATTTTCAACAAGATAAGTCATAGAAAGGCCTAGAAAATCGGTTTTTTTGAGCGAAAATAGCTGTAGAATGTAGCGACCTGATGTTTAAAAAAACTGAAAACTTGGCCGTCTTTCACGGCCTTGGGGTCACAATACCATGTTTTATTTTCCTAGCAAAGCTAAGGTTAACAATTCGCAACTTCTCTATACACAGCCCTAAGTAGGGTTTGCTGAAAAAGCTTTTCCTGGGTGTGGGGTGTCGGGTTTTAAGGGTGTTAGGGATATGCTGACAATAAATCCGGTTAAGTACCTAAGCAAAATTAATTACACATATCTAACCACCTCTTGCCTCTTGCCTCTTGCCTCTTGCCTATCTTCACTAGGAAATTAATTTTGCACGACTACTTATTAAAGACTGATTATTTATTCCCCCTTTTGCCTGTCCTGATCTGTAGCCTATACTCAACGGATTTAGTATAACCAACCATAAAATCGGCGATCGCCCTTGAAACCACAAGAAAATGGCGATCTCAGTTGATGTTCTTGCTTGACATATTACGCAAAACGGAATAGCATTTGAATATGATTCAATCTTTCCGATGCAAGCATACGCGATTACTTTTTGAAGGAGGATATCCGCCTCGTTTTCGCGGTTTCAAAGATACTGCTATTCGGAAGTTGACTCAATTAGATGCGGCTCAAACCTTAGAGTTTCTGCGCTCTCCACCAGGCAATCAACTTGGAGCTTTAAAAGGCGATAGAAAAGAACAATATAGTATTCGGATTAATTCTCAGTTTCGATTATGTTTTATCTGGACAAATAATGGACCTACTGATGTTGAAATTGTTGATTATCACTCATAAATAATTAATTATGAATAACCGTCCTATTAATCAAATGCGACCCGTTCACCCGGGAGAAATTCTGCGGGAAGATTTTTTGATTCCTCTAAATATGAGCGTGAATGCTTTAGCTTTAGCCTTGAAGGTTCCTGCATCTCGTATTCATGAAATTGTTAAAGAACGTCGTTCTGTTTCGGCTGATACGGCAGCAAGATTAGCCCGCTATTTTGGCGGGGATGCTGCTTCCTGGCTCAATCTTCAAGTAATTTATGATCTGAAGACTTTATCTAACCGTGAGGAGATTATTCAGCAAATTCAGCCCCGTATTTCCGAACAAATTGCCTGATTTTTAATTAGATTAAGTCCCAGAGATTAAAACACTTTCAAAAGGGTAAAAGGTACATGGGACGAACTCTACAAAATCGGCACTCGCTCCTGCTGCTGCCCAAAAAGCGATCGCTCTTTGCGCTCCTATCCCAAGCAATGGCAATTTTAAAGTTTAATCAAGAAGATGACGGCGATTACATTGAGCCTAGTCATAATGAAATTTACAACTGATAATAATAATTTCTGTTTCTGTAATTTTATATACTAAGCGATGTTCATCATTAATGCGTCTTGACCAATAACCCTTGAGTTGATATTTTAACGGTTCGGGTTTACCGATTCCAGAGAAAGGATGGCACAATATATCATCAATTAAATCAACGATTTTTGGCTCTTCGGTTTGTGTTATGCAATAAACGGAGGTTATAAGAGATGGAACCCTTATAGAGAAAGGCATTTAGCGATTTTTGTCAATTATTTTTGATCTAGAGCGAACTAATCAATTAAGTCTCTTGCCAGATAAGGATTTAGTCTATTTATGCCCCCCTATCGAACCATAACAAGTCCCGAAGAGCCCGATTTTTTTATAGAGTTTTTTGTTTTCTATCGACAATTCATTGAATTCTTTAAAAGCTTTCGGATCAAATACTATATTTTTCACTCCATTCTTTTGTGGTAATTGTCACTAAGTTTTCTTTATTTTCTATTCTGTCAATAGCTTCCGATAATTGACGCTGATTGGCTTCTGTTGAAAGAAGATATTCGGTTGTATCGGGTTCAGAATCAGATACTAAAATAATAATATCCACATCTGTTCCTTCTTCTAGTTCCGCAGAATAAAGCTCTATTTTTCCTTCTCTGCCAACAATTCCTTTCTGTTTAATCGCTCTAATCATGATTTTTTCTCTTAAGATGTCAAACAATTATGGCTATTATATCAAAATCAGCATGAGTTAGCACTGATGAAAAAAAAGTGATCGCCATTCCCCAAAAATTGATCCCTCCAAAAGCGATCGCCGTTCACCTCATCAAAAAGCGATCACACCATGAGAAGAAAACCTGATCGCACTAAAGTCCAAAATAATCGCAAATCAGATAATTATTGTTAAAAAAACAATTTGGTACGTTACATTTCATTAGCGTACCCTACACGATCACCGACCATACTAACCGGTTGCTTGTCGAGGGCAATTTCAAATAAAAATTCAGGGGCAAAGTCTGCTCCGTTTGGCCATTCTATTGTCCGACTATTTACATATACTTTTTGAAATAAGCTTTTATCTTTTAAGGGTTCAAAGATTTCTCCATACAATTCTTGTTCTAAATCTACAATCCCTTCTATTCCATTATTAAAGGTTAGCTTTAATTGATACTTATCCAGATATTTCACACAGATAACATGAAGAAATAGCTCCTTTTTAGGGAAGGGGATCGATTCTGTTAAGAGGTTTTCTTTGACGCGCATTTTCCCAGTTCTCCAATAGTTCAGATTGTTGTAGATCAAGCCACTCCCATATTAAATTTAATCCTCTTTTGGGCATTTGACCACAAACTTCACCTGTTTGAATCATTATAATCGCTTCATAATCTTGATACTCGGCATGGATATGAGGCGGATTGTGATCATTATAGTTCATTGTGATTTTGATTCCATAGAAGCTTGATAGATTAGGCATGAGTAAGAATCGTAATAAAGGTTGCTTTCTAAAAGTTTGCCCCCTATTGTAAGCGATCGCCCTCATTCCCAAAAAACGATCGCACTTCCCATCATCAAAAAGCGATCGCACTACAAGATTAGCGATCACACTAATTCCAGTTTTGGAAGTTGCCGCCGTTGCAACCCAGGGTGTAGACCTTGCCCTCAGTGTTGCTATCCAGACACAAGCCAGTGGACACATTAACTAAGCTCTGACCAGATCTCTTCCAGTTTTGGAAGTTGCCGCCGTTGCAACCCAGGGTGTAGACCTTGCCCTCAGTGTTGCTATCCAGACACAAGCCAGTCGAGCCGTTCTTATATGCTGCATTCACTGATGTCGAATCAGGTAAGTTTACTGATGGATGCATTGCTACAACCAAAAAAATTACGCTTAGTACGAACGCCATAAAGCGTAAGAGTGGATTGTAAACAGTTGACACTACCTCAGCCCCAAAAACACTGAAGTTACCTCCAAGAATGGCAATCAACAAAAGAATTGCGCCAAAGACGAACGCTCCGATTTTCAAGTTCTCTGGCATAGTCCTCCTAAAAGTGAATTTACATATAAAGCTCTTTCTAGTTTCTTTAGGCAGTAAGAAAAATATGATTTGGTGTAAAACTTATTTTTGCTTAATGCCATAGTCATATTATCAAGAAATATTCTGGATAAGACTATTTTAATATAATAACTCGATCTCTCCTGGTTGCCAAGTCTTATCAAACCAAGGCTCAAGCGGGCTATAAAGCCGAAGAATCGTATTCCAACCCGTTTCAGGAATCGTCTGCACCCAGTTATTCTCCTTACCCGCAGGCGGTTTCGGCCCGAAATAGATATCTACAGAGCCATCGGCATTAACCAAAAGTCCCTTTGTCTGACTACCGACACTAGGAAACTGTTGATCCGCCTGAATCATCGCTCGCGTCTGGTTACTGTAAAGAATCACTGACCAGAATAGTAGCACGCTAGGATGTGTTAGCGTAACGCAGAATAATTACAAATTAATCATGATTAAAAGCAAAAAAGTGCGTTAAGTAACTATTTTTTAAGTCAAGACGGCAATTAGCGATCGCCCCTCTTCATCAAAAAGCGATCGCCATTCCCCAAAAATTGCTCTATACAGTGCTTAATGCTTTGATTTTCGCTATCTCTGTTTCTAAGTTGGGAAGTTTTTGATTATATTTTTGGGCTGTTTCTAACCATAAATCTTTTACTATCAGTAATTCTTGTAGGGTTTCTTCTAAGGTTTCACCCTGAGCCAAACAGCCAGATAGTGCTGGAATTTCAGCGACAAAACCGCCTTCTTCACAGGGATAAATAATAATTGGATAATTCATCTTTAGTTATCTCCGATAATTTCAAGAACTCGACGAATATAAACAGATTTTACTTTTTTATTATGAACAGGTATGACCAAAATAATATCATTTCTTTTAAAAATGTGATGGCTACCTGTAATTCTATCAAGGGAAAACCCTTCTAATTCTAGCAGTTGACAAATATCGTTGAATCTTGCGTTATTAGGACTATTCTTCAGTAGTTCTAGTAGTTTATCCCTTTTAGACACGAGTGAATGCCATTCAACAATGAGCTTGAGCAAAAATCCATTTTAACCCAAGATGATCGCTATTTTCCCCTCCTCATCCCCAAAAAGCGATCGCCCTCTGCGTTCCTATCCCAAGCAATGGCAGTTTTAAACATTAATCAAGAAGATGACGGCGATCGCACTACGTTCTTCGGCATCGCACTTAGACTCACAGCTGCAATCAATGTGCATGGTGCGTTCTCCAAAATCGATCGCTGGAGTAGTAGGACTTGCATTAGGGAACGCACCCTAGGACTGAGTTATACATTGTTTTTCTTTGTCAGTTAAATCAATATATTCAGTTTTTATTCGTTTATTCTTGATTAGTATTCTAAAATACGGACATTTTCCATTTACTGATAAATCTTTATCATCATTCCCTTTCCTGAATTTAATTATTTCAAATTGGTCGGGATTGAATTTATGTAAAAATGTTATTGGTACACCCATAACCCCCTTGAAGTCTAAGGGAATGTCTTGGGTTTTATTGACATTAATTCCATCATAATTGTCATATTTTGGATATTCAGCTTCATTGCCAAAATATCTTTTTGTGAGAGCCATATCTTCCTGTCGTTTTGATGTGTCTAAGTTGGTTAACCATAAACAATTATTTGGAGAGAATTGTCAATACGAGCCTCTGTTCCATAAAGTTCATATTGTTCGGGAACAATAAAACCAGAAATACCTCTACCAAGATTTATTCCTAACCACGCTTTGTTTTCTTTAATTAGTTTGAAAATTTCTTGATAGGTTATTGCATTAATATTGCCAATTATCAAAAACTTTTTGTCGTATTTAACTAATTGAGCTACATATTCTCTGAATAATGAAAATGGGGGATTAGTCACAACAATATCGGACTTTTTTAATAGTTCAATACTTTCAGGACTACGAAAATCCCCATCCCCATTAAAGTAAACAATGTCAGTTGAACTATGTTTATTTTTTTCTCTCTCTGTACCTGTATATTCAAAGAAAAAACCCTTTTCATCTTCTTCTGCATTAAATAAATCTCTCACTTGTTCTCGATAACAAGATGTTATTATTTTTTTTAGACCTAACTTTTTAAAGTTTGAGGCAAAATACTTAAAAAAGTTACTAATTCGGGGGTCATCGCAATTGCAATAAACTACTTTATTTTCAAAATGACTTTTATAGTGTTGCAACTCACTTTCTATATCTGAAAGTTGTGTATAAAACTCGTCACTTTTTAATTTTTTAGCATTTTGCAATAATTTATTTGTCGCATTTCTTGCCATGTTCAACCTTTTTTGATTTAATAAATCTTTTGTTTTTAGTTATTTACTTTTGGTTATCTGATTAAATATTTCACTGCCTAATAATTGAAGAGAGGTTTTAGAAATTTTAAGCATAATATTGGGACTTAAACAAATTTCAAGCCCAAATGTAGCCCAAAGCCGCTTTGTGAGCGGAAAAGACATCAATATTCTGCGTTAGCCAAGTGAAAAAACGAAAAGACATCGCTGTACGAAAAGCCTCCAAAGCATCAGTAAATGTCTCCAAAGGTTTATTCGCCCATCGCCTTTGTAGTCCCCCGGTTAAGTGATGCCAGAGAATAAAAGTGTAGGCACAAAACACTAGGATAAAATGGCGAAGAAGGCTTTCTTTCTCGCGAACCCGATATTCTCTTAGCCCTAACCATCCTTTCGCCTCTCGATAGAAAACTTCTACCCAATTTCTTTGGGAGTAAGTTTCTACTACCCATTGCGGGGTTACTTTTTCCGCCTGGACATTCGTGATAAAATAATCGATGTCCGTCGCTTCTTCCCAAGAACTTGCGTTCATGACGATGGCAAAAGTTCTCTCTTCTTCTCAAGAAGCGATGCGAGCGTAAACAATAAACACGTATAGGGTTTTCGGTTTTTCAACTGAGAGAATTACTGGGTTAAAACTCTCTAGATTCAAGCTTTTTGCTAATTTCTCCAGACTGATTTCTTCCTCGATTCCTGATTCCGTTTTTCGGATAATTTTTCGATTTTTAGCCACTCCTCCTAAATACTTTAGTTTTCTCTTTTCTAACTCTTTCAGAAACGGCGTGTTGTTTTCATACCCCGCATCTATCAAGACAATTTTCGGTCGGTATTTTCGCTTTAAACTTCGGTCGATTAATTCGAGTCCGAGTTCGGGTTTCTTTTTCAACTCTTCGTCTTCTTTTCCCGATAGTAGAGAAGATGCCGGTTGATAGAGCTCGATGTCTAAGGGTAAGCTTTTTTTCCCGTCGTAGAGATGGGTGGTTACTACCACTACTCCGTTGTCTGTCTTGCCGATCTCACCGAGGTATTGTCTTCCGACTCCCTCGGTAAAATTGCCACTTTTTCGATGTCCCGAATCATCCAGAATCATCGTGAAGCCCACGCCGATCCTAGTCGGCGAGCATTTGTTCATCACTTCCAGACGACGTTGGTTAATTGGCGTCGCCGACCAAGGAGCCTCGGTTAAAAAGTGATGTAATCGGTGATAAACCACCCCCACCGAGTTATCCGCCATCTGGGTTAGGTTTTTTCGCTCGCTTTCTCCTAATAATCCGCCTAAATATTGTCGGAAGCCATCTTTTTGCGACTGGTTTTTGAAACAGTCATCGAATCTAGCGCACCATCTCTCGAAGCAGGGCGGCATAGCGGATGGGGTCGTTTCTCCCATGGGCGTATTTTGACGTGAAAGCCTACTATGACTTGATTATAGCTAAAAAAGTTCGGTTCTGTGTTTAAGTCCCACTATCCCACTTCCATCGGTCTAACACCCCCTAAATAGGGTCTGCTGAATAAATCTAAAAACCTTGTTGGATAAGACTTTTGGACTTTTTTCCCCTCAAAAAGTGCCAGCCATTGCGGGGATCGGGGGGAAAATTCCGGGACTTTTTCCCAGAAAATTAGGTACTTGACCACCTGAAAATCGATAAAACCCCACACCCCACACCCCACACCCGTTACAGTAGAGCAGGAAGTCGCCTTCCCACCCCCTGCTTCAAAACCGGACTTACGACTTTCGCCGTATCCGGCTCCTGAGTAACTAGGCTACTGTCATTAGTAGAATAATAATGGGAATTATTATTTCCTTGTCTATTCAACCCTCTTGGCTGTATCCCCACCAGACAAGATTGTTGGTTTTAGGGCGTATATGACCGTTGATTGTTGCTTAGACTTCCTAGTTACCCGTCCTTTGTCAGCATATCTTTGATATTACTCAAAGCCTTGGCTTTTAAGGACATCCTCTCCCTCTATTGACTTGCGGATGGTTTCCTACTGCCCCGAACGGGCAGAGTCAATCAGGGTTACTTCGTTCCCTATAACCATTGGTTGAACCCTTAGGATGATACTGTCCACAACAGAGTAACGGGAATGCCTTACTGATAGTGGTATGAGCTATCAGCCCCAACTCTGTTAACTTTTGTTTCGAGCCTGTCAGCCTTTTGGCTCGTGGGTGTTGACGATGGTTAATTCGTATCTTCGCCCCAGGGCTATCCATAGGTTCTGGCTCAACGGGTTTCTGATTTAGGCTATCAGATACCGCTTTTTTTTCCTCGCTCACTACCTCAGATGTACCAAGTCTAAAGCAGCAGGAAATGCCGTCACTCTAGGCATCTAGAGGACAGGACTAAGGTTATTACTAACCCGCACCTGTAGGGTTATAAAGTTATCAAGGTACTACATTTACCAAGCGGCTAATCCTCTAAACGTCTTACTGTCTAGTTTCTAGCCAACGAATTGCACCACACCCCACACCCTGCCACCACCGAAAAGCTTTTTGCCGCAAACCCTAAATAAAACCCAATAGCGCACCGTGCGGTTTAATCACCGCAATTTGAGGATAATTACCGCACAGAGGGGTCTAGCATTCCACTCAAGACGTGAAGACGACAATACCAAGCAATTGAGGCGGCATAACTCCCCATCTCCCCATCTCCCCATCTCCCCATCTCCGCCCGCAATGCGCAGCAAGTGGTCTCGCCGAAAAATTTTAGATTTTCTTAAGATCGACCTGAAAAACATTGGCTATTTTTTCCAATATAGTGTAAGTTAAGAAAAGTAAAGATTTCTCACAATTCTTCCACACATCTGCTCGCCTGCTCGGATGGATGGAGGAGAGAGGGCGGAATCTTAGCAATAATATACATTTTTCGGAGAAAACCCCCATGACCATTGCTGTCGGACGCGCCCCAGAAAGAGGGCTGTTTGATGCTCTCGATGACTGGCTCAAAAGAGACCGTTTCGTCTTCATCGGTTGGTCTGGTTTACTACTCTTCCCCTGCGCCTTCATGGCCCTAGGTGGATGGTTAACCGGCACCACCTTCGTCACCTCCTGGTACACCCACGGGTTAGCCAGTTCCTACCTGGAAGGCGGCAACTTCCTGACTGTAGCCGTCTCCACCCCCGCCGATGCCTTCGGTCACTCCATCCTCTTTCTCTGGGGACCGGAAGCCCAAGGTAACTTCACCCGTTGGTGTCAAATCGGCGGTTTATGGCCCTTTGTCGCCCTGCACGGTGCTTTCGGTCTGATTGGCTTCATGCTACGTCAGTTTGAAATCGCCCGTTTGGTCGGCATTCGTCCCTACAACGCCCTCGCCTTCTCAGGTCCGATTGCGGTGTTCGTCAGTGTCTTCCTGATGTACCCCCTCGGTCAGTCTAGCTGGTTCTTTGCCCCTAGCTTCGGCGTGGCTGGTATCTTCCGTTTTATTCTCTTCTTCCAAGGCTTCCACAACTGGACCCTCAACCCCTTCCACATGATGGGTGTAGCTGGTATCCTCGGTGGTGCGCTTCTCTGTGCTATTCACGGAGCGACCGTAGAAAATACCCTGTTTGAAGACGGTGAAGGTTCCAACACTTTCCGAGCTTTTGAACCCACCCAAGCGGAAGAAACCTACTCCATGGTCACTGCGAACCGTTTCTGGTCGCAAATCTTCGGCATCGCTTTCTCTAACAAACGTTGGTTACACTTCTTCATGCTCTTTGTCCCCGTGACTGGTTTATGGATGAGTGCTGTGGGTGTGGTTGGATTAGCGCTTAACCTACGGGCCTATGACTTCGTTTCTCAGGAATTGAGAGCGGCGGAAGACCCGGAATTTGAAACCTTCTACACTAAAAATATTCTGCTTAACGAAGGTCTGAGAGCTTGGATGGCTCCCCAAGACCAACCCCACGAAAACTTTATCTTCCCTGAAGAAGTATTACCTCGCGGTAACGCTCTCTAAAGATGGCAAGAAAATTCACTGATTAGAGGGAAGGGTGAAGTTAAATCACCCTTCTTTTTTGTTGATTAACGCACTTCAAGCAACTAAGCTTAGACGCACTTACATTGCACTTTAATATCCTGGAACGCCTTGTAGATAGGGATACGAGTAGGAAACTTAAATGCGTCTAAGCTTAATACCAATTCTCTAAATAGGGTTTGCTGAATAATGGTAAAAACCTTACAGGAAAGGGCTTTTAGCTTGATTGAGAGCTTCCCAAATGCACTTAAATCTGCTAGAATCGCTCAAAACCCTTGCATCACCCTTGCATCTTCTCTCATTAGTGCTAATGTACCGTAAAATCGAGTTACCCTCAACCCCACCGGAAAACTTCGAGCTGCCCTTTGAGGGGAAATTATCCCAAGAAAATCGTTGGGTAATTATGGCCAACCTCATTCCCTGGTCAGAATTTGAAAACTACGGGAGCGTCTCATTTATGCAAGCGAGTAATTATACTTGTCCCTAAAACTGGTTTCTAGCAAGGCTTTCAAAATAGCTTGACATAAAACCTGATTTAGGGGTTACAAAGGTGAGATGCTCCCTAAACTACACCAAAATCATCGATATTTAGTCAAAGATTTACCAATCTCAGGACAACCAGTGTACCTACAAGTTAATCGTCGTCAATTTAAGTGCGGTAATTGTCAGAGACCCTTTAGCGAAGAGTTAGATTTTGTCGCCAAGAAACGAACCTATACGAAAAGACTAGCCGAAAATATACTCGAACAATTAAAAGAAGGAGATATTTTAAATGTTAGCCGAAGAAATAACGTAACGGAAGAAGAGATTCAAAGAATGGTAGAGGACATCGCCGAAGAAATTACAGAGCCAGATTTATCGAAATTAAAAAGACTAGGAATTGATGAAATCGCTCTAGTCAAAGGACAAAAAAATTACTGTGCGGTTTTAGTAAATTTAGATACGGGAAAACTAATAGCTATTCTAGAGAAGCGAACACAAGAGGAGTTGAGAGAAACGCTTACGGGCTGGGGAAAAGAGGTGTTAGAGCAAATTGAAGAAGTCAGCATAGATCTTTGGTTGCCCTATAAAAATTTGATGAAAGAATTGATGCCATCGGCCGAGGTAGTCGCCGATAGATTCCATGTCATGAAACAAATTAATCAAGAGTTAGACGAACAGAGAAGAGCGGAAAAAAGAGCCGTAGAAGCGCAGAAAAATAAAAAACAGAAAGCGGAAAAAGAAGCAAAGCTAGAAGTTTTAAAGCGAAGTAAATATAGCCTGTTAAAAAATGAAGAAGATTTAACGGAACCCCAAAAAATTAAACTAGAAGCTATCAAAGAAAATTTGACAAATTTGAAAAAGATGCAGGAATTAAAGGAAGAATTTAGAAAGATTTATGAAACCTCAAAGAATCCGACAGAGGGAATGCTATCCATCTCGGAATGGTTGGCAAAATCCTCCAGTGTTTTTACCAAGAGTTGTCAAACAATCCGAAACTGGTTTGGAGAAATAATTAGTTATTTCGAGCGAAGGACAACGAATGGGGTGGTCGAGGGAATCAACAATAAACTTAAACTAATAAAACGGAGAGGCTATGGCTTTAGAAACTTTCGGAATTTTTGGGTTAGAAGTATGTTATCTTGGCATCTTGTATGTTGATTTAGCATAAAGGGTAACGAAGAGCCCATCTAACCTTGATCAGATACTTTTTGTTAGATGGTAGATTAGATTACTTATAAGATGCTATATAATGTACACTATCTTAGATTAAATCAGATTATGTCAAAAGTATTAAGCTTCTCGATCAGCGATCGCTATCTATTCTCATCAATTAATAACTAGATGCAGCTCGAATAAGCGATCACAGGATAGCGGGGTAATCATGGCAAAAGCAAAAAGTAATAGCGGACAATCTAAAGAACCGAAAAACTACAATCACGGTCAGACACATCCCCAACGTCCCGATATTGGAACCGATGCTTGCAAAAAAAACAAGTAAATCCAACAAAAAATCATCTCTTACAAATCAATAAAGACGATATTGCCTTCATCGAATTCACCCCACCAACTTCTGACTTGATTAAATGTCGTTAATGGTAATAAGTCAACAGATTTACACTTTTATTGAACCCATAGTTAGAGTAATTTTTCTTCGCCTAAATGTAGCTTTTTCGGTGATTCCATCTTTGGCTGACTGTGGGCTATCCCTCCTACTCTTATTATTATTTACTTTAATTGTCTTACCTCTAGGATTTAGGTTTAACTTTATTAAATTTGAAATACTAACCCTGTCATGGCCAAAACTAACCCGATTGCTTGTATTTCTCTTTTTCATGCCTGCAATGGGAGAGGAAATCATTTTCCGAGTTTTACTCTTGCCCAATGTTAATTTAGAAAACCCTTCGCTTATCTCCATGTTTGTGTGGGGAAGTATTAGCTTAATTGCTTATATTGTTTATCATCCTTTGAACGCTTTAACTTTTTATCGAGCAGGTTTTCCAACTTTTTTTAACCCAATTTTTCTGTTTTCAATGACACTACTAGGCGTAATCTGTACAATTTCCTATTTTAAATCTGGTTCACTTTGGCTCTCGGCAATAATTCATTGGCTCGTTGTGGTCGGATGGCTAATTTTTTTTGATGGATACAGGATGTTATCTAAAGCAAATTAGAGATCAAATTTGTCTTGTTTTAGTTGATAGTACCAGTGAGAATCAAGACGAAAGGGTCAATTTCGTTGGGAGTATGCCAAGTTTGACGGGGTAAATCGAATAAAGCCCGCTGTTGCAGCTGTTTCTGCTCCCTAGTAGATTGCTGGTACTCGAAAATGCGCTGCTTCCAAAGGACAAGGTTCTCTTTGTCCACGACTAGCTTTTCTTGTTGACGAGGGAGCTTGCGGTCGCAACGCGCTCGCTACGCGAGATCGCTCTCTTTAAACAGATTGAGTTGTTTCATCAATTCTTCCCATTGTTCCGTTAACCAGTATCTAGTAACCAGTTAAGGATTTTGGGCATCTTTAGATTTATTGGGCTTTTTCCCGATTTTTAGCCAGTAACGGAACGGCGGAAATTCTCTTAATCCCCCCTACAGCGTAGGGTTGATTCATTTAAATTAAGTACAGCGGATTTTGAGTCAATAAATTTGAATGAAAATTCTCAAGTTTATCTTTTTCTAATCAAAAAAGTTAGTGACAATAACTAATCTTTAATCCTCTGCCAATATTGATTATGAATAAATTGATAAAGCTTGTTTCCAAGCCACTAAAAGCCTATCTCTCTTCAAATTTTCTGAGAGTACATCCTGTTAATTTAGCTAATTTTTCTGCTTCTTACGTCGATAAAACTATCAGTTTTTCCCCACGTTCAGCTAACCACCTCTGTCCCTCTGTTATTGAGAGAAAACCCAAACCTCTGAAAAGATTCAATCCTATAGTTGTGAGAATTGACCAATTGCTGGCCGCTTGAAAATCACTTATCTCGCTTTTATCTTCCTCAAAAATTACATCTTTTACCCAATGTAACTGATTTTCTATTTTCCAATGTCCTCGAATAATTTTAGCAAATACTTGGGCGGATTCGGTTAGGCTACTGATATAGTAAGCTGTTTCTTCATAAGTTTTATCCCCGCGACTACCCCTTCTTTCTACTTTAATAATTCGGCGCAGATTTTCAAACCCTTGTCTTTCATTTTTCCTCACTTTAAAAACTTCTATTTTTCTTGATATTTTTCGTCCATGACTATTGTCTTGTTCAAGAAAACAACTTTCTGGCTTTGAGGAATTACTCAGGTCTTGTATTCGCTTATAAAGATTTTTCTGATTTCCTTTAACGGTGATAACATAGTCATTTTTACTCTTGGCTATTAAGCTGATTGTTTTTTTCTGACAGTGTAAAGCATCCCCAGTAAAAACTTTATTTTGGAGAGAGCAATCCTGAATTATAGCTTGATCTTCGTCGATTTCAGACCCTTTTTTGTTTTCGATTCTTTTTAAGTGTAATACTCATCCACTTTCTTGACTAAACAATGAGACAAACATAATAAAATTTTGTTGTTCATTGTTAGGATTCTTTAGGGTGTTTTTGAGACTTTTTCCATCTATGCCTAGCCAATTTATATCACTTCTTTGTCCATATTCTTGTAATGCCCATTCATTAAACATTTTTAACAAACTCTGCCATTCAACTCCCATCATTACCCTTCTAATTGTTGAATAGGATGGGACTCTTTCTGGAATTATGTTAAATTCTTGACTGAGCCTGTGCCGATTATTTTTAGCGAACTCTCCCAGTTCTCTATAACCTGAGTATCCTAGCATTGTTACCAGTATTATTACTATTAATACTATCCATAAAGGGTGTCTTTTTCCTTGATCTTTCCGAAAGTCCTTGACTTGTTTTAGTTTTTCTATTAAGCTCAACATATATTTAAAAAGTTGGCGGTCACTCCTCATTTTACCTGACTGTGATCGCTTTTACTTTTGATATTCTGATGGGAGAATGAAACAGCCCTACCCTCCACAGACTTGCTAAGAAAGCCAGAAAAAGCCAAAGAAGGCGAAAAGAAAGAGGGACGCAGCCCAGGAGGGCAAAAAGGGCATGAGGGAAAAACCCGCAAAGGATTTGGACGAATAGACCGCACTGAGAGCGTCAAAGCCGAAAAGTGCCCCCATTGTGGCAGCATCCATCTCGCCCCGGGTGAACGCCGACAACGCACTTTGATAGTAGATCTCTTGCATAAGTCTAGACAAAATAGGATAAAATAGTCCAAGAGTTAAGATTGAAAGATGAATTACGAACAAGTAAAAACTTTAAAGCCAACAGAGTTCAAACGCTTGTGTGGCGTGTATCCAGATACATTTAAGGATATGGTAACAGTCCTAAAGGCAGAAAAAGTTTGGCAAAAAAAGACAGGTAGACCTAGCAAATTGAGTACGGAAGACCAACTACTAATAACATTAGAATATTGGCGAGAATATCGCACCTATTTTCATCTGGGAAATAGTTGGGGTATTAACGAATCAACGGCGTATAGAATTGTTAGGAAAGTAGAGAATATTCTCATCAAATCAGGTCTGTTTAATCTACCCAGAAAAAAAGCCCTATTAGAAAGTAATAGTGAAATAGAAGTAATAGTGGTGGATGTGTCAGAACAGGAGATAGAAAGACCCAAAAAAAAACAGAAATCATGCTATAGTGGCAAGCAGGGATACCACACATTAAAGTCGCAAGTCGTTGCCGATCAAAAAAGCGAGCAGGTAATCTGTGTCCGTTGTGAGAAAGGAAGAGTCCATGATTTTCGACTGTGGAAAGAGAGCAAAATAAGGTTAAATAAGGAAATAGAAATATTAGGGGATAAAGGCTATCAAGGAATTCAGAAAATCCATCAAAACAGTCAAATTCCTCATAAAAAAAGAAAAAAGAAAAACTAAGTAAAGAGCAAAAAAAAGCCAATCGTCAGTTATCACAACGGCGCATAGTTATAGAACATATTCATCTTCGTCTCAAAATATTTCGGATACTTTCATCAAGATACAGAAATCGCAGACGGCGATTTGGTCTGAGATTGAATTTGATTGCTGGTATCTACAATTACGAACTTCGTTACCGACAAAAGGATATATCTTGATTACTTTTGCAAGAGATCTAATGATTTCATGGTGAAAATCTTAGCCGCCAGTGCCGTTGACAGCGAGAGGAGGTAGATGTTAATCCTGTAGTTGATGAGGAGTTTTGGGAATTTAAGGAACTGAGTAGATAACCCACATTCCGCACCCTCAACTGTCACATTGAAAATTTTATCTAAATCGTCAAAACGATTGCCGGCTCTGAATTACAGGCTAATTTGTTTGCCCAGCAGACGCACAATTAGCCCTAAAAATCTGATAGCTCTGATACCAAATTATTGAGATAAACTCTCATTAAGCTGGCGATCGCTGACTAGAGTGTGACACTTCATAATTCTTAGTAATCGCTAAAAGTCTTACTATACAAGGGCTAGAGCAACTTTTGATTTCAACGACTAGGGTGCGGAATGTGGGAGATAAGGTCAGTTGGGGGTTTGTTAGGCCATAATGACTGGCAAAACCAGAGATTCCGGAGCCTTGTGCAGGTCAAAGCCTGAGTTGCCCATCGAATTTTAGACCTAACTCCTCGGAATTTGAGAACTCTATAGACCTCTTGCATAAATCCGAAAACAAACGATAGAAACAATAATGGGAAGGACTTTCAGTTAATTATTTATTAGTAGTTGATAATCTTCAAAAATGTTGCTGTACAAGGATCGACTTAAGACTTTTGCAAGAGGTCTTATCAATATGCGATTACCCTGATGGAAAAATAAATTAACAGAACTTTTGAAAGCGATCGCACCTTGACTCTAAGAGTGCTTGAAAAGCAAAATCCAAACAACTATTAGAAATTGCTACTCTAGGAGTAGAAAAAGCGATAGAAACCGATGAAGAAACGGCAACCGCTTGGATAAACCAACAACTAGAAAGCTTGAGAGTCAAACTAATCTGATCAAGACAAAAATAGAACTACCCTGGATTTTTACCAGAGGTCTATTTTTAACGGGGGAGGATGTCAACCCTCACTCCCAGATTCAACAGTATGGCCGACTTCGCTGATCCATTGGGCAATTTCTGCGGGGGATGCGGTGGTTTCTACCGTGACGATTTTATTGGCTACATCCACCGATATTTGGGCCGCCGGTTGCTGATTGTTAATCGCTTTAGTAATGGTATTAGCGCAACCTTCACAGGCAATACTAGGCACTTTTAGGGTAATTGTCATTGTTGTAACTCCAGTAACTTATAAGTAGTCTTGCAAAATTAATTTCTTGGTTAGGATAGGCAATAGGCAATAGGCAAGAAGTAGTTAAATCTGTGTGATTAATTGCGTTCAGTAAATTATAGCTAAAAACTAGCATAAATTGTCAGAGGTAGCTGATTTTTTAAGAGTTTATTTACCATTTCAGCACTGCCGCTTCGATCCCCTGTTCCCGACGCAGTTGACTATCTTTTTCTAGCCATTGGATTACCTGTTTATGGGTTAGTTCTTCTAGGGTTACTCCCGTATCTTCGGCGATTATTTTTAGTAAGCGTAGGGAAGAAATCGTTAAACGAGTCAGGAATTTTTCGGGAGAAGTCAAGAGGGCAGCGTCCACATCTGCGGATTCTTCTGGGGTTAAAAATTGTCTGTTTTCGATCATAGTTTTATTTGGTTTCCATCCAATTGTCACCGGCTTTAATTTCTACCAAGAGAGGGATCGTCAAGGAGACAGCTTCTTCCATAGTCGTCTTGATTTTTGACTCTAGGGATGGCCATTCTTCCCTCGGTACTTCCAAGACTAATTCATCATGGACTTGCAGCAGTAATCTCGCTCGATAATTTTGCAGTACCTCTGCCAATTTTACCATCGCTACTTTAATAATATCAGCACTGGAACCCTGAATGGGCGCATTAGCGGCCGATCTTAATAATTGTGCCTCCTCGTTGTTGAGTTTGAGGCTATCTAAATCGATGTCATGTAAGGACAGTCCCCGCAGTCTTTTTAAGAGAGGATTATCGAAGTTAAAATAACGTCTTCTGCCCAAAATTGTTTCCACATATCCCTGAGTGATCGCTTGTTTTTTGCTATTCTCTAAATACTCAAATACTTGGGCATAACGTTGATGATATTTTTCAATAAATTTTCTGCCCTGTTCTACGGTTAATTTCGATTCACGGGCGAATTTTTGCGCTCCCATGCCATAAATAACCCCGAAGTTAATTGTTTTTCCTAAACTGCGTTCTTCGGGGGTAATTTCCCTTTTATCAAAGAGCAATTGAGCGGTGACTTTATGCACATCTTGATTACTACGATAGGCTTCTAATAAAACTGGTTCTTGGCTGAGATGAGCGAGAATTCTTAACTCGATTTGTGAGTAGTCCGCTGACACTAATAAGTAACCATTTTCGGGAATAAAAGCTTGACGAATTCGTCTGGAAAATTCACTGCGAATGGGGATATTTTGCAGGTTAGGATTGGAGGATGATAAGCGTCCGGTGCTGGTGATGGTTTGATTAAAATCTGTATGTACTCGTGCGGTTTTTGGTTCGGCTAATTTCGGTAAAGCATCCACATAGGTTGATTTTAATTTGGATAAGGTGCGATGTTCAAGGATATAATCAACTAAGGGATGATCTCCTTGTAGTTTCTCTAAAACACTTTGATCGGTGGAGTAACCTGTTTTAGTTTTTCTGGATTTTTTGCGATTGAGTGCCAATCGATCGAAGAGGATTTCACTTAACTGTTTAGGAGAGCTAAGATTAAAAGTTTCTCCGATAGATTCGTAGGCATTTTTTTCTATGTATGCTAGGTCTCTTTCTAGTTGCTGGGAAAAGTTTTTTAGATAATTGATATTAATTTTTATACCATAATTTTCCATCTGCCACAGCACCATGACTAAGGGAGATTCTATTTCAGAGAATAATTGATACAAAGGGGGAATTTTAGTTAATTCTGCCTGTAATTTTTCTCGAAGTAAATAGGTAGCGTAGGCATCTAATCCGCAGTAGTTAGCAGTGGTGGGAATATCTAAATCAGCGATGGTTTTTCCCGCAGGAATACCGAGACTTTTATAACTAAGGGAAGTGATGCCAGTTAAATAGCGATCGCATAAATCTTCGAGATTATGAGTTAGTTCGGGATGGAGGACATAACTAGCCACCATAGTATCAAAAACTAGACCTTTAACGGTAATTCCTTGATGATAAAAAACATCAATATCAAATTTCGCATTCTGGAAGACTTTTGGATAATCATCACTGGCTAAAATTGGGCGTAATTTTTCGAGAACTATCTCTAGATTTAAATTATCACCGCTCTGGTGGCCGATGGGAATATAGGCCATAGCATTTAATTCTTTTCCCCAACAGCAACCGATCCCGACCAATTTGGCTACACGAGGATTTAAATCCGTGGTTTCGGTGTCCCAAGCGACGGGAAAATGTGGATTAGTGAAAGTTGTTAATTTTGCCAGTAAAGCATCTAACTTAGGAATAGTATCAATAATGTCGGGAGCAATTAGAACCGGTGGAGAAATAGGGGGTAAATCAAACAGAGACAATTGATTAGAATCAGCATCGCTAGTTAATTCTAGGGTAGGAGTGCCACCTAGATGCTGTTGAATTTGATCGAGTTTCTGGAGAATTTTCTTTAACTCTAATCTTGCCAATAAAGGTTGAACTAAACGCCGATTAAAACCTCGGAGACGAAATTTCTCTTCCTCGAGACTAACGGGGGCATCAAGGGCAATTTTGGCTAAATAGCGAGAACTTTCGGCGGCGGTTTTTCCCTCTAATAATTTAGTTTTTACCATTCCCTTAATCGATTCCAGATTGGTATATATATCGTCTAAGTTATCGTATTTTTTTAATAAATCTATCGCTGTTTTTTCGCCAATTCCGCGCACCCCGGGGATATTATCAGACTTATCACCGCAAAGAGCTTTAAAATCTACTACCTGTTTTGGTGTCACCCCTAACTTTTCCGTGACAGCTTGGGAATTGAATTCTGTATAACCCTGTCCCGATGTACTTTTGACCGCATTAATATCCAGATAGAGAACCGTGGTTTTTTTCTCCTCATCTACCAATTGGAATAAATCTCGATCGCCTGTTAAAATCTTGACCGTATAACCATGATCACCGGCTTGTTTTGCCAAAGTTCCTAAAACATCATCTGCTTCATAACCCGGAGAAGTCACAATAGGAATATTCATCGCTGCCAAGAGACTTTGCAGATTAGTTAAATCGGGGCGAAATTCTTCGGGAGTCTCTTGCCGATTAGCCTTATAATTGGCATCAGCTTCATGGCGAAAAGAAGGAGCTGCTAAATCAAAAGCAACTGCTAAATAAGTGGGTTTTTGAGTTTCAAGTAACTGCATCAGAGAATTTAAAAACCCAAAGCACACACTGGTGGGAATGCCGGTAGAAGTACGCAGAGGACCAGAACGAGACTTGGCAAAGGCATAATAGGCACGAAAAGCCAAAGAATGCCCATCAATCAGGATAAATAGCTTATTTTGCTCGGTACTGGTCATAATCTAGCCTCTTTAGTCCTATCAAAATAATACTAAATATTGTATAAAATTTACATTCCCTATTTTGCCCAAATTTGACAAGGGGGGTTTTTCTGTTTAGAGTATAACAGATGCTGGCATTGTTCTAAACTTAAATCTTTCTATCTCTTGACAGGCGGCCGATTGTGCTACCAATTGCATCAATAGCATTTACAGGCATCCTGCTTGTACCACTAGGGAAAAACTAGACCGAATTACAGTAGCTCCCAATATTTGTTTAGAATAACTAACTATCAGAAAAATGCGGATTACTGTAGGTTCTGTTTTAAAGCTGTTAGCGAAGGGAATTATGCTACACTAGCATCAATATCTAGTCAAAAAGGCTTGTAATTTATGACTCCTCATCTTTCTCTTAGCCAGATTATAGAATCTATCGATCAACTTTCTTTAGAAGAACAAAACCAATTATTTGAAAAATTAGCGCAGAAAAAACAACAACAAGAGCATCCACTGCTCAATATACCAGTTACACTAACCTATAATCCCCTCTTAGATGAAGTCATAGAGAGTATAGAAACCTATCGTCAAAAAGTTGACCAAGAAGACAGTCAACAAGTTGAAACACCGTGACTCAATATATATTAGATACCGATCATATAACCCTACTGCAAAAACTACATCCGAACTTAGTTCGGAGAGTAGCGTCTATCGATCCTGATGATACGGCTATAACAATTATTACTTTAGAAGAACAAGTAAGAGGATGGTTCAGCGTGATCAGAAAATACTCTCAAAGCAATCAATATGAAAAGTTAATCAAAGGCTATCAAGGTTTGAGAGATATAGTTAATTATCTGAGCAAATTTAAAATTTTGAACTATACTTTAGAAGCTCATTATCATTTCAGAGAATTACGGGAGCAAAAAATTCGTATAGGAACACAAGATTTAAGAATTGCAGCGATTAGTTTATCAGAAAACAGTATTTTAGTAACACGCAATTATCGTGATTTCTCTCAAATCCCTAATTTACGCCTACAAGATTGGACAATATAGAACTCTGTAGGGATGACTACGAAAATTGTTACATTTTTTAAGGATTACCCAGCCATTATTCAGCCATTAGCCTGGCATCGGCGATCGCTGATAACTGATAACTGATAACTGATCACTGATACTTAACACCGCCTCAAAAAAAATATTTGCCAAAAAGCCAGCGTAAGGGTATTTTAAGAATAATTTTATATGAGTACTTTGCGATTACATGAGAATCCTAGTTACAGGCGGTGCAGGTTTTATTGGTTCCCATCTAATCGATCGCTTGATGGAACAGGGTCATGAAGTGATCTGTCTGGATAACTTCTACACGGGGGTGCGCCGAAATATCGTTAAATGGCTAGGAAATCCTTATTTTGAGCTAATTCGTCACGATATCACCGAGCCGATCCGTTTGGAGGTGGATCAGATCTATCACCTAGCCTGTCCTGCTTCCCCAATTCACTATCAATATAATCCCGTAAAAACGATTAAAACCAATGTTTTAGGGACTATGTATATGCTGGGCCTAGCTAAAAGGGTAAAAGCGCGATTTTTGCTCGCTTCTACCTCGGAAGTCTATGGCGATCCCGATGTGCATCCGCAAACGGAAGAATATCGAGGTAATGTCAACTGCATCGGACCGCGTTCCTGTTATGACGAGGGTAAACGGGTAGCGGAAACCCTGGCTTTTGAGTATTATCGGGAGCATAAAGTCGATATCCGGGTGGCTCGGATTTTCAACACCTACGGCCCGCGAATGTTGGAAAACGATGGACGAGTGGTGAGTAATTTCGTGGTCCAAGCTTTGCGAGGTGAACCCTTAACGGTGTATGGTGAAGGTTCCCAAACCCGCAGTTTTTGCTATGTTTCTGACCTGGTGGAAGGGTTAATGCGTTTGATGAATGGAGACTTTATCGGGCCGGTTAATTTAGGCAATCCCGACGAATACACAATTTTGGAATTAGCGCAAGTCATCCAAGGCATGATTAATCCCGAGGCCGAATTGGTCTATAAACCACTGCCGGAAGATGATCCCAAGCAAAGACAACCGGATATCACTCGTGCTAAAACTTATCTGGATTGGAGTCCAACTATTCCTCTAAGTCAGGGTTTAAAAATGACGATCGAGGATTTCCGTTCTCGTCTAAGCTAATCCCTAATCAATAAATTTAACTTAATTGTCACTGGAGTAATTATCATGCGTGTTTGTGTTATCGGAACGGGTTATGTGGGTTTAGTCACCGGGGTGTGCCTAGCACATATCGGCCATCATGTTATCTGTATTGATAACAACGAAGAAAAAGTCAAATTGATGAAATCGGGACAATCCCCCATCTATGAACCGGGGTTATCGGAATTAATGCAGTCTTCGGCAGCCTCTGGCAATCTGGAATTTTCCACAGACCTAGAAGCGGGAGTTAAACACGGCGAAATCCTCTTTATCGCTGTTGGTACACCAGCACTACCGACTGGGGAAAGTGACACCCGTTATGTGGAAGCGGTGGCCCGGGGTATTGGGGCCCATCTCAACGGTGGTTATAAAGTAATCGTCAATAAATCTACCGTTCCCATCGGTTCTGGCGATTGGGTACGGATGATCGTCCTCGATGGCGTGGCCGAGAGACAAAAAAATCTCGTGGCCGCTGGGGGCGGTATTAGTACATTAGAACGTATTGAAGCGGAATTCGATGTGGTCAGTAATCCCGAATTTTTACGGGAAGGTTCGGCGGTTTATGATACTTTTAACCCCGATCGCATTGTTTTAGGCAGTAATAACCCGAAAGCAATCGAAATGATGAAGGAATTGTACGCGCCTTTGATTGAACGCCAATTCGCTGAGGATACCTCCTTGCCTCCCGTTCCCGTGGTGGTTACGGATCTCAGTTCGGCGGAAATGATTAAATACGCCGCTAATGCCTTCCTAGCCACCAAAATTAGCTTTATTAACGAAGTAGCTAACATCTGCGATCGCGTGGGAGCCGATGTCACCCAAGTGGCTAAAGGTATCGGTTTAGATTCCCGTATCGGTAGCAAATTCCTCTCGGCCGGGATCGGTTGGGGGGGTTCCTGTTTCCCCAAAGATGTGTCGGCTTTGGTACATACCGCAGAAGACTACGGTTACGAAACGGAATTACTCAACGCCGCTATCAATGTTAACAAACGTCAACGGACAATTGCGATCGAAAAACTGCAACAGGAATTAAAAATCCTCAAGGGTAAAACCGTCGGTTTGTTGGGATTAACTTTTAAACCCGATACCGATGATATGCGCGATGCCCCGGCTTTAACTATGATCGAACAGTTAAATCGTTTAGGTGCTAAGGTAAAAGCTTACGATCCGATCGTTTCCCAAAGTGGTTTAAGTCACGGTCTCAGTGGTGTGATTATCGAATCGGATCCGGAAAGATTGGCCGATGGTTGTGACGCTTTGGTGGTGGTGACGGAATGGCAAGAATTTCTCCGTCTTGACTACGGCAAAATGGTTAAAACCATGCGCGAACCCGTGTTAATTGATGGTCGCAATTTCCTCGATCCTGCGGTGGTGACAGCAGCCGGTTTCCGTTACCTGGGGATTGGACGTTAATCCCAGCAATCCGCCTTTTTATCAGGACTGACGCGGGTGGGGAAGGAGCAAGAAGCAGCAACCCTTACCCCTGCTCCTGGAGGCGAAAACTGCCCGATTATGCCAGCTGAAACCCGAAAACTTCCTAGTTGACCATGGGGTTATTGGCTATAGTTAAATGATATGAACGGGGCTACTAGAATCCAGAAGCGATCGGTAGAATTGAATTGAGAAACTAGAAATCAGTTTTAGCAATAACTATGGTTAGCTCTGTTCAATACCGCTACACTAACGAACAAGTTAGGGACTGGTTACGGGGATTACTGACAATTGCCTGGTCTGATGGGGATTATAGCACCAGCGAACAGGAATCGATCGCCCGTTTCGCTCACGAATTAGAATTAGATGACGACCACGTTCTCTATCAATCGATTAGTCCCGAAGAATTGGCCGCAAGTTTCGGTCATGACCCCAAAATATCAGAAAACTTCCTCCGCACGGCGGTCATGGTAGCGATCGCCGACGGCATTTATTCCCCCGCAGAAGCGCAATTACTGCGTAGTTATCGGGATGCTTTCGGGTTAGAAATCGAGGCCCTGTCAGCTTTAGAACATACTATCTGTGAAATTCCCGAAATTACCACAGAAGCGAATAAATCCGAGTTTATCAGCGCCGAACATCCCCACCCGGATCTGCTTCATCCCCTCAAAGATTGGTTAGATGGGGTAGAAATGCACGATCCGCGCTTGGCCCGGTTTATCTGCAAAATGGTGCCGCCTCAATGTCCTTTTGAACGCGATATCGTGCTGTTTGGTCATAAATTAGTCCATATTCCGCCTCTGTGCAAGTTAAATCCTCTCTACGAGCAATTAGTCGGGTTACGCTTCCGCGCCCTTTCATACTTAGCCGATGATTGTCAAGAAGATATTTCTGAGTATATTTAGCCAATTTAATTAAAATTGCGGCTAACATGGTATAAATATCCTGCTGACAGAAAATATCTCAACCTAAGGGCTTTTCCTAGCCAGGGCTGGCTGAATAAATCTAAAAACCTTGTTGGATAAGGCTTTTAGACTTTTTTCCCCTCAAAAAGTGCTGACCATTGGAGTGATCGGGGGTAAAATTCAGGTACTTTTTCCCTGAAAATTAGGTAACTGACTACCTCAAAATCGGTAAAACCCTACACCCCACACCCCACACCCCACACCCTGCCCCCACCAACAAACTTTTTCAGCAGACCCTAGCTAATTCTTCCGTTAAAATTAGGTTAAGTCGCCGTTAAGAGAGAAAAACTATGAGTAAAAACTCCCGACGAGTCGATTTTCCTGATTTACCCGGGCTAAAAAACCTGCGCTCCTATCAATGGCAGTGGCTGGGCCGAGATATACTCGCCGGTGTCACCGTGGCGGCCTACGCTATTCCCCAGTGTATGGCTTACGGGGACCTGGCCGGGGTCGATCCCGTGGTGGGATTGTGGACTCTCGTGCCAGCCGCCCTAGTTTACGCCCTTTTCGGCTCCTCATCGCAACTATCCCTCGGACCAGAATCGACCACGGCAGTGATGACGGCGGCAGCGATCGCACCGATGGTGAGCCTTCAAGGAGAAAATTACGGCAGTTTAGCGGCTTTTTTAGCCCTAATGGTCGGTTTAATCTGTTTAGTTGGTTATATCGCTCGCTTGGGATTTTTAGCTAATTTACTCTCCAAACCGATCCTGATCGGTTATATGGCGGGAGTGGCGGTGATCATGATTGCCGGACAACTGGGTAAAATTAGTGGTTTGTCAATCGGTGAAAATACGGTTTTTAAAGAAATTTTAGCTTTTTTTCGGGGAATAAACCAATGGCACTGGCCAACCCTTAGCCTCGCTCTATTGCTGCTACTATTTCTATTTGTCATCCAAAAATATTTTCCCAAAGCACCGGGTCCCTTGCTGGCGGTTTTACTGGGAACCCTCGCCGTCGCCACCCTCCATCTCGATGGAGAGGGGGTGGCAGTAGTGGGGAAAATTAGCAATACTTTGCCGAATTTTGGCTTACCAACCCTAGATTTTTCCCAATTACTACCCCTAGTAACCGCAGCCGTCGGCATTGCCCTGGTGGGCTATTCCGATAACGTCTTGACCGCCAGAGCCTTCGCCGCACGTCATAACCAAGAAATCGATGCCAATCAAGAATTTTTAGCCCTAGGACTGGGGAATCTGGCGGCGGGTTTTTGTCAGGGATTTCCCATCAGCAGCAGCGCCAGTCGCACCGCGGTGGGCGATTCGGTGGGCAGTAAAAGTCAACTTTACTCCCTGGTGGTGGCAGTGGTGGTGGTGGCGGTCATTTTCCTGCTCGGTCCAGTACTGGCACTCTTTCCGAAGGCTGCCTTGGGTGCGCTGGTGATTTATGCGGCCTGTAAACTGGTGGATATTGCTGGCGCTAAACGACTAAAAAGCTTTCGCAATAGTGAGTTTAATCTCGCTGTCCTGACCATGGTGGGGGTGCTAACCACGGGGATTTTAAGCGGGGTTGCCATCGCCATCGGTCTCTCGGTTATCGATTTATTGGCCCGCATTACTCGGCCCGATGATGCGGTCTTGGGTACGGTTCCGGGGGTGATGGGTTTACACGCGCTCCAGGATTGGCCGGAAGCGCAAACAATACCGGGTTTAGTTATCTATCGTTACGATGCCCCCTTATTTTTTGCTAATGCGGCCGACTTTAAACGTCGCGCCCTCAGCGCCATTGCCCGGGAGACAAAACCGGTAGAATGGTTTGTCTTGAATACGGAGGCCCTTGGGGAATTGGATAGTACAGCAGTGGAGATTCTTGAGGAATTAGCGGCAGAATTATCAAGACGGGGTATAGTTTTTGCCCTCGCTAGGGTTAAACACGATCTGTACTTACAATTGCAACTTTCTCGCTTGTTAGATAAAGTTAGCGAGGAGAGAATTTACTATACTTTGCCGGCGGCGATCGAAGCTTTTAAAAATCGTTAACTGATAGTTAGGGGTCGAGAAGGTCGTCGCCGACCTCCCCTCCCATAAAGAACCTACCCGTCCATAGTTTTCGCACTTTATTGAAATTAGCTGATAGAGTTGTCTAAGTTGGGCTTCCGTCGGTTGCATTTAGTCATTATCGGCTTGATTTTAGATTATTGTTCATTTTTAGCATCATTAACTGAAAGTCACTTCCCTAACCTATTTAGCATCAGTTTAACCCATTTTTCAAGAATCTAGGCTAGAATATAAAGACAAGACGTATTGCTCTGGGTTAATCTACTCTGTAGAAGCTAAGAAGGTAATCAAAATGGCTAAATATTCGCCTCTTATCCATGTATCTCCTGAAACTATGAGTGGTGTTCCTGTTTTTTCAGGTACTAGAGTTCCGATACAAACACTTTTTGATTATCTTAAAGCAGGAGAATCAATTGATGATTTTTTAGAGGGTTTTCCAACGGTAACAAGAGAACAAGTTATTAGCTTACTTGCAGAATTTGAAAAAGAGCTTATTGATAGGGTAGCGTGAAATGAGGCTTCTTTTAGATGAATGTATTGACCGAAGATTAATGAGGGAGTTTACAGGTTATAATATCAAAACTGTTCCGCAAATGGGATGGACTGGGATCAAGAATGGTCAACTGTTAGGTTTAGCTTCACAAGAATTTGATATTTTTATTACAGTGGATAAGAATTTGCCGTTTGAGCAAAATTTACCGCAGTTTAATCTAGCTATTATTATTTTACAATCACAATCAAATCGTTTGGCTGATTTAAAGCCTTTGGTCCCTAAAGTTTTAGAAGTTTTGGCAACAGTAACAAAAGGAACAGCAACAGTAGTAAGTTTATAACAACCTATTTAAAATGAATTTAAGCCATTTTTCAAGAGTCTGGGCTAAGATATTAAGGCAATGCTGCATTACACTGCGTTAATGCAGCCTACAAAATTGGTGATCGCACTCGATGAGATGATAAAATATCAATTATTGAAGAACAAAGCTATCTCCTCCATTAAATCGATAATATTTGATACCAGTTGCGTCATCTGTGACAGTAATACTATTAGGATTACATTTGCTCATTCCCGATGGACCACTACCACCACCAAAATTGAAAAAAGGAGCCATCGCTATACATTTTCCAGCTGACACAGGAACATAACAATAATCACCGCTAACTGAAGCACCAGATATATTAGGTTCAACTATTTGTCTTTCATTAATAAACATAGGTCCTGTTTTACACTGATACTGACGACGAGATTGGCTAATTAAAATATCATTACTCATATTGTTTGCTTGTATGGGAGCAGAATGAATTAATCCCACACCAATGAACATAAAAAGGATTTTAATGACTCTCATAGTGAGTAGTTACTGCAAAAACAACCATAAACAGTACCATCCTAACTAATAAGTTTAAACATTTTCAAGACGGAAAAAAACGGATATTGTCGGAAGTTTTGTTAACTATGTTTACAAATATCGGAAAATAACGGATAATGACGGTATTATGTCCCCAAATCTTAACATTACTCCCATGGATACCCAAGAAGTCTTCTCACTTATTGATAATCTGGTTTTTGACCACACGGGAAAGCATCTCGATACATTGCAATTAGGGATTTTAAAGAACGTTTTTGATGGTCAGAAATATGCAAAAATAGCAGAAAAATATAATTGTTCTGAAGGTCATGCCAGAGATAAAGCCTATGAACTTTGGCGCATTCTTTCGGAAGTGTTAGGGGAAGAATTAAATAAATCAACTGTTCGAGCAGCAATTGAAAGGTTAATTGTCAGCAATAGTATTAATAATTTGGGTAATAAATCTGTAAAAATTGATCAGGTTACTTTCTGTCATAACCCTTCTAATAATCGAGAAATAGAAAATTATCATATTGATAAAACTGAAAACAATGTTATTAAAGCAAAACTAGAAACTGTTCCCAAACTAATAGGATTAGGATTAACAATCGAACAAATTGCTCAAGCTCTTGATTTAGATATACAATTAATTTTAGATAGTCTCAAACCAGAGTAACTTTGATAACTTTATCAAGATATGGATGTCAAGCTGCTTTGATACACAATTGACAAGGATAGGGAAATGGAGAAATTTCAACTAATACCCCAAAACTAAACCGCCAACCCCAACATCTAGAACTGCTATAGTTAAAAAATGCCTTAAATTATCTTGCTTAGTGTCAAAAACAATGAGCTAATTAAGTCCCGCCGCTGCTAGAGAAATTGAACGCTGGAGTTAAAGCAATCGCCTGAGTTTTTCCTATCTGCGTTTGGCAGAATTTAGGGCGCGTTAAACGGCGACAATCTCTGCTTAAACTTGAATCTAACAATCCGTCGTAACGCACCTATCTATCATTAATTTATTTGTTGAGTTACGCTGTGGAAGGGCGCACCCTACTACATTCATAATTGATAATTTCTCATAGCTGTTATAATTAGATAACTCTCCCAGTCAGGGGAAAAACTATGACAACTCTCGACATTTTACCAGAAGTTACCTGTCCCCCCACGGATTTATGGAGTGATGAACCACCCTTGGAAAGTGATTTACACCTGCAACAGATCATAATTCTTCTCAGTTGTCTAGAATTGTTATGGCAAGAGAAAAACGATTACTACGCTTCCGGTAATCTGACTATCTACTATAACGAAGAACAACTGAAAAAGCGCGATTTCTGTGGTCCAGATTTTTTTGTGGTTTTAGATACAGAAAAACGTCCCCGCAAAAGTTGGGTGGTTTGGGGAGAACAGGGTAAATATCCCAATGTAATCGTCGAGATTATTTCCGATTCTACGGCCAATATTGACCGCACTAAAAAGAAAATTCTCTACCAAAATACTTTTCGCACTCCTAATTATTTTTGGTTCGATCCCAATACCTTAGAATTGCAAGGATTTACGATACTTGAGGGACAATATCAAGCTATTTCTCCGAATGACCAGGGTTATCTATGGAGTGAACAGTTAGGATTATATTTAGGAATATTTGACCGTAAACTGCGTTATTTTACCGCCGATGGTCAACTGGTTCCCACTCCCCAAGAAGCTGAATTACAGCAAAGACAAGCAAAGGAACAGATTCTTTTAGAAAGGGAACAGATTCTTTTAGAAAAGGAACAAGAACGACAGGCAAAAGAACAGGCTTTTTTAGAAAAAGAACAAGAACGACAGGCAAAAGAACAAGAACGACAAGCTAAGGAAAGATTAGCGGCAAAATTACGAGAATTAGGCATCAATCCTGAGACAATTTAGCCAGTTAAAATTCCCCATTCCTAATTCCTAATTGATAATTTCTCATAGCTGTTATAATTAGATCAATGTCCCAGCCAGGGGAAAAACTATGACAACTCTCGACATTTTACCAGAAGTCACCTGTCCCCCCACGGATTTATGGAGTGATGAACCACCCTTGGAAAGTGATTTACACCTGCAACAGATCATAATTCTTCTGAGTTGTCTAGAATTATTATGGCAAGAGAAAAACGATTACTACGCTTCCGGTAATCTGACTATCTACTATAACGAAGAACAACTGAAAAAGCGCGATTTCTGTGGTCCTGATTTTTTTGTGGTTTTAGATACAGAAAAACGTCCCCGCAAAAGTTGGGTGGTTTGGGGAGAACAGGGAAAATATCCCAATGTAATCGTCGAGATTCTCTCCGATTCTACGGCCAATATTGACCGCAATAAAAAGAAAATTCTCTACCAAAATACTTTTCGCACTCCTAATTATTTTTGGTTCGATCCTAATACCTTAGAATGGCAGGGATTTAGACTAATTGAGGGACAATATCAAGCTATTTCTGCCAATGAGCAGGGTTATCTATGGAGTGAACAGTTAGGATTATATTTAGGCATATTTGACCGGAAACTGCGTTATTTTACCGTCGATGGTCAACTGGTTCCCACTCCCCAAGAAGCTGAATTACAGCAAAGACAAGCAAAGGAACAGATTCTTTTAGAAAGGGAACAGATTCTTTTAGAAAAGGAACAAGAACGACAGGCAAAAGAACAGGCTTTTTTAGAAAAAGAACAAGAACGACAGGCAAAAGAACAGGCTCTTTTAGAAAAAGAACAAGAACGACAAGCTAAGGAAAGATTAGCGGCAAAATTACGAGAATTAGGCATCAACCCCCAGACAATTTAGCCGGTTAAAATCTGCAAACAGCGATCGATAACCCCTTGAGTTACAATTATCTTGATTTGACTGGACAGACTTGAATGCAACTCACTCCCGAACAATACAAAGAAAAAATGCAGCGCCGCAAGGTCATCCAAGAGGAACGTTTAGCCGAAAAAATCGCTGAAAAAGGTTTAATTATCGTTAATACCGGCGATGGCAAGGGAAAAACCACGGCAGCCCTCGGTATGGTTTTACGTTCCCTCGGTCATGGTTACAAAGTGGCGGTGGTACAATTTATCAAAGGTGCTTGGGAACCTGCCGAACAAAAGATTTTTAGTGTTTGGGGGGAACAAATCGAGTTTTATGCTATGGGGGAAGGTTTCACCTGGGAAACTCAAGATAGAGAAAGAGATATAGAGAAAGCCCAAGAAGCATGGCAAAAAGCCCTAACTTTTCTCGAAAATCCCCAATATAAGTTAATTTTACTCGATGAGATCAATATCGCCCTTAAATTCGGCTATCTGGATATTCAGGAAATTATCGCTGGTTTAGCCCGAAAACCCGCTAATTCTCACGTTATTCTCACTGGTAGAGGAGCTTTACCCGAATTAATCGAGATAGCGGATTTAGTCACGGAAATGAAGTTAATTAAACATCCCTTTCGTCAACAGGGAGTAAAAGCGCAACCCGGCATCGAATTTTAATTAGGGTTTGCGGCAAAAAGTTTTTCGTGGGGGCAGGGTGTGGGGTGTGGGGTGTGGGGTGTAGGGTTTTACCGATTTTGAGGTAGTCAGTTACCTAATTTTCAGGGAAAAAGTATCTGAATTTTACCCCCGATCCCTCCAATGGTCGGCACTTTTTGAGGGAAAAAAAGTCTAAAAGCCTTATCCAACAAGGTTTTTAGATTTATTCAGCAAGCCCTAATTAACTACTGCTTAAGCGTTGTACGGTCTCTCCCGACAATAATCGATGAGTTTCGGCGAGAAGATAGGGAATTTGATCAGCGTGGGGACTAGCGGCTAAACAGGCAGTTAAATCGAGTTTTTCCACCTCTTTTGCCTGTTGACCGGGGAACCAGTGACCCCCATTCCCCAAGAGATTGTATCTGGCCTTGGCAAAGTCGATCATATCGTAGGCGATAGCGAGATTGCGTAACCAGAGGATAGAAGGAATATTGATGTGATTGGGGGTATTTTCCCAGCTAGGTAAACCCACAGACCAAGTTTTCACCCAATTATCGCCTAAACAGTTGATCATTTCCCCTTGCAATCTCTCGATAATTGGCGGTAAAATCTCCTCGGCTCGATCGAGTAAAGGTAAAGTTTTCAGGTGTTCATCAAAATCTCTGGCTCGCGCAGCACCGATACTCAGGGTATGGACGGTCGGATGACTGAGACAGAATAGGTCATTAAAAACCATCGGACTGAGAGGAAAACAGAGAGCCACGAGCTTAGGGGGAGGATTGTAGAGATGGCCGCCCTTATCGGAGGGACTAATGATAAAAACCCCCATATCGTGCTGTTTTGCCGCTTCTATGGCCGGCCAGTTATTCTGAAAAATATAGTACCAGTGCAGATTGAGGTAATCGTAACAATTTGTTGCAATAATCTTGACAATTACATCAGTTGGTGCATGGGTCGAGAAACCGATAAAACGAACTTTTCCCTGTTGCTGTAATTTTTTCGCCTCTTGCCAACAACCGCCCTCGGCCATAGTGTCATCGAGAATTTCCTCGGTGTTGATGCCATGGATGCCCAACAAATCCACATAATCTAACCGTAAAAATTGCCTGGATTGCTCAAATTTACGGCGAAATTCCCGCACATCTTGACTAGGAGAAACTTTCGTCTGCACGATAATCTTGTCCCTCGGTAGTTGCGGCAAAATTTTGCCTAATTGCATCTCCGAAGTGCCGTAACCCCTAGCGGTTTCGATGTGATTAATCCCCACTTCCAGAGATTTATTGATGATTGCCTCTAAATTGCCTTGATTCTCGTCGGGAATTTGCGACATCGGCACATCCTGCCACTGAAATTGATAGCGCATTCCCCCACAGGAAAACATCGGCATTTGTAGATTAGTGCGACCGAAACGACGATACTGCATATATTCAGTTATCAGTTATCAGTGGGAAGTGAGGAGATGGGGAGGTGGGGTGATGGGGTTTTAGGGTTTTAGGGTTTTGGGGTATTAGTTGAAACTTCCCTATTTCCGCATTCTCCCATTCCCCCATTCCCTATCCCCTGTTCCCCGTTCCCTAAATTTAATCGGATAAAGTGAGAATTTCGACACCGGTTTCGGTGACGGCGATGGTGTGTTCAAATTGGGCCGAAAGTTTACCATCTTTAGTAATAGCAGTCCAACCGTCTTTTAAGACAATATGTTGCCAGGTTCCCTCATTAATCATTGGTTCAATGGTGAATACCATGCCGGGGCGAATTTTTTTGCCCTTGCCACGAGTGCCGTAGTGGGGAACCTGCGGACCGGTGTGAAAAACATTACTGATACCATGACCGACAAAATCTCTAACCACCGAAAATCCTTGTCCTTCGGCATATTCTTGGATAGCCGCCCCGATATCGCCGATTTTACCCCCCGGCTGCACTGCATCTATGCCTCTTTGTAGACATTCTCTGGTAACTTCCACTAACTTTTTGGCCAGGGGGGAGGGAGTACCAACAAAGAAAGTCTGCGAGGTATCGCCGTGATAACCTTCTAAAATCGGGGTGACATCGATGTTAATAATATCGCCGTCTTTGAGGATTTGATCGGCGCTGGGGATGCCGTGACAGATAACCTCGTTAATGCTAGTACAGATGGACTTAGGAAAACCATGGTATCCTAGGGGCGCACTTTTGGCTCCATGGGCGCGAGTCCAACGTTCTGCCTCGTCATTGATTTCTAGGGTACTTACCCCCGGTTTAACCATATCGGCCAGATGGTCTAACAGTTTAGCCGCTAATCGTCCGGCTCGACGCATTTTTTCAATTTCCCGGGGAGAGAGTAAGGTGATGGTATCGTTGCCCATGAATTATCCGACTGTTGAGAAAGATTCTTGTTACATTTCTTATCCTAGCAAAATCGGGCAGCGTTATTGTTTAGGGGGTTGGGTTATGGGAGTGGGGGAGATGGGGAAGTGGGGAGATGGGGTGTAGGGTGTGGGGTGTGGGGTGTGGGGTGTAGGGTGTGGGGAAGTGGGGAAGTGGGGAGACCACTTCGTGCGCGTTGCGGGGGGAAATGGGGAGAATAAATAAAAATAATCTCCTGTCTCCTGTCTCCTGACTACTGATAACTGAGGTTCTTCGTTACTTGGTATGGTTCAATAGGGTGGCATAAATCGACTAAATCCTTATCTGGCAAGAGTTCTATTGATTAGTTCGTTCTAGATCGAAAACAATTGACAAAAATCGCATCAATGTCCTTTTCTATAAGGGATGAAACCCTTATAGAAAAGGACATTGCATAGCACAAACCGAAGAACCATAACTGATAACTGATAACTGATAACTGATAACTGATAACTGATAACTGATAACTGATAACTGATAACTGTCTCCTATCTCCTGACAAGACAAATTAACCGAATCTACCGGCTACATAATCGCGAGTTTGTTGATTAACTGCATCGGTGAAAATTTTCTGGGTGGCATCACATTCCACCAAATGACCGACGCGGCTTTCATCGGTATTAAAAAAGGCCGTGCGATCGGATACCCTAGAGGCCTGTTGCATATTATGGGTGACAATGACGAGCGTGTATTGTTGCTTCAATTCATGGATTAATTCCTCGACTTTGAGGGTAGAAAGGGGGTCTAAAGCGGAACAAGGTTCATCCATTAATAATACTTTTGGTTTTACCGCCAAAGCGCGAGCAATACACAATCTTTGTTGTTGTCCTCCCGATAATCCTAAAGCGGATTTCTTCAACAGATCTTTAACTTCATTCCAAAGAGCAGCTCCTTTTAAAGCTGATTCCACAATCCCATCTAATTCACTGCGACTAGCGGAACGATAAATTCTAATACCGTAGGCAATATTATCGTAAATACTAGCGGGAAAAGGGTTAGGGCGCTGAAACACCATACCCACCTGTCGCCGTAAGGTATGAAGGTTAACTTTGGGGGCGTAGATATCCTGGCCAAAAAACCTAACTTTGCCCTTAACTGTCACTTGCCCCTCTAATTCCCCGATGCGATTGAGGGCTTTTAAGAGAGTAGATTTACCACAACCAGAGGGGCCGATCATGGCGGTTACTTGCCTTTGCGGGATTTGTAAAGAAACCCCTTCCAGGGCTTTTTTGCTACCGTAGAAAAAGCTAAGATTTTCGACTTCGATCGCCGAATTAGCTAGAGAAGTAGGACTGTTCATGAGAGAGGAATCGATCATCAGAAAAATGCTTAATTTGAGCGTTTACGAGTGACAAAACGGGAGAGAAGGCTAGTAATTAAAACTAAGATAATTAGGACTAAAGAAGCTGTCCAAGCCAAGGAATTTTGTTCAGGAAAGGGGGAACTAGCGTAGTTATAAATCAACACCGTTAAAGCCGGTGTGGGCGACCAAAGACTTTCTTGCCAAAATTGACTAAATAAAGCCGTAAACATTAAGGGAGCGGTTTCTCCAGCGGCCCGGGCCACCGCTAATAATATCCCGGTCATAATCGGTGCGATCGCTGCTGGTAGGACAATGCGAAATACCGTATCGAAACGGGAACCCCCCAAAGCGGAGGAACCGAGACGGTAGGACATAGGTATTAGTTTTAGGGCCTCTTCCGTGGTTAAAGCGATGATGGGCAACATAATCACCCCCAAAGCAAAGGCCCCCGCCACGGCGGAAAATTGTTTGGTAGTTAACACCAAAACCCCGAAGGAAAACACCCCGACGATGACGGAAGGGGTACTACTCAACACCACGATCGCAAAGCGCAGAATGCCGCCAATTTTGGAACCCCGAGCGAATTCCGAGAGGAAAACCCCGGTGAGAATCCCCAGAGGTATGCTGCCTAAAGCCGCTAAACCGACCATAGTTAAAGTACCCACGATCGCATTGGCAAAACCGTTGGGAACACTGGGATCAGAGCCAACTGGGGCGGGTAAAGAGGTGAAAACTTGCCCATTGAATCCGGGTAAACCTTCTTTGACAATTTGAAAGAGGATAGCGAATAAAGGTAGAATGGCGATGGCACTAAGAGCGATCGCTAAACCCGTGAGACCGTTGGTAAAAAAATGTCGCCAGGGTGACAGGGGTTGCTGTAAATCTTCTTCGGGAAAAGCTCCTTGGCTCATAAAATTAACGATTGCGGTTGATAAACTGTACTAATAAAGCCGCTACACTATTGACGGCTAAGGTAATAAAAAATAGAATCAAAGCTAGATACATCAAAGCTCCGATGTGGATTTTTTCAAAAGCTTCTGGGAAGGTATTAGCTAGTACAGCGGGAATGGTGTAACCGGGGGCCAAGAGGGAGGGAGTAATAATCGAGGAGTTACCGATTACCATGGCCACCGCCATAGTTTCCCCTAAAGCGCGCCCTAAACCGAGGATAATCGCCCCGATAATGCCAGAACTCGCCGCCGGCAACAGCACGCGCCAGATGGTTTCCCAACGAGTCGCCCCTAGGGCCATGGAGGCGCTGCGTAATTCGGGGGGGACGGTAAGCAAGACATCGCGACTGATAGCGGAAATGGTCGGCACGATCATGATCGCCAGGATCACACCGGCGATCAGCATACTTGGTCCCAAAGGTTGGGTATTAAACAAAGGGAACCAAGCAAAATTTTGAAATAACCATTCTTGCAGGGGTTTAAGCACGGGAATTAGCACGAAAATCCCCCATAAACCAATAATTACACTGGGAATCGAGGCAATTAATTCCACTAGAAAACCGATGGGATAACGGACACTTGCCGGCAAATAATTCTCGCTAGTGGTTAAAGCAACGGCGACACTGAGGGGAATAGCTAATAAAAGAGCCAGAATCGAGGAAACGATCGAACCGAAAATAAAGGGTAAACCACCAAATTTGAGGACGTTAACATCCCAAGTGGTTCCCCAGAGAAATCCCCAACCGAATTCATTGATCGCCGGCCGCGCATCCTGAAAAACAATCCAGGCCATCCACAGCAGAAAAATTAAACCGGAGGCGGCACAAATCCAGACTAGAATCGTAAAAATGCGATTGAATAAACCCGCAGTGCCGGGGCTTTCGTTAAGATTGGCCGCCGAGAGATCAAAAGACTCAACGGGTTCAGAAAAATTAGCCATAAGGTAGAGAGCGATTACCAGTTATCAGTTGTTTAAAACGCAACTGTAGGGGCTGAACAATGTTCAGCCCAGAGAAAAGAAATACTTGCAGTTATTAGTTATGGGGTTAACCGGTAACTTTTTTCCATCTTACTGGAAAGCGGTGACAATCAAGTTCAAACTAATACAAAAGTATTTAGGGTTTGCGGCAAAAAGTACGGGCGAAGCATTCGGTTAGAAAATCTCCGGTTTCACCGATAGGTTATTGCCCGAATGCTTCGCCCCTACAGGACGCGGGCCGATGAAGACGCAAGGTTTTGAACGACGATTCTCTCAAAATTTGCACCTGTTTCGCTCGTAAAGCCACAAAACCCTTACCTTGCCTACATTTCACATTTATTCAGCAAACCCTATTTATTTAATTTTGTTAACTTCGGCTAAAACTTTTTCTGTCACCGATTGAGGAATCCGGGTAAATTCCAATTGATTGTTGATTCCTTGACCGGTGGTGAGAATCCAAGTCAACAGTCTTTTAATTTCCGCCGCTTTTTTGTTATCAGCATAGTCTTTCGGTACTAATAACCAAGTAATCCCGACGATCGGATAGCCATTGCTCGGATCATCTACATTAGCGGTAAAATCGGCGTTAAATTTGATCCCTTCCATCGCCTTGTTAGCTTGAGCGAGACTGGGTTCGACAAATTGACCGGCTTTATTTTGAATTCTGGCGGTTCTCATGGTTGCCCCTTCGTTTTTGCGGGCAAAGGTATCTTGAACGTAACCGATCGAGCCTTCTGTTTGTTTAACCAGGGCCGCCACACCATCATTTTTCGGTCCCTTGAGAACGGTAAAACCCCAGTTAGGTTCTTTGCTGGTTCCCACTTTACTTTTGAAGGAAGAACTAATCGCGCTCAGGTGAGAGGTAAAAATCTCGGTAGTACCGCTACCATCAGCCCTAACCACTACTTTAATCGGTCGGTCGGGCAGTTTCGGATCTACTTGTTTCCAGTTGGTGATCTCGCCACTGAAGATTTTACCGAGGTTAGCCCTGGAAATTTGCAGGTTATTTACCCCGGGCAGATTATAAACCACGGCGACGGCTCCTCCGGCGGTGGGAACTAGCAGTAAACCGTTTTTCATCTGGCTTTTTTCCGAGGAGGAAGGAGCGGCATCGGAAGCCCCAAAATCGACGGTTCCGGCGATAAATTGCCGGACACCAGCACCGCTACCGACGGAATTATAGTTAACGGTGACACCGGTGGCGTTTTTATAGTCGGCAAAATAACGCTGGTATAGGGGCGCGGGAAAGGAGGCTCCTGCACCGTTCAGGGTTTGGGCGAAAGCTTCTCCCATCGTCCCTGCTAAGGCCGCTGCCGTGGCGAAGGAGACAGCACACACACGAGTTAGGGTAGCAGTTGAGAATATCATAAATTTTCTGGTTGAAGAATCCTGCACAATTGGGAAAGTTGAACTTTCTTCAAAATATAGTTTAAGGCATAAATATTACTTTTAAATCTAGAAATATTGGAGATTTTTTTGGTTAAGATTCGGTAAAATTTCGGTTAATTTTAATTTAAAAAGTTCACAGCTTTTGGCAATAATTTAGATCGATCAAGACTACAATCCATTGTATCTATTCATACTAAATCCGTTGAGTATAGGCTAGTTATGAGGAGAGGCAAGAGGCAAAAGGGTGAATAAATAATCAGTTTTTAATAACCGGATTTAGTATAAAAATGGGTAAAACCCCACACCCTGCACCCACGAAAAACTTTTTCAGCAGACCCTAATTAGGGTTGATCAAGCTTTTTGCCGGTGATTTGGCTAATATATACCCGTTGGCTAATCTTTACTCCTGATCTGAAGATTGTCCGAAAAGATGCTCTACGATTCGCTTAACTTCTGTACGGATACCGGTGACTTCGTTGCGGAAAAACTGCCGATCGCTCTCAGCTTGAGTGATAAATTGATTTAAGCGCTCGTTGGTTCCTTCGAGACTCCCTGCTATTGTCCTAACCTCACGGGTTAGCTGTGCTATATCTTCTCGATTCTGTTGCGTGAGGACAACGGTAGCCTGTACTATGCTCTCGATCCGTTCTAATCTTTCATCCGTCATGGGTGACAATCCCTTTAGAGCTTTTTATCTGTCTCTCTACTTAGAATTATATAGGGCTTGCTGAATAAATCTAAAAACCTTGTTGACATAGTTGGCATAGAAGCCATGTTTAGTCTTAGCCATCTCAAACAAACTAAAGTCGATCAAGAAGCAATAAAAGAAGGTAGAGAAGAAGGTCAACAACGGGGAAAATTACCAGCAAAATTTAGATTATATTACCCTCGCTACTGCCTTAGACTTAGACAGGGAAAGGGGGCGAGAAGTTCCCGAAAACTGCCGTCAAAATCTCTCCGTAATCGGGCAATTTTATGAAACTAATTCTCTCCGTCCTGATGACTCTTTTTATCTTTGGTTTTGCTATTCGTTTATTGGCTCTGATTGGTTTCGCTGTCATACTTTTAACTATTAGCGCCAAACGTTTTCGCAATCAGTTAAGTTAATCGTTTTTCAATCATTCCCTGGGGAAAAAATTAATCTATACCGGGGTCGTGAATAAGGATTAATTATTAATCCTTTAACCAAAACGACCGCTAACATAATCTCTAGTGGACTCTTGAGCGGGATTTTGAAAGATTACCTCGGTGCGATCATATTCCACTAAATAACCTACTTTACCGCCTTTTGGGGTCGGTTCAGCATTATAAAAAGCCGTTAAATCAGAAACCCGCGACGCTTGTTGCATATTGTGGGTGACAATAACTATAGTATATTGGGTTTTCAATTCGTGAATTAATTCCTCAATTTTTAGGGTAGAAATCGGATCGAGTGCCGCACAGGGTTCATCCATTAAAACAACTTCCGGTTTAACCGCAATAGCGCGGGCAATACATAACCTTTGTTGTTGTCCCCCCGATAAAGCTAAACCACTTTCTTTGAGTTTATCTTTAACATCATCCCAGAGAACGGCTTTTTTTAAAGATTCTTCCACTAATTGATCCATATCGCCGATGTAACCATTTAAGCGCGCCCCAAAAGCGATATTTTCATAGATAGATTTAGGGAAAGGATTCGGTTTCTGAAAAACCATACCAATACGACTGCGTAACCCGATAGGATTAACGGAATTACCATAAATATCTTGACCGCGAAAGGTAACTTTTCCCTCAATTTTGGCACTTTTAACCAGATCATTCATGCGATTAAAACAGCGTAAAACCGTACTTTTCCCGCAGCCAGAGGGACCGATAAAAGCGACCGCTTTTTTCTCAGGAATATCAAGGTTAACATCACGAACAGCGAGATTAGAACCATAGTAAACATTTAAATTTTTGGTTCTCAAAACCGCATCGGTAACAACATCGGTACTATACATAATTTTCAAAGGAATAGGTGTTGGGGAAAAGGGAAAAGGGAGAGGAGGAGAGGGAAGAAAAAAGCTGATAACTGATAACGGATAACTGGATTTAGCCAAAACGTCCACTAACATAATCTTTAGTTGCTTGTTCTTGAGGATCACCGAAGATTTTGTCCGTATGATCAAACTCGACTAGATAACCAATTTTGCCACCTTTATCGGTGGGTTCAGCGTTATAAAAAGCCGTTAAATCTGCTACTCTAGTAGCTTGTTGCATATTGTGAGTAACAATAATAATCGTGTAACGTTCTTTTAACTCGTGCATTAACTCCTCAACTTTTAAAGTTGAAATCGGATCCAGTGCCGAACAGGGTTCATCCATTAATAATACTTCTGGTTGAGCGGCAATAGCGCGAGCAATACATAATCTTTGTTGTTGTCCCCCCGATAGGGAAAAACCGCTTTCTTTCAGTTTATCTTTTACTTCTTCCCAGAGAGCAGCCCGACGCAGGGAAGTTTCTACTAATTCATCCAAATCGCCTTTATAACCATTTAAGCGCGCTCCGTAAACCACATTATCATAAATGGATTTGGGAAAAGGATTAGGGCGCTGGAACACCATACCGATATATTTTCTGACTTCGACCGGATCCACCTCTTGAGAGTAAATATCCTGGTTATGATAAAAAACTTTGCCGTCAATACGAAAACCGTGAATTAAATCATTGAGACGATTAAAACACCTGAGAATGGTACTTTTTCCACAGCCAGAGGGTCCGATAAAAGCGGTGACTTTATTTTTGGGAATATTGATCGAAACGTCTCGTACTGCTCGATAATTTCCATAGTAAATATTAGCCTTATCAACCTTTAAAACGGTTGCAGTTGATTGGGTAGTGCGATTAGTTAGCATAAATTATTGACCTTGAATTTGGATAATTGAGGAATTGGAAAGATAGGTAGATTTTTACTTAAATATCCCTTTTTACTTTTTCCTTGACTTAAGTAGGGAGGCACAATTATTTGTAGGATGGGTTAGCGATAGCGTAACCCATGCGGGCGTTGGGTTTCATGCTTCAACCCAACCTACGTTCATCTTATATTTAATTCCACCCACCCACTTAATAGGTTTTCTGGCGCGTAGCTAAACGGGATAAAATGTTAGTTACCAACACCAAAAGCACCAGAATTAAAGCACCTGCCCAAGCTAATTGCTGTTGGGGGGCAAAAGGGGCAGTAGCAAAGTTGAAAACTAAGACCGAAAGGGTGGCAATCGGTTCAAAGACACCCCGGGGCCAAAAGTTAGAGAATAATGCCGTAAAAATTAAGGAGGCGGTTTCCCCAGCGGCCCTAGCAATTGCTAAAGTCACACCGGTTAAAATAGCGGGAACTGCGGCAGGAAGGACGATTTTTAGGACGGTTTGGTAGTTATAGGCCCCTAAACCCATGGCCGCCCAGCGGATGTCTTGGGGAACGATTTTTAAAGCCTCATCGGTGGTTCTAATAATAGTGGGTAACATTAACACCGCTAAACCGATCGAACCTGCAAGGGCAGAAAAGCCTAAAAGGGCTGTTCCTTCGCCAAATAAGGGGGCAACTAGCAAACCGTAGGCGAAAACCCCGACAATAATCGAAGGGACACCCGCTAAAACGTTGGTAGCAAAGCGCACACCCTGGGCAAGTTTATTATCACCGCTAAATTCCGAGAGATAAACCGCCGCTAAAACGCCAATGGGAACTGCGATCGCTGTGGCGAGGGCGACGACGATAATTGTCCCTAAAATGGCGTTAGCGATGCCTCCCCCTCCTAACCCCGGCGGTGGCGGTAATTTGGTAAAGAGATTGGCGTTTAAACGGCCTACCCCTTGCACAAAAACGAAGCCTAGGACGGCAAAAAGGGGAATCACGGTGACGGCTAAACATAAACCCGATAGGACGGTCATAATTGTCCCCAATAGCGATCGAGGACTACTCGGTTTCTTTTTGAGATTATTGCCTAAATTCGCACTATCCATATCAGTAATCAGTGAACAGTAATCAGTAATCAGTGAACAGTAATCAGTGAACAGTAATCAGTAAACAGTGATTAGTAAACAGTAAACAGTGAAAAGTGAAAAGACAGCAGTAAACTGCCATTTGATGATGATCACTTAATACATACTGCTCACTTAAAACTCAAAACTTAAAACTCAAAACTGATAACTGATAACTGATAACTGATAACTGATAACTGATGGCTTAATACTTAGCTTTGACGCGATTAACGATTAATTCGGCGAAGATATTGACTACTAGGGACAAAACCAAGAGAACAAAACCCGCATACATTAAAGCTGATACTTGCATTCCCGATGCTTCGGCGAATTGGTTAGCCAATAAGGAAGCGATCGTGTTAGCGGGGGCGAGAATAGAGGCACTAATGCGGTTAGAATTGCCGATAATCATCGTTACTGCCATGGTTTCCCCTAAAGCGCGCCCTAAAGCTAACATAATCCCCCCGACAATCCCGGAAAAAGCGGCGGGAATTAATACCCGAAAAATCGTTTCCCAACGGGTGGCCCCCAAGCCTAGGGAAGCTTGCCTTAGATCCGGCGGTAAAGCGGCCAAAGAGTCGCGAGAGATAGCGATAATAATCGGCAGGATCATAATTGCTAAAATAACCCCCGCCGGTAACATTCCAGGACCCCCTAAAGGAGTACTAAACAGAGGAATCCAACTAAAATTACCATTTAGCCAGTTACCAAGGGGTCTGAGGATAGGAATCAATACAAAGATACCCCATAATCCGTAAACAACACTGGGAATAGCGGCCAAAAGTTGTACGAGAAAAACCAAAATTGTCCGCGCATTTAAGGGAATAAAATCTTCGCTTAAAAAAATGGCTGAACCGATACCGAGGGGAACAGCAATCAGGAGGGCAATCAGAGAACTAACGAGAGTTCCGTAGATAACGGGCAGAACTCCGAATTCTTCGCGACCGCGCACGGGATTCCAAGCACTACTGGTCAAAAATCCCAGACCAAAGGTTTGAATCGCCGGTAAAGCCCGAATAAAAATCACTAGGGCAATTAGGAGCAAAATTACCCCAATAGCGATGGCAAAGGCGGTAGTTAATCCAACAAAGCCTTTATCGAGGATTTTTTCCGATTCTGGACGTTCTTTAAAATTTGAGTCGGGTGAAACTGTGGGCGCACTCATGATTAGGGTTTAAATCCAGCTAGTTTGCGGTAGCTAAGGTCGAAATTGGCCTTTCTCCACTATTATTGTAACTTTGAATACATTTTTTCGGCTACTAATCCACATTGATTGTGTAATCGGGATAGATGACATCGGCAGCGGCGGCTACTCGTTCCCGGACGTTTTTCGGTAGGGGAATATAACCAAGGGCGGCGGACTGTTCCTGTCCCTGATTGAGTCCAAATTCGATCATCGCCTCCATAGCTAAAGCTTTTTGGGGATCGTTGTATTTTTTATAAACCAACATCCAACTATAGGTGACAATGGGGTAGGAATTTTCCCCCGGGGGATCAACGATAAAAGCCCGCAGATTTTCGGGTAATTCCACCGTGGCTAAGGTGGCAGCGGCGTTAGTTTCATTGGGGATAACAAATTGACCGGCTTGGTTTTGTAAAGTGGCCATGGGCAGCTTATTATTTTTAGCGAAACCGTACTCGATATAGCCAATCGAGCCTTGATTTTGTTGAATTAGGGCAGTTACACCTTCATTTCCTCTACCGCCGAGAAATTTACCTTTTTTGGTCGGCCATTGTACGGCTTTTCCTTCACCGATACTTTTTTTCCATTCGGGACTAACGGCGCTTAAAAACTTAGTAAAAACTCCCGTCGTCCCGCTACCGTCTGCCCGGTGAACTACGGTAATTTCTTCATTGGGTAGTTTTAAATCGGGGTTATCGGCGGCGATTTTGGCATCGTTCCAACGGGTAATCGTGCCTAAAAAGATGCCTACATAGGCTTCCCTGCTTAGTTTCAGCCCTTCTACTCCGGGCAAATTATAAGCCATAACGATGCTTCCCGCCGTCATCGGTAGCAGTAAAACCCCGCGGCTAACTCTGGCCATATCCTCGTCACTCATGGCCACATCGGAAGCGCCAAAATCGATCGTACCTTGAATAAATTGTTCGACTCCCGCCCCGCTACCGGTAGATTGATAGTTAATTAGTAGTTTAGAAAATAGTTGATTGATGGTGACAAACCAGTTTTGATATAGGGGTGCAGGAAAAGAAGCGCCCGCACCATTGAGGGCGACCTCTCCTTGCAGAGGAACTTGGGCGATCCTATTGCTTCCCTCTCCACTGGTTCCCGCCGTATCACCGCCCCCACAAGCGGTTAAAGTCGCTGTTAAAGTCGCTAGGGATAAGGCTGTTAGTAAATGGGTTCTGTTTTTGCTGAGCATAGGATTAATTTTGATCCGTAAACTGCCTTAAATCTTACGCTAAAACCTACCACGCCTTGGTAAAGAATAGGTTAAGAAGTGAATAAAAAAACATAATGTATTGTCAAGAAAAATTTTCTCGATAACTAGACAAAAATCTCAACTTCTTTTACTATTTATTTTGACTAAACATTAGTTTTAAGTAGGGAGGCACAATTATTTGTAGGATGGGTTAGCGGTAGCGTAACCCATGCGGGCGTTGGGTTTCATGCTTCAACCCAACCTACGTTCTTCTTTTACTATTTATTTTGACTAAACATTAGTTTTAAGTCGCGGGTAAAGCCGCTGACTTTTCCAGTTTAGATTAGGTTTTTCTCTTTCCCTATCATTGTAGTGACGTAAAAACAACAAAGAAAAGATTAAGGTTTTTAGTCATCATCCCTCAGCCTTGAATCAGTTATCAGTTATCAGTTATCAGTTATCAGTTATCAGATGTGAGTTTTCAGTTCACCGATTACCGATTACAGCAAAAAACTCCCCACTACCCCACTACCCCACTACCCCACTGATAACTGAAAAGTCTCCCCAATACCCGTTTTTACTTTCTCCTTTTTACACCTATGCTAGGAATTTTTACTCAGCTATCTCGTCCCACCAAAGTAGTGGCAATTGTCCTGGGTACTGCCCTAATTTTACCCGCCTGTGCCAATATTAATCCTCAAGACCTAAAACCAATTAAAATCGATGGTTCGAGTACCGTAGCACCAATTACCGATAAAGTTCTCGAAGATTTTAAAGCTAATACTCCTAACAAAGCTTTGGCTGATGTTAAAATTGACGCTAATATTTCAGGAACTGGCGGCGGTTTTAGAAAATTTTGTGCGGGAGAAACCGATATTAATAATGCTTCTCGGCCGATTTCTGTGGAAGAATTAAAAGAATGTGATGCTAATAAGGTCAGATTTATCGAACTACCGATCGCTTTTGATGCTTTAACCGTGGTAGTCAATCCCCAAAATAACTGGCTTGATGATATTTCCACCAGAGAATTAAAAACTATTTGGGAACCAGCAGCCGAGAATAAAATCAAACGTTGGAATCAAATTAATCCCGCTTGGACCGACCGACCGATTACCCTTCACGGGCCGGGTAAAGATTCCGGAACCTACGATTTTTTTAGTGATGTAATTAACGGCAAAGATGCCAGTCGTGGGGACTTTAATTTTAGTGAAGATGACCAAGCTTTAGTTAATGCCGTCAGTCAAGACCCCAACGCATTAGGCTATTTTGGCCATGCTTACTATGAACAAAATCGGGATAAATTAAAAGCTTTGAAAGTTAATGGTATTGAACCAACTCGCAGCAATGTCGAGGATAGTAAATATCAGCCTTTATCGCGTCCTTTGTTTATTTATGTTAATGCCCAAAAAGCCCAAGAGAATCCCGCTTTAGAGAAATTTGTCGAACATTATCTCGATCGAGTTCCCAATTTATTAGATAATATTGGTTATATTCCCCTACCGGATGAGGCCTATCATTTGGCAAGGGTACAGTTGCAAAAATTTGAGGTAGGAACGGTTTTTGAGGGCAAACCTCAACCCAATTTAACCATCGGGGAATTACTTCGTAAACAAGCCCAATTTGAAGCTAAATAGGGTTTGCGGCAAAAAGTAGGGGCGAAGCATTCGGATAGAAAATCTACGGTTTCACCGATAGGTTATTGCCCGAATGCTTCGCCCTTACAGGACTCTCAAAATCTTGCACCTGTGGGGGCGAAACAGTACCCTAAAACTCTTACCTCGTCTATATTTCACATTTATTCAGCAAACCCTAAGTAACGATTCCCATCTGGTAGGAAAATATAGCGTTTCCTGTTCGCAAGAGGTACATTGTCGATGGTGAAAAGCTTAATCAGCAAAGGTTTGACTGTGCCACACAGGTGTGAGAAACGCTATACATAAGGATTTTCCTGCTCCTATCTGCCCCCTACTATAGCAAGAGGTTTGCCAATTTAAAGCAACAGAGATACAGAAAAAAAAGAGGGGATAAACCCCCCAGCGTATCGAGAAACTTGTTAATTAACCTTTCGGTGTCGCCCCAAATTGTTCGATGAGGATAGAGGTTAACACCGATTTTAAGTCTTCACAGGGAATCCCTTTTTGTACACAACTTCCCAGGTGGGCATCTTTACCCACTTTACCCCCCATGTAGAGGTCAACTCCCTCCACGGTTTTGCCGTCTTTGCGCGCTTTTGTCCCCATCAAACCGATATCGGCCACTTGGGGTTGTCCGCAGGAGTTAGGGCAACCGGTCCAATGGATCCGCACACCCCGGGGGATATTTAATTCAGCATCTAACTGACTAATCAAGTCCACAGCCCTGTTTTTGGTTTCAATCAGGGCAAAATTGCAGAATTGCGCCCCCGTACAGGAAACGAGCGCTCGTTGCAAAGGAGTGGGATTGGGGGTAAACTTAGCCAGTAAAGGCTCGCTTAAAAGAGTTGGCATATTTTCAGCCGCTATATTGGGAATAATCACGTTTTGTTCCACGGTTAAACGCAATTCTCCGCTGCCATACACTTCAGCAATCCGGGCCAAATCGAACATATCATCGGCAAATAGACGACCAACGGGAACACAAAAACCGATATAGCTCAATCCCTCCTGTTTTTGCGGAAAAACTCCTAAATGATCCCGTTTTTCCCAGTCGATTGCATCTTTTTCGGCTGCCGTTGCCAAGGGATAACCTAACTGATTAGCCACCCGCGTGCGGAATTCCTCAATTCCCCACTCATCAATTAACCACATTAAACGGGATTTTTGACGATTGGCGCGTAATCCGTTATCGCGGTAAACTTCTAAAATTGCTCGGCATAAATCCACCACTTCCTGATTCGGTCTCACCCAAACATTGATGGGAATTGCCGCTTCACAGCGTTTAGCCGAGAAAAAGCCGCCCACCACGACATTAAAGCCTAATTCTCCCTCTTTATAGGCAGGAACAAAGGCAATATCGTTAATTTCCGCATGAACGGAGTTATCCCGTCCCCCCTCGATGGCAATATTAAATTTGCGGGGCAGATTGCTAAATTGATAATTACCTTCACCGTAGTTGGTAATCATATCTTGGACTTTTTGGACTAATTCCCTGGTGTCAATTAATTCATCCGCATCTAGTCCCGCCATGGGTGAACCGGTAATATTTCTGACATTATCCATGCCCGATTGTACCGAAGTCATACCCACGGATTTTAGTCGTTGGAAAATATCAGGAATATCTTCGATGCGAATACCGCGTAATTGTAGGTTTTGACGAGTAGTAATATCGGCATTACCATCATCACCGTAACGCTGCACGATTTCCCCTAAAACGCGCATTTGCTCACTGCTGAGAATGCCGTTAGGAACCCGCAAACGCATCATGAATTTGCCCGGGGTGACGGGACGATAAAACACCCCCACCCATTTTAAGCGATGTTCTAAATCGGTTTTATCCATCGCTTCCCAACCGATTTGGGCAAAATGATCTAGTTCATCTTTAATGGCTAATCCGTCTTTTTCGGCTTTAAATTTCTCGAATTTATTGAGAGTTGTTCCATCTTTTTCAGGTGCTTGTACCACGAATCTATCTCCTTACTGGTCTCTGGGTGCAATTGTTCTAGTTGGTGCGGGTTAGAAATGAAGAAATCGGGATTTAACAATAAGTATTATTTAAAATACCGTCGTCATTAGCAAAAATTTAGTAACTTACCTAGTCTCTATCTGTTATTTAATTCGTTTTAACTTGGGTAATTTTGTATTGTCTGTAACAGAAATCCGTTAACCATCGTGTTTAAGGATTTATATCATGCAGTAAGTGCATTGAGGGGGGGTGTGGGGTCTGGGGTGTGGGGTGTGGGGTGCATTGAGGGGGGGTGTGGGGTCTGGGGTGTGGGGTGTGGGGTGTGGGGTGTGGGGTGTGGGGTGTGGGGAGAATAAATAAAGGCAATCTCCCGACTCCTGAATACTGGCTCGGAGTCTCTTGCCCTTACCTAGCGGTTCAGGGGGTATTGTGTAAAAATAAGAAAAGATCGGTTTTTTTTTACTAAACCTATGGCCACTTCTTCCATTGCCGTTAGAGAATTACCTCTCTTTCCCCTACCCGAAGTTGTTTTATTCCCGGGTCGTCCTCTGCCCCTGCACATCTTCGAGTTTCGCTATCGGATTATGATGAATACGATATTGGAAGAAGATCGCCGTTTTGGGGTCTTAATGGTAGATCCAGCCACGGGAGAAATCGCTAAAGTCGGCAGTTGTGCCGAAGTTGTCCGTTGTCAACGTCTCCCGGACGACCGGTTAAAAATTCTCACCATCGGTCAACAGCGCTTCCGTGTCCTAGAATACGTCCGGGAAAAACCCTATCGTGTCGGTTTAGTGGAGTGGATTGAAGATGTCCCCACCACCCAAGATCTGCGACCTCTGGCCAAAGAAGTGGATCGACTGCTGCGGGATGTGGTTCATCTCTCAGCCAAATTAACCGCTCAGAAAATTGAACTCCCCGACGATTTGCCTAGTCTTCCCCTGGAATTATCCTACTGGGTGGCGGGTAATCTCTACGGTGTGGCCGGGGAACAACAAGCTTTATTAGAAATGCTCGATACAGTCAGTCGTCTGCAACGAGAATCGGAAATTCTCACCTCGACTCGCAATCATCTGGCCGCTCGCACGGCTCTTAAAGATGCTTTAAATTAATGATCTTTAGGTTTTTCAGCTTCGGGAGATGGCAGTGGCCGTCTTATTTCAGTGAACAGTAAACAGTAATCAGTGAACTGATAACTCACATCTGAAAACTGATGACTGACCCACTGATGACTGACCCACTGATAACTGATAACTGTTAATCTGGGGATTACCTAATGTTTACCTTGATACAGTAAAGTGGGGTTAAAATTGTTAGCCCCTCACCCAGGAGAACTTTGATCATGTTGCTGACCTATAATCCCAGCGTCTCACCCTTCCGAGAAGACTATAGCGAGAGTCGTCGGCTCCATTTTTATGATCGCGGGGAAAATATTCCTCTGGTGGTTGATGGAGTCTGGCAAGTTTATCGGGGTATGGCGCAACTAAGTCAAGTATCTGAGAGTGGAGAGGAAATTTTACTAGGCTGGGCCCATTCATCCCACTTTTTTGGCTTAAATTTGACCCATCTAGAATCCTATCACGCCAGAGCCTTGTCGGAACTGTACCTAAAATGGTACACGATCGCCGAAGTAGAAAATTCGGCGGAATTAACTAGGATGATGTTAAATCAAATGATCCGTCGTCAACAACAAACGGAATCGCTTCTTGCGATCGCAGGACTCAAACGAGTGGAGGAACGTCTCCAGCAGTTACTACAGTTATTAAAGCGGGAAATGGGAGAACCAATCGCCCAAGGCAGTCGTTTAAAGATCCGTTTAACCCATCAAAATCTCGCCAATGCTATCGGTACTACAAGGGTAACGGTGACGCGTTTGTTAGGCGAATTTCAGCGTCAGGGAGCCGTGAGCAGCGATTGCGATCGCCACTTAATTATTCACGATTAAGTCAGTCCCCCCCCATAATAGACTCCTTGCGGAGGTCCAATAATTGCCAAGCTAATTTAGCGGCCCCCACCATCCCAGCGCGATTACCTAACTCGGCCGTTAATACCTCTAATCCTTCTCTGGAACTAGGTAACACCCGTCCTTCGATTTCTGTGAGCAGAGAGGGAAAGAAAAACTTAGCACTGGCGCTAATGCCGCCGCCGATAATTACCGCCTCTGGAGTGAGAACATAGAGTAAACTGGCGATACCAGCCCCCAGTAAACAGCCGTAACGCTGCCAGAATTCTAAAGCCTCTCGATCGCCTTTTTCGGCCAATTCTGCCAATTGCTTCGGTTCTTTGCCGGTCATCCGGCGAATAGCTTGCCGGGAGACGTATTGTTCCAAGGAACCCCGATTACCGCTATTGCACAATGGACCGTCAAAATTGAGGGTTATTAAGCCTAATTCTGCGGCTGTTCCCTTGCTGCCCACAAATAAGTTACCATCGAGGATAATTGCCCCTCCTACTCCCGTCCCCAAGGTCAACAGGATCAAGTTTTGAAACCGTTTGCCCGCTCCTAACCAAGCTTCCCCCAAACCGGCACAATTGGCATCATTGGCTAAAATTGTCGGCATTCCCGTACTTTCTTCTAACCAATCGGCGAGGGGAATATCCCGCCATCCTGCCAAATTAATCGCTATTTTGGCAATTCTTCCCTGAGCATCCGCCGGCCCCGGCGTTCCCACACCGATGGCTTGACAACTTTTATCTAAATTTACTTGACAAATGCCTTGATGTATGGTAAGGGCGACTTCTTTGGGTGTAGCGGGTTGGGGAGTGGGCAAGGTGAGAGATTCGAGACAATTGCCCTCTTGGTCAAATTTACCAATTTTAATCGCAGTTCCACCTAAATCGACACCTATTACTGTTTTCACCATCGGGCTTTTCTTGTTACTCTGGGAATAGCTAAGTAGGGAGGCATAATTATTTGTAGGATGGGTTAGCGGTAGCGTAACATAATCGTAGGTTGGGTTTCATGCTTCAACCCAACCTACGTTCATCTTATATTTAATTCCACCCACCCACTTAGGTTTATTATCACTCTTTTTGGCGGTTTTTTTCGCAGTTAGATGTGATCGAGAGGATAATTCGGCTAAACCGGCAAAACTAGCTGATTGATTAGCCCCAAATTTCTCCTATACTTTGGACACCGGCAGCTTAACTCCTGATTTTGGTTCTTCGTTACTTGGTATGGTTCGATAGGGGGTCATAAATCGACTAAATCCTTATCTGGTAAGAGACTTAATTGATTAGTTCGCTCTAGATCAAAAATAATTGACAAAAATCGCTAAATGCCTTTCTATATAAGGGTTCCATCCCTTATAACCCCCGTCCATTGCATAACAATTACCGAAGAGCCCTGATTTTTACCCATTTTTAAGTAGGTAGGCGTTAAAAATTATCAGATGCCCCCCTTATTAAGGGGGGATTAAGGGGGGATCGGCACCCCCCTTATCAAGGGTAGCTCCCCCCGCCTGCCTATCGGCACCCCCCTTATCAAGGGTAGCTCCCCCCGCCTATCGGCACCCCCCTTATCAAGGGGGGCAGGGGGGATCGAACCTAAAATCCATTTTTAATTTAATTATAACCAGCTACTTAAAATGATGAATATTACCATCCCAAATCTCTACGATAGCGATTATCAACTTTGGTTAGAGTCCACTATCAACCAATTGCGTCAAGGGGATTTTCAAGCGGTAGATTGGCCGAATTTATTAGAGGAGTTGGCAGATTTGGGAAAAAGTGAACGACGAGCATTAGAAAGTTTATTAACTCGACTTTTAGAACATTTACTGAAGTTAACTTACTGGCAATCCCAACGGGATTATAATCAAGCTGGATGGAAAAAAGAAATTCGCAATTTTCGTATTCAGATCAAAAAAATTCTCAAAGATAGTCCCAGTTTAAAGTCCTATTTAAGGGAAATTTTGCCGGAATGTTATCTCGATGCTCGCAATCTGCTTATTGACGAAACCGAATTAGATGCCAGTATTTTCCCTCTGGAAGTGTTAGCTAGTCTAGAGGAGATTCTCGCTGAAAATTGGCTGCCGGATTGGGAAGCTATCGGCAATGATTCTGAAAAGTGCAATTAAGGAGTAAAAAATGATGAATATTACCATTTCAAATCTCTACGATAGCGATTATCAACTTTGGTTAGAGTCCACTATCAACCAATTGCGTCAAGGGGATTTTCAAGCAGTAGATTGGCCGAATTTATTAGAGGAGTTGGCAGATTTGGGTAAAAATAATCGACGAGCATTAGAAAGTTTATTAACTCGACTTTTAGAACATTTACTGAAGTTAACTTACTGGCAATCCCAACGAGATTATAATCAAGCAGCATGGAAAGGGGAAATTAGAACCTTTCGGAAACAAATCAAGAAAATACTGAGAGATAGTCCCAGTCTCAAACCCTATTTATCCGAGATACTTGAGGAATGTTACAGCGATGCTCGGGAGATAATTATTGATATCACCCAATTAGATGCCAGTATTTTCCCTGTGGAATTGTTAGCTAGTCTAGAGGAGATTCTCGATCAAAATTGGCTGCCGGATTTTCGGGAGACATAAACAGCGATAAATCTTCCCAAGCAAACTAAAGATTAGCTTCACCTACCCGGTTTACAGACGTTATAATCTTCGTGAGAGATGACCGCTTCCGGGACGAGGAGATTGCCGTGGTCGCGACAGATGAGGCGATAATTGCGGGTAACGGGGATACTGATAATAAAGCGATCGTGTCGCAATCGTTTACCGTGGAAATCTCGATAATTGCGGTGATTTTGCAATCCTTGCAGGATTTCCCTAGCTTTAAGTACCACATTTTTCGGTAATTCCCGCAGATCGATCGGATCTTGCGAAAAAGTGGCTTCCCAAGCATTTTTTTGACGTTTTCTTTCTTCCCACGCGGCATCTAGTTGAGCGCAATGATGGCAGACTTGGCCATAACCCTTGTGACCACAGGGAAACTTCTTCTTTCTTCTGGACATAATACCATCTGTCTGTGAGGCTGTGAGAGAGTATTCAAAAGCGGTAAAGCTTGCTTCACTTTTGGCAGATGGAGAAGAAAGTCTTTACCTAGTGATTATCTATACTTACCAGCATACAGGGATCGATCCCTCGTTTGGCCATTGACCAGCAAGAAAGTTGATCTTGGTTAGTTGGGGCCGGCTTTTTGGATAAGACTTTTAGACTTTTTGGCCATCAAAAAGTGCCGGTCATTGGAGTGATCAGGGGGAAAATTCAGGTAATTTTTCCCTGAAAATTAGGTAAAACCCCACACCCCACAACCTACCCCCAGGAAATTTGCTCACCAGCAGGATCAAGGCTGCTTAGAATAATTCCCATTCTTGGGTTCTTAAACGTTTGAGAATGGCCAAACGGCTGCTAAAATAATTGGCGCACAGACGACTATAATCGGTTAAACGCAGGTTATTTAAGCTAATTGACCAAGACCAAATATAGGCCGCTTGGGTGAGATACTGAAGACAAGATAATTCACCATCGGTTAAAGGCACTGTTTCATCGTAGCCTTGGATGAAACCATGGCGAACCTGGCGATTTAAGCCGGATTGTAGGGAAACTTGCAGAAATTTAGCGATATCAAAAACTCGCCAACCATAACCGCACTGATCGAAATCAAATAGGGTCATCTGATTATCAGGGGTGATATGCACATTACCACTATGAGGATCGCCCCAACAAATGCTCCAATAGGGAGATTCTGTCGGTAATTTAGCGGTTTCTTCCTCTATTTCCCCAATGGTTTCTAAAACACAGTCTAGGTCGCTCGGTCGTTGGTGCAGAAAAGGTGCGATAATTTGCAGGGAATCGTCGAGAAGATATTTGAGGTTGAGGGGATGACGATAGGCTAGGGGTTGAAAATCTGCTGTCACCCGATGTAAATTAGCCACGATCGCCCCTAAATGATAGGCTTGTTCTATATCTATGTCCCCAATAGCAATTCCTCCAGGAGCATAGGGAAAAAGGACGGCGTAACGTTTCCCTTCCGGAGCCTTAATTTCTACGGATAAATTACCGTTTTTGGTGCGAATTGGCGCAGCGACGGGAACCTGAGAGCGATCGAGATAATCTAATAATTCTAACTCGAAGTCTATTTCCATTTTGCTGCGCCAATGGCAGTGAGATACGCGCAAAATGTAGGGAGTTTTCAGGGTTTCGAGGAGATACACATCACTTAAACCCCGATGCCAAAATTGACAATTTTTCGGTACATCAATCTCGTAACGAGAAAAAACCAAATCTGCTAGGGCAGCAGGAGCCAGAGTGGAGTAGAGTGTGGGAAAAGTCCATTCTCCAGTCCGAAAATTGGCAGCGGGAGAACTAGAAGGCAGTATATTGAGCGAAGCCAGAAAAGTCGTCACGGTTCCCTCCCGATGCAAGTATGGACAACGCTCGCATCATCCTATTTTATAGCCCACATATATTACAAATTGGTTCGATCGCTCCGTATATTTCGCTACATTCCTCTGACTTGAAAGAGGGTGTAGGGTGTGGGGTGTGGGGTGTAGGGAAAGAAACCTCTTTCATCTGTGGGGGTGAAAATTTTTTCATCGGGACTGACTCCTTACCCCACAGTTAACTTTACTTTTGTCCAACTACTTATCAGTACCCCAAAAATTAATATAGGAGCTGCTGAAAAAGTCTTTGAGTGGCAACGCCGGAACAGTTTTTGATGCTTTAACATCTACTTACTAACCGCCGATTCTAACATAGTAATTGTTCCCCGATTAGCATCAAATTCTACTGCAATACCAATAGCTAGAGTCTCGATAATCTCCAAATGTCCGATCATCAAACCTAAACAAGCGGGAATTTTTAAGGGTTGGATATATTCTCGGATCACTTCTTCTAAAGTCAGGGAACCATAGTCACTATCGGCGCTACAATTGCTACATTGACCGAAGATAAACCCAGCTAAATTATCGAGAATTCCTGCTAATTTTAATTGATTTAACAGGCGATCTATTTCATAAATATCTTCACCAATATCTTCTAAAAATAGGATAGCACTGGTAAAATCTGGTAGATAGGGAGAACCTGCGATCGAGGCTAAAGTGGTTAAATTACCACCGATTAATTTACCTTTTGCTTGACCTTTAGTAATAGTTTGAATCCGATTTTTTACCCGCATTAAACGATTGGCATCATCGGGATCGGGAATATTTCTAAAAGTCAACTTTTCCCCGGAAAATAAAACCTGTCGAAAGCTTTCAGTTTGAGCGGTGCGCCAACTAGAAAAGCCATTGGGAGCATGGAAAGTAACTAAACCAGTTTTGGCATAAATAGCTAATAATAAAGAAGTTATATCACTAAAACCACAGATAATTTTCGGATGACGGCCAATTAAATCGTAGTCGAGATAAGGTAATAAACGAGCGCTTCCCCAACCGCCGCGAATTGGTAAAATTAAGGCAATATTATCATCGGCAAAAAATTGATTTATATCCGCGGCTCGCTCCCTATCTTTACCGGCTAGATAACCATAACGATCTAAAGCGTGTTGACCAACTTTTGGGACTAATTTTAAAGCTTTAACTGCTTCAATAACTATATTCAAATCATCTTCTTTAAAAGTTGCCCCCGCCGGACTAATAATACCCACTCCGTCCCCCGGTTGTAGATGTGGCGGTTTAATTAGAGGAAAATTATTGCTAATAACTTTTCTGGTAATTAGGGAAAAACTAACAGCAGTTAGAGCGGAATTAATGAAAAATTGACGGCGCTTCATTCTGATAGTTTTTAGAGAAATTGCCAGGGAAATAAGAATTTAAGTAGGTAGGCGTTAAAAATTATCAGATGCCCCCCTTATTAAGGGGGGATTAAGGGGGGATCGAGGGAAAAAAAAAGTTTTCACAATTGCCCCAGCTAAGAGGACAATTAATGCCCAAACCTGATATTTTTGGTTTCCTTCTAATGAGTTTAGTCGATTTTCTATTCCCTCAACTTTTCCCGTTAACACCGCTTGTCCTACCTTTAAATCCGTCACATCTTTTTGTAACGAATCGATTTTTCCCTCCATCCGCGTCAAGATAGTTTCTAGGGAATAAGTAACCGTTTCCTGAGATTGATTCATTTGTTCAAGACCTTTTAGTTAATTGTTGCCCTAGAAAAGCCATTATGCTTCCGATTTTGCCATATCGCGAATGATATCGCCGCGAGTGATAATACCAATTACTTTGTGGGTTTCTTCCTCAATCACCGGTAAACGACGCACATGACGATCATACATTAACGAGGCCGCTTCTTTCAAAGGGCGATCGGCTGTGATACTAATAGGTTTATCGGTCATTACTTCCCCCACGGTTTGACCGAGAGCTTTATGGAGTAATTTCTCGTGACGGCTAGGATTTTGTAGATAGATGACACTATCGAGGAGCATAATGTAAGGAGGAGCTTCTACTCCCGTTTCCTGCCACATAAGGTCAGTTTCGGAGATAACCCCAATCAGTCGCATATTGTCATCCACCACGGGTAAACCACTAAACCGCTTTTCGGCCAAAATCTTCACTGCTTCAGACAGAGAAGTGTTAGCGGTGACGGTGATGGGATTGGGAGTCATGATATCGGCAACTGTTTTCGTCATCTTAGCGACCTGCGATAATAATGCTTTCTGTCTCCATCTTATCATTAGGGTAATCAGTCACCGCTTAATTATAACTATTCTTAAATCTTCGGGCGAGAAAATGGTATAAGATAAAAAGGAAATGGGATATTAATTTAGTTAGTTGACAAGGAAAAAGAAAAATGATCGCTCAACCTCAATACCCAGAAAGAATGACCCCGGAAGAGTATCTAGAATGGGAAGCTACACAGGAATGTCGCCATGAATATATTGATGGGGAAATTATCGCCATGACTGGGGGTAGTCTGCCTCATAATGATATTACCCTAAATTTTTACAGAACTTTATATTCTCATCTCCGTCCGCGAGGCTGTCGAGTCAATGTATCTGATGCCAAGGTACAAGCTAATAATAGTCGTTATTTTTATCCCGATTTGGTGATTAGTTGCGATTTTAGGGATAGAGAATCTCGTAATTTTATTCAACATCCACAAGTGATTATTGAAGTGCTTTCCCCTAGCACAGGAAACTATGATCGCACTAAAAAGTTACAATATTATCGTCAGATTCCTAGTTTACAAGAATACGTTTTAGTCGATCCTGAATCGATCAGTGTCGAGGTTTATCGTCGCGGTGAAGATAAAATTTGGTTTTACTGCGCTTATAGTCAAGGGGAAGAAATTATTCTATCTAGTCTCGATTTTCACTGTGCGATCGAGTTACTCTATGAAGGGATAAGTTTCGATTAAAGAAAGTTTACAAAAAGGTCAAACATTCCTAGACTTAAAATAAATACGTCCCGATTGTTTCGATAAATTCTATGTTACCGCCCCTATTAGTTCTTGATCCCTTGTTAGAAAACTGGTTACGAGAAGATCTCGGTAGAGGCGATCGCACCACCCAAGCAATTTTCTTCGGTCATGCTAAAATCGGTCAAGCTAGTTGGATTGCCAAAGAAGCGGGAGTTATTGCCGGTTTACCCGTAGCTGAACGAGTTTTTCAACTGCTTAACCCCACTATTCACTTTACCCCCACCGTTGCCGAGGGGGAATTCTGCCCCAAGTCTAAAGTTATTGCTGAGATAGAAGGTTCCCTCGATGCGCTGTTAATCGGGGAAAGAGTCGCTTTAAATCTTGCCATGCGCTTGAGTGGGATTGCTAGTGCCACTCGTCAGTATGTGCAGAAAATTGCCGATTTATCGACAAGATTGGTGGATACTCGCAAAACTACCCCCGGATTGCGAATTTTAGAAAAATATGCCTCCGGTATCGGTGGCGCTATTAACCATCGTTTGGGGTTAGATGATGCAATTATGATTAAAGATAATCATATTCAAGCAGCCGGCAGCATTGAGGAAGCAGTGCGTCGTGTACGGCAAAATATGCCCTATCCTCTCACAATTGAGGTAGAAACCAGCCAATTAGAAGAAGTGAATCAGGCCCTGCAGCAGCAGGTAGAGATCATTATGTTAGATAATATGGATTTAGAGATGATGCAAACTGCCGTGGAGATGATCCGCAATTTTAATAGTAAAACCAAAATAGAAGCATCGGGAAATATTACCCTCGATCGCATTCGCAACGTTGCCGAAACAGGAGTAGATTATATTTCCACTAGCGCCCCGATTACCCGTTCTACTTGGTTAGATATTAGTATGAGAATTGATTAAAAAGCTATATCAGTTATCAGTAGGGTGTGGGGTGTGGGGTGTGGGATGTAGGGTGTGGGGTGTGGGGTGTGGGGTGTGGGGTGTAGGGTGTAGGGTGTGGTGCGATTCGTTGGCTAGAAACTAGACAGTAAGACGTTTAGAGGATTAGCCGCTTGGTAAATGTAGTACCTTGATAACTTTATAACCCTACAGGTGCGGGTTAGTAATAACCTTAGTCCTGTCCTCTAGATGCCTAGAGTGACGGCATTTCCTGCTGCTTTAGACTTGGTACATCTGAGGTAGTGAGCGAGGAAAAAAAAAGCGGTATCTGATAGCCTAAATCAGAAACCCGTTGAGCCAGAACCTATGGATAGCCCTGGGGCGAAGATACGAATTAACCATCGTCAACACCCACGAGCCAAAAGGCTGACAGGCTCGAAACAAAAGTTAACAGAGTTGGGGCTGATAGCTCATACCACTATCAGTAAGGCATTCCCGTTACTCTGTTGTGGACAGTATCATCCTAAGGGTTCAACCAATGGTTATAGGGAACGAAGTAACCCTGATTGACTCTGCCCGTTCGGGGCAGTAGGAAACCATCCGCAAGTCAATAGAGGGAGAGGATGTCCTTAAAAGCCAAGGCTTTGAGTAATATCAAAGATATGCTGACAAAGGACGGGTAACTAGGAAGTCTAAGCAACAATCAACGGTCATATACGCCCTAAAACCAACAATCTTGTCTGGTGGGGATACAGCCAAGAGGGTTGAATAGACAAGGAAATAATAATTCCCATTATTATTCTACTAATGACAGTAGCCTAGTTACTCAGGAGCCGGATACGGCGAAAGTCGTAAGTCCGGTTTTGAAGCAGGGGGTGGGAAGGCGACTTCCTGCTCTACTGTAACGGGTGTGGGAAGAATAAATAGAAATAATCTCCTATCTCCTGACTCCTGACTCCTGACTCCTATCTCGGAGTCTCCTGACTCCTATCTCCTGACTCCTATCTCCTGACTCCTAACTCCTATCTCGGAGTCTCCTGACTCCTATCTCCTATCTCCTATCTATTCTAACCTCGATCGCATCGCCAATATTTAGGTGTAATTGCTTTTGGGCGCTACCACTATTGACGGCAATTTCTAACCCCCCGTGACTACCGATAAAAGCGACTATTTCCCCCCAAGGAACATCACTGTAGGTGTTTTTTGCGGGGATAATTTTTGGCCCCAACTGCACCGACCAATTTTTTCCCTCTAGGAGATAATCGGGAATATTGCTGATTAAATTGCCGAAAATGTCAATATATTGAATTTGACCCCTGATTTTATCTTCCTCGATTTGCGGAACAGCGATCGCTAATTGTTGCAAGCTATCGGGATCAATAATCTCACCTAACATTTCTAGGGGTACTCCCCGGGACAAATAAGCGGCCACAGGAGCAAAAATATCACGACCATGAAAAGTAGTGCTAGGGTTAGGGGTGCGCCAATAGGAAGAATTATTGAGATTAACGGCAGATATAGCGGTATATTGGCTTAAAATGCCACTAAATAAACCATTATCTGGCCCGACTAAATAACCACCGGCAAAACGAATCCCTACCCCGCGTCTTTTGCTTCCTACCCCCGGATCTATAACTGCCAGATGAATAGTGCCTTGGGGAAAGTATTGATAGGCATTCAGGAGAATAAAACGACCAGCGTAAAGGTCTTGGGGCGAAATTTGATGATTCAGATCGATCGTGCGAGCATGGGGGGCAATTCCCGCGATTACTCCCTTGATAATGCCCACATAACCGTCTCGTAGTCCAAAATCGCTAGTAAGGGTTATCAGTGCCTGTTCCGTCATTGACTTGTCACTAAGGTTGCCAACAGCTTTAATAAATCTTAACGCTAAATTCAGTAGCTAAAGATACAGTTTCCTAAGGAGAATGTTATGATTTAGATATAAGGTAAGTTAAGTCGCTCAAAAGTCTGTCCACCATGAACAAAAATCGTCAGCAAGTCCTAACACAGGCCACCGTGGCCCATAGGGAAACACTCCGTAGAAATTTACAACACCGACTGGAAGTAGCTAGAGCGCAGGGAAATGAGGCTCTAGTGCGTCAATTGGAAGCAGAGGCGGCCTATTTGCACCTTCGTTAGATTTAATCGGTGTTTAGTCAAAGTCTAGTTGTCGGTTTCTAGTGATCGGTATGCCGATCACTTTTTTTTGGGCGAATTTTTTTAAAAAAATTGCTGATATCTCCACTGGCAATCCTTAAAATAGAAGGAACAGCAGTTTAGAGATCAAATAATTATGGCTTTTTTTCGGCAATATATCGCTCCGCTCCTGACTATCTTCGTGTTTTTAGTTGCTCTGGTTGCCACCGGCATCCGGATTTTTTTACCGGCAGATTTAGCGGCACCCGCTCCGATCGAGCCATCCCTGGGCATAATTTTCTCTTATCCTTGGCATGGCTAACCTTCCCGAAGATTATCGGCTGCGACTGGGAAAAATGGGTGATCGCTATCTACTCATTAATTTTCTCACCCGCACCTATGAAGAATTTTTTCCCGAACAAAAAAACCTCTCCCATCTAGCTGATACAGTCAGACAGTTTTTTGGCCTTGATACTCCCCTGTGGATCGTCGAAGGACAACAAACGGCGATCGCTTGTCTCTGGATGGGGAGCGCCGTCGATCAGGTGACAGGCGATCGCTATGGTCATATTTTTCTAATTTATGTCGATCCCCAGCATCGTCGCCAAGGTATCGCCAGCGCACTAATCGATCGAGCTAAGGATTGGGCAAAAAGTCGCGGACAAACCCGCATCGGTTTACAAGTCTTCATCAATAACGACAATGCTCTCAATCTCTACCAAAATCTCGGCTTTCAAACTCGCTCTTTGCTGATGTTGAAAAATATTTAAAAACTGTCAGGAGACAGGAGATAGGGTGATAGGGTTTTGGGGTGATAGGGTTTTGGGGTTTTAGTTCAATTTCCCCACTTCCCCACTTCCCCACCCCCCCAATTCATAATTCATAATTCCCACTTCCCCGCTTCCCCATCTCCCCAATTCATAATTTATAATTTATAATTCCCACTTCCCCAACCCCAGACATACCTATAGAGATGGCACTGTCAGCATTAATTATTCCTGATCGAGCCACAAAGGGTAAAATTTGGGAAACACTGCAATACACTGGCAGTCATCGTGGATAAAAACACGCTATTTTATTAACCTATACTAACCGCGCTTTAGGAGTCAGCAGTTTTCATGGATTCCGTGACAACCCTCCAATGTCAAAACCTAACCTGTCTATCCCCGAACGCTCTTACTAATAGATTCTGTGAAAAATGCGGTACTCCTTTAGTTAAGCGCTATTTATGGATGATGGGTGATTGGGTGAGAACCTATTATCATGTTGGCGAGCTAATTGATAATCGTTATTTGGTCAAACAACCACAAATTGTTCTTGATACTAAACCCGCTCAAGCACCCCAAGCACCGGACGAACCTCCTAGCTGGATTTCCCTCTACCTAAAATTGTTACCCTTCCATCTCCACATTCCCCAAGTCTATGGCTATATTCCCAGTCCCGATGAACCCCTAAATATGGACATCTGGCTGTTGGAGTACGGCACTATTCCCCTCGATCAAACGGGAGAATTAATATATCCAGAACTATTGCCCACTCTAGCCGAGGTTTGGTCGCAAGCTTCCGATTTAAGACAAATTCACTGGTTATGGCAAATGGCCAAACTCTGGCATCCCCTCCAGAAAAAAGCTCTGGTTTCTAGTCTGCTTAACCCTTTTCTGACGAGAGTGAATAATCAGCTGCTGCAATTGCTAGAATTAAGCAAAGATGAGGCCACCGCTCCCAATTTAAAAGATTTAGGAGCTTTCTGGACCGGTCTGATCCCGACGGCAGCCGCTAATATTCAAGATTTTCTCGTATCCCTGACCCAAGAGCTAGAATCCGGTGATCTCGATCGCCCGGAATCCCTGATCGCTATCCTCGATTATGCACTACAGCACTACGGTGGAGGTCAAGAACGCACCTATGAGATTTTTACCTGCACTGATACCGGTCTGATGCGGGAACACAACGAGGATGCCTGTTATCCCCCGACTAATCAGGCCATAACCCTCGCTCATGGTCAAAATCCCCTGGCGATTGTCTGTGATGGCATCGGCGGTCAGGAAGGGGGCGAAATCGCTGCTCAATTGGCGATCGAAACCCTGCCTAGGGAAATTAATCGCAGTGCCACCACTGATATGGAAGTCTATCCCGATAGTCACAGTCTTGTCCTCGAACAGGCGATTCGTGTCATCAATGATCTGATCAGTCAACGCAATGATCAGGAGTCAAGACAAGATCGTCAGCGCATGGGTACGACTCTAGTTATGGCTTTTGCCCAGGCCCAGGAAATGTACGCGGCCCATGTGGGGGATTCCCGCATCTATTGGATTACTGCCCACAGTTGTCATCAAGTGACGGTGGATGACGATCTCGCTTCCAGGGAAGTGAAATTAGGCTATCTCCTCTATCGTGATGCCATACAGTATCCCAACGCGGGGGTCTTGGTGCAAGCTTTGGGCATGAGTAGCGCCAATAATCTCCATCCCACCGTTCAGAGGTTGATTATTGATCAAGATTGTGTTTTTCTCCTCTGTTCCGATGGTTTAAGTGATTACGATCGGGTAGAACAATACTGGGACAGTGAAATTGTGCCTCTTTTGCGAGGAGAGAAAAATGTAACCGCCGTGGGGGAAAGTTTATTACAACTAGCTAACCAGAAAAACGGTCACGATAACTCCACCATCGCCCTAGTTTATTGTCGGGTAGTTCCTGCGGCTGAACCTGTCACGCCTTTAGTTTATGCTGAGGCCAAAGAACGGATTATTCCCGATCTTAATGACCAAGATTTTGATCACAGCGGGGACACCTACCCCGGAGAAGAAGTGGTGACAGCAATACCCACTCCCCCCCCTGCATCTTCTTCGGTTTCTAGTCGTACTTCTCCCCCCGCGCTCACTAGGGTTTCACCCCTAGTCGTAGTAGCGATCGCTGTCGGTGTTCTCGGTTTGCTGGCTGCGATCGCTTGGCAATTCCTGAGTCGTCATCCCGCTTCCAATCCATCGATTTCTCCCGCACCTGTCACCAGTCCGAGTCCCACGACCGGGACGACACCTTCCGCACCTGTCACCAGTCCCACGACCGGGACGACACCTTCCGCACCTGTCACCAGTCCCACTCCCCCCAATGCTTCTCCTAACTAGGGTTTGATGAAAAAGTTGTTCGTGGGGACAGGGTGTGGGGTGTGGGGTGTGGGGTGTGGGGTTTTACCTGATGATTAATCGGCTTGTCGGGGGTTGCCAGAGCGAGTTAAGATAAAATGCCCGATTAACTGCCGAGTCTATCATATATGGTTGATGCTGCGACATTCTCCTCCGACACCTCCGCGATCATTGATGCCTTTGAAACGCCTCTAGAGTTTAACTTTCAACTGCCGGATCCCGAAGATGAAACCATCCAAGATCATGACTTTCAGCAGCAACTGGATTCTTTTTGGCAAGTTTGCGATCGCTTTGATTTGCAAACGGAAATCTGGCGGGGGCGAATTTTGCGAGCTATTCGCGACCGGGAAAAGCAAGGCGGTGATAGTCGCGGTACAGGCTTTTTAAACTGGTTAAAACAGCGAGAAATCACTAAAAGTCAAGCTTATGCTCTGATTCAATTGGCTAATAGTGCCGATACTCTCCTGGCGGAAGGACAACTGGATCCCGATAGTATCAATAATTTTAGTAAACGCGCCTTCGTAGAAACGGCCAAATCTGCCCCCGAAATTCAAAAATTAGTCAGTGATGCAGCCCGACAAGGGGAGAGAATTACCCGTCGGGAGGTGAAGCAATTGGCCGATGAATGGACAGCGATGAGTTCAGATTTACTACCCGATGAAGTGAAAGAAAAAGCCAGCGACGGCAGTTTACCGGCGCGTCATCTCGCTCCCTTAGTGAAAGAATTAGAAAAGTTACCCGATACTCATATCGACACTCTCCGTCAAGAAATCGCCGCTAATCCCGATGTGGACACGGTAAAATTAATCACCTCGGAAGCACGCAGCTTAGCCAAATATCTCGATGCGGCGGCCCAAGTACAAACTCTCCGACGGGGTAATTTAGATATCGAAATGGCTCTAGAAGAAGCTTTGCGCGTTGATTGTCTAAATACGGCGGCGGATCTGGTTAAACAAGCCACACAATTAGAGCAGGCCGTAGCTAAACTTTATACTACTTGGAAACGTTTAGGTAGTTTGTCCGATCGCCTCTATGTGGATACGGGAGCAAGTAATCCCCATCTGCGATCGATGTTAACCTGTTTGGAAAGTTTAACCAGTGAAGTGATCGAAGTAGAACTGGATGAAGGTGGCCAGAAAATGGTACGTTTACGCATTATCAGCGATGGGGGAAGTTAGATGCTTTGTTGGTGGTTGCGTGTTGGGTGTTGGGGTTTGAGGGTGTTGGGGTTTTAGGGTTTTAGGGTTTTAGTGGAAATTCCCCTATCCCCCCCATTACCCTATTCCCCCATTCCCCTAACGGCTTGCTGCTATAATCTCTGATTATCCTCAACTTTTATGAAAACTTATTAACAGATACTTGACTTTATGCTAAAAATCAAGGAAAAAAAACCAATAATTAGCATCGGTTCCATAACTGCGGCGATCTTGCTCAGTTTAACCCTAATTCCTGCCGCTATAGCCAAGGATGTCCTTCTGAGAGTGGGCATTGTCCAACGTTTTGGCGATGAAGCCAAGGAAAAATTAACCCTGGGCAGTACCAGTGGTGATCATCTCACCCTGCGGGTGGTGGGAGAAGATGGCCAATCCCAAACCCTGCAAACCAATCGCCTACAATTAGAAGTTATTCCCCGTCCCCTCGCTTCTCCCATCCTCCAAGAAAAAGTCATTTTGAGCGACCACGCCACCTTTGAAACCGCCGAAAATAGTGCCAAAAATTGGGCAAAAATGGGCATTAAAGTGGAAATTACCCAACCCGGACGCTGGCAGGTCTGGGCAAAGCGAGAAGTTTATGAAAATCCCCTAGTGCGACGTTGGTTGCTGACCAGTTTGCAAACCAAAGGCCACAATCAACCCTATATTAATAGTGTTTTACTCAAAGAAAAGCCGCAAGTTTCTTTCCAGATCAACGGGGTGCGCTATTTTCCCAAAGAATTAGAAATCGAGAGCCAAAAAAACCTGATTCAAGTCACCCATAGCCCCGATCAGGTACGTTTGTACGGGGGAACCATGCGCCTACAGCCCAACGCCTACGGCACTTTTACCCTAGTTAATAACGTTCCCCTCGAAACCTACCTGCGTGGGGTTGTACCCCACGAAATCGGTCATGATGCCCCGGAAAGTGCCACCCGGGCGCAAACTATTATCGCCCGCACCTACGCCCTCCGCAATCTCCGCCGTTTTCAAGCCGATAATTACGAACTCTGTGCCGATACCCATTGTCAAGTTTATTATGGATTGACGGGAACTAATCCCCGGGCTGATCAAGCGATCGCAGCCACGCGAGGCCTGGTTTTAACCTACCAAAATGAGTTAGTGGATGCCCTTTATTCCTCTACCACCGGCGGAATAACTGCTCTCTTTAGTGATGTTTGGGATGGGGAGGAAAGACCTTATCTCCGGGCAGTGGTGGACTCCCCCAATCGAGTCTGGGATCTCTCGAAACAATCTCTCGCTAATGAGACAACTTTTCGCCAGTTTATTAATCTTAAAGATGGTTTTAATGAGACGGGCCGACGGGTTTTTCGCTGGCAAAAACAAGCTTCTTTAGCTGATTTGAGTCAAGACCTAGAAACCTATCTAAAACGCAGAAAACATCCCCTCGCCCATTTCCAGAAAATCCAATGGATGGAAGTGACTAAGCGCTCTCCTTCCGGTCGGATTCTGACTATGACTATTCAAACCGATAAGGGGATTTTGGAACTGCATAAAAATGAGGTGCGTAGTGCTTTGGGACCGCCTCGCAGTACCCTATTCTACATCGATCCTATCTACGATACCAATCGACAGATCCAGGGTTATAACTTTATTGGTGGCGGTTTTGGCCACGGGGTGGGATTAAGTCAATTTGGTTCCTATAATTTAGCCCGTTTGGGTTGGTCTCCCGAACAAATTCTCGCTTTCTATTATCCCGGCACCACCATTCAACCTCTCAATAATTCGATTGTCTTTTGGCGAGGAAATTAAGCAGTTATCAGTTATCAGTCATCAGTTATCAGTGAACAGGGATATCAGGAGAAAAAAGCTGACTGCTGACGGCTAAAAAATCGCCTTCATCTATTTGACTAAAATTTACATCGGTAAACGCTGAATATCTCGGTTAGAACCAATCACCACCATGGCTAAATCCTTGTATAATCTTTCTTGGGGATTGGGGTTAATCTTGAATTTTTCCGCATTACCGACAGCGACAATATTTAACCCATAACGATTACGAATTTCTAACTCTGCTAGGGTTTTACCGTGAAAAGCTTCCGGGACTTTTAACTCGACAATACTATGTTCGGGATCGAGATCAAATCGTTCTAAAATTGATGGTCTAGTTAAACGGTGCGCTAACTCACAACCGGCATCGTATTCGGGAAAAACTACTAAATCTGCACCAACTTTTTTGAGTAATTTTCCATGGATTTCTGTGGAGGCTTTAGCGGCGACAAAATTAACCCCTGCTTCCTTACAATTGAGAGTAGTAATGATACTTTCTTCCACGTATTTACCAATAGCGACAATCACCGTATCGGTTTCAAAAATTCCCGCTTCTCGCAGGGCGTTAGGTTTGGTAGAATCAAGCTCGATCGCATTATCTACTATTCGATCGGATAACGCTTGTGCTACTAATCCTTCGTCAATATCTGTCGCTACCACTTGATAACCTTGTTTGCGTAAGGTTTCACAGACGGCGCGCCCAAATCTGCCTAATCCGATGACGGCAAATTGACGATTTTGGGGACGCATACTACTAAAAAATTTAATTGATTGCATAATTTTAAGTTAAACTGTTACGCATTTAAAATGCTAGTGTCAATGAGTGAGGAGACAGGAGAAACTGATAACTGATAACTGATAACTGATAACTGATATTAATTATCCCACTAAAAGGTTTTCTTCGGGGTAATTAATAACTGTTGGTTTCGGATCGCCGATAATAGCCGCTATTAAAAGTATAACTCCCACCCGTCCCAAATACATCATAAAAACAATAATTAACTTAGAAATCGGTGATAAAGCGGCAGTTATACCCATAGATAGGCCGACAGTTCCAAAGGCAGAAACTACCTCAAAAAACAGCTGAATCATTTGAAAATCTGTCTCCACAAATGAGATGGCTAGGGTGGAGATAATAATCGCTATAACCGAACCAAAAACCACCGCCATTGACTTTAAAATTAACGGCGTGGGAATGCGTCTTTGATAGAGAGTCACTTCTTCACGACCTCTTAAAACCGAGCGGGTACAGTTATATAAAATCCTAAAGGTTGTGGTTTTAATACCGCCGCCTGTACCGCTAGGACTGGCTCCTATAAACATGAGAGCCATGGTAATTGATAAACCTTCTACGGAAATTTTACCGATATCAATAGTATTAAATCCTGCTGTTCTCGATGTTACCGATTGGAACCAAGCAGCCAGCAATTTATCTTTAATTGATAAATTAGCCAAAGTGTCACCATTTCCCTGTTCAGTAAATAAAAAAGCCAATGTTCCCATCACTAATAAAAATATAGTTGTACTGATAGCAACTTTATAGTTAAGAGAAAAAACAAAGCCTTTTCGTTTATATTGAAAGCGGTAAATAAACCAAGTGTAAAACTCGATAATTACCTGATAACCGATACCTCCAAAAATGATCAATCCTGTGATAGATAAGTTAATAATAATTGAAGACTGATAGGACATTAAGTTATCTTTAAACAAGCCAAAACCCGCATTATTCCAAGCACTAATACTATGGAATAAAGATAACCACACCGCATATCTAAAATCATACTTTTGGGCGAAGACAGTTAACATAACCAAAGTTGCTGTTAACTCAAAAACTAGAGTAGTAGCAATCACTGATTTCATTAAACTTTGACTACCTTGTAGGAAAGGTCGATCAAAGGATTCTTGAATCGCTAACTTCTGTCTCAGGTCAAATTTTCGCCCAACTAATAACATTAAAAAAGTGGTAGTGGTCATATATCCCAAACCCCCCACTTGCACTAATAAAGCAATAAATAATTGACCCCAAAAAGAAAAATAAGTACCCGTATCTACTACTGCTAAACCCGTGACACAGACAGCAGAAGTGGAGGTAAAGAGGGCAACAATTGGGTCATTCCAAGTGCCGCTAGTGGTAGAAACAGGCAACATCAACAGGGAAGTTCCCGCTAAAATTACCGCAATAAATCCCAAGCAAATTGTCCGGGCAATCGTCATATAAATTCCTTAGTGAAAGTAGCTAAGAGAAGATTGTTTTTTGGCTAACACTTCTTGATAAACTAACTGTAAGCGATCAATATTTTTACTGAGAGTGTAAGAGTCTAAAACTCTTTGACGGGCTTTTTGTCCTAAAATTGTTGTTAATTCAGGATGCTCTCGTAATACGGGCAAGAAAGTTTTTAATTGGGTAATTAGTCCTTTAGTATCTAGAACTATTCCCGCACCTTTTAACACTTCCCCATCGGCCCCCACATCCGTAGCCATACAAGCAACACCGCAGGCCATCGCTTCTAAGAGGGAAATCGATAAACCTTCCACTAATGAGGGTAAAATAAAGCAGTCAACCCCGCGCAAAATTTCAATTCGTTTATTTTCATCGCCGATAAAACCTAACCAGATAATACCATCTTCTTCTCCATAAAAAGGTTTGAGGGAAGGAGTTAACGGACCATCGCCAACAATGAGCAGTTTGCATCTACTCCCTAAATTGGTTTTTTTCCAAGCTTTCAATAAAGATTCTACATTTTTCTCCGGCATGATCCGACCGAGATAAACAAATAAACAATCGGCATTATATTGAGCTTTAATATTCGAGGGACCTGGACAATACTTATTAACATCAACCCCATTGGGAATAATTGCTAATTTTTCTTCGGGAACCCCCAATTTAACTAAAAAATCCCGTTGAGAGGTGGAAAAAATAATTACCTTATCGTAATTAGCTAAAAAAGGGGCGTGTAGTTGGTAGGTTAATAATTGGGTACTAGAGATGAGATTGCGAATTTTACTATCAAAAGCCGGGTGAAAAGTCGCCACCAGAGGCAAATCTAAAGACTCACAAATTTCCGGTAGCAGAAAATCGAGGGGAGACAGGGGTAAGGACGCATGAACTAGATCGGGTTTCAGTTCCCTGAGCTTATCCTGTAGAACCCGACTCGATTTCAGGGTGGGAATAGTATAGACTTGGGAACTATAGAGACGTGGCAGGGTGATTTCGTCGTAAAAGTCGGGCCAATCGCTTACGGTGGGTTTTTCGGAAGAAAAATGCAGAAAACTGACTTGATAATCTCGATCGAGCAGGGAATTAGTCACTTCTCGCCCATAGGTAACGTTACCGCAAAAAGGAGATTTTTTTCCTAACCAGGCAATGTGCATTGAGATTCTCTTAAGAAAAAGTTAATTTAGCCAAATATCAGCTTACTAAATTAGCCGTAAAATTAAAAGCTAATAGAGTACCTAAAACAATTAATTACCCATCTAAGTCCTCAGCCAAAAATTGCCTTTTGTAAGAGTGCCTATTTGATAGTTAAAATTCTCGGCTTTTTACTGATTGGCCGAGGACTTGCGACGACGACAACGTTCTGAACAGTATTTGACCTCATGCCAACAGTTTTGCCACTTTTTGCGCCAAGTAAAGGATAAACCGCAAACGGGACAAATTTTACTGGGAAGATCGGACTTCGAGAGCTGACGTGCCATGATTAAAATTAAAAAGTCAAAAACTGCGCCTTATCTATGAGTGTAGATGAAAATAATCAGAGTTCCCCACTCGATCGCCTGAGAATTATTTTGGTCGAACCAGCAGGAGCCTTAAATGTGGGTTCCACCGCCAGAATTATGCGGAATATGGGCTTAAGTCGCTTAATTATCGTCAATCCCGCCTGTGATATCCTGGGAGAAGAAGCGCGACGCATGGCAGTACACGGGATTGAAGTCCTAGAAAACTGTTCACGGGTAGCCACCCTTGGGGAAGCTTTGCAGGGTTGTCATCGCATCATTGCCACCACCTCGAAACCCCGTCACCTGAATACTCCCCTCGAAACACCCCGGGCCGCTTTACCCTGGTTACTCACCCCTAACCTAGAATCGGCCTTAATTTTCGGGCCAGAAGACCGGGGTTTAAGTAACAGCGAACTGAACCACGCCCAGCGTTTTGTCGGTATTCCCGCTAATCCTCAATATTCCTCCCTCAATCTCGCCCAAGCGGTGGCGGTTTGCTCCTACGAACTGTACCAAAGGGCGACGGAAAATAGGCTCGAACCCCCGTTAGAAACGCCCCCTAATGCCACTTTTGAGGCTCTAGAAGGCTATTATCAGCACTTGGAGAGCTTTTTGCTCAAAATTGGCTATCTTTACCCCCACACCGCCGCCGCTAGGATGGAGAAATTCCGGCAATTTTATCATCGGGCCCGGCCCACGGTGGAGGAATTAGCCCTGCTGCGGGGTATTATCGGTCATATTGAAAGTATCGGGCAACTTTTTCTCGGTCTTGATAGTCTCAAGGGCAAGAAAAAAAATTCTCCTAGCGATCGATAATAAATCTGGATACCCTTGAGGAAAACCGTGACTCGTCAAGTAACTCGTCGTCCTACTAAAGTCCAATCTGGCCCTGGGTCCCCTAAGTCCATGGACTCAAACAACAAAAAAAAGTCTTTACCGGTTAAAAGGGCAAAAAAACAGCGTAAACCTAACCTAATCGCTTCTTTTCTCCTTCAGGTTCTTCGCTTCTCTATCCTTGGTGTCGGTTTAGGTGCGATCGCTGGTACGGTTTTAACGGTGGTGGATCCGAGCAAATTACCCCTACATCCAAAACCCACCGCTACTAATTCCCCGACTCCCAAACCCGTCACCCCAAAACCGACCACGTTAGTTTTCAACGAAAATCTCAGCAGCCTCAACCAGAAATTACAGGCTTTAGCGGTCAAATATCCGAAATTACAGGCGGGAGCTTTATTTATTGACCTCGATAACGGTGCTTACGCTAATTTTCGCGGAGATACTATTTTTGCCGCCGCTAGTACGATTAAAATCCCGATTCTGGTCGCCTTTTTTGAGGATGTGGATGCGGGAAAAATTCGTCTCGATGAACCCCTTGTGGCCACTAAGGATGTCCTGGCCAGTGGGTCCGGGGATATGCAGTATCTAGGAGTGAATAAAACCTATACTGCCCTAGAAACCGCCACTAAAATGAACGTAATTAGCGATAATACCGCTACTAATATGTTAATTAAGCGTATGGGCGGCAAAGAGGCTCTTAATCAGCGTTTTCAAGCTTGGGGTTTGACCAGTACGGTAATTAATAACGCTTTACCTGACTTGGAAGGAACCAATACCACAAGTCCGAGAGATTTGGTGACAATCTTAGGAAAAGTTAATCAAGGGGAATTACTCAGTTTACGTTCCCGCGATCGTCTATTGAATATTATGCAGGAAACGCGCACTCGCACCCTGCTGCCGCAAGGTATCGAGAAATCCGCCGATATTGCCCATAAAACCGGTGATATTGGCTCGATGTTAGCGGATGCGGGGATTATTGATATGCCTAACGGGAAACGCTATCTAGGAGCAGTGATGGTGAAACGTCCCCACAATGATAGTAACGCTAGGACTCTGATTCAACAAATATCGCGCACGGCCTACCAACACTTTAAATGGTATCAAACTCAACCCGCAGCCAAACCGCAACCGGTCGCCCAATCTTCTCCCTCTCCTAGTCCGGTCCTTAGTCCTAGTCCGGGTAATTAGGGTTTGCGGCAAAAAGTTTTTCGTGGGGGTAGGGTGTGGGGTGTGGGGTGTGGGGTGTGGGGTGTGGGGTTTTACCCATTTTCAGGTGGTCAATTACCTAATTTTCAGGGAAAAAGTCCAGGAATTTTGCCCCCGATCCCCGCAATGGCTGGCACTTTTTGAGGTCAAAAAAGTCTAAAAGTCTTATCCAACAAGGTTTTTAGATTTATTAAGCAAACCCTAATTAGCCCCTAGGTTAAATTATTGGCTAAAAGACGGGCCAATTGTTCGGCATTTGCCCGGGGGGAAAGACGAGGAAGGATTTTTTCCCCCGTGGCCAGTTTTTGACAGAGGACGGGGATTTCGTACTGATAAGCGTTAAACCAATCCTCTCGACTGGTAATGTCCCTAATTTCTAACTGCCACTCCGGTTGACGGATTTTTTCTAGTTTTTCTAGCAACCCTTCGCAAAGATGACAGTCCGGTTTACTGTATAAAATTAGTTCTATGGTAGTCATAAATATTTAAGTAGGTAGGTGTTAAAAGTTGTCAGATCCCCCCACCTATCGGCACCCCCCTTATTAAGGGGGGCAGGGGGGATCAGAGGCAAAATCTATCTTCAATTTAATTATAACTACTTACTTATGTTCATTACCTCCACGATTAGTCTCTCATCAACAATTCTACAAACTCCCACACCCACACCGACTTTAAATAATAATTTAGTTAATTCAGGTTCTCAAAATCTAGTCTATATCGGTGTGTTTCTTCTGGCAATTACCCTAGTCATGGTTATTGGTATTATCAATCAAAAAATTGAATACGCTCTCATTTTTGCCGCCACTCTCACTGCTATTTTAGTTGCTTTCTTCTGGTTTTTATAAGTCCTTCAACCAAGGGGATTGAGGTCATGATATTCTGACTTCCCCAACCGACTCCTAACACCCTATATACAAGCAAAACGATCGGACTTATAATATAATTGTATTGATTGTGGCTTGTTGCTAGAATCACCCCAAATTGACTCAATGGGTTTATAAACGATGACAACCCTAGATATTGCTACCGATATTGTCTGTCCTCCCACCGATTTATGGAGTGATGAACCACCCTTGGAAAGTGATCTGCATTTACAACAAATTATTTTATTATTATCTTGTCTTGATTGGCTCTGGCAAGATAGAAACGATTACTATGCCTCGGGCAATTTGACTATTTATTATAACGAAAGACAACTAAAACAGCGAGATTTTTGTGGCCCAGATTTTTTCGTGGTTTTAGATACAGAGAAACGTCCCCGGAAAAGTTGGGTTGTCTGGGGAGAAGGGGGTAAATATCCCAATCTAATCATCGAAATTCTCTCCGATTCCACCACTAATGTGGACAGAAAAGCCAAAAAGGAACTATATCAGCATACTTTCCGGACTCCTGAATATTTTTGGTTTGATCCTAATACTTTAGAATGGCAAGGATTCACTTTAATCGAGGGACAATACCAACCGATTACCCCCAATGAAAACGGTTATTTATGGAGTAAGCAACTAGGATTATATTTAGGAATTTTTGCCAATAAATTGCGCTATTTCACCGAATCAGGTGAATTGGTTCCCACCCCTCAAGAGTCGGCCCGACAGGAAAGATTAGCCAAAGAAAGAGAACAACAACGGGCGGAAAAATTAGCCCAAAAGCTGCGAGAATTGGGCATTAATCCCGATGAAATTGCTTAAATATCCTGTTGGAGGTGTTAGGGTGGAAACCATGGCGCAATTTTTCCTTAATTGCTAGGCATTAAAACGAGTAATCCGAAACTCTGATTCTAGCCTAGAAATCATGGCAAAATCTCCACACTGATGTTACAATAATGACCAAGGGCAACAATCTTCAAATATAATTAATGCCATGGTGCAAAAAATAGCTTTTTTTAATCATAAAGGTGGAGTCAGCAAAACTACAACCACTTTTAACCTTGGTTGGATGCTTGCTGAGAAGGGTAAAAGAGTAATTATTGTCGATACCGATCCCCAATGTAACTTAACTGGTATGGCTTTGGCTAAAGAAAGTGAAGATAGGGAGGAAAGACTACAAGCCATCTACAATACTTACTCTAATATTAAAACAGCTTTAGCACCTGCTTTTGAGTCTCAACCGAGATTAATTGAAGCTGTGGACTGTATTCCTATTGATGGTCGTGATCGTTTATTTCTATTGCCCGGTCATGTGGGATTAGCTGAATATGAAGTTATCCTAGGTATTGCTCAAGAACTTAGTGGGTCAATTCAGGCTTTAAAAAATCTCCCCGGTGCGATTACATATTTATTAGACAAAACTGCCGAAAGATTTGAAGCTGACTATATTTTAATCGATATGAGTCCCAGTTTGGGGTCAATCAATCAAAATATACTGATGACCAGCAACTTTTTTATTGTGCCAACCACAGCGGATTTTTTCTCGGTTATGGCTATCGATTCTTTAACTAAAATCTTGCCTAAGTGGCACCAATGGGCTAAGGCAGCTAGTGCTTTACCAATTCTCAAAACAGCCAACTATCCCTTTCCCGAAGTTGACCTACATTTTTTGGGAACTATTGTTCAGAAATATCGAATCATAGGTGGCCAAGAAACAAAAGCTTTTCAAAACTGGATTAACACAATCGAGGAAAATATCGGCAATAAAATGATTCCAGCTTTAGAAAGAACTGGCATGATGCTACCGAAATTTATCTACGATCAGAATGGTGTACCGGCTTGCTGTACTCTAGTAAAAATACCTGATTTTAATAGTCTTATTGCCTTATCTCAAGAGCATCAAACGCCCGTTTTTGCGCTAACTGCTGAACAATTAGGATGGCAAGGTACAGTGTTAGATCAAGCCCAAGAAAAACAACAAAAATTTAAAGATATTTTTTCTGACTTAGCAGACAAAGTTATCGGTCTTACCTCCGAGATTTATGCAGTTAGCCATTGAACAATTTCGCCTTAGTCTTGCCCGCGTTCGTGACTTGATCGCTATCCACAATTCCCTCAAATCTCAGACTACTTCCGCCCTAGATGTATCGGATATCCTCAGAGCCGCTTTAGTCCTGACTGTGAGCGCTTTAGATTATTATATTCACGAAGTGGTTACTCTAGGAATGCTAGAAATTTATCGAGGCCAACGTTCAGAACCTTCTCCCACTCCTAACAGTTCTCAATCTGCCTTTTCTCGTTTTCAAGTCTCCTTGAATGGCGCACGACAAGAACGATTGATAGCTATTAGTATTGGCTCTTGGTTAGAGAACGAAATTCAACAAAACTACGGTTCTTTTTTTGATCAAGAATCTCGCTCAATTTCCGAGGTACTACCAATGATTGAAAATCTCCTCACCAACAAACTTAATAGTAATTATTGGCTAGAGACTGAAATTAGAGAAAACCTCAGATATAAAAGCTTTCAACAACCGGACAAGATAGCGGAGGCCATTAGATTAATTTCAGCCAAGAAATTGTGGGAAGAAGTGGCCAGCAAACTAAATAAACCAGCCAAAGATATTAAAAGCCAACTTAGCATAATTGTTGATCGAAGGAACAAAATCGCCCACGAAGCTGATATAGACCCGAGTTATGGCATTGGCAGTCGCTGGAATATCGATGAAAATCTCGTTAATGATGCCGTTACCTTTATAGAACAGCTTGTTGAAAATATCCATCAGGTACTTGAGGACATCCACTAGCCGAGAATTTCCCCGGCAGTCCAGCCATCAATACTTATTGATTTCTCAGGGAATTATAACAATTATTAAATAATGTGTAGTTTTGTATACTGATGTCAAGAACTTAGCTACAATATCAAGTGGCGTAAGATATATAGAGATTAGCTAGTGAGTCGGCATCAAGACAGTCAAACTGACCGGAAACGAGAAGAAACACAGTTCACTCCTTACAGTGCAGAAGCGATCGCTCAACAATACCGTTACAAACCTTGGCAATTGTTTGGTCGCGCTTTCGTGATTATTTGGTCTTTAGGATTATTTCTGCTCAGTCTCCTCTGGGACAAATGGACAAAGCAAGAAGAAGCCAATAAATACAGGCGTGCCAGCGAACTTAGGCAAATTCTCACCCGTTTGGGTCCGACCTTCATCAAAGTCGGTCAAGCTCTCTCTACCCGTCCCGACCTCGTTCGCAAAGACTTTTTAGACGAATTAGTTAAACTGCAAGACCAACTTCCCCCCTTCGATAACGACGTCGCTTTTGCCCTTATCGAGACAGAATTGGGGATGCCTGTAGAAAAAGCCTATCGAGAAATATCCCCCACCCCGGTAGCTGCCGCTAGTTTAGGACAGGTTTACAAAGCGATACTCCCCACCGGTGAAGAAGTAGCCGTTAAAGTGCAACGGCCCGGGCTGCGGGCGCTTTTAAGCCTCGATTTATACCTAATGCGCTGGGCCGCCCAAAAATTCGGTCGTTTATTACCCCTCAATCTCGGCCACGACCTCACCCTGATTGTCGATGAATTCGGCACCAAACTCTTTGAGGAAATCGACTATCAAAACGAAGGTCGCAACGCTGAAAAATTCGCCACCAACTTCCAAAATAACCCCGAAGTTAAAGTTCCCAGTATCTACTGGCGTTATAGTGGTCGCCGCGTCCTCACCCTAGAATGGATTGATGGCTATAAACTCACCGATACCGAGAACATCAAAGCTTTAGGATTAGACCCCAATAATATCGTTAAAATCGGCGTCACCTCCGGATTACAGCAACTCCTCGAACACGGCTTTTTCCACGCTGATCCCCACCCGGGTAATCTTTTCGCCACTTTTGATGGTCGCATGGCCTATATCGATTTTGGCATGATGGACCAGTTAGAGGAGGAAACTAAAGAAACCCTCGCTAGTTGCGTCGTCGATTTAATTAACAAAGACTACGAAAACCTGGCCAGCAACTTTGTCAAACTGGGATTTTTAACCCCAGAAACGGATATAAAACCAATTATTCCGGCTCTAGAACGAGTTTTAGGCAATGCCATCGGTCAAAGGGTCGGTGACTTCAATTTCCGCACCATTACCGATGATTTCTCCGAATTGATGTACGAGTATCCCTTCCGGATTCCCGCCAAATTCGCCCTGATTATTCGTTCCCTCGTCACCCAAGAAGGTTTGGCCCTCACCCTCGATCCTAACTTCAAAATCGTCCAAGTGGCCTATCCCTACGTTGCTAAACGTCTCCTGACCGGGGAATCACCCCAACTGCGGCGGCGTTTACTGGATGTCCTGTTCAAAGACGGTAAATTCCAGTGGCAACGCCTAGAAAACATGATTACAATGGCTCGCTCGGAAAGTAACTTCGATTTACTGCCCACCGCGCAATTAGGCATCACTTTTCTTCTCTCGGAAGAAGGTCGTTATCTGCGTCGTCAATTGCTATTAGCTTTGACGGAAGATGACCGTCTCCATACTGCCGAAGTGCAACGTCTCTGGGGTTTAATTCAAGGAGAATTGCAACCGCGGCGACTCTTGGATGTGGCCATGAGCGCTTTTCGGGAATTATCGTCCCAAGGTGTGGCCGCTGTCCTTCCGCGAGAAACCAGTTCGCGTTAAAGTGTTTAAGGTCATCATCGGTTAATCACTTTTTCTATGGATTATTATTTTCTGCCCCAACCGCCCTATTTTCTAGTTTTTGCCGGTTTATTTATCGGTATTACCTGCGGGGCCGCTTTTGAAGCTAGTCTCAAGCAAGTGGTTAACAATTGGTATAAAAATAAGGGTTCAGACGATCAAAATCTTTTAAAATCTAGTTCCTTACAAATTCCTTTTATCGGTATTTGTGTAGGAATCTGTCTTTTCCTTGCCTCGGGATTAGATATATTTATTCTCAATGGTTGGGTTGCCTACGCTATCTCTCTCCCGATGACTATCTTTATCGGTGGTTTGGTTTGGAGTCAGTTAGGGGAATTATTAGGCCAATTACAGCGCGGCGGTTCTAAAGAAATTGACCTCGATTATCGGGGATAATTAGGAGGCAGCAAACATTTAGGACTAAGAGAATAGGTGTTAGCAGATAGGAAAGATCAACTACCCCACAACTAACACCAAACCCCTAGTTATACCCAATTTCCCAGCTATTTTGGCCCGCGATTTTAGATGCAAAAACCTTTAGCATGGCATTGGCGATCGCTTCCTCTGCATCAGCGCACCGGTTCCGAGGTTTTTGCCTGCTTATTCTCCCAAGATGCGATCGCTACTTTACTAGAAAGTCCCTATCCGGGTAATTCCCTCTCCCGTTACTCTCTTTGTGCTGGTTCCCCGCGTCAGCTTTGGACCCCCGCACTAGGGGAAATTTTACCCTTTTTAAGCAGTTTACTCCCCCAAACCCGATCTGATGTTCTTCCCGATCATCTTCCTTTCCATGGTGGTTGGTTGGGGTGGTTAGGCTACGATTTAGCTTGGGAAATAGAAAAATTACCCGACAGGAAAGCTGATACTCTCCCTTTTCCCGTCGCTTATTGGTATGAACCGGATAGTTTTGCCATTCTCGATCACCAAGCACAAATTCTCTGGTTAGCTGCCAGCAAACCCGAAGATTTAGATAAATACGAACAATCTTTAACCACTAACCCCGATTTTGAGTTTATCGATCCCCATCCCTCTCCCTTAATCTTTTATACTTCTCAACTCGACTACGAAAAAGCTGTTAAAAAAGCCTTAGATCATATCAGAAAAGGTGATATTTTTCAAGCAAATTTATCCCTAAGATTTCAAAGCACAACTAAGGCAAAAGGATGGCAAATTTATCGCAGTTTACAACAGATTAACCCTTCTCCTTTTGCCAGTTATTGGCGCACCCCTTGGGGAGAAATGATTAGTTGTTCTCCCGAAAGATTGGTAAAATTAGAAAGGGGAATAGCCAGCACTAGACCGATCGCTGGAACCCGTCCCCGGGGTAAAACCGAGGCACTCGATCGACAATTGGCCGAGGAACTATTAACTAATAAAAAAGAGCGGGCCGAGCATATTATGCTAGTGGATCTAGAACGTAATGATCTAGGTAGAGTTTGTGAATGGGGATCGGTTGATGTGGATGAATTACTGACGATCGAGCGTTATAGTCATGTTATGCACTTGGTCAGTAATGTTCGAGGAAAATTAGATAAAAAGTATCATGCTATTGATTTAATTAAAGCTCTTTTCCCCGGGGGAACAATTACCGGTTGTCCGAAAGTTCGTTGTCTAGAAATTATCGAAGAATTGGAACCGGTGCGACGCAATTTATTCTATGGTTCCTGTGGCTATATTGACCTACGAGGTCATTTAGATTTGAATATTCTCATCCGTACCCTATTAATGACTAATCAAGGGAATTTAAACACCGTTTGGGGACAAGTGGGAGCGGGAATAGTTGCCGATAGTGATCCCGAAAAAGAATGGTTAGAATCCCTTCATAAAGCTGAGGCACAATTAATCGCTTTACGTTCTTTTTAATTTTTGATTTCAACAAACTAACCTATTGTTGCATCTAAAACCGCTCTTTTTAAGTACCTAAGCAAAATTAATTACACATATCTAACTACCTCTTGCATGAGTGCCTTTTGCATGAGTGCCTTTTGCCTATCCTAACCAAGAAATTAATTTGGCACGACTACTTACTTTTTACCTTATCTGCTATTTTGTAGGATAGCTTCCGATCTTGAACCCTATTCATGAATCAAATTTCTATCGCTGTTACTTTTTTTCTTAGTTTAGTCTTGACCTCGCTTCCCTTTTTACTTTTGGGGACGGCCGTTTCCAGTTTTTTGCTGGTTTTCGTCAATAAACAGCGATTAGCGGCGATATTTCCCCGTAATCGAGTCTTAGGAGCGATCGTTGGCAGTGCCATCGGATTAATCTTACCCGTCGGACAATACGGCACGATTCCCGTCGCTAGAAGATTCTTATTAGAGGGAGTACCCCCAGGGGTGGTGTTTAGCTTTCTCACCGCTGCACCTACCCTAAATATCGTCACTCTTTGGCTAACTTGGCAGACTTTCACCTATTCTAGTATTTTCTTCTATCGATCGCTTTCGGTCTGGTTAATGGCAATTTTTATCGGCACTCTCTTTAGTTTCTATCGGGAAAAACCCCGCACAGATAGCGAAATTCCCCTAGAATCAAGTTTAGTTCTTTCCGGTAGTTTTTTACCGGAGGAAGCAGCCAGTCAACCCCTGCAAAGAGTCGGCAGTCTTGTTTATGAGTATAAAACTAGAGATAGGCAAGCTTGGCCAATTTCTGTGCAGTTATTTCTCGATAACTTTATCGATGAAGCACTGGAATTAGGGGGATTATTAATTATAGGCTGTGCGCTCTCTAGTGTCTTTCAGCTATTATTACCTCAGAGTCAATTAATTGCCTGGGGGAATACTCCCGCTACTCAAATTCTCGTGCAGTTGTTTTTTGGTTTCACTCTCGCTGTTAATGCCAGTCTTAGCACTTTTGTCCCCGGTTCTTTAATTACTAATCTGTCCGTCGGTTCCACTCTAGCTTTTTTACTGGTCGCTTCCCTCATTGATATTAAAGCTTTTATCCTCCTCCTATCAGCTTTCCGTGCTAAAATCGTCCTTTATTTCGGAATTTTATGCCTGTTAATGAGTTTTTTAGTGGCTCTGATCCTCAGTTTTTATCTAGGTTGAATTCCTTCCGGGTCAAAAAATTTTTCTCTTGACAAAAGCCCCTTGACATGATATTATATTCATAATGGAAAATCCGTGCGCCTACAAGCCCTATTTTCCCAAGCATTTAAACTCTAGCTCATCTTAATTCTGCTTGCCGGAGTTGCGACAACATAGCTTTATAGTTCTCACTCCACCCACCTACTGAGAGGTTCAATAAGCATCTTTTCGATGAATGCTACTCAATATGATAATCAGCATTTCTTGATCTTGAATTTTGTAAATGATGCGATAATCCCCGATTCTAATTCGGTAGGTTTCATCATATCCTTTGAGTTTCTTGACTCCGCTAGGACGAGGTGTATCAGTAAGTAGTCTAATGGCAGTAATTAAGCGTTCGCGTTGTTGTTTGGGTAAGTTGTTTAGTTGTTTTTGAATGGGTTTCGGAATAATAACTCTGTAGTTCACGCTTGAGTTGCCTCATATTCTTCGAGGGTTAGATAGTCTCCTGCTTGATAAGCTGATTCAGAAGCGATTATGTTAGCTTGCTCTTCTTCTGTAATTTCTATTGCAGTATGTCGTTCTTTGATAAAGAGCAAAAAGTCAAGTAATTCAGTCAAAAGGGTGTCAGGTGTCTGCTCGATTTCTTTAATTAGTTGTTCTTTGAGTGTCATAGCTTTATCAGTTATCAGTAATCAGTTATCAGTGATTAATTCCATCATAGTCGATGATTAGGTGGTGGGTTACTGGACTAGGTAATAGGTGTAGGGGTAATTCATGAATTACCCCTACAATTGGCTAGGTTTTTCTGGATGTTGTCAAAATTTTCTCTTGACAAAAGCCCCTTGACATGATATTATATTCATAATGGAAAATCCGTGCGCCTACAAGTCCTATTTTCCCAAGCATTTAAACTCTAACTCATCTTGATTCTGCTTGCCGGAGTTATGGTGATAAGAAAGGATTATCGAAGAAAGGCAGTACACTATAGGCCACTACCGATTACACCAGGTGCAATGTAGGGGCGCAAACATTGCGCCCAAAATTTAACCCGTTTAGTTGTCCTGTTTATTCGACTTGTTAGATTTAGCTAGGTTGTGCTTGAAGAAAGCACCAAATCCTAATACACCTAAGCCGAAAATTGTGCTGGGTTCAGGTACTGCTTGAACTGTCACGCTAAAACTTCCAGTGTTGCCTTTCCATCCAAAACCATCCATTGGACCCAGGAAGAGGCGAGTTGCACCAGTAGGAACGATGAAATTCTGCACAGCACCAGTGCCGGTTCCTGTCAGTCCATCGCCAATGAAGAAAACTTGCTTAAGTTGTGGAGCTAACGAAGAAAAATTAAGTCCAATTGAAGAAAAGTTAAGAGCTGCAGGTGCAGAAGTCGAATCTGGCTGGCTGTTATCTAAAAAGACACCGACAAGAGAATTAATCGGAGCGGTAATATTGGAAATTCCATTTTGACTCCCAGGCGAATGGCTAATAAAACTTCCCCCATCTGGCGTAGCAGTGGGTGGGGGTAGGAAGGGAGTATTGCTGACTGCCCCGGTCACGGAGAAATTGAGCGTTTGTCCTGGAATAAGGGAAAGTCCCGACACTTGTACAGGAGATTGAGCGGGAGCAGCATCTATGAAGGAAGCTGTAGAGCCATTTGGCATCCCTGCCAGCCAAGGATTAGATTCGCCAGCAACCGTAATAGTTGCCGCTTGTACTCCACTGGCGACGGAGAGACTGATAAGTATTGTCCCCCCCCCCCACGAAGTTTTTGATTAGTTTTGCTAATGTCACAACTAAATGCCTCCTAAAAGTGTTGTTGCGCTTGAAATTGCCCAGTAGTTTACCAAAAATGACCGGCGTTGTCAAGTTTATTTATGGCGCGTCAGAGCAGACTTGACAACGCTTTAAGAGCAAGGCTTTCGTTGTGTCGCAATTCATTCTTCATATTCTGATCTGACAACGCCAAAATTTAGGCACTTTTTCCCTGAAAATTAGGTAATTGACCCCCTGAAAAACCCTACACCCCACACCCTGCCCCCACCAAGAGACTTTTTCAGCAAACCATATCTAAGCGGGAAAAATCCCTTTTATGTAGTCTGTGATACTGTTTTTGGGATTGAGATCGTCTAAGGTCAAGGAAATTGCTTCTAGGGTTCCGATTTAAGCGTGCTTAAATGTCAGGTCCGAGAGGAGCAAGCTAGTCTTAAATGAGCGGATCAAAAATTTTTTCCGTCTAAGCTGGCTACACGGCGGGATAAAAGCCCGGGAGACTTTAAGGATAACTGTTTTGAGGCAGTGTCTTTGAAGACTCCCGGGTTATTGTATTTTGAGGTGAAATGATGTCCGAGGAATCTACTTTTCAACCCCCGCATTTAACCGAAGCTGAACAGGCCCTAGAAAAAGAACGCCATTTGCCCCTAACCGGTTGGCAACAGGAAGTTTCCCAGGGGTTAACCTACGGTTTAGAGGCGGCCGATAGTATTCGCGATCGCAGTATTCCCACCTTTTCCAGGGGTGAGTTACCCCACTATGCGGGAATTAACACCTTTATGAAGGCCCCCTATTTGGAAGATGTGCGGAATGTGGGCAATTATGACGTGGCAATCGTCGGTGTTCCCCATGATTCGGGGACAACTTACCGACCCGGAACTCGTTTTGGTCCCCAAGGAATTCGGCGGATTTCGGCCCTTTATACGCCCTACAATTTTGAATTAGGAGTAGATCTGCGCGAACAAATTACTCTCTGTGATCTGGGGGATATTTTCACCATTCCTGCTAATAATGAAAAGTCCTTCGATCAAATCTCGAAGGGGGTTGCCCATGTCTTTAGTTCTGGCGCCTTGCCGATTATTTTAGGGGGTGATCATTCCATTGGTTTTCCGACAGTGCGGGGTATTTGTCGGCATTTAGGGGATAAAAAAGTCGGTATTATTCACTTTGATCGCCATGTGGATACTCAGGAAACGGATTTAGATGAACGGATGCACACTTGCCCCTGGTTTCATGCCACCAATATGAAAAATGCTCCTGCTAAAAATCTCGTCCAATTAGGGATTGGTGGTTGGCAAGTTCCCCGTCAAGGTGTTAAAGTTTGCCGCGAGCGGGCCACTAATATTTTGACCGTCACCGACATTGTGGAACGAGGCATTGATGCGGCCGCCGAATTTGCCTTAGAACGAGCTTTAGATGGTACGGATTGCGTTTGGATTAGTTTCGATATTGATTGCATTGATGCCGGTTTTGTCCCCGGTACAGGTTGGCCAGAACCTGGCGGTTTATTACCCCGTGAAGCCTTAGCTTTATTAGGTAAAATTATTCAAAAAGCTCCCATTTGTGGTATGGAAGTGGTGGAAGTTTCCCCTCCCTACGATATTAGTGATATGACCTCTTTGATGGCTACCCGTGTTATTTGTGATGCCATGGCCCATCTGGTTATTTCAGGTCAATTACCCCGTAAAGAAAAGCCCTATTATATTCATTCTGATGCCAATATGGAGGTTGATGAACCTTGGATTTAAGGACAAAAGCAGCAATAATTAGAGAGGTAACACATTCGCGAAGAAACACCGATGGCCAAAGGATTTGGAATTCCTATTAACAAAAGGTTAGGTTACGTTTTAACTCTAGTATCTGATCCTAAAATTTATGCTGCTGCTGAAAATGCTTTGCCCTATCTTGATCAAGATGAATCAGATGAACCTTTTGCTGGTATTACTAATGACTTGTCAATGGCGCGTGTCTGGAAAAGTCGCAAACAAGCAGAAAAAAGTGTTCAGAATTATCTTGGATTTTTAATGGATTGGATGACTAATGAAAATTTAGACAGATTAACTATTTTAATTTGTTCTTTAAACGCTAACAACAAAGGAGAGTTAACGACCGAAATTGCCCAAAAAATGCAGCTAGAGAGAGTAGAAAAGGAGTAGCCACTTCAGCATATTATGCACGAAACTGATATGACCAAGGCGTTAATTATGACAGTTCGAGATTGGTATGATAGCCAACCTGAAAAGCTCAAAATTGAAAAAATTCATCTCATGGTTGGTGAATTTACCTGTGTCGAACCGGTCAGTTTACAATTTGCCTTTGAAGTTCAAACTGCCAATACTTTTCTTGCCGGCGTGGAATTAGCTATTAAAAATATTCCCCTAATTGCTTATTGTCATTGCTGCCAAAAGGATTATCAACCCCAAATTGGCCAGCAATATTCCTGCCCAACTTGTCGATCGCCGATGGAGGATATTCGTTCAGGTCGAGAGTTAAAAATTGACCACATTGAATATTCTTTACTTTTTTAAACAAAGTTAGGCGATCGCTTATAAAAGTTCGATGATCAATTATTCATTCTCAACTAAAATGCACCAAACTTTTGACGCAGCCCTAGAAATTAATCTACTTCATGCCAATCAAACAGGAGCCGATCACAACCGGGAACATTTTGACGAGTGGGGCATTACCTGTTTAAACTTGATGAGTAGTCCCGGTGCGGGTAAAACTGTGTTATTGGAAAAAACCCTCGCAGCCTTAAAAGATCAATTAAAAATGGCTGTTATTGAAGGTGATATGACTACAGAACTAGATGCAGAGCGCCTGAGACAATATGGAGTTCCCGTGATTGCCATTAATACGGGTCGCTCCTGTCACTTAGATTCCAAAATGGTAGCCGGGGGAATTCATCGTTTCAAAGAAGATTATAACCCCAAAGAGTTTGATTTATTGTTGGTGGAAAATGTGGGAAATTTAGTTTGTCCCGCCGAATTTGAGGTAGGGGAACACGCTAAAGTTGCTCTATTAAGTATTACTGAAGGAGAAGATAAACCCCTCAAATATCCAATTATGTTTCAAGAAGCGGATTGTCTGATTATTACCAAATTAGATCTGGCTCCTTATTTAGAGATTGATTTAAAACGTTTAGAAGCAAATGTTCGTTCTATGAATCCCGATGTAAAGATTATTGCTCTTTCTGCTCAAACAGGAGAAGGTTTAGAAGAGTGGTTAAATTGGCTAAAAAGCCAAGTCAATATTCCGAGATTTTTGAATTGTTAATCAGTAACAGTTTTTGAGGTTTATTTCTGTTCTAATTAGGTAGGTGTTAAAAATTCTCAGATTCCCCCCTTGATAAGGGGGGATTAAGGGGGGATCAAAGGCAAAATCTATCTTCTTACTTACTAGCTGTCATCTCTAAAGGCTATTACCTATGAAACGGCGCAATTTTTTCTCCTTACTTCTCGTTTTTTTTAGTAGCTTACTACTGACCGTTAGTTGTAATCAAGCTCCTCAGCAAACCCCCAATGCAAGTAGTTCTCTGAGTAATACTGCCCCCATTGTCATTGGTTATAGTAACTGGGCCGGTTGGTGGCCATGGGCGATCGCTGAAGAAGAGGGATTATTTGCTAAAAATGGGGCTAATGTTCAAATGAAATGGTTTGATGGTTATCTTGAATCCTTACAAGCTTTGGCCGCCGGACAATTAGATGGAAATAGTCAAACTCTCAACGATACAATCGCTTTTGCGGGAGATGCAGTGAATGGTCAAGTTGCTGTTTTAGTCAATGATAACTCGTCAGGAAATGACAAAGTTATTGTCACAGAAGAGATTAAAACGATTCAAGATTTAAAAGGCAAAAAAGTTGCTGTTGAAGAAGGCGTTGTCGGTGACTTTCTCCTCAGTTTAGCCCTAGAAAAAGAAGGAATGAGCCGTAAAGATGTGCAAATTGTCCCCATGGAAACAGGGGCTGCTGCCGCCGCTTTTGCATCGGGAAAAGTCGATGCAGTGGCCGCTTTTCCACCCTTTTGGTCAACGGCCCTTAAACGAAAAGGTTCTAAAGAATTAATTAGTTCTAAAGCTTTTCCAGGTGCTATTCCTGATTTATTAGTTGTCAGTGCCAAATTAATCAAAGAAAAACCAGAACAGGTTCAGGCTCTCGTCAAAACCTGGTTTGAGGTTCGAGAGTTTATGGCTAAAAATCCCCAAAAAGCCGATGAGATTATGGCCAAGCGTGCGGGCATTAGCCCAGAAGAATTGGCCTTATATAAAGAGGGAACGAAGTTTTTCACCTTAGAAGAAAACCTAGAAGCCTTTAGTCCGGGGAAAACCATGAAAAATATGCCCTTTGCCGCTCAAAAAATGGCTGATTTTATGATGGAAGTTGGCTTTATTAAAAAAGTCCCCGATCTAACAACCATTCTAGATGCCCAATTTGTCAAGGCGTTGGCAAATCAAGACAAAAAATCCTAATTAGTCCCTCGATCATTATCTACAAGATTGATTAGGGAGATAAGTTGACTTCAAGAATTGTTTGATAAGTACCTAAGAAAAATTAATTACACATATCTAACTACCTCTTGCATGAGTGCCTATCCTAACCAAGAAATTAATTTTGCACGACTACTTAACTGGGTGATATTGGCTATCAAAATTATTCTTTTCTTTGGCAAATCCCATGACCACAACACCTAAAACGCTTCCTCAAAGCACTTTTTGGCGGATTACCGAGGATATTCCCGAATCCCTCAAATGGACTTTAATGGTTTCCTCTATTATTGTCCCGCTGATTTTATGGTTACTAATCTCTAGTTTTGCGGGCATTGAATCCGTATTTTTGCCTTCTCCTTTAGCCGTTATTCAGGCCTTAGGAAAATTGGCAGAACAGGGCTTTTTAATTCAAGATACTATTACCAGTTTTTTACGAGTAGTTGGAGGCTTTTTTTTAGGAGGATTGTTTGCTATTCCCCTAGGGATTTTAATGGGAACTTTTCCGAGTATTCGTAGTTTAATGGAACCGATCATTGGCGTTGTCCGTTATATGCCCGCTCCTGCTTTTATTCCCCTATTGGTTATTTATTTGGGTATTGGAGAAACATCAAAAATTATGCTGATTTTTATCGGGACAATTTTCTTTAATACCCTGATGATTATGGATGCAGTTAAGTTCATTCCCCGTGAATTGATCGAAGTAACTTATACCCTTGGAGGAACTCGAAAACAGGTTTTATTTAAAGTGATTACTCCCTATATTATTCCTAATGTTATCGATACTTTTCGTGTTAATATGGCGGCCGCATGGAATTTGGTAGTGGTGGCGGAATTGGTGGCGGCCGATAATGGATTAGGCAAACGGATTTTATTGGCCCAGAAATTTCTGAGAACCGATGAAATTTTTGCCTGTTTAATTGTCCTGGGAATTATTGGCTTTGCCCTAGATTTAAGTTTTCGTTTGTTTTTGCAGTGGACTTGTAAATGGTCAATTACTCGTTAACTTAAAAACTCAATAACAGAGTTTATTCTGTCACCAGTAAAGTTATTTTAATGATAAGAGAAGAACCTTAATGCACTTAGAAATTACTCAACTCAATAAAATTTTCACCACTAAACGAGGTGCTGTGGTCGCTCTGAAAGATATTAATTTACACGTTGAAAGTGCTGAATTTGTCTGTGCGGTCGGGGCCTCTGGTTCGGGAAAATCAACTTTGTTGCGAATGATTGCGGGTTTAGAGCTGCCCACTTCCGGCAAAATTACCGTTGATGGTGTTGAAGTGACAGGGCCAGGAGCCGATCGCGGCATGGTTTTTCAAAATTATACACTCTATCCCTGGATGACGATCCAAAAAAATGTTGAATTTGGCTTAAAACTACAGGGATTATCGACAAAAGAATGCTGGGAAGTGGCCTGTTATTATCTGGATATTGTCGGTTTAACTCAATTCGCTAATGCTTACCCTAGAGAACTATCGGGTGGGATGAAACAACGGGTTGCGATCGCCCGCTCTCTTGCCTGTCATCCCAAAGTCTTATTAATGGACGAACCTTTTGCCGCTTTAGATGTACAAACCAAAGAAAGAATGCACGAATATTTAATTGAAATTTGGCAAAAAATTAGGTGTAGTATTTTAATGATTACCCATGATGTGGATGAAGCGGTTTTTTTGGCTCAACGTATTTATGTTTTGACTGCTAGGCCAGGGACTATACAACGGGAATTAACAATTAATTTACCCGTAGATCGTAATTATAAAATTAAACGACAAGCTCAGTTTTATGACTATACGGATGAAATTTACGGCCTGCTACGGGGTGAGAAATCCTAGAAAAAACTAGGGATCATCAAGAGTAGTCCCTGGTTGAAAACGAGTTAGAGCAGCAAAAATCATCCTCTAGAGATACTTTCCGTTATCTAGCATCGCCAAACAGCGATCGCTCGCTGCTGCCGCCAACCCTAAATAAGTGATGGAACAGTTGTTCAACCATTAAGATTTTGTGATAATCCTGGGTAAGTGTGATCTAAAGTACAGCTTTTTTTGGGAAAGTTTCTCCATCGGTGCTGCCTTGGGGCGCAAATATGATAGAATGCTGGTAAATTGATACAAAACTTTACTTCAAGGTGAATCTATGCCGTTTACGATCGAATCAGCGCGGAGCATTTTCCCCAACACGCTATCAGCGGATGTGGTTCCTGCCACGATTGCGCGTTTCAATCAGCTGAATACCGAAGATCAACTAGCCTTGATTTGGTTTGCCTATCTAGAAATGGGCAAAACCATCACCGTTGCCGCCCCTGGCGCTGCTAGTATGGTGTTTGCCGAAAAAACCATGAATGAAATTCGGCAGATGTCACCCCTGCAACAGTCGCAGGTGATGTGCGACTTAGCGAACCATGCTGACACCCCGATTTGTCGTACCTACGGCACTTGGTCTGCTAATATCAAACTGGGATTCTGGTATCAATTAGGACAATGGATGGAAGATGGCAGTGTTGCCCCAATTCCCAAGGGTTATCAACTATCTGCTAATGCCAGCGCCGTTTTAGACGGGATTAAAAAATTAGAGTCTGGACAACAAATCACCGTTCTGCGGAATTGTGTGGTCGATATGGGCTATGATCCCAAGAAACTGGGCGATTATAACCGTATTTCCGAACCCGTGGTTCCTCCCCAAAATATTGCCGAACGGACCAAAGTTAGCATTGAAGGCGTTACCAATGCCACCGTCCTCAACTATATGGACAACCTCAACGCCAATGACTTTGATGTATTAATTGAATTATTCACCCCTGACGGCGCTCTGCAACCACCTTTCCAACGTCCCATCGTCGGTAAAGAGGCAGTATATCGCTTTTTCCGCGAAGAATGCCAAAATTTGAAATTAATCCCCGAATGCGGCGTAGTGGAACCCGCCGATGACGGTTTTACTCAGATTAAAGTGACGGGAAAAGTACAAACCCCCTGGTTTGGTGCGGGTGTGGGTATGAATATGGCATGGCGCTTCCTCCTAACTCCTGATAATAAAATTTTCTTCGTAGCGATCGATTTATTAGCTTCTCCGAAAGAATTATTAAACTTTGCCCGTGGCTAAATAGCTACTGAGAGAAATCATTAAAAATTCTGATGAAACTTATTAGAGTTCCTTGTCAAGTGAACTCTTTTTTTTCTACAATTAAAAGGCTGACTTAAAAAATTGGGAAATACACCGGTTTCTTCTCTGATCTAGGTAAGAATAACTAAACAATCATTCTTAACAGATGTCGGCGAAAAGAGTCATGGTAGTTCAAAAACCCAAAATTATCATCCCTAAAACTAAAATCATGCCTATGAGTGAAATAATTTGGTCAGATACCGAACAAGAAATTGCTCAAACTGCTTTCCAAAAAGCCTATCAGCGAGAAACTAGCACTTTAATAGAACATATTAAAGAACAGTCTGGTCAGATCACGGTTTTAGATGATATCTGGCAAATGCACGATTATCTAAGCGCCCGACGACATCAGATTGATGGTAAATATGACTATCGCTATACTTCCCTAATTTTTGTCTTTGCCCAACTGTTAAAGGAAGGATGGTTAAAGCTAGAGGATCTCAACGGTTTGGAAAAAGATAAACTAGCGAAAATCGCTGCCCTCTCGCGAATGTAAATTAATGATTAGCATTAAGCTATCAGCTTTCTGCTCCTAGTTGGGTGACTAAAAAATTCATCTCTAGATAATCAACCCCGTCTTAAGTTTTTCCTAAGCGGCAACCAATTCCGCTAGAATGAGTCAATCATCCCGATCGCTTGTCGCTTGTTTTGCACCTTTGGTTTATGTTCAAAAATCTTTTACTTCCTCTAGGAATATCTATCTTTCTCGGTGTTTGTCAGTCTTTGTCAGCCGCCGAATCAGCTATCATCAAATACTACATCTTCCAAGGGTCTGTATCGGTATCAGAATTAAAGCAATTGAGCGAAACAGGCGAATTAGCTCCCGCTTTAGCGGCACAATTAAAGATGGCTAACCAAAAACCCGAAGAATTCCGTAAAATCCTTAATCGTCGGGTAGCGGTGGATGCCGTCTTTCTTTCCAAATTTCTTAATAGTTTTTTTGGCGAAAGTTTGCTAGATTATGCCGCCGAAATTGTCCACACCCCCAATCGGGCTGCTAGTCGGCAAGCTTTACGGGGTTCCTTAGTCACTTCTGCCCTCAACGATAACGAGATTCAAATCATCGAAGTCCTCGACAATTATCCCACCAGCGAGGTTCATGTGGATGGCAATCGTCTGCTGGATTTAATCAACCAAATTGAATCAGTATTGAAAAAAATGCCCCGTTTACCTTTCTGATACCAAATCCGCCTTTCAGGTTTTCGTGAATTGCGCTGTAAATTGAATAAATTAGGATAATCTGGTAGGAATAATGACCACTTCTTTGTCTCAAAGGAAAACAGTTAGCGGCAAACCTTTTTTAAAGTGGGCGGGAGGCAAAACTCAACTGGTTCCCAATATTCTATCTTTGATTAATTCCCAGATTTCTCAAAATTGTCAGTTTAACTACATTGAACCTTTTGTCGGAGGTGGGGCAGTTTTATTCTCAGTCTTAAATAATTTTTCTTCTGTCCAAAAAGTTATTATTAATGACATCAATCCTGATTTAATCATGGCTTATAATGTTATTAAAAATAATGTCAAAGAATTAATAGTCAAGCTTAAAAAAATTCAGCAGGATTTTTATGAACTTAAAAATCTAGAGGAACAACAAAAGTTTTTTTTGGATAAAAGAATAGAATTTAATTCTCGCAGCTGCGATGACGATCTAGAAAAAACAGTTTTGTTATTATTTCTCAATAAAACTTGTTTTAATGGACTTTATAGAGTCAATAGCAAAGGACTCTTTAATGTCCCTTTTGGAAAATATGTCAAACCATTGATCTGCAATGAAGAAAACTTATTAGCTGTCAACCATCATTTACAGAAAGTGACGATCCTACAAGGGGATTTTGTCCAAACCCTAAATTATGCCAATAACAAGACTTTATTTTATTTTGATCCTCCCTATAAACCGATTAAAAAAACATCAGCTTTTACCTCTTATACTAAAGAAGATTTTAACGATGAGGAGCAAATAAGATTAAAACAATTTATCGATCAAGTGGATCAGGCCGGTTATAAATTTATTTTAAGTAATTCCGACCTTAAAAACTTTGACTCTGACAATAATTTTTTTGATGATTTATATAAAGATTATAATATTCAAAGGGTAAAAGCCCGACGAAATATTAATTCCCAGGGCAATAATAGGGGAGAAATCTGGGAATTACTGATCAATAATTGACAAAAATTAAGCCTAACAGAAAAGACGACATGAATAAAAATATTTCTTCAAGAGATCGAGGGTGGCAAGCTGTATTCGATAGATACAACTTGCACGATCATGATTTTTGTAACCATCCTTATTTTATTAAGGCTGAACAGATTAAAGCAGCAACAAAACATTTTGAAACTACAGGGGAAAGAGAAGTAAGAATTTTATGTAAACAAGATACAAGAGAAAGCCGTCCAGAAGTTTTTAAAAAGCTAGGATTGTTTATTTTACCAGTCAAGAATGGAGAGTATGTGATCTTAAAGGGCGAGGGTTATGTTGATATTCCTATCATAGAAACACCCATAGAAAATTATCAAACTTTATTAGATTTTCAATTAGAAACTTCTTTGATAGGTGATTCAGAAATGCAACATCTGGACTTCGCTTACGCATCGAGTCTAATTCGTCACTTTATCAAAGATAATAGCCTAGTATTAACCATTCGTGGTAGAAAATATACCCCTGAATTTACACTAAAAATTAATGATCATGTTCTTAAAATTAAAGGTGTACAAACAGAGGTGGATGCAGGATATGAAGGCAAGAACCAAATTGTCCTGATTGAAGCCAAAAACTTAAGTATAGACAATGTAATTATCAGACAGTTGTATTATCCATCTAGACAATGGCAACTGCATACTAAAAAGAAAATTGTTACACTATTTTTTGCTAAGAAATCAAATATATATTATTTATGGAAATTCGAGTTTGAAAATCCAGACAATTATAATAGTATTAAGCTGGTGGACTCAGCGAGATTTGAAATCATAAGCTAAATTTATCGTAGTTCTCATATCAGTTAGACACAATTAACTGATTGTTGATTAAGCGTATCAAAATCTAGAATGTCTCTCATGAGAACACTAGAATAAACCGACCATTTTGATCTGCAAAAAATGCCTCGTTTACCCTTGTAATAACATTTTTCAAAACCTGTAGCATACTTATAGAAAAGATAATTAAATCGTCAGCAAGTAATCTTAATTTAGCCTCAATTTTGCTTTTTAAATCGGGTCGGCTTTTAATGATTATCTTAAAAGCTCGTTTAAAGGATGAGCTTAGAATTAATTTAGTCATTGTTTAATTCTGCGATAATATCATCAATGTTTCCCCGAAAGACTTTCCCTTGTTGGTAGTCTTGACGCGCTTGATGGATATTCTTGGCGATTTCTTCTCGTCTTTTTTCAATTTGTCTATGTCGAATAATACTGATTAAATCATCTTGTTCATCACAGGAAAGATTGTCAATCATTTCTAAAATTTGATGAAATTGAATAGTTTGTGACATTGTGGCTTTTCCTTTTTCAAATTAAAGAATAAATTTATTATCAGTACCTAAGTAAAATTAATTACACAGAGCTAACTACCTCTTGCATGAGTGCCTATTTTTTTAGCTTTCCTTGGCTTCTTCAATGGTTTCTCCTTGACCATTTGCACCTGGGATTTCAGGACAAATCGCCCAGTATCCCCCTTCTGTTGCCGCTTCAATGATAGCAGTAAACTCCCCTTTCATGATAGTCTCCTTCGATAATATATTAGATATAGCACCCATGCAAAAGTGAAGTGCAACCCCCTGGATTGACAGAGGTAAGCCCCTAGAGATAGTCTGAAGTTTCTGACAAGAGAAAGACTATCCGAGCGCCTATATCCATCTTAAGCCAAAAATTTGCTTTGACCACAGTGCTTATCTCGCCAATGGCAATTAATTTGGCACGACTACGTTTACCCTTCTGAGTATGAATTTTATCTGCAATCATCCCTCGATCGAGCATTGTTTAAAACAACAATTAATTAATATTTTTCCAGAAAACAACCATAAATTAACTTTCTATCGTTGCTCAAAAACTGATAGTGTCCTCTATCGTTCACCTCTGTTTTATTATTTTACGTCCGCTCAATGTCAAACCATATTTAACCATTTAATCGTCCTTTTTCCGCAAATTCAGCTTAGGGAAGGATGGCTAGAATTATTATTAGATCAGCAATTTTTGTCCTTTTGGTTACTGAAACTAAACGATTTAATCGATCAATTTTTCTCGGATGAGCTTCCTCTCCATCCCAGAGGAGAATTTTTCTTTTTATTTCAATACACTCACGCTCGCTATTCTAGTTTGTTACAACTGCTCAATCGGGAAAAAATTAGATTAATCGAGTCTGAACTATTATCCTGGCATCATCCCGCCGAAATAGCCTTAATCCTGCAAATTTTAACCGTTTGTGATTGTTGGGAACGCCAGAAACCCTATCCCCTAACCGCAAATTTTTGCGAGGCAATGCTCAATTTTGAGCGTAACTGTCGCATTATCGGAGAATCGTCCCCAATTCAGCGATCGAGATTAATCCTGATTAGCGTCAGTCAAAAACTACTTAACCGTCTTCTCCGTCAAAAATGGCAACTGCTGCCGATGACGGAACTATAAAAATATTAACTTTTATGAATTTAGTAGATAAAATCACCAGCTTATGATAGATTTTAATTAGTGTGAGGAGCGAACCAGAATAGAGAGCCGAGACGAAACATGGACAGTCGCCGGCTCTCTTTCTGTTGTTCAGGAATTATTTTCTTCTTGGCGATATTTAATAAAAGTGGGCAAATCAACCCGAAAAGAGGAATATTTCGGGGAAGGGGAGATGATAGGTGCGGGCCAATCCCTATCTTTCTTATTTAAGGATTCTACTGGCTCAATTGTCTCTAATTCCGCTAAAAACTCATCGATGGGAGCCACTTCATCCCTTTCTTGATTCTCTGTCTGAGACCAAGGCTCGATCGCGGCTGCCTTGGCGACAATGGCTAAATCCGGGGGAGAATTGCGATCGCTACCGCGCTGGAAATACTGGGCCAAGGCCGCTTTATACTGGAGGGTGTAGCGTTGCTGACGTTGGAGACGGGTGCGTAATTCCTGCAATTGCTGGTCATAGTTGCAGAGTTTTTGGCTTTTTTCCTGATAACTTTCCTGAATTAAGGCACATTCTCGCTCTAAACGGGCTAATTGTTGACGCGTGCGGGTCAATTCTGCGGTCAAATTGGCAATAATCATCGGTTGCCGTTGTTCTGCTTGACGATACTGTTCGATTTCCCCTAAAGCTCGCTGTAATTGTTGCTTTTCGTATTGCAGTTCCTCGTTTTGCTGCTGGATTAGGGTATCACAACTTTGCCAGCGACGATGTTGCTCGGCTAACTGCGATCGCAGTTCCCCGAGAGCTTGCTCCCGTCGCCAGATCTCCGCTTGTAATTCTTGATTTTGTTGACGTAAATGAGAGGATAGAGCTGCCCAATCTGTCTCATCTGTTGATTGACTCTCATGCTCGACAATTTCAGCAGTAATGACAGTATCCGCATGGGTGAGATGATCGAGGTACAGGTCGGAATTATCGTTCATAAAAGCCAAAGGATGAGGAAACCTAGAAGTTTAGAGACGTTAAAAGCCTTCTATCGTTCCCCAAAAAAAATGGGAACCGCATTGTTAGAGACTGCCGCGCGGTTCCACTGCCGATCCTTAAGAGGAGAACACTATAAATAACTATAAGCTTATTAGGAATTTTTGTCAATACTTAATGAGAACTTTTTTCAATAAGTTGGAGGGTAGAGGGGAATCGACTAATTCGTAGATAGCTGTAGTGCGGGTGTCTGGCCCTAGGGCCAGGGAAGAATTAGCCACAGCAAAATTGATAAGCTTAGACGCATTTAAGTTTCCTACTCGTATCCCTATCTACAAGGCGTTCCAGGATATTAAAGTGCAATGTAAGTGCGTCTAAGCTTACCAGCATCGGTCGAGCGGGTTAGCGGCTCGATGTGCTTCAATAATTCTATAGTTTTTATTTTCCTTGTCGTATCATGCCACGTCCCCCGAAGAAAACCCCTAGCACCCCTGAACCCCCCGAAGAGCCAATTAAAGCCACTCCTCCCCTACAACCTCTACAAATTATTAAAAAGGGTTCTAGGGCCGCAGTACCCCCCAAACCCCCGGAAACCCCTTCAGAAATCATCGAGGAAAAACCAGCCGCAGAAACGGTAAAATCAGTCAGTAGCGAGATAAAATCTCCTTTCCGTCCCCGTTCCGATTCGGCTCCTCTATTCCGAAAACCAATTCCCAAAGCAGAAATTCCCGTCATCGAAAAAGCGACGGGAGCCAATGGCGAAGTATTTAATCTGACCGATTCTGTCCTCATTACCGAACCTTTTGGTAATCGTATTGCCGCTATTATCGATAGTTTTTATGCCGATGCTCAAGGCGAAATCTGGGCGCGACTCAAACCGGTGGAAGTTAATCCCGATTGTCGCTGGGAACAGGCCTGTATTCGCTCTCAGGGTTTGGTAAAGGCTGAGTAAGACAGTTATCAGTTATCAGTTATCAGTTATCAGTTATCAGATTTGAGTTTTAAGTGTGCAGTATTAACAAGTAATACTAAATCTGGTTATTAAAAACTGATTATTTATTCTCCGTTTTGCATGATTGCCTCTTGCATGAGTGCCTCTCCTCATAAGTAGCCTATACTCAAGGGATTTAGTATCATTTAGATAAGATCTCTTGCATAATTAATTTTTGAGGGTTCAAAAACCTCAAAAATAAGGATTAAATGGCATAAAATCTGTAAATAGACCATTCAATTGCTTATTATTCATTCTTAATTCTCCTGACTACTGACTCCTAACCCTAACAACTTTTATCTGATATCATGTTGAGAAAAATTCACTCTCTAAATTTGGGTTTAAATTATGATAACTACACTCATCGAACGAGAAGCAGAACCAATTTTAATTAGTGACTTAACTTGGAGAGAATTTAAAGCTGTTGAACAGCTAATCGAGCGCCTAGGGTTAAGGTTATCTTTTTTAGATGGAGTTTTGGAGATTAGAAAAATGCTTCTTTAGTAGAAATTTATTGAGAATTTTTGGGATTAGATTTTACTCCTACTGGTTTTTTCACCTTAGAAAATGAATTTGAAAAGGTTAAAAGAGAAGGTGATAAATCCTATGAGTTGGGAGCCAATAGAAAACATCCTGATTTAGTGATTGAGGTGGTTGTTAGTAGTGGAGGAATTAATAAACTGGAAGCATACAAACATACAAACGCTTACAAATTCCCGAACTTTGGTAAAGAGTAAAGAGTAAAGAGTAAAGAGTACAATGTAAAATGTCAAATGTAACCTACCTTATTACTGGTTTGAATGCAGTTCCAAATGTTCAGTTGTTAAAAAGTATTAGGCATTTTCTACAATTTCTGCTCCTGGTTCATCTCTAAGATAAGCTAAAAAGGCAGCAGCATCTAACACAAATTTATTCACTTAAATACTCCTGTCTGCGTTCTTGAATAAGTTCATCTACTAAATTTCTATCAGGTGATTTATCTTTTAATAAACCTCTTAATTTTTTAACTTGTTGTTTGAGGCTGACTAATTGGAGGTTGCCGCTATCTTCCAGAGTTAAGATTAATCTATCTCCAGATTGTAAATTAAGAATTTGTTGGATTTCTTGGGGTAAAGTTAAACGTCCTTCTGGTTCAATATCAAGTATGTATTGTTGAGAAAGTGATGAATTAGCAACTGTCATAGCTTTATATTTCCTTGTTTTCTATCTATTTCTAGTTTAGCAAAATTCTAAAAGTTAATCCTGTAGGGTGCGTTAATGAAATGTAACGCAAACAGTGAGTTTTGGAAACACTCAAGCCCGAATCACAGTAATTCTATATTGATTTTCCGTCAGCACAACCTCAGTTGATAACCTTTCTTCCATTGGTAAAGCATTTTTCCGTCTATCAAAGATAAATAACCAACCAAAATCTAAACCTAAACGTCTTAAATAAGATTCTAATTGTTCAATTCCATCAGCTTGCGGATCGCGTTTTTTATCCCGCCATACTTTTAATTCAATCCCTAAAATTACATCTTTATAACGCAGACATAAATCCATTCTATCACTACCAATTGCATATTCCCTTTCTAAAACTCCCCCACCATTAACCACACGATGTAAAAAAGCCATTAATACAATATGGGGGGCAATTTCATGGTAAGCAGCACTACTTAATAATGGTTCGACCTGTTGTCGCCAAAATTTGAGAAATGCTGTTAATAAAGCATCTATATTTAATTCACCTTTTGCCGTCAACCAACTAGGACTAATTAAAGGTAAACTATCCTGAGTTCCTTGGACTAAAACGCGGGGAATTACTTCACGATATATGGGGTTAGAAATAACTAATCCCCCCATTGGATCACGTCTTAATAATCCTAAATCTATTAAATATTGCCTATCATCTGCTAAAGTATCAGGTAATGTTTGCCCTGCTAAAATTGGTTCAATAATATTTTTCACTCGTTTTTCCCTGAGTTTTTCCGCTAAACTATCTAAATGAGTATCTTGACGAGCAATTAATATTTCTTTGGCTGTTAAAATGTGTTCTTTGGTAATAGCAATGTTTCTATCTTTTACCATTTTTTCTACAATTTCTTTAGCTAAAGCATTGACTAACCAAGGTTGTCCTTGAGTTAAATCAAACGCTGTTTCGATAGCTTCTGGTGTGAAAATTTGTCCTGTTGCTGCTGTATGTTGTTGATATAATTCTCCTACTTCTGCAAGATTAAAATTTCTCATAGTCAGAGAAGCAACTTTTATATTAAAAGGACTAGATGTATTTAATCTATCACTACCCCCAGATGCTACTTTATAATCTCGCACATCTCGTAAACCAATTAATCCTACTGAGGTCGGGAAATTTTCTGGACGATTAGGAAAACCATCTCTTAACTGTCGTAAAATAGAAATTAATGTTTGGTCTTGTAAAGAGTCGATTTCATCTATAAATAATACTATGGGACGATTTATCGCTTTTGACCAACCTCTTAAAAAAGCCTTTATTCTGCTTCCTGGTTCTTCCTGTTGCCATTGTTTAGCAGCTGGTTGTAATTCGGTAGGTAATCTATCTTGAATTGTATTATACCAAGTCCCTAAAATTGCCAATTCTGCGGCAGTAGGATCATGATTAAATGCACTTCCTACTTCCACTGACACCATGACTGCGGCATAATTTCCAGTATGGGTAAGTTGTTTTGCTAGGGATAACATTGCTGTGGTTTTCCCTGTTTGTCGTGGTGCGTGAAGGACAAAGTAACTACGTTGTTGAATTAACTCCTCTAAATCTGGTAATCTGACTGTGGGAGAGAGCATATAGTGGATATCGTCTGAACAGGGACCTGCAATATTAAACCAGCGAGTCATAGAATTTTGGTAATAGATGAACTCTTTAAGTTTAGACATTTTTTATGCTCCCGATACATTATTAAAACCACTAAATTTGCTAATGAGAGTTGGTTAATTCGGCAATTAATTGTTCAGGAGTGATAATTCGTGGTGTGACAATGGGGAAATCTTGAGGATTACGGGTAATAATTGCATCCAATTTATTAACTACCGCGGTAGAGTATTGAATAGAATCTTCAAAATCCTGAAAATTGGTTGTGAAAGCCATTATAATTGCATCCTGATTTACTGTAGCAATTTGACAAAAAGTAATTAACTGCTTTAAATAAGTAAGCGTCCAATCTCGACCTCTTGCCTTACGGATAATATAATACAAATCACTAAAAGTTGAGGCGGAAATATAACCTGCAATTGTGCCTTTTTCAATTAGTGATAAAACTTGTTCACTTGCATTCCAAAAAGGTTCTCTTTCTAAGGCATTATCAATAATGATATTAGTATCTATCAGGATTTTCACAGGTTATATTTCTCCTTTAAATATTCATATTTAGCTTGATCTGGATCAAAGTCTGCCGGAATGGCAGGGGCATTTTCAAATAAACCCTGAAATGCTTTGATCCTAGATTTTCTTTTTGGTGCTTCTGGTGCTGGTTCAGTGGTTGGGGTTGTGGTATGATCAAGGGTATCTGTGGCTGCCCAAACTACAATTTCCACATTTCCGGGGGGTAAATTCAGGGGTTCGGTAATCAGCAAGTTACCAGATTGATCAATTTTTCCTTTGAGTTTGTATGCTTGCATGATGTTTTTTATGATACTCTGTTTTTATATCATATCATAGTGAACAAAATTCACGCTCTAAATTTGGGTTTAAATTATGATAACTACACTCATCGAACGAGAAGCAGAACCAATTTTAATTAGTGACTTAACCTGGAGAGAATTTAAAGCTGTTGAACAGCTAATCGATCGCCCAGGGTTAAGGTTATCTTTTTTAGATGGAGTTTTGGAGATTAGAAAAATGCCAGGGAAAAAACACGAAACTATCAAAGAACGTATTGGTGCTTTACTAGAAATTTATTTAGAATTTTTGGGATTAGATTTTACTCCTACTGGTTCTGTCACCTTAGAAAATGAATTTGAAAAGGTTAAAAGAGAAGGTGATAAATCCTATGAGTTGGGAGCCAATAGAAAACATCCTGATTTAGTGATTGAGGTGGTTGTTAGTAGTGGAGGAATTGATAAACTGGAAGCATACAAACGCTTACAAATTCCCGAAGTTTGGTTTTGGATGAATGATGAGTTATTGTTTTATAGTTTAGGAAATGAGGGATATGAAGCTGTTAGTAAATCGCAACTTTTACCGAGTTTAGATGTAGGTTTATTGATGCGCTGTATTAATACAGAAAATCATGCTCAAGCACTGCGGGAATTTAGAGCAGGGATAAAAATTATTGAATCAACATAACAATATAAAATGGTGATTTTTTCCGCCTATCTAAAGATTATGGGTTAACTTAACAGTTGCAGAATGCCAAGAATTAAATTTTCAATATTCCAGCGAAAGGGAACAAGTTTTTAACCGTTTCATCGCCTCCGTATTATTAGAAGAAAGACGAGCAGGTAATATTCCTGCTTGGGAAGGAATTAGGATTGTCAGAGAAAGGATTTAATAGCGATATTAATCCTTTAAAAGACAGTATTTTTTTGAAAATGCTCTCATTTCATCAACTCAATAACCAATCTAGATGATCCTGTAAACATTGCTTGAGGTCGTAGCGTTGCTTGATAGTTTCCCTGGCCTTTAAACGCAGATTTTGCCAACCCTGGGGATAATCTAACACTTCATCCACGCGATCGGCTATTTGTTGGGGAGAAAAGAAATCCACTAATAAACCATTTTCCCCATCAGTAATTAATTCTCGCACGGGGGGAGTATCGGAACCAATCACGACGCAACCCATGGCCATAGCCTCTAACATTGACCAAGAAAGCACAAAAGGACGAGTAAGATAGATATGGGCGGCCGATGCCTGTAAAACCTGTTTATATTGACCGTAGGGCAGAGAACCGGTAAAATGCACCCGGGATAAATCCAAAGAAAGGCTTTCTAACATCAATTGTTTATAGGTTTTGCCGTCCGGTAGAGTTTTCCCATAAGCAACCCGATCCTCCCCGACAATCACCACATGACAGTTAGGCCGACGGGCTAAAATTAGGGAAACAGCCGTCATAAATTGGGGAAAACCGCGATAGGGTTCCATTCCCCGGGTTGCATAGGTGACAATCTCCTTAACACCGGATAAATCTAAACCTATCTCTGGAATGACTAACTGCACATCGGGACGGGGACAGAAATAGTCCGTATCGATGCCATCGTGTAAAACCGTGAGTTTAGAGTGAAATTCGCGGGGAAATTGTTGTTTTTGCCAGATAGTCGGCGATAAACCTCGATCGCAACTGACCAGATCGATGAGGATCGGGGCATTTTTAATTCTAATCCGGGCCTCGGCATCAGCATTAAGCGGATCCGCCGGATCAAAATCAGCATCGGAACCATGGGCATGATAAAACCATTCAAAATAGGCTAAAAACTTAGTTTTCGGGAAAATATCCTTGATAAATAGGCCTGGCCCCCAGCCAGAATGTGCATAGACAATATCGGGATAAAATCCTTGATTTTTCAGTTGTTGGCAAACAGCATAAACCGCTTGACCTTGCAAAACCGCACTTTCGAGGGGACGGACATAATGATGGGTTTGGGGAGAAACAGCGCGACTTTCCTTGTAAATAAATTTTTTTACCCCCGCTATCTCTCCCTCTTGCCTGGTAGTGCCGAAAATCACTTGATTTCCGGGGTCTTGAGCCAAAACCGTGATTAAATGGCGAAATTGGGCGGGAAAATTGGAATGAAGGAATAAAAATTTCATCGCAGGTAAAGGTTTAGAAAAAGCGATCGCTAATCGTACATTGTCCCTGAAAACGGAGCAGATGATCGCATAATACCAAAGCCATCATCGCTTCGACCATGGGGACCGCTCGGGGTAAAACACAAGGATCGTGTCTTCCTTTGGCTGCCAGGGTGGTTTCTTCTCCGCTGCGCGTCACGGTTTTTTGTTCTTTACCGATAGTCGCGGTCGGTTTAAAAGCGGTGCGGATAATAATATTTTCACCGTTACTGATTCCCCCTTGGATGCCCCCCGAACGATTGCTAGTGGTGCGAATTTCCCCGTTATTATCGATAAAATACTCGTCATTGTGTTCGCTGCCGGTTAAGAAGGTTCCCGCGAATCCCGATCCGATTTCAAATCCCTTACTCGCGGGTAAGGACATCATCCCCTTAGCTAAATCGGCTTCTAGCTTATCAAAAACGGGTTCTCCTAGACCTTTCGGCACATTTCTGGCTACACATTCCACCACACCGCCGATCGAGTCCTTATCCAGGCGAATTTGGTCGATCAGGGCGATCATTTTGGCGGCCGTTTCCCCGTTGGGACAACGCACTATATTACTTTCCACCTCGTCGAGGGTGACGGTGTTGGGGTCGATGATTGCCTCAAGATCTTTAATTCGCTTCACATAGCCGATAATCTCGACATTATAGACAGATTTAAGTATTTTTTTAGCGATCGCTCCTGCGGCCACCCGGCCGATGGTTTCCCGGGCCGAAGATCTGCCTCCTCCTTTCCAGTTGCGAATGCCGTATTTTGCTTCGTAGGTGGCATCCGCATGGGAAGGTCGGAATTTCTCGGCCATTTCGTTGTAATCTTGCGAACGAGCATCCTGATTCCGCACTAAAATAGCGATCGGTGTACCGAGGGTTTTGCCGTCAAAAACGCCCGAAATTATCTCACAAATGTCATTTTCTCGGCGCGGGGTCACGATTCTGCTTTGTCCCGGTTTGCGACGGTCTAAATCGATTTGAATCTCCTCTTGGGAAATTTCTAAGCGCGGGGGACAACCATCGATAACCACTCCTACCCCACCCCCGTGAGATTCTCCAAAAGTGGAAACCCGAAATAGTCGTCCGAAAGTGTTACCCATAATCTCAATGTCTATTAAGCCTCAAGGTTTTATTGTACCTGAGCGGTTATCAGTTATCAGTGATCAGTTATCAGTTATCAGTGATCAGATGTGAGTTTTTAGTGGACAGTCTTAAGTAGAAAATTGCCGTTTTCTTGTCACTGATGCCATTTTTCAAAAGTAATCGCAGAGATGGTTAATTTCCCTTACCCCCACAACCAAAGGGAGAGGGGAGTAAAATGCCGGCTCTCTTATTCTTTGTGTGATAAGTTTAACTTATATAAGACCGATCAATCTTTGTGTCCTTTGTGTCTTTGTGGTTCGTTCCATTTGCTCGCCAGCAGGAATGTATTTTAGAATACATTTTACCCACCAAACCCAAGAGAGTAAAATGCCTGCTACGAATAAAGGAAAATAGTTTGACATCCTCGCCGCCCTAAAAGTGCGGCGATTCCTAAACCTCACGATTTAAGTTTCTGCTTCCACCACCGTCGCATACCACAGTTAAAAAACCATGTACTGTCTTACACAGAGTCCACAGACTTTCGCCCCATTTCAGAAGCCCGATTCCGTGTGTCCCACGGTACGTTGACCGCCTATAGCTTCTTGTACTTGTTGCGCGCGACTTTTTACCCGGCCAAGCTTTTCTGGTCGGAACCCCCTAAGCCGAGTTTTCAAGGTGCTGCGCCGTCCACTTGGTTTTCGAGACTGGCCTTTTAATTCTAACGTAAAGCCAACCTAGAACGGCGGGGTTTCAGACCCAAAATTTCCGATGATTACTGTTTACTGATCACTGTTCACTGATAACTGAAAGGTCTCCTGTCTTCAGGTTAAGCTCCCAAAAAAAGGCTATTCTTTACCTTATATTCCTCGGCAGAAATTTGATGACTTCCTTGTTGGTTCACACTTATCCTTCTCTTGTCAAGGGTATTTTAATTAAACGTTACAAACGCTTTTTTGCCGACATACAACTGGACAACGGAGAATTAATTACGGCCCATTGCGCTAATACCGGACCGATGACGGATGTATGCGTAGAGGGTCAACCGGTTTATCTTTCCCGTAGTGATAACCCGAAGCGAAAATTAGCTTATACCTGGGAGATGATTCAACTGGGGGAGACTTGGGTGGGAGTTAATACCAATCTTCCTAATCAGGTGGTGAAAAATGCCCTGTTGCAAGGAGTTTTTCCCGATTTGGTCAAAAATGAAACCGAGGTGCGATCGGAAGTGGCCTACGGTCAAAATAATGGCAGTAGAATTGATTTTCTTTTGACCCATGGGGATAATTCCCTCACCTATATCGAGGTCAAAAATACCACTTGGAATCAGGGAGAAACGGCACTTTTTCCCGATACTGTCACCACGCGAGGACAGAAGCATTTACAGGAATTAATGGCTTTATTGCCGGCAGCGGAGGCGATTATGCTCTACTTTATTAATCGGGGTGATTGTTACCGATTTGCTCCGGGGGATAGTAAGGATACTAAATACGGGCAGTTATTGCGTCAAGCAGTGGCTAAAGGAGTCAAAGTTTTACCCTGTCGCTTCCAAGTGACACCCACGGGAATTTATTATTTAGGTTTAGCAGAATTGCAGCTGTGAAACGAGTAGTTTATACCAAATTTCTAAATCCATGACAGACATCCACGCTCGAATGCTTGCCAAGCCTGTATTCGTTGTGACGCGAATAAAGAAAAATGGTATTAGATCGGCCGGCTTTTGACAAAATCCCCCAGACCGCAACTGACCTTGAAAAGCTTAGAGACACAGTTACCTGTGCCTCTAATGGGGATTTTGTCGATACATATTTGAGGTAATTTGTCAAGGTTTTTGATAACTAATTCCGTGGCGCATTTTCTCTAATTTCTGTTGCACCTGAGCATCGAGAGAATGGAATAAAAAACGCCCTTTGGGACTTTGAGAAGAACTCTGGGATTTTCTCAGACGACGACCGGTTAAATCCACCTCGATTTCCAGACGTTGAGCGGAAATCCACTGGGCCCCATAACCCATAACGGTCATTTTTTGGGCATTATCAGAAGTAGCGACGATAATGCGTCCGATAGCTGGGGCGCGATCGTGCCAAAAATCGGCACAGGTTTTCTCGATATAGGTGTCGGCGGTTTGAGCGTGAGCGGTAAAATAAACCGATAAATGGTTAGTGTAGCGTTCTTGGCTGCCGGGGGTGTCTTGAAGGTAGGAATCGAAGACGATTTGGGTTTGATAACCCTGATGGTGGGTGTAACCGATTAGGGTTTCAATTAACTTGTCTCGCGCCGGTTCGAGACCGTGGCGATCGCTGATTTTTTTCAGGGACGGCCAAGCGCCGATGACGTTGTAGCCGTCAACCAGCAGAAGGGAACGATCAGAAGAATTAAGCATGGCTTTGAGAGTAATTCGTGTGGCATTAAGGGCAGTTCTAAAAAACAGCATCTTAATGATATTAACAAAAAATTTAGGATTCTCCCGCCGCACTGGCCAATAATCTCGCTTTTAAGTCTAGGGGATTTCCCCGATCCGTTACCTTGCCCCCCTCTAATAAAAATGCTCCATCGCTGTAATCCAATTCCTCCAGGCGATGCGTCACCCAAAGGGCCGTAATCCCCCGGTTTTTGACCAATTTCTGCACTTGAGAGACTAATTCTAGCTGGGTATCACCATCCAAAAGGGCGGTGGGTTCATCAAAGAGCAAAACCTCGCAATGACGAGCTAAAGCCCCCGCAATGGCGATTCTTTGCTTTTGTCCGCCACTGAGAGCATAGATCGGTCGTTTTTCCATTTCTAATAAATTCACCGCCCCTAGGGATTCCCGCACCCGCGCCCGAATTGCCGGCGTGGATAAACCCTCGGATACCAACCCAAAAGCCACATCTGCCCCCACTGTTGGCATCACTAACTGATGGTCGGGATTTTGAAAAACAAAACCGAGGGGGTTAGGTATCTCTATTTCCCCGCGACTAGGTTTTAATAATCCCGCTAAGAGCCGCAGCAGGGTTGATTTACCGCTGCCATTTGTCCCCAACAACATCCAAAATTCTCCTCTGGGAACTTGCAAAGAGCAGCCATTTAATACTGATTTCCCATTCGGCCAGCTAAAGCAGAGGTCTGTTACTTTTATAGTCATGAATTATCAGTTATCAGTTATCAGTTATCAGTTAAATAGTTGGACAAAAGTAAAGTTAACTGTGGGGTAAGGAGTCAGGAGTCAGTAGCCGGTCGTCAGTAGGAATTGCGGCAATTTACATTTCTTAAGATAGACAACAGAATTTATGTCCGACTACTTATCAGTTATCAGCTTCTGACGGCAAGAGGCTCCCAGAAAGAATCTGGCAATTCTCCTGCCTAAAAAGAAGGTTAGAAACTAAGTGCATCAAAGCTTTTAGCTTAACCAATTGGGTTTTAGATTCGGCCCTTGTTATCAGTTTTTTAGCTGTCAGCCTTTTCAGTTATCAGATTTGAGTTTTGAGTTTTGAGTAGAAAGTGTTATGTAGGCGCTTGCCGTTTTCTTGTCACTGATTACTGATTACTGCTCACTGATAACTGATTAAAGAACTATTCTGTGGCTAAAGCGACAAACCCCGGCGCTCTACCGGTGGAGGCAGCCCCGGATTTTTGTGAAACAATCACCGCACTGATCTGATCGCTCAAAACCGCCACCTTTTTATCGGTTTGTTTTTCGCAGGTTAATTCTAATAATTCGGGATTAGGCGATCGCATAGCGTTAATAATTGTTTGATACAAAGCGTCTGCTGCTGCTTCTTCCTTGCGCTGCACGGAAATGGGGATGGGCGAGAGTTTCAGGGTAATATCGATCGAATACATGGTTTAGCGTTCCCTTCCAAAAAACAAGTCAAAAACCATTGTATAGCAGGGGTTGAGAAGTCAGTGATCAGTTATCAGTGATCAGATGTGAGTTTTCAGTTCACTGATTGCTGTTCACTATCACCGATTAACTCTCGGCAGTTGGTGTGCAGAGGCGTTGTTAGCTGGAAATCACTTGTTTGAATGAATGAGCATGGTGCGTTCCCCAAAAATCTATCGGTGCAGCAGTAGGAGCCAGATTAGGGAACGCACCCTGCATCGATAGCGATCGCGCTATGGAGCGCAGCGGAATTGCCGTCCGGTGCAGCGCATTGTTGGGAGTCCATAAGTCTTTTGATCAGAGCATTACTCATGAGAATTGCTTTTTTGTGATCATTTTGTGCAATACTAATTACTTCTTCAGCATCTTCATCACTGATCATTTCAAATTGTTTCTGGCTTGGACATAAGCTATCGTTCAAATCCCTTGGTTCAAACTTGTCTAATTCATCACCATAACTTCGTTTATTGATTTTTATTATTTCCTGTCCAATATCACTCAGCAAATACACAAACAATTTATTAATAAATTGTTGTCCTAATTTATTTGGGGTTTGCTGAAAAAGTTTGTTGGTGGGGTTAGGAGTCAGTAGCCGGTCGTCAGTAGCCGGTCGTCGGGAGTTTCAGGCTTTGTTGCCCTCTCTTTTTTGTACCAACTGATGTACTAAATTAAGGATAATGCAAGGTTTTTGATGGTCCCAATCCGATTTTCGCAGCATGAACATCGGATTTTAACAGGTCAAAAGCCTTATTTTAAAAGGGTTTTACCATTATTCAGCAAACCCTATTTGGATAAAAGGAATGAAAGCAGGTAAAATTTATTGCTGTTGTGAAATTGCGTATTACTTTTAACCTGCCCCTGCTAAAGACACCGAATAAAATTGGAGCTGGTTTTCTATTTTCAATTTTGTACCAGGTCTTCCTTGTTTTTGTAAGATACCTCCCATGATATCCCAATTTTTCGCCTTCTTTTATGTAATTTCGTATTTCAGAGTTGTCGTGGTCTTTTACATCTAAACAATGGACTGGCTTATCCTCATTGTATAGTATATTAAAATCATGCTCAGTAAATACTAATTTGCGGATTTGAGAGCTTTTTGTAATACACTTACAAATATTGTTATCACTCAACTTCCGTTGCTCAATTTTTGATTTTTTTAACGCAAAAAATTCATTTGCGCCAGTAGCAATACCTCTCGTAAACGTACCGTATAGGGACAACTTACAGAAGCCATTTGGAGATACTTGTTCAGTGAACAATGATGAAATAATAGGTGTCCACTTTTGGTTGTATGGTAAATTCGATGGTTCGATTTCCCACTGATAGAATTTACTAATATCAGATATTTTATCTATTTCATCACTTTTTTTGATCTGTAAAATTTTAATGGTTTCTTTTTTTCCGTCATTTTTACAAAGAAGCACACAAACAGTTGTCGTTGCCTCTGGGAAAATTTCTTTTTCATTGTCAAAGATTATTATTTGCTTCAATAAATGATTTTCAAGGAGACTTTTTTTGATTTCTTTTCCGTAGCCAGTATTAAAAAATTCAAAAGGCATAATATACGCCAAGTTACCATTGATTTTAAGTTCTCTTAAAGACTTGACAAGGAATAGGGAAGAGATATTAGAGTAACCGATAAGTTTCTTCCCTATTTTTTCTTCAATTTTTGGTAATATATCATGACGCTTAAGAAATTTCTGAAATCGCATATATGGTGGATTACAAATGATACCGTCAAATTTTTCAGTTTCAGCTTCGAGGTAATCACTATTGATAACTCTCAAATAAGGACTGTCACCATTACGATTGAGAAACTCAAATATATTTCTATCAATCTCATATCCAATGAAATGTACTTGATTACCTGAAGGTGTTTTTATTGCTTCATCATAAAAAACGCCTAAGCCAAACGCTGGGTCTAATACTGTTTCTGGATTATCTTTCAAAACCCACTGTACCATGAGGCGAGCAACGCACACAGGTGTAAAAAACTGACCGTAATCCTTCCTATGATTCAGTGGAGTTTCAGCTATATATTTTAACTCACGCATTAATAACATCCCAAGGTAATTAAAATATCAATATCACTATCTGAACGGAAATCTTCCCGTAAAACTGAACCAAATAATGCCAATTCGGTGACTTGCCACTTTTGACAAAATGCTTTAATTTGTTCCATTGGTAGTTCTATTTTTGTGTTCATCGGATTAGTTTTACTCCCAAGCTTTCTAGTTGTTGGTTTATCCAAGCGGTTGCCGTTTCTTCGTCGGTTTCTATTGCTTTTTCTACTCCTATTTTAGCAATTTCTAAGAGTTGACTTAAAAGGGAGATTGATGATTTTAATGAGTCAGAATCAGTGAGAATTAGCCGTTTATGATGCTGAGGATGCGTTTTTAAGGGTCAATCGTCTAGGGTTGTCCTTATTTCGGTTTTGGGGTGATGAGATTCATGAGCGTTTAATGGAGAATTTGAATAAATTTTTATGATGAGGTATCGTCATTGTTATCAGTTTTTTTACTTCGTAAATCTACCCATAGATGTCTTAAATTAAATGGACTAGGTGGCACATCAGGACGTTCTAGTTGATGGTCAAGACGACTCACATCATTTTGCCATCCTTCCGGCGATAAAGTTAAATCTATAATGGTTAGTTGTGAACAATGCTCATTAACTTCATTTAAAATTTCTCTTAATTCCATATTTTGAATATAACCAATCATTGCTCCCGAACTGACGGATTTTCCATAACCCCATTCAACTAATATAAATCTGTTAATCCCATTTAGAATATAATTTTTGTTAAGTATCCATTGAGAACTTGATGGAGAACCAAGTCTTTTAGCCTCTAAAGTGTAAAATTTATCCATTCTTTCAGGATTTGTTTCGTTAGTATCACAGATTCCCCATTGAAAATCAGGTCGTTTATATTCTCGTTTAGCTCGAATGCTATCATCAGCATCAGGTTGATTATTGGCTTCATACATACAAGGCCATTCTATTCCTTGATTAGAAATAGTTAATTGTTGGTTGGCATAACGGACAAAAAAGCATAGTTTTCGATTAAGTTCATCTTCACTTTGGGGTAATTCTTGGTTCTTTTGAAGCATTTCTAAAGCAAGCCTAAAAATAGCTAAAACTCTCTTTTCATGATTACCCCATATATCTTTTTTTAATAAACTTGGTTTTGTCATAAGTTTAGATCCTTTCTTGAGATTCTTGTAAGTTAATAATTTGAAGCATTGTTGCCTCCGCATCCTCACGCGCCATGCTACGAGTCCAGAATCTTCGTTCATTACGCTTAATAATAATGATTTCTGTATCAGAAACCGAACGAACTAAACCATCAAGATAAATTTGATGGCTATTATAGGGAACTAATAAACCGTTTTCTTGTCTTGCTAATTGATCAATAATTTCTATCCATTGTTTTTGCTCTGATTGGGAGACAGGTTGAGGTTTTTCTCCATACTCTTGTGTAGAGAAAATAACGGCTAACATAGGATTTTCTAACCCCTGAAATTGAGGACGAATAATCTGCCAACTGAATTCACCATCAGGTTCTAATTCTCGATTCCAAATATCTAAAAAGGCTTGTAAATAACCTTCTAATCCTTTTTGAGTTTGACGGTTTTTATTAATATCGTTGAGAAGTCCTTGATTTTGTTGAGGATAGCTTTCAACAGGTTTTACTGCTTTACTGTTGATATGATTATAGTAAAACTCTATCCCTACATCACACATATCACGAATGAGATCCCGTTCAGCAATGGTGAGATCATAGACATCAAATATTGCCTCATCTAATTGATATTCTAATTCAGTGAGTTGTGCTTCTATTTTTTCTGGAGTTTTTCCTTCAGGATGTTCAATACTATACTTTATAGGATTACAATTCTGTAATTGCTCAACAATATCGATAACTTTTTCCCGAATACCTTGATCCTTTGGAAAAATAATCGGCAAACTTAAATATTGAGTCGTATAGACTTCATCGTGCCAGATTCCCCAGTTACTTGAAGTTAAAAAGAAATAGTATCGAGGTAAAGAAGACCAAAGAATCCCTAAAATAACTTTATATTTCCACGTTTCTGGTTCGATTAATTTAATAGAATTAATCGAGTTTTTAACAGAAAATTTCTCGGATTCAAACCGGGCAATAATTTCTCCTTGTTTATTTAATCTTTGACTAATACCACGCTTGATTAATAGACGTTCTCCATTATATAGAGCGAGTTGTCTAGGGCGCGCTGCTTGTTTAGGTGCTTGTTCAAACCAAGAAGGAGAAATTAAACCATATCTTTCAAATTTATCTGTGGGAAGTAATCTCGGTAACTGGCAATCTTTTTGATCCTTTTTCCCTTCTGAAAATCCTTGACCACTATTCCTAGAGTCATGTAATTCTTTTAAAGTTTGCGATAATTGTATCCCTTTAATTAAACCAGCATCTTGATGATTTCCCCAATAATAAATTTTCCATAAAGAATCATTATAAAATAGTTCACTTTGTCTGATACCACGACGATCCATAACACTCAAAATAACAGCTTGCACATTTTTAATCATAGCTGTTTTTTTAGCAGACCAATAAGTGACAACTTGATCTTTTAAGGTTAACTCTGTCTGATTGACTTTCTGAAAAATAATTGAAGCAAAAGGAGAAATTGAGGCACTAGATTGGTTTTTATTACCAGATTTAAAGAAAATATCACGAACATGAGCAAAATTGACAACTTCTTTTAATAAGACACTGTTTAACCATTTTTGTCTAAATTCTTTGCTTTTATCATGGGTCTTAAAGAAAATACCTGTTGATACCACTAATGCTGACCATCCATTATCTTTTAAAAAATCAAATACTCTCCAGATAAACGCTTGAGAACGTTCTTTATCTCCGACTGGATAATCACGTTCTTGACACCATTGTAAAGCGATATTTAAGTCTTTTGTGCCTTTTTTATCCTTCGTTTTAGGAGATCCCCAAGGAGGATTACCGACAACAACATCAGCACATTGACTGCTAAAATTTCTAGATAATATCACATCCTCTGAGTTAGAAAATTCTTGAAAAGCATTATCGCAGACTAAATTATTAAAGTGATTATCCTCAGATAACCCATTCGCTTGATAAATTAAAAAGGGTAATTTTTCACCTCGTTTAATTTGTAATAAAATGTCTGGAGGCTCTTGATAATTTAATAAAGCAAGATATAGACTAAATGCAGTAATTCTGATAGCTTCTGAATTAATTTCTATGCCAGCTATCTGATTTTTTAAGATTTCTCTTAACTCTTGCCAACTTAATCGCTGTCGCTGATTTTGATAGACTCGATGTCTCACAATTCTCCGAAATGCTTCCACTAAAAAGATTCCTGAACCACAACAAGGATCAAGAATACGGGGATGAGTTGTCAAACAATCTGACGTTAAAACTTTAGACAAGACAAATTCTACTAATGAACTCGGTGTATAATGCGTCCCATTATCAATATTTTCTGTATTTGACTCATGATAAAATTCTTCATAAATACTACTAATTAAAGAAATAGGAATTATATCAAATTTATAAGCCCAGAAAAATAATTTTTTTTGTGGATCAATATCTCCCTGTAAAAATTCTTGTAAGAGAGATAAATGCCGTTGCTCAACAGATTCCGCTTCTTGTTCATCAGAAGGGAACATATCTCCGTTAAAATCTTGACTCAACCGATTAAATAAAGCATAGGTAAAACTTTTATCACTTAATATTTTGATATAATGTTGTTTAGCTTCAGTTTCCATATTTAACTGATCGTCAGGAGCATTAAGTAAGGCTTTCCATGTTGCATTGTTTTGTGCTATTGCTTCAAAATACTCTTGAGTTAAAATTCCTCTATCTTCCAAATAGCGAATAAAAATTGATCTACCAATTAAAGCATGAGCATATTTACGTTTATTTTCGCTTAATCCTTCACGGATTAAGGCTAAACGAACTGTTTTTAAATCTTTGATCAGTGATTGATCAGCACGTTGATTAGATGTTTCAAAACGCTCATCCTCAAAAAGCTTCCCTGATTCGATTTGTTCCCGTCTGTATTGATAAAGTTTTGAAGTTACTTCAAGTATGTTTTGGGCAACTTCTAACGGTCTATTATTTTTCTTCCAATCTTCTATACTTCTAGCAGGTGGTTTGGTTAGATCGTAAATAGCTAGTTCACCTTCTTTCGCTAAAAATAGGTAACTTGGTCTAGCCATACACCATATTTTATTAAAGATTTGACGTACTTTTTCATCTTCTTGAGTATCACATTTAGCAAAAATAATCACAGGATTATTATTAATAAAAAAAACTTTTTCTGCTTCAACTTGCTGGGCTAATTCTAACCAATCTCCTTTTTCTATCCACTCTTCTAAAGTTATTTCTGACAATGACGCTTTTGAACTCACTAAGTCGCCTTGACTAAAATCGAGTTTATTATAAGCATATTCTAACAATTCATAAGCAGAATTAGCTGTCATCATCTTGAGTAAATCACTGGTAATAGTTGATTGTGTTGGTTAGAGTCACACAACCTAATCTTTGGTTTTTTTGAACTATTTTTAATAGTATGACTGATAGGAAGCGTAACTGTCAAGTAAACAGACAAGCCGCCATTATGTCAATTTTTTAATAATTTGCCTCTAGCACTGAAAGCGAGCAAACAGCGATCGCATTGGGGGCAGCTTTGCTGTGGCAATTGTCCGTGACTCAATATCTGTAATAATCTAATACAGCCCTTGTAAACCTTCTTTAAGCTCTGGGTTTTCGTCTTGATCGAGATGCACAAAATCGCCCTTAGATGAGAATTAGTTTACAAAAATTTACATTTGGAGATAAGGAGCAATGAGTCAAGTTTCCGGTACAGATGTTCCCGATTTGGGTCGTCGTCAATTTATGAACCTGTTGACCTTTGGTACAATTACCGGAGTAGCGGCGGGGGCTTTGTATCCGATTGTTAAGTATTTTATTCCCCCCTCGGCCGGTGGTACGGGTGGCGGTGTCACCGCAAAAGATGCCCTAGGCAATGATGTGATTGTCAGTCAATTTCTGACCAGCCATAACGCTGGCGATCGCACCTTAGCCCAAGGTTTAAAAGGCGACCCCACCTATTTAGTCGTCCAAGAGGACAAAACCCTGGCCAACTACGGAATTAACGCCGTCTGTACCCACTTAGGTTGTGTGGTGCCTTGGAATGCCAGCGAAGAAAAATTCATGTGTCCTTGCCACGGTTCCCAGTACAATGCCGAAGGAAAAGTAGTTCGCGGTCCAGCGCCTCTATCCTTAGCCCTCGCCCATGCCAACGTCACCGATAATGATAAAGTCGTCTTCTCCACTTGGACGGAAACCGACTTCCGCACCGGTGAAGAACCCTGGTGGTCCTAGATTATTCAATGTGACGAGATTTGGAATTATTCAACCGATAGAGATGAGAACATTCAACTTTTTAAGCTTCCCGCAAGTCCACAGACAGGCCCTAGTGAAAGCTGTCCTCGTGGCGATCGCTACCGTTTCCCTACTCCTAACCAGCGATGTCATTAACCCCCAATCTGCCCAAGCATATCCTTTTTGGGCGCAACAAACCGCCCCGGAAACCCCCAGAGAAGCAACAGGTCGGATTGTCTGCGCGAACTGCCATTTAGCCCAAAAACCCGCCGAAATTGAAATCCCCCACTCGGTATTACCCGATAGCGTCTTTGAAGCAGTAGTAAAAATCCCCTACGATCCCGCCAGTCAACAGGTGTTAGGAGACGGATCGAAGGGGGGTTTAAACGTCGGTGCAGTCTTAATGCTACCGGATGGTTTTAAAATCGCGCCCCCCGATCGCATTCCCGAAGAAATGCAGGAAAAACTCGGTGGAGTCTATTTCCAATCCTACAAAGAAGGTCAAGATAACGTGGTTATCGTCGGCCCCTTACCCGGTGATCAATACAAAGAGATCGTTTTCCCCGTCCTGGCCCCCGATCCTAGCCAAAATAAGGGTATTCACTTCGGTAAATATGCTGTGCATTTAGGGGCCAATCGCGGTCGCGGTCAAGTGTACCCCACCGGTGAACCCAGCAATAATAACGCTTTCAAAGCTTCTACCGCAGGTACAATTAGCCAGATCAGCAAAACCGAAGCCGGTGGTTATGAAGTCACCATCACTTCCGAAGCTGGCCCCGTGGTGGAAAATATTCCCGCAGGTCCTGAGTTAATCGTCTCGGAAGGTCAAGCGATCGAAGTGGGACAATTTTTAACCAGTAACCCCAATGTCGGCGGTTTTGGTCAAAAAGATACGGAAGTTGTCCTGCAAAATCCCGGCCGGATCAAAGGATTAGTTTTATTCCTCGGTGGTATTATGCTCTGCCAAATCCTCTTAGTTATTAAGAAAAAACAAGTGGAAACAGTACAAGCGGCCGAAATGAATTTCTAATCGCAATATTTCGGTTATTTTTGCTAAAAAGCGGGTTACTTGCCCGCTTTTTAGCTTTGGGGCAGGAAAATGCTCACCGCTCACTGCCGTCTGATACAATCGGTTCAACTTAACCGATAAGTGTCAATTTTTATGAATCAGTCGCTTGTTCCAGTCATTCTCGCCGGTGGTAAAGGGGAACGTTTTTGGCCTCTCAGTCGTCTAGCGCGTCCGAAACAGTTTCTCTGTCTTGATGGTAGTGGTCGCAGTCTTTTACAAGCAACGGCTGATCGTCTATTATCTTTAGGGGCAGGTTGGGAAAATCTCTGGGTAATTACCGCTAGTGCGATCGCTGATGGTGTCCGCGAACAACTGCCCGATTTACCGGAGAGTAACCTATTAGTGGAACCGGTGGGCAAGGATACGGCCCCGGCTGTGACTTGGGCCACCTTAGAAGTGATAAAACGTTATGGTAAGGAAGTGGCGATCGGTTTTTTTCCTGCCGATCATTATATTGGTGATCAAGAGGCTTATATTAACACTTTAAAAGCGGCCGTAGAAGTGGCCGTCAGCCAAAAAGCGATCGTTACTTTAGGGATTAAACCCGATTATCCCTCCACCGGTTACGGTTATATCGAACAGGGAGAAAATCAAGGCGAATTTAATGGTTTACCCGTCTATAAAGTTAGTCGTTTTACGGAAAAACCCGATCGCACCACGGCCGAAAAATTCCTAGAAACGGGACTTTTTAGCTGGAATAGCGGAATGTTTATCTTTCAGGGACAAGTGGTTTTAGAGGAGCTAAAAACCCACGCTAATAATATTTTACAGCCTCTGATCGATCGGGGCATCGCTGCCTATGAGGATTTAGAGAAAAAAAGTATCGATTATGCTTTGATGGAAAAAACCCAACTCGCTTACGTTTTACCCGCTAATTTCGGTTGGGATGATCTGGGAGATTGGAATGCTCTGGAAAGATTACTAGAAGCAAAGGGCAAAAATATTGAACTGGCAAATCATGTCGGTTTGGATACGGAGGGGGCTATTATCTATGCTAGTGATGAGGAAGAAGTGATCGTTACTATTGGTTTAAAAGATCTGGTAATTGTTCGCGACGGCAAAGCAACTCTCGTTGTCCACAAAGATCGTACCCAAGATATTAAACAAGTTCTCAAGCAATTACAAACCGATCCCAAATTGGAGAAATTGTTATAGGATTGATAAGTACCTAAGTAGGGTTTGCTGAAAAAGGTTTTCGTGGGGGCAGGGTGTGGGGTGTGGGGTGTGGGGTGTAGGGTTTTACCGATTTTGAGGTAGTCAGTTACCTAATTTTCAGGGAAAAAGTCCAGGAATTTTACCCCCGATCACTCCAATGGTCAGCACTTTTTGAGGAAAAAAAAGTCTAAAAGCCTTTTTTTCAGTAATCAGTGATCAGTAAACAGTAACCAGTAACCAGTGAAAAGACAGTAGGAAACTTCTATTTAATACTGCTCACTTAAAACTCAAATCTGATCACTGATAACTGATAACTGATAACTGAAAGGGGTACATCTCATTTTTGTAAATCTACTAAGTTGGGATTTTTTAAGGGAAACTTCCTACTAAAATCGGGCGTTACTTTCGGTTTTATCGCTCAATCCAAGCTTTTGGGGGGTAGAACCCCCCAAACCCCCCGTTGGGGGCGTGGCGCCGCCCCCAAACCCCCCGCGCATTAGTTTTTCGGTGGGATGCTTACAGGCAGCTGCTGATATATCTGTAATAATTTAAAAGTCACTGATAATTGCTGATTATCGGTGTTCCTGCAAATGTGGGATGCACCCATCGATAAGTACCTAACTTACCCACTGATAAACTGATAACTGATAACTGATAACTGATAACTGATAACTGATAACTGATAACTGATAACTGATAACTGATAACTGATAACTGATAACTGATAACTGATCACTGATAACTGATAACTGATAATACCGTGTTCTCACTCCCCCAAACCAGTCAAAGACAAAAAGAAATCCTTGAGATAGTTCTCGGCAACGGTTGGGACTATATGCGCGGGGTTTTAACCCTAGGAAAAACGGAAAATCCCCAGATTCCCACCCCAGAAGTTCTCAAAAAAATCCTTGTGGAATTGGGGCCTTTTTATGTCAAATTGGGACAGTTACTTAGTACCCGTCCCGATCTGCTACCTGCTAATTATATCGAGGCTTTAACTGCCCTACAAGCACAAGTTCCTCCCGTTGCTTGGACAGATATAGAAATAGTCATCACCGAACAGTTAGCAAAACCGATCGAAGAGGTATTTAAGTATATTAATCCCCAACCGATTGCCGCAGGATCAATCGGGCAAATTCATCGGGCAACTTTATTATCTGGGGAGGAAGTAGCGATTAAAGTCTTGCGTCCTGGAATCGAAAAAATTGTTGCCCAAGATAGTGCCTTAATTAAGGGAATTGCTGATTTAGTTGCCCTCACAGAATTTGGTCAAAGTTACGACGTTGTTGACTTAGCAGAGGAGTTTATTAAAGCAGTCAATGCGGAATTAGATTTTACCCAAGAAGGTCATTATACTGACCAATTACGCTATAATTTAACCCAGAGTCGGTGGTCAGAACCCAAACAGTTAGTTATTCCTAAAATTTATTGGCACTTAACTAATTCCAGGCTATTAGTGTTAGAATGGTTAGAAGGAAAACAAATTTTAGAGGCCGATGTTTCTAGACCAGCAACTGAGCAAGCAATTTCCCAAAGAAAAACCGAAATAACTCGGATTTTGTTTCGGTCATTTTTTCAACAAATTTATATTGATGGCTTCTTTCATGCCGATCCCCATCCGGGTAATATTTTCTATCTTGATGATGGTAGAGTGGCTTTAATTGACTGTGGCATGGTGGGCAGATTAGACCCACAAACTCAACAAATTTTAACAGAATTGTTATTGGCAATTGTTGACTTAGATGCCAAAAGATGCAGTCAACTAACTATTAAACTATCCGAGTCAGTCGTGCCGATTACTTTAGTACAATTAGAGGTGGATTATGAGCGGATGTTGCGAAAATATTATAACCTCAATTTAAATCAAATTAACTTTAGTGAGGTGGTTTATGAACTTTTGCAAATTGCCCGTCGCAATAGAATTAAACTTCCGGGTAATTTAGGTTTATTTGCCAAAAGTCTCGCTAATCTAGAAGGAACTGCCCGAAAATTTAATCCTGATATTAATATCCTAGAAGAAGTCAAACCGCTATTAACTAATATTCTTGAACAACAGTTAATCGGTAGCACTCCCCTACAAACTGCCCTAAGAACAGTTTTAGACTTGAAATCTTTTTCCCTGAAATCTCCCCGTCAAATCGAAGTTTTACTAGATGGTTTAACCTCGGAAACTTTAAATGTTAATCTGAAAATTCGCGACTTAGATAATCTCCGTCGCAGTTTAGATAATTCCGCCAATCGACTAGCTTTTAGTGTGATTATTGGTTCCTTAATTATCGGGGCCGCCATTGTCACAGCCAGCACCCAATCTCGGCAATTAACTATTATTAGTACCGTATTATTTGCTACAGCTAGTTTTATCGGTTTATGGTTAGTTGTCGGTATCCTGCGATCAGGAAGATTGCGCTAGAAATTATCGCCATTAAATTAAGATTTGTTGTTGTAAAAATTTCGCCCACCGACTGGCTAATTCAACTTCAGTAAAGGGAATTCTTTCAGGCGATCGCTCTTTAAAAATAAATTCTAGGCAAGGGGAACCTTGGGGGGGAAGAGCATCTAAATCCACCACTTGATTATTAACTAACAGACGGATTTCTTTGACCTCCTCTAGGGAAAAAGTTTGTAAATTTATGACTCCCTTACGAGTTGGCTTTCCCCAAGTGATAATTTTATCTTTTTGACCTAAGACAGAATATATATCATACTTAGCTCGCTCGAAGTTTTCCGCCCATGATCGATAGATTTCCACTTTTTGGTATTCATTCCAACCACTCCAAGCCAACCAAATAAATAGAATTAATAAAGGTGTCCACAATAACCCGCGTTCCATAAACTATCGCCCCAAAATTCTGGTCAATTAATCCTATTTTATGCTAAGTGGGTGGGTGGAATTAAATATAAGATGAACGTAGGTTGGGTTGAAGCATGAAACCCAACGCCCGATTATGTTACGCTACCGCTAACCCATCCTACAAATAATTGTGCCTCCCTACTTAATTGGCAGCAAGGGATTATACTAGGGTTTGCGGCAAAAAGTTTTTCCTGGGGGTTGGGGTGTGGGGAAGGAAACCTCTTTCATCTGCGGTGGTGAAAATTTTTTCATCGGGACTGACTTGCTGATTCGGAAAAAAAAGGGCAGACAAAAGCCTCCCCTAGTATTAATGATTGGTCAATCAAACCTTAGACATCGTAGTAGAGAGAGAACTCGTAGGGGTGAGGACGTAAGCGCATCGGGTTAACTTCGTTATCGAGCTTGTAGGTGATCCAGTTGTGGATAAAGTCTTCGGTAAAGACACCAGAATCGGTCAAGAAAGCGTGATCTTTTTCGAGACTTTCCAGAGCTGCTTCTAAAGAACCGGGGGTAGAGGGTATTTTTGACAATTCTTCGGGACTGAGTTCGTAGATATCCACATCGAGAGGTTCCCCCGGTTCAATTTGATTTTTAATCCCATCGATACCGGCACAGAGCATAGCTGCAAAAGCGAGGTAGGGGTTAGAAGTCGCGTCAGGACAGCGGAATTCTAAACGTTTGGCTTTCGGGTTGCTTCCCGATAAAGGAATCCGAATCGAAGCGGAGCGATTACCTTGGGAGTAAGCCAGGTTTACAGGGGCCTCAAAACCGGGGACGAGACGCTTGTAAGAGTTGGTGGTGGGGTTAGTTAAAGCTAAGAGTGCGGGAGCGTGTCTAAGCAAACCACCGATGTAGTGCAGTGCCATTTGGCTAAGTCCGGCGTATTTATCCCCAGCGAACAGGGGTTGACCATCTTTCCAGATAGACTGGTGAACGTGCATCCCGGAACCATTATCACCAAAGATGGGTTTAGGCATAAAGGTGACGGTTTTACCGTATTTCTTGGCCACGTTCTTGATGCAGTATTTATAGGTCATCAAGTAGTCGGCAGCCCGTACTAGGGTAGAGAATTTAATCCCTAACTCGTTTTGACCACCAGTAGCGACTTCATGGTGATGTTTTTCGATGGGAACTCCGCAGTCGGCCATGGTTAAGAGCATTTCCGTGCGAATGTCTTGAGAGGTATCGGTGGGACTAACGGGAAAATAACCCTGTTTGTAGGCGGGTTTATAGGCAAGATTTCCGTCTTTTTCGTCTTTACCGCTATTCCAACGACCTTCGACACTATCCATGTAGTAATAGCCCGAGTTGGCGGTTTGGTCGAAACGAGCGCTATCAAAGAGGAAAAATTCCGCTTCCGGTCCAAAATATACGGTATCACCTAAACCGGTAGTGCTAAGATAATCGATCGCTTTCTGAGCAATAGAGCGAGGATCGCGGCTATACCATTCACCGGTTCTCGGTTCTTTGATGCTACAGATCATGCTTAGGGTAGGTTCCTTGTAGAAGGGATCGATCCAAGCAGTGGTGGGATCGGGAACCATGGCCATATCGGATTCGTTAATTGCTTTCCAACCGCGAATACTGGAACCATCGAAGGCAACACCATCGCTGAAAGAGCTTTCATCGATTTGATCGTAGTAGAACGAGCAATGTTGCCAGATACCTGGCATATCAATAAATTTCAGGTCGATAATCTTAATATTGTTGTCCTGAATCATTTTCAAGACTTCTTGTGGCGTTTCGGGCATGGAAAACTCCTTTGATGTATGGATCAGTTCTTAAGCTTCTCAAAAAATCCATCCTAAACAGTCACTTTGGCCGGTTTTGTATTTTTCGATACAAAATCTTTAATCCTAGCTTGAAAAAATCTGTAATTTCCTTGTTCAGGTCGGTAATCGCTGGGAATGACCATTTGCCTATCAGCTTCTACTGCCCCTTGCCCTACTTAGGGTTTGCGGCAAAAAGTTTTTCGTGGGGGTAGGGTGTGGGGTGTGGGGTGTGGGGTGTGGGGTTTTACCGATTTTCAGGTGGTCAATTAGCTAATTTTCAGGGAAAAAGTCCAGGAATTTTCCCCCCAATCACTCCAATGGTCGGCACTTTTTGAGGGGAAAAAAGTCTAAAAACCTTGTTGGATAAGGTTTTTAGATTTATTCAGCAAACCCTACTTAGGGTCTGCGGCAAAAAGTTTGTTGGTGGGGTTAGGAGTCAGTAGCCGGTCGTCAGTAGCCGGTCGTTTCAGGCTTTGTTGCCCTTCTTTTTTGTACCAGTTTATCTACTAAGAGAAGGATAATGCAAGTTTTTTGAATGTCCTAATCCTATATTCTGGCACTAACATCGGATTTTAACAGGTCAAAAGCCTTATTTTAAAAGGGTTTTACCATTATTCAGCCAGCCCTAATTAGGGTTTGCTGAATAAATCTTGTTCGAGCTGCCCGGTCATCACCGTCCGGCCCTGGCCGTGAGGATGTCAAACACTTAACCAGACATTTTGTCCTTAAATTCTGAAATATAACGTCTGCTTAACCCGGAACGATCAAAGCGTTAGATTAGAAAGAGTCCTTTTTTGAGAGATATTTAAACCTGATGGTCTGGCCTTTTAAACCGAAAACCCACAAACAAATCGCTCGAATAGAAATTACAGGTGCAATTGCCTCCGATACCCGCAAAAGAGTCTTAAAAGCCCTAGAAATCGTCAAAGAAAGGCAATATCCCGCCCTACTTCTCCGCATTGACTCCCCCGGGGGAACCGTGGGGGATTCCCAAGAAATTTATGAAGCATTGAAGCGGTTACAAAAAAACACGAAAATAATCGCTAGTTTTGGCAATATTTCCGCCTCTGGCGGCGTTTATATCGGTATGGGAGCTAATTATATTATGGCTAACCCCGGCACGATTACTGGCTCGATCGGTGTTATCCTCAGAGGGAACAATCTGGAAAGATTGTTGGATAAGGTGGGAGTTTCGTTTAAAGTGATTAAATCTGGCCCCTATAAAGATATTCTCTCCTTCGATCGAGAATTAACTGATGAAGAAGAAAGAATTCTCCAGGATATGATCGATACCAGTTATCAGCAATTTCTGCAAACCGTCGCCGGAGCGAGAAATTTAGATGTCAATCAGGTGAAAAGTTTTGCCGATGGGCGCATTTTTACCGGCCAACAGGCGTTAGAATTAGGAGTGGTTGATCGCTTGGGAACCGAGGAAGATGCCCGACTTTGGGCGCTAGAATTGGCAGGATTACCCCCAGATAAAACTAAATGTCAGACTATCGAAGAACCGAAACCCCTCCTCAGTCGTCTGACGGGCAATCGTTCCCCAATACCCCCAGGATTACAAAAAACCCTACAGCGCCTAGAATTTGAATTGGAAGTTAACGGACAACTATTGTGGTTATACCGACCCTGATGGCCAGATTAAAGTCGAGAAAAAGGGCGCGTTAACCCCTAAAATTGACTCATCAGGATTAGCGGAGGATGACAATCGTGCAGTGGAAGGTTCGAGCCATTCGGGGAGCAACGACAGTAACGGCTAATACTATTGAAGCTATACGAGAAGCAGTAACAGAACTCCTCGAAGCGATCGAAATCCACAATAGTCTCGATCCCGATGATATTGTTAGTATTATCTTTACGGCAACTCAGGATTTAGACGCGATTTTCCCCGCCGCTATCGCTCGCGAACGTCCCCATTGGCAAAATGTCCCCCTCCTCGATGTGCAACAGATGCACGTCGTTGGTAGTCTGGACAAGTGTATTCGCGTAATTCTCCACGTTAATACTCCCAAACTACAAGGGGAAATGCAGCACGTCTATCTGCAAGGGGCGAAAAATCTTCGCCCCGATTGGCAGATTTCTCCAGTAACTATTAATCGCTAAAATCTTCGATAACTGACTAAATCCCCATTTCCGACAGCCAACTCAAAATTAATTGATTAACTTTTTCGGGATGTTCATCGTGGGGACAGTGACCGGCTTTGGCAATCGGATAAAATTGGGTATTATTTCCCATTTTAGCTCTTTCTTGGTAAATTACCGAACCGGCGATCGGTGTCCAAGGGTCATCCTCTCCCCAGAGTACCAATAAAGGGCGATCGATTTGCGGTAATAATTCCTGGGTCGATGGTCCGGGGGGTGCTGTCAACACCGATGCAAACACTCCCCACGCACCCGCATCACAGGAGGGTTGATAGAGAATTTCGACTAATTCCTCGGTAATCGCGGTATGATCCCGATAAACCTGTTTTAAGGTCTTCCGGATGCGATTTTTCTGCCTTACCTGTTCAAAAATAAACTTTCCTGTCACGGGAGAACTAACTAAACCGGTAAAGGCAGCCATGATTAAACGCAGCGGCAAATTTAATTCTTCGGGACGATGGTTTAATCCTCCGGCACAGTTAATAATTACTCCTCCGGCAGTGATTTCGGGAGATTCTGCCATCAGCATTAAGGTAATCAGTCCCCCGATGGAATTACCGACAAATACCGCCGGTCTTGCCATTTTTTCTCGCCAAAAGTCCTGTATTTGCCGCTGCCAAAGGTTGAGACTATAATCTAAAGCGGGCTTATCTGTACCCCCAAATCCCAAAAGATCTAGGGCATAGACTTGATAGCCATTTTCCGCTAAAACGGGGATATTTTTGCGCCAATGACCGATAGATGCCCCAAAACCGTGAATTAATACTAGGGGTTGTCCTTCTCCCCGCACAGTGTAGGGGATGGTGTGACCTTGCCATGTCCAAGACAATTGCTCTAAGCTAGTCCCAGTGATCGGAGATTGTAGTGCCATTGTATGAAGTTTTATTAAGTGATAGGTAAATTATAGAGTAAAAATCAGTCGAGAATTTATGCCACAACGCCAGACTTTTACCAATAACTCGATGGAAATTTCCTATTTACAATGGAGCGATCGAGGTATGCCTCTATTATTATTGCACGGCATGGCGGATCATGCTTTGGTTTGGTCAAGTTTGGGCGATTATTTAAGCTCAAATTATCAAGTTATTGCCCCAGATTTGCGGGGACATGGGGAAAGCGGTAAACCGGCAACCGGTTATCACTTTCAGGATTATATCGGCGATTTAAGGGCTTTAATTAATCATTTAGGTTGGACGCAAGCACATATTTTAGGTCATTCTTGGAGTGCTAAAATAGCGGCAATTTGGGCAACTCAACAGCCGGAAGTATTTAAGAGTTTAATTTTAGTCGATCCCTTTTTTATCGATAAAATGCCTAGTTGGATTAGGATAACTTTTCCAATTCTCTATCAAGTTTTGCCCTTTTTAAAGATTACTCGCTCCTTTGATAGTTATCAGAGCATAGAAGCGATCGCTCGTCAATTAAAACAATATAAAGGTTGGTCAAATCTACAGCAAGAGGTGTTTAAAAATGCCATCGAACAAAAAGCTGATGGCAGTTGGAGCGGTAAATTCACTTTATCGGCACGCGGGGAAATTTTTGAGGATGTCATGGGGTTTGCCGGATTAACTAAAACTTTAGATATTCCCAGTTTATTAATCCTTCCCCAACAGGGATTAAATCGCACTGCTTGGCAAATTCAATCTTATAAAAAGTATTTAACTTCTCTAGAGATTAAAAAGATACCGGGTAATCATTGGGCATTTTTAGGGGAACCTGAAAGTTTTAATCAAGCGGTGGCCGAGTTTTTATCTGTTCAGGAAATTGTCTGATTAGCGGAGAGAACGAATCTGCAATTGGTAATAATCCTCGTCTAAACCTTGATTCTGCTTGTTATTAACCGAATTAAGCTGTTTTTGTAGTGCCAAAATGCGATCACTTGTAGCCGGATGGGTGCTGAGAATTGTCGGGGTAGAACCCCCCTGTTGTGGTAATTTTCCCATCAAGGAGATCATCGCCTTGGCTGCATAACCAGCCTCAGCTAGATTGTTTAAACCCAGTCGGTCCGCTTCTAATTCATCCTTGCGACTATTGGGCAGATTATAGGCGAGATTGACTGCCAATTGTACCCAAGTTTTTGTGTCTAATCCCGCCGCGCTGAGAAGTCCTTGGGCGAGGGCAGTATTGCTTGACATACTCCCACCGTCAAGCTACGCTGTGACGGGGGATTCTTTCCACATCGCTGTTAGAAATTCCTTGTTCAACGAGACAACTTAGATTCTCAATGTCTCCACTGAAAATCCAGAGGCCGGACTCTCCCAAGGCGTTTGGGTCGGTTTCTGTTTGCCCAACAGTACCGTTGAGATGATTTCCCAAATATTGTAACCCTTTTTTAAGAATATTTATTGCTGCATTATGATCCCTATCTAAGACTGTTTGACAATTGGGGCATTGATGAGTTCTAGTACTTAATGTTTTTTGAACTCTCGTCCCACAAACTGAACAATCTTGAGAAGTGAAATGGGGAGGAACAGCAACACAAACAATCCGATAAATCTTGGCAAAATAATTCAACCATTCAGTGAATTGATACCAAGAAGCATCACTAATCGACTTGGCAAGTTTACGGTTTTTGACTAAGTTTCTTACCTTTAAAGCTTCATAAACTACCAGATCATTAGACTGGACTAACGCCAAAGCGTCTTTAATTGCTTTGTCTTTACGTTGTCTTGATACTTTAAGATGAAGCCTAGCTACTTTTATCCGTTGCTTGTGATAGTTGTTAGACTGTTTCTTTCCTTTGCGAAATTGTTTTGATAATCTCCTTTGTGCTTTTTGAAATCGTTTTTCTGACTTGCTTAAATAACGTGGATTCTCTACAGTATTGCCTTGAGCGTCAGTATAAAACTCTTTTAAACCTAAGTCAATTCCTGTTATTTGTCCCGTTGGTTTATGGTATTCTTGCCGTTCTACGTCAATCAAAAACTGACAATAATAACCGTCAGCACGTCTAACAACTCTTACCCGTTTAATCTGTTGTTCTGAATAATAAACTAAGGTTTTTTGACTACACCATAAATCAAATTCTCCTGCTTTAAAACCATCGGTAAACTTGATTTTACGTCGATTATCAGATAGTTGGTAGCCCGTTAGTTTATACTCAACCGAACGGCTATGCTTTTTGAAACGAGGAAAACCCTTTTTCCCAAGTATCTTAGCATGACAATTCTGGTAAAACCGATTAATTGATTGCCAGGCTCTATCAGCAGCCGATTGACGAGCTTGAGAGTTTAATTTATTAACATAAGGTGTCTCTTTATTGTTAGCTAGTACCGCACAAAGTTTTTGGAGATCATTGCGGGTTGTCCCTTGATTGTCCATCCAATAACGAACACAAGAGTTACGCACAAACTGAGAAGTTTTGATAGCTTCATCAAGCTGGTGATATTGCTCTGGGGTTCCGTTTTTTAGCTTCGCTTCTACGACTAGCATCTAACAATCCTTGACCTTTGGCTAAGTTAATTATAACACAGTTTACCTACAAATGGTAGAATTAAAATCGGGCTTCTCAGTTAATATCTTGGTCGGATTTCATCCCCCGCAAAGGTTGATGTCTTGTCGAAAAATTTAGCGGGGGCATTCATCCGACATTTTAGGTAAATCCATCCACGAGCGCCCGAAACTGGGTTGGGGATTGACAATCCCGATACTCAGGGTGAGCAGCAGAGAAATTATTGTTAATAGCCAAAAACGGCAGAAAATAGGGCGCATAGACGATTCGATCCCATAAAAACCTCATTCCCATTCTAGACAGTCCCTATCACCCTTTACCTGTTACTGTCCGCGATTGGTTTGATAGACGTAAAAGTTAAATAAATCGAATAAACTGCCAACAAAAGCAAAGGTGACAGCGATGGTTAACAGGCCTTGTAGGGGATAACCGCCGCCGAAAATGGTTAAAAATTGCAGGATTTGGCTAAAACCGGTCTGACAAACCCAAGTAAAGCCGGGGACGTGACTGGTGGCCAATAAAGCCGTTAAAATAGAACCGACCAAGAGGACGGGGGCAACAAAACTTAATAGGGTGGAAAATAGCAGGGAACGGAGCAAAGTAAGCATGGGTGCTGATCTCCAGAGAATTAGGGGGCGATCGAACGGGAATAGGAATCTATACTCGCTCCCCTCTAGGATATACGTTCATCTCGGCTAGGGGCGGTTTTTTAAAAAATCTTAAAATATCATTAAGATTCTTGGTTAAGAACGATTAAGTGGTAAACAAAAGTCAACCCGATAATTGCTGGGGCAGCCTTTTTCAGTGTGGGGTGTGGGGTGTGGGGTGTAGGGCGTAGGGTGTCGGGTGTAGGGTGTAGGGTGTAGGGTGTAGGGAGAATAAATAGAAATAATCTCCTGACTCGGAGTCTCCTATCTCCTGACTCGGAGTCTCCTATCTCCTGACTCGGAGTCTCCTATCTCCTGATAACTGATAACTGATAACCGGTAACTGATCACTGATAACTGGAACTACCTGAAGCATTGATCCCCGTGGTGTGGTACTGTCAATTCAGTGTATTTATCGGCACTGGCTTAAGATTTGTCGCTATTGTCCTCCCCTTCTCTCGTCGCTGTTTTTGAGGCTTTCTATGACCGACATTCCTTTCACCCTAGACCAACTGAGAATTCTCAAAGCGATCGCTGCCGAAGGAAGCTTTAAACGGGCGGCAGATACCCTGTATGTATCTCAACCGGCGGTCAGTCTTCAGGTACAAAACCTCGAAAAACAGCTAAATGTGCCGTTATTTGACCGGGGCGGTCGGAAAGCCCAATTAACGGAAGCGGGATACCTACTCTTAAGCTACGGCGAAAAAATTATCACTCTCTGTCAAGAAACCTGTCGGGCGATCGAAGATCTACAAAATCTGCAAGGGGGAACCCTGATCGTCGGCGCTTCCCAAACCACGGGAACCTATCTTCTTCCCCGCATGATCGGGCTTTTTCGGCAAAAATACCCAGAAGTATCCGTACAGCTACAAGTTCATTCCACCCGTCGCACCTCTTGGAGCGTTGCTAACGGTCAAGTGGATTTAGCCATTATCGGGGGGGAAGTTCCCGCCGAATTACAAGAAACCCTGCGGATTATCCCCTACGCAGAAGATGAACTGGCTTTAGTCCTGCCGATTTTTCATCCTCTGTCTAAGGTAGAAATGATTCAAAAAGAGGATTTATATCGACTAAAATTTATCACCCTCGATTCCCAATCGACGATTCGCAAAGTCATCGACAAGGTTTTAACTCGTTGCGAGATCGATACCAAACGCTTAAAAGTGGAGATGGAACTTAACTCGATCGAGGCGATTAAAAATGCCGTACAATCTGGGTTAGGGGCGGCTTTTGTCTCGGTGACAGCGATCGAAAAAGAACTACAAATGGGAGTTATCCACGCTACCAGAATTAAAGACGTGGAAATACGACGCACTTTGTCGGTAATTATTAACCCGAATCGCTATCGATCAAAAGCCGCCGAAGCTTTTACCCTAGAAATACTCCCCCAATTCTCCACCTATCCCGAATATCTGGCTGACGACCACAACTTTGAACCGATTCCTAACTCGCAACCCGCCGAAATTATTAGTAAATAAGTCGCTCGAGATGGGCAAAATCTCCCTACATTTAAGCTATCTCTTGGGAAAATTACTGCCGGGATAAATTACTTTTTTATCGACTTTAATCCAATGGAGACTCTCTAAACGACTTCTAAGATTAGTAATAGTTACTCCCAACTCGTCGGCGATCGCATACAGAGGTCCCCATTTCGTCAAGTCACGTCCCTTGATGGCTTTCTCTAACTCACTCATCGGCATTAGTAAACAACTGGCAAAATATTGGGCTTGCCATTCAATTCTTTGGCTAGAATCAACTGTCCGACACAGAAAAGGTTGAATTGTCTCTAGGGAATCTCCCTGATTGATTCGATCCAAAAAGTTAGAGACAGCTGTTTGATTAATATGGAGTACAAAATGACCAATTTCATGGGCTAAACTCGAATTTTTAAAACCTTCTTTTGCTAGGGATGAATTTTGGGAATCTTTTAAGAATTTTACATCTTCATTAAGAATAATTTTCTTTTCTGTGGGAATAATCATTGCGGCGATTTCTCCCTCTTTATCTGGCTTTATATCCGTCCATTCAATAGCCAAATCAAAATAATCGGCCGCTGCTTCCGCAATATCGCAATTTTTTAAGGGACGACGACGATGAGCTTTTACTTTCTTAAGAATATTGTCTGCCTGAGCTTCAATCACTGTTTTGGGAATAAAACTATAGGGTTTAATAATATCCAAGATATTTACTCCTGCTCATCTAATTTTGTCGCCTCAGAAATAATTTTTTTGGCAAAATTGGGATTGTCTTTCATGCGACGCAATAAAATCGGCATTTGTTGGTATTTTTGAACTAATTCTTTGAAGACTTTTTGATCATCTGAACTCAGTCGTCCCGCCAATTCCCCTAAGGTTTGAGCATTTAATTTTAAATGAGTCGCTAAGGACTCAATAACTTGCTGACTAGGAGGATAACCCGCATGATCATTTTCTAGCTTCGATAGATAGGTATAGTCCACCCCAATCAACTTAGCTAGTTCTCTCTGACTATATTCTTCCTCTCGACGAGCTTTGCGGATAACCTGTCCAAATGTTTCTGACACTGCTTTTCTCTCAATCGCTCAAAAAAAATTATATCAAGGGTTGACTATTTCAGTCAACATACGCTAGAGTTAGTTCATTGGCGTTGATTATTTTAGTCAACACAATAGCAAACACTGCCGTATCATCCTAGCATTTTCCTGACTGAGGGGAAAAATCGTGTCCTGCCAGTTTCCCAAAAAGCCTTGGTATCCTCCGATGAGCTATAGTCTTTGGCGATCGCTTAAACCAGCGATTGGCTATGAGAATTGGCATTGTCAGACAAAACGGGGGTTTGAAAAAGCGCGAAACAAAGAACCAGAAGTTCAAAGATTACTATCGCAAGATAATCAACCGCAAAAAATTGGTAAGTTGGCACAACGAGGAGTTTTTGAGTTTCATCAAGAGCCAGGGAGATTATCGAGTCCTGATGGGGTGGAACAAGTCGCAGAAATCCTGCAATTAAATCAAGAATCGCCAGAAATTCAAGCCAGGGTTTTAGTAATTTTAAACAATTACTATCAACAACCAATTTTATTGAATAAACAGATTATTGATTTACCTAGAGGTGATGAAGGTTATCCAGAACCTATTGTTATCGAGCAAGGTAACTATCGGTTTAATTTGTCCGCTGCCTTTGATTGTATTTTTAGAGAAGCTGATGACACTATACATATTTTAGATTTGAAAACTGGTCAATCTAATTTTGATCGTCGTCAGGCTCATGTTTATTTACTGGCGGCTAGTTACCGTTATCCTCAGGAAAAAATTGTCGCTTCTTTTTACAATTTAGAAACCCAAACAAGCTCAGAAAATATCTCCCTGTCTTCCGAGGCAATAGAAGCAGTTAAAATCGAACTAGCTTTCCTGTCCAAAAAACATCAACAACAACTAAAAAAATATAAAAATCACCCCGAAGATTTTTATCATATTTTCCCGCCCCAAAGTGGCTATGCCTGTCGTTATTGTCCTTTTACATCGATTTGTGATTCTGCAAATAAGGAAGTTTAGATCATGAATTACACAGCAGCTAACACAGCCAACTCTCCAATATTTTTGAGTGAAATTAGTTCCTTAACTCTCAAGAATAGTTGTTTAAATTGTTTTCAGCTTAATCATCAAGTTACTAGGAAAATAGGTAATCGTTTTAGTTGGCAATTCAGTCGGAAGTTTCCCGATGTGGTGGTTATTTTTGAAGATAATTGTTTTTGGGTATTAGCTAAAGATGAAAAATCTATTCCTTCTCTACAACAGTGGAAAGAAGCTTTATCAGATATTCAAGAGGTTTTACGAGAAGATATTGGCGATCACTATTATTCTATTCATTGGCTAAAAGACTTTCAGATAACAGCTTTAGTTACAGCACAATTAGCAGTTAGAATTCTAAAAATATTTGGTAAATTTTCCGATCCAATAGTTTTTCCCAAAGATAGTCAGATAAGTGAAAACCAAGTACAGGTAAGGAGAGAAGTTAACTTTTGGGCAGAAATCATCAATGACACCGATCCGGCTATTTGTTTAACTGTTGACAGTAGTATTGTCTATAGTGGAGATTTAGAACAATTTTATGAAAATCACCCCTATAGACAAGATGCTGTTAAATTATTAGTAGGTTTAAAGGTTAAAGATAGAGAAACCAATGGGACAGCTAAAATTATTAGAATAGCGGGTAGAATTGGGGAAAGAAGAGAGGATTTATTAACAAAAGCCACAGGTTCAATTAGTCGAAGAAAATTAGAAGAAGCTCATCTGGGGCAACCAGTGGTAGCGGTACAATTTGGCAAAAATCCTCAGGAGTATATTTATCCATTAGCAGCTTTAAAACCCTGGGTGACAGATGAGGATGAGAGTTTATTTCAAGTCAATTACGGAAACTTATTAAAAGCAACAAAAATCTTTTATGCTGAACGACAAGAACTATTAAAGTTATATAAACAGGAGGCACAAAAGGCTTTAAATAACTTTGGGTTTCAGTTAAGAGAAAAAAGTATTAACAGCCAAGAATACCCCGAATTATTTTGGACTCCTTCTATTTCTATTGAGCAAACTCCTATCTTATTTGGTCAAGGAGAAAGGGGAGAAAAAAGAGAAATTATCAAAGGATTATCGAAGGGGGGTGTATATAAACGTCATCGAGAATATGTCGATCCTGCTCGTAAGATTCGTTTAGCTATTCTGAAACCAGCTAATTTGAAAGTGGGAGATTTTAGAGAACAATTAGAAAAGCGATTAAAACTTTATAAATTTGAGACTATTTTGCCACCAGAGAATCAAATAAATTTCTCTGTTGAAGGTTTAGGATTTGAAAAAAGAGCTAGACTGGAAGAAGCAGTTGATCGATTAATTGGAGTAGAAATTCCTGTAGATATTGCTTTAGTCTTTCTTCCTCAAGAGGATCGCAATGCTGATAATACTGAAGAAGGGAGTTTATATTCGTGGATTAAAAGAAAGTTTCTGGGTCGTGGAGTTATAACTCAAATGATTTATGAGAAGACTTTAAATGATAAGAGCAACTATAAGAATATTCTCAATCAAGTTGTCCCAGGGATCCTGGCCAAATTAGGAAATTTACCCTATGTCCTTGCTGAACCTCTAGAAATTGCCGATTATTTTATTGGTTTAGATGTGGGAAGGATGCCTAAAAAAAATCTTCCGGGGAGTCTCAATGTTTGTGCAAGTGTGCGACTATATGGAAAACAGGGAGAATTTGTTCGCTGTCGGGTAGAAGATAGTTTAACCGAGGGAGAAGAAATTCCTCAACGGATTCTGGAAAATTGTTTACCGCAAGCTGAACTAAAAAATCAGACAGTTCTCATTTACAGAGATGGTAAATTTCAAGGAAAGGAGGTTGAAAATTTACTGGCAAGAGCTAGAGCAATTAATGCTAAATTTATTCTCGTAGAATGTTATAAGACTGGCATTCCTAGACTTTATAATCTTCAGCAAAAACAGATAAATGCTCCCTCCAAAGGATTAGCTTTAGCTTTATCAAATCGGGAAGTTATCCTGATAACGTCCCAAGTTTCTGAACAAATTGGTGTTCCTCGTCCCTTGCGCTTAAAAGTTCATGAATTAGGAGAACAAAGAAACTTAAAACAGTTAGTTGACACTACGTTAAAATTAACTTTACTTCACTATGGTTCTCTCAAAGACCCCCGTTTACCTATCCCTTTGTATGGAGCGGACATTATTGCTTATCGACGCTTACAAGGAATTTATCCTAGTTTATTAGAAGATGATTGTCAATTCTGGCTTTAGAGAGAAAAATTATGTATAATTCCCCTAGCAATCTACACCATCTAGAAAAATTAGTCAGTGATTTAGTTACCCAAATTAGTTTACTGACGGCAGAAAATCGAGCCATTAAAGAAAGATTAGCTTATCTTGAATGGGACTTGCACCGAGAAAATGGTTGTTTACAAGCCGAAAATTTATCTCTACGTCAAATGGTTGACTACTGCTCCGAAGAATATAATTCTCTTGAGGATTCTCTAAGATAATTACTATAGCAGTTACTAGGAATTGCATAGCTGGTTTTTTTTGGGGAGCAAGCTTTAGATTTTTTTCTTATTTCTTTGAGCGAAAAATGTCTATCATCAAAGGCGATATTATCCCGCCAATTTATGTTACCAGCGATCGGTCAAAATCATCCCCAATCTGGTAATTATGCCCCCCTAGATAGCCATCTCTGGGCCGATGCCACCTATCCCCTCGGGGCGCATTATCGGGGCGATAGTGTCACCTTTGCCGTCTATTCTAGAAATGCCAGTCAGATTCTTCTGGAAATCTACGATCGCCCGACGGGAGAAAACGCTAAGTATGATTACTGGTTGACAAAAAACCCAAATGATGATATATGGCGGGCAAAAATCGCTGGTATTGCCCACGGCAGCTACTACGCTTTTCGCTGTTGGGGTCCCAATTGGCAATTTGATCAAAAATGGCAAAGAGGCCACAGTAACGCCGGTTTTCGGGCAGATGTGGACGATTTCGGCCATCGTTTTAACCCCAATAAAGTCCTCTTCGATCCCTACGCGCGAGAACTTTCCCAGGACATTGAAACCCCGGCCATGGTCGCGGCGGGAGAAAATGTTGGAATCTATGCCACAGGAGGGGGGGACTACAAAGGAGTGATCCAGCGGCAATACGATACGGGCAAATGGTCGCCCAAAGGCATTGTGATCGCTCCGGATGGGACTTCTACCGGGATTCGTCCCCGTCTGGGTGCCGAAAAAGCGATCATTTATGAGGCCCATGTACGCGGTTTAAGCAATCACCCCTCCGCTAGTCGTTTAGAAGATATTCTCAAGGGAATTAGGGGTTTTGAGGAAGTGGCCAACGTTCCCGACCGGTACAGGGGAACTTATGCGGGAGCCGGCTATATGGCCAAATACCTAAAAGCGCTAGGATTTACCACGATCGAACTCTTACCAGTCCAAGAAACCGCTAACGATAATAACCCTGACGATCGCCCCAGCGGTAACTATTGGGGTTACATGACCTTTGGTTATTTCGCCCCCGATCGCCGTTATGCTTATGATCGCTCCCCCGGGGGACCCACCAGAGAATTTAAGGCCATGGTCAAAGCTTTCCACGACCAAGGCATGGAAGTTTATCTCGATGTGGTCTATAACCACACCGGAGAAGGGGGCAATTGGGGCAGCAACGATGTCACCGGATTTGTTAGTTTTGGTGGTTTTGATGTGGTGGAATACTATCAACTCACCGATGAACATTATCTAGTCGATGGGGCCACCGGCTGCGGAAATCAATTAAACTTTTCCCATATTGTCACCTGTAATCTGGTTCTTGATTCCCTCACCTATTGGTTAGAAACCATGGGAGTTGATGGTTTTCGTTTTGATCTGGCCCCCGTCCTCGGCCGAACTCCTTCTAGTCATCAACGAGAAGATCGGGGCAAACAAAAACAATTCTTCCCTAAACATACTTTGTTAGAAAAGATCGAGAAATTAGGCAAGAAATACGATGCGGAAATGATCGCCGAAGCTTGGGATAGCTGGGGTTACGAAGTGGGGAATTTCCCGACGGGTTGGGGCGAGTGGAATGGCCGTTATCGCGATGCAATTCGGCGTTTTTTAAAGGGAGATGGTAATACTTTTAAATTCATCGAACAGGTGAACGGAGATTATCACAATTTTAACGACCAAGGCGGACCAGAAAAATCGATCGATTTTATTGTTGCCCACGATGGTTTTACCCTGATGGATTTGGTCAGTTATAACAGCAAAAATAACCTCACTCCCTGGCCCTTTGGTCCTTCCGATGGCGGCAATAGTAATAACGATTCTTGTGATTCTGGGGGTGATCAGGCCTTACGTCGCCAAAGATTACGCAACTTTTGGACGATTCAATTTTTATCTCGCGGTGTGCCGATGACTGTCTGGGGCGATGAATTTGGCCGCAGCCAAAATGGTAATAATAATCCCTACAATATTGATAGTGTGGCCACTTGGAATAATTATGACATGATTGCCACCCGTTCACCCCATCTACTGCCCACGGGTTATCGGGAAGCTTATCACAATAATTTTGGCACGGGAACTAATCAAGAAGAACGCAATCCTTTATTTATTTTTGCCGCTTATATTGCTCACTTAAGACAGAATCATACAGCCCTCAAACAGCGCCACTACGGTGATATGGTTCTCGATGCCAGTAATGATGTCACCTATTTATTTAAAAAAACCGATGGGGTTAGCGATTTAACTGCCGATGATCGCTGTATTTGGTTTTTAATTGATGGTAGTGCCGTCGGCGATCACGATTTTTTGGTGTTAATTAATATGTATCATCTGCCGGTGGATTTTCGTCTTCCCTCATCATCCAATAATTATCGTTGGCTAAGAATTATTGACACGGCCGCTTGGGCAGAAACCGATTATAATTGTTGGTCTGTGGATCAAGGGACAGTAATTGCCGATAACTATCAAGTCAATGGTTTTTCGATCGTGGTTTGCCAGGAGATTAACTGAACTAACCAAACCCATATCGAGGGTAATTTAGAGACGGATCGGGCAGCCCACTAATATTGAGATCGAGATCGATTCTTAGCCGATTTCTGCTATATTTTTGGCAATAGGGAAATACCCACCCCAGCTGCATCTTATGTTTTGCAACCCGCACTTAGCCCAAAATTGCCGTTAAATGTCTAAAACTAAAAGTAGTGTTATTATCCTAACCATAATTTGTATTATCGCCACAGCGATGGGAGTTTATCTAATCGATGGTATCGACTCCCAACAATTACAGATATGGTTAAAACAAATGGGAATTATGGCCCCCATTTTGTATATTATTCTCTATACGATTGGGACAATTTTAATCCTGCCTTCTACCCCCTTAAACCTCAGTGGTGGGGCCATCTTTGGGGTAGTTATGGGAACAGTTTGGACAACGATCGCCGCTTTGGTGGCCGCTATAGTTGCCTTTGCTTTTACCCGTACTATTGGCCGGGAATATACCGCCAAAAAATTTCAGGGAAAATGGCAAGCGATCGATGCAGAAATGCAGCAAGGCGGCCTATTTTATATGTTTGCTATCCGTCTATTACCGATTATTCCCTACGGTATCGTTAACTTTGTTGCGGGATTAACTTCTATCCGTTTTCGCGATTATTTGATCGGTACTTTATTAGGCACTGTCCCCGGAATTTTACCCTTTGTCATGATGGGTGCGGGTTTAAAATCTTTAGGAAAAGGCGATATATTGCCACTGATGGTGGCTTTTACCCTCATTGCTCTGTTAGTAGGTGTGGGAACTTGGTATCGTCGTCGTCGGCAATTTCCCTTTCAGTGATCAGTTATCAGTTATCAGATTAGACCTCTTGCATAATTTTTTTATGGTATAATGGAAGGTTAGGCTTTTTTCTCAATTTTTAGATGGAAGTGGAAAAAAGAATAAAATGTGATCTTAGGTCAGGAAATCATCTATAATTTTGCTATGTTTATTAGCAAAATTATGGATTATCAAAACTTATCAGATGAACAGTTCAAACGCCGTTTCGGTGTGTATAAACAAACCTATAGAAAGATGGTAGAATCAGTAAAAAGTGTTGAAGCCGACTCTAATTCAGCATCTAAAAGGCGACCGAAACCTAAACTATCTATAGAAGAACAAGTTTTAGTAACGTTAGAATATTGGCGAGAATATAGAACATATTTTCACATTGGTACAAGCGGTCAACTATCAGAATCAACTATAGGTCGGATTGTAAATAAGACGGAAAAAATGCTTTGACAATCGGGAAACTTCCGTTTAAAAGGAAAAAAAGCTCTACTAAATCAAGCAGAGATACCGGTCGTAACGGTAATGGATGTAACGGAAACTCCCATTGAACGCCCTCAAAAGAAACAGAAAGATTTTTTTGGGGTAAAAGAGGTTATCATACTTGAAAATCTCAATTAGTAGCTGATAAAAATACCGAGGAAATTATCTGTGTCTGTTGTGGGAAAGGCAGCGGCCATGATTTTAGTTTATTTAAAAAAAGTCGAGTTCGTTTTCATCCTTTAACTACCAGCATAGAAGACAGTGGTTATCAGGGAATAGCTGCATACCATAGGGGTTGCTGAATAATGTAGGAAACTCAAAATCTTGAAAATCTTATCCTGTAAATATCGGAATCGTCGTCGAAGATATAGTTTAAGAGTTAACTTGTTGGCGGCTATTTATAACTGTGAGTTAGGGATAGGTATAGCTGCTTCTTAAAAGTTGTCAAACATTAATCTAGTCAAGGAGAATTTATTCTCAATTTTTATTATAATTGAGATAGTTTATGCCGCTTAAATAAAGAGGTTTTGATAACCAAATTAAAGCATATCTAAAGAGTTTTGAGTTAAAAGTAAAACTTCAGGTTTTTATTCATAACAAATGTACTAATTAACTAATTTTTTGGGTAAAATTAGTTAACCCACCATGACAACATATAATTAATTTGCAAGAGTTCTAGTTTTTCTATTAAGCTCAACATATATTTTAAAGGTTGGCGGTCACTCCTCATTTTACCTGACAGTGATCGCTTTTACTTTTGATATCCTGATCGGAGAATGAAACAGCCCTAGGGGCAAGGGTGGGGGAGATTCGGCTAATCTAAGAATAAGCGGTTTAAATACGTCTTAGCTTAGTAGATATGTATGGGGAAGTTCAGTTATGATAGTTTTCTAAAAAAATACCTAACCAAATTTTTGGCTAGGTATCTATCAATCTACTTCCTTTGTCGAAAATGTTGCCAGATAATTTAACCAACACCAATTAATGAACCCTGCAATTTAACATCTTCGCTACCCTTGGATATATCGGCTAATTGACTGATATTTTCTAACTCAATTGCAGGAACAGTTCGTTTAATTAAACCAGTTAAAACTTTACCCGGTCCCACTTCGATCGCTTTTTCCACACCCACATCCAGCAATTTTAACATAATTTCTCGCCATCTTACGGAGCTAGTCATCTGCTGAATGAGATAACTTTTTAATTCCTCCGCATCGTTGATCGGTTGGCTAGGATTAACATTAGAAATAACGGGAACTTTGGCAGACCGAAAATTAACTAATTCTAAAATCTGCTGAAACTGAATAGCAGCATTTTCCATCAAGGGAGAGTGAAAAGCACCGGATACTTTTAACGGCATAACGCGCTTAACTTTCACTTGACCTAATACCAAATCCACCGCTGCAGGAGTCCCAGAAATCACCACTTGTTCGGCACTATTATCATTAGCAATAACTACATTTTCCGTCTGATTAATCACTGTCTCTAGACTGGTGCGATCGAATTTCATTAAGGCGGCCATTTTACCACCTTCGGCCGCATCCATCAAACGGGAACGGTTTTGAACTAGATTTAATCCTGTTTCAAAATTAAACACCCTGGCCGCATACAAAGCCGAATATTCACCAAGACTATGACCGGCAACTAGATCGGGAAAATGACCTTTTTCTTGCAACAAATCCGCTAAAATACTCTCCACCACAAATAAACAAGGTTGGGTATAAAGAGTACGAGATAGGGTTTCTTCATCCCCTTGACATTTTTCCAAGACCGACCACCCGAGGATTCTTTCTGCTATTTCTAATCTCTCTTGGCCAAGCGCACTTTCCGCTAAATCTCCAATCATTCCTAACGCTTGCGATCCTTGTCCAGGGAATATCCACGCTGTTTTCATAAGTTCTTAAAATAGATAGATAGATGTGTTTGGGTCAGTGATCAGTGATCAGTTATCAGTTATCAGATGTGAGTTTTTAGTTTACTGTTTACTGTTTACTGTTTACTGGTTACTGTTTACTGTTTACTGATCACTGGTTACTGTTTACTGATCACTGAATTAATCTCCCCAACGGAAGATAATCCCACCCCAAGTTAAACCGGCACCAAAGCCAGAAGAAGCAATAATATCACCTTTTTTGACCTTACCACTCCTGACAGCTTCATCGAGGGCTAGAGGAATCGAGGCTGCGGAAGTGTTGCCATACTCGCTGAGATTGCTGATCACTTTTTCCGGAGGCAGTTTCAGGCGCTCGCTCACCGCGTCCATAATTCTTTGATTAGCTTGGTGCAAAACTAGCCAATCGATGTCACTGGTGGTTAAATTAGCCCGATAGAGAGCTTTTTCGATGACCTCTGGCACTTTCGCCACGGCAAAACGATAGACTTCCCGTCCGTTCATCCTTAGGGGCTTATAGGTCCCTTTTTGAACCCTTATCCCCTGCTTAAGGGGCAATTCTTCCCCCTCATAGGCGAGATTGAGAGAACCATTCTGACTGCCGTCGCTATGGAGTTCAAAACCGAGAATGTTATCTTTTGTATCATTTGCTTGACAAACCACCGCCCCTGCCCCATCTCCAAAGAGGACACAGGTAGCGCGATCGTTCCAATCCACCCAACGGGAGAGAACATCGGCCCCGATAACCAAGACATTGCGGTAAGTACCAGTACGGATAAACTGGGTGGCGGTGACTAATCCCACCAGAAAACCCGAACAGGCGGCGGTGAGATCAAAAGCGATCGCCCGATTGGCCCCGATCTGACTTTGAACTTGGGCGGCACTACCGAACAGATCATCGGGGGTAGAAGTAGCCAAGAGAATCAGATCGATGTCCCTAGGCGACACCTGAGCCATTTCCAGAGCCTTAATCGCCGCTTGGGCTGCTAATTGGCTCAAAGACACCGATCGATCCGCTAAATGGCGTTTACCGATGCCTGTGCGACTTTTAATCCACTCATCGGAAGTCTCGACAATTTGGCTGAGTTCCTCATTACTAAGAAATTGCGCTGGTGTGGCCGATCCACAACCGGTAATGACGACTGCTGCCCCGAATCCGTTCAAAATATTCCCCCTTTTTCAGTTATCAGTTATCAGTTATCAGTTATCAGTGGGTCAGTTATCAGTGGGTCAGTTATCAGTGGGTCAGTTATCAGTGACCAGATTTGAGTATTAGGTAAGCAGTATTAAATAGCAGTTTCCCACCGTCTTTTCACTGATTACTGATTACTGATAACAGCAAAAGGATGACAGCTTAATCTTCAACGTTCACCGACAACTTTTTTAATTGATGATGGTGGTCATTGTAGGCTTGAATGCGCTCAGAAACGCGATTATCAACGGCATTTTTTGCCTGTCGGATAGCGTTAAAAATTGAAGGCGCTTGGGAACTGCCGTGACTGATCACACAGACCCCATCGACTCCAAATAACAGTGCGCCACCGTGTTCCGCATGATCCATGCGTTGTTTGATCTGTTTAAGATTGGGTTTAATTAAAGCCGTCCCGACTTTACCCTGTATCCCCTTAGGTAATTCCTCTTTGAGAATTTGTAGGATAATTCCCCCCACCGCTTCGGCAAATTTTAACAGGACATTACCGACAAAACCATCGCAGACGATCACATCAAATTGTCCCGATAGCACATCCCGGCCTTCCGCATTGCCGATAAAGGGAATTTGCTGGTTATTTTCTAATAATTCGTAGGTTTTTAGGGCGAGATCGTTACCTTTGCTGGCTTCTTCGCCAATATTGAGTAAACCAACTTGCGGTTCTTCAACACCCATAACGTATTTACTGTAAATTGTCCCCATTAGGGCAAACTGCTCTAAATATTTGGGTTTACAGTCCACATTCGCCCCGACATCGAGGATAATCACCGATTTACCCGCCAACATCGTCGGCAGCACCGCACCGATCGCCGGGCGATCGATTCCTTTTAAACGACCTAAACGCAGTAACGCTGCCGCCATGGCTGCCCCGGAGTGACCGGCGGACACCACCGCATCGGCGCGATTTTGTTTGACTAAATCCATGGCCACATTAATCGAGGCCGCTGGTTTGCGACGGATAGCGGTGATCGGTTCTTCGTCCATGGCCACCACTTCCTCTGCGTGGACGATGGTGAGATTCTTGGGACGGGGATGATGCTGGAAATAAGCCTCAATCCGTTCAGAATCGCCGACTAATAATACTTCTACATCTAATTCTTCGGAAGCTCGCATCGATCCCGCGATAATCTCGTTGGGAGCGTGGTCACCTCCCATCGCATCTACCGCGATTCTTGCCCGATTTAATGCCGTTTCTGCCATTGAGTCAGTGGGATAGAAATCTTTAATAAGTTGAGCGGCAGCTCTTGACAAAAGCTGGCCGATCGAGGATTAGTGTTTTCTGATCGAGCAATTGTTAAAAATTACCAATCATCTCTATACAATAAGGCATCATTGCGATTAAGGAAAAGATGTTCTCAGTTTTTAATTTGGCAGTTTTCGGCTTTCTCTTGGGTTGGTTGGGGGGGCAATCCCAACCTATCGCCAATATTCCCCTAATTTCTTGGCAAAATCAACCTATTTTCCACCTTCCCACCGCTCCCGATCCCCGGGTGGCGGCGATCGTGGCCGATTATCTGCAAGACTTGACTAAAAAAGGTTTAAACTCTAGTCAACAACGGGTCTTAATTGAGACGGAATGGGCTGATTTAGCCGATCATCAGGGTAATATGCCCGCTTCAGCCGCCTCTTTAACTAAAATCGCCACTACTCTCGCCGCCGTGGAAACCTGGCCTCTCGATCATCGTTTTGCTACTCGTTTTTACAGCACGGGAGAGGTAAAAAACGGGGTGTTAGAGGGAGATTTAATTATTGAAGGGCAAGGGGATCCTCTGTTTGTCTGGGAAGAAGCGATCGCAGTGGGCAATGGCCTCGATCAATTAGGTATCCGTCAGGTCAAAGGCGATCTGATCATTACGGGTAAATTCGCCATGAATTTTCAAACCGATCCCCTCAAAGCGGGAGAATTGCTGAAAATTGGGCTTGATCAATCGAAATGGTCAAAAGAAACCCAAAAAGCTTTTAAGAGTCTTCCTAGCGGCACACAAGCCCCACAGGTGAAGATTTTGGGCATGGTTCGAGCCAGTCAAATTCGCCCCGAAAATGCCCGATTATTATTGCGTCATCAGTCCTTAACTTTAACGGAACTGTTGCGTCAGATGAATATTTATAGTAACAACGTCATGTCAGAAATGTTAGCGGAACTGCTCGGTGGCCCCGCGGCAGTGGACGCAATTAATACTAAAATCACTGGGGTAGGAGCGGAAGAAATTCAATTAATTAATGGTTCGGGATTGGGGGTAGAAAATCGCTTGTCTCCCCGGGCAGTTATTGAGATTCTCAAGGCCTTGGATCGCAAGTTAGCCAATCAACCGATACAAGTCGCCGATTTATTTCCGGTGGGGGGACGCGATACCAAAGGAACTATGCAGTGGCGCGCCATTCCCAAAGGAGTGGTGATTAAAACTGGAACTTTGGCCCAAGTTAGCGCCTTAGCCGGAGAAATTCCCACCCAAGAAAGGGGTAAAGTTTGGTTTGTGATTATGAATGCTGGTAGTAGCAATATCGAGGGATTCAGAAATCAGCAGGATCGAGTTTTACAAGCTTTAGATCAACACTGGCAAATTCTCCCGGAAGCTACTAAAGGATCGATTCCTGAAAGAGCTTTTTTAGGTGATCCCAGTCGGGTCAGTCAGGGTTTCTAGAATTGATTGGCTAAAATGTAACTGTCTGCTATAGCTCAAGGTAAAATTAGTGAGCATTGAGGAAATCATTTGGTTGGAAACAATTGTAGAAAAACTGGCCGTGAAGCATTGTGTCACTCCTGATGAGGTGGAAGAAGTTCTTGGCAATAAGCCCAAGTTTCGATTTGTAGAAAAGGGCGTTCAAGCGAGAGAATATCTATATCTAGCTTTAGGGCAAACCGATAGCGGACGTTATTTAGCTGTTATATTCGTCTATAAATTATCCAACCAAGCCTTGATTTTAAGTGCCAGAGATATGGCTGATAAGGAGAGAAAAATGTATGACAGAAAATAAATCAAAAAGCCTACCTAAGTTTAATTCTACCGAGGAAATTGTCAATTTTTTTGATAGCCACGATCTGGGAGAATTTGAATCGGAACTACCGGAAGTCAATTTTGATGTCGATCTGAAAAAAAAGCATTATTTAGTAGCAATCGATGCAGATTTGATGGTGAAACTTTTAGAAGTGGCCAGAGAACAGCAAATTTCTGTAGAAATGCTGGTCAATTCTTGGTGTAGAGATAAATTAATTATAGCGAGTTAAAAAGTGATATGATTTGGTCAACAATGTTCATTTTGTATCGAGGAGCCGCTAAGCTAAGACGTATTTAAACCGCTTATTCTTAGATTAGCCGAATCTCCCCCGACCCCTTGGGGGTGCCTCTTGCAAGAGTGCCTCTTGCCTCGTCTCAACAAGCAATTTAAATTACGAACAGCTTAGAAGTTTCTCCACTTGTTTTTATGGATAAACTGACTACTTTTCAGCCATTTTCTCCTTGTCTTTGCTGCCAATCGGTAAACATCGCATCCCAATCATAGTGACAAAATTTTGCCAGTTTTTCCCGAAATTGAGCAAAGGATGCCTGGTCAAACGGGCTGCATCTCACATTTGCAGAAATACCGACAATCAGCAATTATCAGTGACTCTTAAAATAATTACAAATGTATCAGCAGCTGCGTGTAAGCATCCCACCAAAAAGCTAATGCGCTCCGGGGTTTGGGGGGTAGAACCCCCCAAAGGCTTGGATTGAGTGATAAAATCGGAAGTGATCACCAATTTTAGAAGATAGTTTCCCTTTAAAAATCCCAACTCAGTAGATTTACAAAAATGAGATGTACTCGGTTAAACGCATCCAGGAATTTTTAAGGATAAAAACACATTTGCGGCAAAGCAAGGGATTCTTCCCAACCCATCATGAGATTGAGACATTGTACCGCTTGTCCCGATTGTCCCTTAACTAAATTATCGATCGCTGACATCACTATCACTCGATCGGTTCTCGGATCTACTTCAATACCGAGATAACATAAATTAGTACCACAGGCCCATTTAGTTTGTGGATAGACTCCCCCCGGTAGGATTTTGACAAAGGGAGAAGCGCGATAAAAAGCATTGTAGATAGTGATTAAATCATCCCGCACCAGATTGGGATCCCGCAAAGTTGCATAGACTGTGGACAGGATACCTCGGACCATGGGCATTAAATGGGGAGTAAACTGGACGCGCACCTCATGACCGGCTAAATCACCGCAAATCTGCTCAATTTCGGGAGTATGACGGTGTTTTCCCGCTACATTATAGGCCCCGATCGAACTATCTGCTTCTGCCAATAACATATTAATCTTAGCTTGTCTTCCCCCTCCCGAAGTTCCCGATTTGGCATCAATAATCGTGGTTTCCGGGACAATTAAACCCTGTTTTAACAGGGGAGAAATCGCCATTAAACTAGCGGTAGGATAACATCCGGGGCAACCGATCAAAGAGGCATTTTTAATATCTTCCCGATAAAGTTCCGGTAAACCGTACACAGCCGTAGATGCGATCGCTTGATCCTGACGTTCCTTGCCATACCATTTACTATAGGTGTCTAGGCTAGTAAAACGATAATCTGCCGACAGATCCAAGACTTTACACCCTTTAGCGAGCAAAGGAGGGGCTAAATCACAGGCTAAACCATTGGGTAAACCCAAGAAAACCACTTGACAACGGGAGGCAATTATCTCTAAATCGATCGCCTCCACATTAAGATTAATGCTATGACCGAGATGGGGATATAAATCACTGTAGGGTTTCCCGGCGCTACTATCGCCCCCCAGATACGCTAATTCGACAAGGGGATGTTCTTTGAGCAAACGTACCAACTGTACGCCACCATATCCCGAAGCGCCGACAATACCCACTGAAACCTTCTGTCCTTGCGTCATTTCCCTTGTTCCTAAAAATTCTTATCGTTAATATAACGTTTTGTTCTGGCTGAATTTTAGCCTAACCGGTGGGATTTAAATCAAAAAACTTCCTGTAAAAACCTAGTATCTCGGCCGGGTTGTCCATAAACCGTCAATTTCTCTTGATCAATAGGCTGTTATCTTAATGATGAGGTACAAGGTTTTCCTTTTATGAGGCCAAATTAGGTTAAACTTCATCCTTAGGAGAAAGGCTGTAATTCAATCCCCCATATTTAAAATTTTGAGCGCACTGTAAATTCATAATCTCCTCCCGGTTCTAATTGATAATCGTAGCGTTCTAAAAACCGATTCAAGGGTTCAAAAATCAAAGCCCTACCTAGGGAAGGTTGTACTGATAACTTGCCTTGAAGAAAATGCCATTGAAAACGCCATTGATATTGTTCCGTCCGCACTTCTCCCTCTAATTTACCCGTTTGCCAAGATTGCTTAATTATCCGCACATAAGCCGTGCTTTCTGGTCGATTGTCGCCACTCACCTGAACCCTACCTATAGATTAAATATCAAACATTAAGATAACGAATTAATCCTTGTTTGTCATTACTTGAGCTAATTTTCTCGACTTTATTCTGGGGCAGTGACTTCATTAACCTTAGAAACCAAGACATTTAATTGAAAAGGTCGCCCCATTTCCTTAGTAATGAATTCTTCCAACAATTCTACCTGTCTGGGGGTAATACTTTCCGCAGTTCTTACTACTAATCTCACCCGGGGAGGTTGCTTGAGCCAATTAATCGAAGATTCCAATAATTCTGCCCGTTGAAAAGTAATCGTTCGTTGTAATAAAGCTTTTTTGAGCAACCTTTCTAAGCGAGCTTGATTGGCCAGAGTTGCAAAACTTATTCCTAACGGAATTAGCAAAACTGCTGTCAGGATAGAAGTCAAAATTAGAGCGTTACGCGCCCGATGAAAATTAGAATAACCTGCCAGCAAAAAGACCAACAAACAGGAGAGAGCAATGCCTAATAAATTGGTAATATATAACAGAGTTGCCCCCAAACTTAGGAGCCAATTCCCTTGGGATAATCCTAAACCAATCGTACAAACTGGCGGCATTAAAGCCACGGCGATCGCTGTTCCCGCTAAAGTACCTGAAATTTTCGGTTCTATTTTGGCATAACCACTGATTGCCCCCGCCGTAATTGCTACTCCTAAATCTAAAAGATTCGGTTGAGAACGGGCCTGAATTTCACTACCAAATTCGGAAATTCCGATCAATAATCCTAGCAACCAAGCTATCGCTAAAGCGATGATCGTACCAACTAAAATCGCCAAGGCCGACTTACGAATTAATCGCCAACTGCCAATTAAACCACCAAAAGCCAGACTACGAATCGGCAACATCAAAGGGGCAATAATCATCGCCCCAATAATCACGGCCGCACTATTGGCGACTAAGCCAAAGGTAGCGATCGCACAAGAACTGACAATCAAAGCTAGATAGGGAAAATCGAGGGACGCTTCTAACCATAAATCGCGCCACATAGTCCGCGATTGTTGCCAGGTCAAGGGTTTTCTTGAGAACCACGAGTGGGGCCGTTCTTTTCTCGTCATGGGGCTGAGGAAGATTGACTTTTCTTTTACTTATAGCTTTTTTTGTCTAATCAATGTATATTTGTATCATTTTCTTTAACTAATCTTACCGTTTTTTTCTTCGCCTCGATTGATGAAACCTCCTGCCCGCTGCCATCTGCCGACCGCCTTCGTTAACGCCCCTAGGCCAAGTAGAAATTAGCAAAGAAATTACCGACGAAACCCCACAGATTGATCTATTTTTTTCGCCTCATCCAGAGGGGCAAATAACTGTCGCTCATCGGAAATTTTGGGTCTGAAACCCCGCCGTTTTACGACGGCTTTGCTGTTAAATCTTAGCGCATTTACGAAATATATGCTAAAATGTGAGGTATGGAAAAAGCCTATTCGTTTCGATTTTACCCCACACCCGAACAAGAGTCGCTATTGCGGCGCACTTTGGGCTGTGTAAGATTAGTTTACAATAAAGCTCTCCATGTCAGAACACAAGCATGGTACGAAAGACAAGAAAGAGTAGGCTAAGCTCAAACTTCTTCAATGCTAACCGATTGGAAAAAGCAAGAAGAATTAGACTTTCTCAATGAAGTAAGCTGTGTACCTTTACAACAAGGGTTAAGACATTTACAAACAGCTTTTACTAACTTCTTTGCTGGTCGTACTAAGTATCCTAACTTTAAGAAAAAACATCAAGGAGGAAGTGCCGAATTTACCAAATCTGCTTTTAAAATTAAAGACAAACAAATCTATTTAGCTAAATGCACAGAACCTTTACCTATTCGATGGTCAAGACAAATACCAGACGGATGTGAACCAAGTACAGTAACAGTCAGATTACATCCTTCTGGACGTTGGCATATCTCAATAAGATTTGATGACCCAACGATTAAGCCTCTACCAGTAACAGATAAAGCCATTGGAATTGACTTAGGAATTAGTAGCCTCGTGATTACCAGCGATGGCGATAAAGTGTCTAATCCCAAGCATTTTAAGAAACATTATCAGAGGTTACGAAAAGCACAAAAAAGCCTTTCTAGAAAACAGAAAGGGTCAAAAAATCGGGAAAAAGCAAGAATCAAAGTAGCCAAGATTCACGCTCAAATCACGGATAGTAGAAAAGACCATTTACATAAGCTAACCACTCAATTAGTTCGTGAAAACCAAACGATTGTGGTTGAGAATTTAGCCGTCAAGAATATGGTCAAAAACCCGAAATTATCTCAGGCAATATCTGATGTAAGCTGGGGAGAAATCACCCGACAATTAGCCTATAAATGCCGTTGGTACGGCAGAAATTACATCGAAATAGATAGATGGTTTCCTAGCTCTAAAAGGTGTAGTAATTGCGGGTATATTGCCCTTGAAAATGCCGTTAAATGTTCGAGAATGGGACTGTCCAGACTGTGGGACTCACCATGACCGAGATATTAACGCTAGTAAAAATATTTTGGCCGCAGGGCTTGCGGTGTCAGTCTGTAGAGCGACCATAAGACCAGAACAGAGTAAATCTGTTAAGGCAGGTGCGGAACCCCGCAAGGGAAAGAAGCAGAAACCTAAATCGTGAGGTTTGGGAATCACCGTCCGTTTACGGCGGTGAGGATGTCAACTAGGATTATTAGGTCAAATTGCCCTAAAGAACCCTCTCCTAGAACCCGATCGTAATTCTCCCACTCGTGCCGATGTGCGTAATTGTCTCTCGAAATTAACCGCCGTTTTTGAGGGGAGAAGGGAGAAAAAAGCTGACACTGATGACTGATAACTGAATACTGACTCCTGACTTCTAACCCAATGTGCGCCAAAGATAAGCAAAAATTATTTATTGACTCCAAAAACTTCAGAATATTTAAATTAACATTTAGCAATATTTACAAATTCTTAAGAATTAATTGAGAAAGATTTTTATTTAACAACGATGTTGCAGTGGTAACAGCGATTTGATAGAATTTCATAGTGGCTTACCCTGTGCTTTTTTGGACAGCAATGCTTGAAACCCTCGCCACACCTACAGGGTGATCCTAATTAAGACAGGTAAATTAGTCAATTTCACCCACAACGATGATCTTTTTTTTGTGTAGTTTTATTGCAAAGAAAAAGTTTTTTTGACAAAAAGCACAAAGTATGCAGTAGCAGTTATGGCAGAGTGGGGGTTGGGGAGGGGGAAGCTGTCTCATCACCCTATCACCCCAAAACCCGATCACCCGACCACCGATCACTGAATTTACCGTTTAGCGGCAACAATGGCAAAAACGGTGGTATGGGGATCATCTTTTAAAGTCACCCCTTCTGGCATTTTCAAATCACCCACGAGCAGGGATTGCCCCACACCGATCTCCGAAACATCAAATTCGATCACTTCCGGGATATTATCGGCAATACAGGAGACATTAACTTCGTTGACGAACTGTTCGATTAAACCGCCCTGTTTGGTTCCGATCGCTTCTCCTATGGCCTTAATGGGAACGACGATATCGAGCTTACCGTGGGCAGATACCGAGAAGAAACTGAGATGATAGAGATTTCTTTTCCAGGGATGAGATTGCACCTCTTGGATCAAAGCTTTTCCCGTCCAGGGCATTTCGGGAACATTCACATCCACCAGGGTATTATTTACCGAAGCCTTTTTAAGCAGGGTTAAGGCCGCTTTTTCTCCCACCACCAGAGAAATCGATTCCGTGCCGTTGTGGCCATAGAGAACCGCCGGGATCAAACCCTGACGACGCAGGGCCCTGGGGTTAATATTTTCGGGTCTTTTTTGACATTCAACGCTAACTTGCATAGTTGACTAATCCTCTTTAGCAATGACTTAAAATTCGTGATTATCCCAAGGTGAGCCATTTTCGTCCAAAAGAGCGCGTTTTGGTCCGTGAATGGGGTCTTCAACGATAATAGTTTGGTCGCGACTAGCTCCTAGGGAGATAATAGCGATCGGTACTTCCATGATCGCCCCCAGGAATTTTAGATAATCGAGGGCCTGTTTGGGTAGGTCTTCCAGACTGCGACAATCACTGGTGGGTTGTTGCCACCCCGGCATCGTTCGGTAAATCGGTTGACAACGGGCGAATTCCCCGGCACTGCTGGGTAAATGGCGACAGGTTTGGCCGTCCAATTGGTAGGCGACACAGACTTTGATTTCCTCTAGGGTATCGAGAACATCTAATTTGGTGATCGCTAGACAGTCTAAACCATTGATTCGCACCGCGTAACGACCGATAACCGCATCAAACCAACCGCAACGACGACGACGGCCGGTGGTGGTCCCGAATTCCGCCCCGCGATCGCACAATAACTGCTCGATCTCCCCCTCTAATTCCGTCGGAAATGGACCTTCACCTACCCTAGTGGTGTAAGCTTTGGCCACACCGATCACTCGATCGATTACCGTTGGACCAATGCCAGAACCCACACAAGCACCCCCAGCGATCGGATTGGAGGAGGTAACGTAGGGATAGGTTCCGTGATCGAGGTCGAGTAGGGTGCCTTGGGCCCCTTCAAAAAGAATATTCTTACGCTTGCGGATTGCTTCGTAGATTTTTAGGGAACTATCGACCACATGGGGACGCAGTATCTCGGCATATTCTAGATATTCCTCGATCACCGTCTTCGCATCTAAAGGCGGTAAGTTATATAACTTTTCTAAAATGACGTTTTTATAATTGATCGTCCATTCTAGTTTTTGCCGCAGATTCTCGGTATTGATCAAGTCGATGACTCGAATACCGATGCGCTCGGATTTGTCGGCATAGGTGGGGCCGATACCCCGTCCCGTGGTGCCGATTTTATATTTACCCCGTTTTTCCTCGGATGCTTGATCGAGCAGCCGATGATAGGGCATAGTGACATGAGCCGTTTGCGAGATATAGAGATTGTCGGTGGTAACATTGAGGGCGTGTAATTGCGCCATCTCTTTGAGTAACACCGAGGGATCTATGACTGTTCCTGAGCCGATTATACATTCCGTATCTGGGTAGAGAATCCCAGAGGGAATTAGATGGAGTTTGAACGTTTGACCCTCGACGACGACGGTATGACCCGCATTTACGCCACCTTGAGAACGCACCACCACATCCGCCGATCGACTCAGCAGATCCGTGATTTTTCCTTTTCCTTCGTCGCCCCACTGAGCGCCGATTACAATAACGTTAGCCAAGGTATTTTAGTCTAGCTAAAGTTCACACAAACTGCTATTATCCCTCTTGGCGAATACAACTGTCAAGTTATCTCTCTTAGCTAATTGTGGGGAGAAGGCGAGGGGAAAACTCGCCTATTTTCAGGGTTTATTGACCTTCCCGACTGATTTGACGCTCGATAGTTTCGATAGCGGCATTTAATCCCGCTAGACGGGTTTCGAGGTCATCGCGCATCCATTTGAGGAATGTTAATTTACGCTCTTGACATTCTTGGCGGGAAGTGCTGCCACAAGTGTTAAAGAAGAAGGGAAACATAGACTAAGGGGCCTGCTATAACTCTACGTCTCCTATCTTGACGAAAATTTTCAAAAAAGTCTAACCGTTAAGTCGCCATAATAACCATAGACCCAACCCAAAACCGAAAAAGTTAGGCAGCCAGGCAGCTAGGAAGGGGGAGAGGGTGGCGGTTAGTCCCAAGCTGCCGACTAAGAAGTTTAAAAGATAATAGAGGAAAACAATGGCGACACTGAGACCGAAACTGGTTCCCCGACTAATTCTTTGCGGTAGAGAACCCAAGGCACAACCTATGGTAGCAAAGACGATACAGACAAAGGGAAAGGCGATTTTTTGCTGGATTCGCACTTGAAAAAACCTGACTCTCTTATCATCGCCACTGAGTTTGAGCAGTTGCACATATTCGATCGCCTGTGGTATGTTCATCTCGTAGGGATCGCGGCTTTGACGAGCAAAATCGAAAGCGGAGCGAGATAAAGCGATTTTTTCGGCTTTAAAGGGGATAACTTGGCGATAGGAGGCGTTAGGGGGGGTTAATTCATAGATAATGCCGTTAAAAAAGTCCCAGACGTTATCGACGGCATTCCAACGGGCCGAATCGGCGATAATAATTTGATTTAATTCTTGTTTTAGCCAACGGATAACGGTGACGGTTTTCATCTTTTCCCCGTCAAATTGTTCGGCATAAAATAAACTTATTAAATTGCGATTAATCGTACCATTTTCTAGGGTTTTTATTTCATAATCGGGATAATAAAAATCTTTATTTTTCCAAAAACTTGCTTCTTTATTAATTTTCTGCACTAAAATTTCTGTGGCTCGATAATTAGCATTGGGAACCACATATTCATTTAATAAAAATGTCACCACTGTAACTATTAAACTCAGGCAGAAAGTGGGTATAAAAAGACGGTAAAGAGTGACTCCACAGCTTTGCAGGGCAACGGTTTCACTATCACTACTTAAACGACCGTAGGTGATTAAAGTGGCCAGTAAAAGGGAAACTGGCAGGGAATAGGTGACAAATTCTGGCACTTTTAACAGGAGAATTTCTAGGGCCGAGGCAAGGGGTAGATTGGCATCAACTACCTGATTAGCTAAATCGGAAAGATTGCCGATCGCTACTCCCAAAGAGGCAAATAAACCAACACTAAATAAAAATGGGGGTAGTAGTTGGCTGATCAGATAGCGATCAATGAGGGCAATACCTCCATTTACCCAGTAAGAAATCTTTTTCTTAATCATTGATTTTGGTTAACTCACTCCTATTTCATCCCATTTCCTAACCCGCAGCCGTCTTGCTTACACCTTCGGTTAGCCTATCATATTTTGTCTTTGACGAAAAACACCGCCGGAAGTTGTATGATTGCGGGGAGAGTGGACAGAAGTAAGGATTTGGGTAAGTGTAGATAATTTTTCTGTTCCTATTCCCCGATCATCCCGAGGTGAATTATGCTGCTAAACTGGCAAACTTTTACTATTCATAAACGAGTACCTTTAAGGATTAGTCGCGGCACTACCAGCGAAAATACTAATATCTGGCTGAAAATTAGCGAGGAAAATATCGAAGGGTGGGGAGAGGCATCCCCTTTTGATATTACCAGCGAGGAGAAAAAACCCGATAAAATCCTGCAAGAATTAAACTCGATCGCTCCTATTTTACAATCTTTTCATCCCTGTCAACGCCAAGAAATTGAGAAAATTTTATGGCAAAATCAGATATCTTCGGCTACTCGTGCCGCTATTGATACGGCACTGCACGACTGGTTAGGCAAAAAAGCTAATTTACCTCTCTGGCAAATTTTTGGACTCGATCGCTCTTTAATTCCGCCGGTTTCTGTTACTATCGGTTTAAATTCTCCAGAAAATGTGCAGAAAAGGCTGTTAGATTGGCTAGAAATTGGCGATTTTAGCTTATTAAAAGTCAAATTAGGCTCACCGGACGGTATAGAAGCCGATCGAGCCATAATTCTGGCTATTAAAGAAATTGTCCCCCATTTGCCCCTAACTGTCGATGCTAATGGTGGTTGGCAATTTAGCGATGCGGTGAAAATGTGCCAATGGTTAGAGGAAAAAGGCGTTATTTATGTGGAACAACCCCTATCCGTCGGACAAGAACGAGATTTAATCGATTTATACCAAAAATCGCCCCTACCTATCTTCGTCGATGAAAGCTGTTTTTCTAGTCAAGATATCCCGAAACTGGCCGATCGAGTCCACGGCATTAATATTAAACTAATGAAAGCTGGTGGATTAGCCGAAGTGCAGAGAATGATTCATATTGCCCAAGCTTGCCGACTGCAAATTATGTTCGGATGTTACTCTGACAGCAGTTTAGCCAATACTGCCCTAGCACATCTTGGCCCGCTTGTCAACTATCTTGACCTAGATAGTCATTTAAATTTACGCGATGATCCCTTTACGGGTTTAAGCTTAGAAAAGGGACGTTTACAACCAAATAATTCACCCGGTTTGGGTGTTAGTTTACGGATATAAAGATGACTAATTATTTGACTCCTGACAAGAAAGTAGCGATTCTTCTCCACGAAGGAATCAAAGGAACTCGCGGCAAAACCGGATTAAGTTATCTGCGTTACGGGAAAGCGCAGGTAGTGGCGATTATTGACGCAGAAAACGCCGGCAGCGCCTTAAAAGAAGTGGCCGGAATCGATCGCCCCTTGCCGATTGTTGCTAGTGTTAGGGAAGCTTTAACCTATCATCCCGATACCCTGTTAATTGGCATCGCACCCTCAGGAGGCATTTTACCCCCCCATTGGCTAGAAGAAATCAAAGAGGGGGTAAAGGCGGGGTTATCCCTCGTTAATGGTCTCCATACACCCCTAAAACCCCTTTTTCCTCAGCTTAAACCAGATCAATGGATTTGGGATATCCGTCTGGAACCCCAAGACTTAAAAATTGGGCAAGCGCGGGCGAAAAATTTAACCTGTCAGCGTATTTTAACCGTAGGCACGGATATGAGTGTGGGCAAAATGTCCACTAGCATCGAATTACACCGGGTTGCCCCAGAAAAAGGGCTAAAATCGCAATTTTTAGCCACTGGACAGGGGGGAATTATGATCGCGGGGAAGGGTGTACCCTTGGATGCAGTGCGCGTCGATTATGCTGCTGGTGCGATCGAGGCTTTGGTGTTAGAATCGGCGGAAAATAACGATATTTTGTTTATTGAGGGTCAAGGCTCCCTTTTACACCCTGGTTCGACTGCTACCTTGCCCTTAATGCGTGGCAGTCAACCAACGGGGTTAATTCTCGTCCATCGCGCTGGACAAATTCATATCAATGATTTACCCGATATTCTCATCCCTCCCCTAACAGAAGTGATTAAACTCTACGAAATGACTGCCAGCGCCGGGGGAAGTTTCGGGGAGGTGAAGGTAAAAGGGATTAGTTTAAATACTTTTCATCTTAGTCCGGAGGCGGCAGTTCAAGCTATAGAAACTGTGCAGGAGGAAACGGGGTTATTTTGTACCGATGTTGTCCGTTTTGGTGGTCAAGGGTTATTATCAGTGATCAGTAAACAGTAAACAGTGATCAATTCAATCATAGTCCATCACACAATTAGTCTCAACTGTGATGGGAATGATTGAATGAATACTATGATTGTGTTGTCTTCAGCAACCTTTTATCAATAATCAATCACAGTCCATCACATAATTAGTCTCAACTGTGATTGAAATGATTGAATGAATACTATGATTGTCTTGTCTTCAGCAGGCGTTGTCAGATCAGAATATGAAAGATGCAATGCAATCCTTGCTATCAAAGTAATTTCAGTTCCAAGCTGATTCGGATCATCTTTCAATTTGACAACGCCCTTCAGCAACCTTTTATCAATAATCAATCACAGTCCATCACATAATCACACCAATCACAGTCAAGACGGCATGGGGGAGTAAATACCACTAATGGTCCGTGTTATCGTAAAAACGGGGATAGATGGGGGGTTTGGTCTTGCAAAATCGGCAAATAGGGATAAAATCAAAACAAGTTAATTTTTCGGCGACCATATCATGTTAACCCCATCGGATAGTAAATTATCTAAGCAGCAGCAGATTCTCTCGGCTGTTTCCGAAGAGGAACAGCTTAAACAGCAACGGATTCAGGAAGTGCTATTGTTAATAGATAGTTTATTCCAAAGAGAGGAAACGACTTTTAGAATTATCATCGACTGTCTTTACGATGTGGGTTCGTTAAATTTAATTAATAAAAAGTTTCATAGTCGTCACTTAAATTTTATCATGAAAGCGATCGCTCGTTTTTCTAAGCCTATCTTCAGAATTTATGCTCTCTATTGGGTGAAGAAAAATAGCCCCAAATTAATTACTAATTGGTTGGCTAGTAAGGTTAAATTCTAGATCGATCCCCCCTTAATCCCCCCTTGATAAGGGGGGGAACTGACGATTTTTAACACCTAACTACTTATAAACCCCAGAGACAGTAATCAACACCAAGAAAAACTGTTTTGGCAAACCCTAGCTAGGGACTTAAATTTGCACCTGTCTGAGATGACGACGGGGATCGGTGGTACGCTGAGATTTAATTTTCTCGTATAATTCCCGTTCGATCGCCGTTAATTCTTTGGGAGTATCGATGACAATTTTGACTAATTGATCGCCGCGTTGTCCTTTATTATCGATCCAACCTTTGCCTCGTAAGCGCAGGGATTGACCGGAACGAATACCGGCGGGAACTTTTACCGTCACCAGGCCATCGGGGGTAGGAACTTCGATCGCTGTGCCTAAAACCGCCTCATCGGGAGTAATCGGGACTTCACAGGTTAAATTATCGCCTTCAAAAGCAAAGAAAGGATGGGGTTCTAATTCCACATCGAGAAATAGATCTCCCCGTTGTTTACTCAAGGGATCGATTAGTCCTTTCCCCCGTACCCGGAGACGATTACCGGTTTTAGTTCCTGGGGGGATTTTGATATCGATCATTTCTCCGGCTAAATTAACCCGTTTTTGTACTCCTCGCAAAGCTTCCGCAAAAGTCAGACGCAGTTTAGCGGTGGAGATGCCGGAAGTGACAGCTTGCGGTGGAGTACGAGCGCCGGCAAAGTCGTTAAAATTGCTAAAATCGCCAAATCCTCCCCCCGGAGTCCCGTAGGAATGGGAACCGGGGCGAGTACCGCCGGAGCGCCCCATGCGACCGAGTAGTTCGTTGATAAAATCATCAAAGGTGCTGTACTGGCTAAAGTCAAAACCGGCCGAACCGAAGTCAACCCCCGGATTACCACCCGGCCAATTCGATCGCCCAGCCTGTTGCCAATATTGTCCAAATTGATCGTATTTTTGGCGTTTTTCGCTATCGGAGAGGACTTCGTAAGCTTCACTAATTTCTTTAAAACGTTCTTCGGCGCTTTTATCGTTAGGATTGCGATCGGGGTGATATTTGACGGCTAATTTACGAAAAGCTTTTTTAATTTCTTCAGCGCTGGCAGTTTTACCTACTCCCAGAACGGCATAATAATCTTTATAATCTGCGGCAGGCATCGATACGCTATCTCCTTAGCAATGAGGATTCAGTCGGGATATTCCTAATCTAACTTAATTTTATCGCTGTCAGGCTTGAATCAGTGATCAGTGATCAGTGAACAGTAACCAGTAACCAGTAACCAGTAATCAGTGAAAATAAAGTGCCGAAGTTTTCACTTAACACTATCTACTTAAAACTCCAATAGACCTCTTGCATAATTTTTTTATGGTATCATGGAGGGTTGGGCTTTTTTCTCAATTCTTAGATGGAAGTGGAAAAAAGAATAAAATGTGATCTTAGGTCAGGAAATCATCTATACTTTGGCTATGTTTATTAGCAAAAGTATGGATGATCAAGACTTATCAGATGAACAGTTCAAACGCCCTTTCGGTGTGTATAAACAAACCTATAGAAAGATGGTATAATCAGTAAAAAGTGTTGAAGCCGACTCTAATTCAGCATCTAAAAGGCGACCGAAACCTAAACTATCTATAGAAGAACAAGTTTTAGTAACGTTAGAATATTGGCGAGAATATAGAACATATTTTCACATTGGTACAAGCGGTCAACTATCAGAATCAACTATAGGTCGGATTGTAAATAAGACGGAAAAAATGCTTTGACAATCGGGAAACTTCCGTTTAAAAGGAAAAAAAGCTCTACTAAATCAAGCAGAGATACCGGTCGTAACGGTAATGGATGTAACGGAAACTCCCATTGAACGCCCTCAAAAGAAACAGAAAGATTTTTTTGGGGTAAAAGAGGTTATCATACTTTAAAAGGCTCTTCGGTAATTGTTATGCAATGGACGGGGGTTATAAGGGATGGAACCCTTATATAGAAAGGCATTTAGCGATTTTTGTCAATTGTTTTTTATCTAGAGCGAACTAATCAATTAAGTCTCTTGCCAGATAAGGATTTAGTCGATTTATGCCCCCCTATCGAACCATACCAAGTAACGAAGAACCCTTTAAAATCCCAATTAGTAGCTGATAAAAATACCGAGGAAATTATCTGTGTCTGTTGTGGGAAAGGCAGCGGCCATGATTTTAGTTTATTTAAAAAAAGTCGAGTTCGTTTTCATCCTTTAACTACCAGCATAGAAGACAGTGGTTATCAGGGAATAGCTGCATACCATAGGGGTTGCTGAATAATGGTAAAACCCTTTTAAAATAAGGCTTTTGACCTGTTAAAATCCGATGTTCATGCTGCGAAAATCGGATTGAGACCTTCAAAAACCTGGCATTATCCTTATTATAGTACATAAATTGGTACAAAAAGAGAGGGCAACAAAGCCTGAAACTCCCGACGACCGGCTACTGACGACCGGCTACTGACTCCTAACCCCACCAACAAACTTTTTCAGCAAACCCTACCATAGTAATAGTTAGGGTTTGCTGAAAAAGCTTTTCGGTGGTGGCAGGGTGTGGGGTGTGGGGTGTGGGGTTTTATCGATTTTCAGGTGGTCAACTACCTAATTTTCAGGGAAAAAGTCCAGGAATTTTCCCCCCGATCCCCGCAATGGCTGGCACTTTTTGAGGGGAAAAAAGTCCAAAAGTCTTATCCAACAAGGTTTTTAGATTTATTCAGCAGACCCTAGTTATACACCGAAAAAGAAATCGAAAAATCGAAAATTAACCGAGTTAGAAAAGGAGTATAACAAGGTTTTAGCCAAAGAAAGGATTATCATTGAACCTATAAATAGGAAACTCAAAATCTTGAAAATCTTATCCTGTAAATATCGGAATCGTCGTCGAAGATATAGTTTAAGAGTTAACTTGTTGGCGGCTATTTATAACTGTGAGTTAGGTATAGCTGCTTCTTAAAAGTTGTCAAACATTAATCTAGTCAAGGAGAATTTATTCTCAATTTTTATAATTGAGATAGTTTGTGCCGCTTAAATAAAGAGGTTTTGATAACCAAATTAAAGCATATCTAAAGAGTTTTGAGTTAAAAGTAAAACTTCAGGTTTTTATTCATAACAAATGTACTAATTAACTAATTTTTGGGGTAAAATTAGTTAACCCACCATTATAACATATAATTAATTTGCAAGAGTTCTATTGTAGAATTAGAGAGGGAAGTTATCGTTTTTCTAAGATAACTCGACCGACGTCTCTGCAACAGAAGGCGTTATATTTATTGGGAGTTTCTTTAATTTGTCCCCAGTAACGGGGCAGCGGAAATTCTTTTAATCCCTCCTACAGCACAGGTTATGGCCTTTTGTCAAAGGGGAAGTCCAGTTATTATCCCCACTCCCCACGGTTATAGAAACCTCGGCAGAAAAGTCTCTACAACCGGGTTTTTCTAGGAATATTAGGAAAGGAGATTACCGCGACTACCGTTAGGAAGAATAGTTTCTTCGAGGGAAGCAGAAAGAAGATTATTTTCGGTTAAAATCGCCCCAATTAAGTTAGCTTGTTTGAGATTAGCTCGTTTAAGATTGCTTCCCACTAAATAACTCAAGAGTAATCCCGCTTGGTGTAGATTAGCACCGGAAAGGTTAGCGGAGGCTAAATTAGCGCCGAGCAGATTACAACCGGTTAAGTTAGCCTGGCGAAAATTGGCTTTATTAGCGTCAGTTTTACTTAAATCGGCTCCGGTTAAGTTAGCTCCCTCAAAATCGCTACAATTGAGGTTAGCTCCCGTCAGATTAGCACCTTCGAGGTTAGCATAACGTAAATCCGCCCCGCGTAAATCCGCCCCGCGCAAATCGGCATAGCTGAGGTCGGCGTATTGAAGATGGCAGTTTTCCAGATTAGCTTGATAGAGATAGGCTCGAATTAGGTTAGCCTCTTTTAAGTTAGCATGGCTAAGATTAGCAGAGCTAAGAATAGCACGAGTGAGAATAGCCCGTTTTAGGTTAGCTTTCCCCGCCATGGCATGGGTTAAAGTGGCTGAGGTGAGATTAGCCGCTTCGAGATTCGCTTTCAACAGTTGAGCAAAAAGTAAGCTACTGTGAATTAAACAGGCAGAACTTAAATCAGCCTTTTTGAGAACAGTATTACTCAAAATTGCGCCGCTTAGTTGACTTTGGCGCAAATTTGCCCCAGAAAGGTCGGCTTTAGTCAGGTTAGCATCGATAAGACAAGCTTTGCTTAAATTAACTTCTTCGAGGGAAGCGTCCTTGAAATTAGCGTTAATTAAACAAGCTTCGGCTAAATTGGCTCGTTTTAAGTAACTATGACTTAGGTTAATCTGGTTTAAACACTGTCTCTTTAAATTGACTCCGCTAAGTCTGACTTCCGCAAAGTTGCGTTCACCTCGATTATACAGTTCGATTAGATGTTCACGATTGGTTAAGGCATTGCTACTCATAAAATAACTAAATTGTTCTGGAAGCTGATTTCCAGAGAATTGGTTGGGGAAAATTACTGATCATGAAGTCGATCTCTAGGATTAGTACAGGGAGCGACTGGGAATTTTTGCGAATAAATAGAAATTTTCAACCAATTACGGGCTTAAAATCCCTATTGGCAATCACTAAAACCGGTAAAGAACGAAAAGAATCGGGGTTCAATACCAAAAACAGTCTCTACCTAAACCCGCCACTTGTTGCCAGCCAGGTCTAGGCATTAAATTAGAGAAGTCTTGTGCGTCAGTTTTTCTGACTGAATCTACTGCCTCGCCGATGTCTTGACTCGGTATCATACAGTTGAATTTGTTAGGTCTGCTTAGTCAGTCCGGTAGCCAAGAGGCTAAAACTCTTAATCACCAGATTTCGGGGACTCTCCAGTTGAGCAAGCATAAAACTTTGTAAAAGTCAATCCCTCTTAGGGATGAACTGCCCAATTCTATTCCCTGAAGCCTTGGTTGATTGAGTCTATCAGGTTGTGGTCTGTTTTGGCAAGAGGGGTCAATGGTTTTTTAATCAATTCGCCAAAAGGCTTGATTTTCCGTAGGGGATAATTGTATAGACTGGTCATCTAAATATTGTCTGAGACTGGGGGAAGGATTGAGGAGATAAATATCGGTAAATTGATTTTTTAAGGATGGGATGGAAACTCTAGGGTTCGACTGAACAAATAAATACTTGGTCTTAGCATCAGTAGTATGGATAAGGGGCAAGGTATCTAACCAATGTTCTGAAATAATTAGAGGTTTTTGACTGCGATTAATCATTGTATAAGCATTGGGAATATTACTACCATAACCCACATATCTAGCTGCCGGCGGTGGATAGGGAATTTTGGCAATTAATCCGAAAACTAGCAATAATATTAAGAGAATTTTTGCCCAGCCTTGGCGCTGCTGTAATCCCTTGCTTAGTAAAAAGGTAACTGCCAGCAGCATACCGAGAAAACTCGGTAAGTAAAATCTGCCCACAGCCGTGTAGCGAAATCCTCTGATTAGATCCCATGCTAAAAGAGAGAAAAAGGGGATAATTGTCAGGAGAATGATCAGGGTAAAAACTTTTTTATCGGCTTTTTTGCTCAGATAAATAAAGGAGATGATGACGAGGATAATTAGGCAGTATTCAATAATAGGGTTGATGGTGGGATTGGCTAAACTAAAATTATAAAATAAACGAGCGATCATTGTTACCCATCTTTGCCAAAGTACCTCTAGGGGTAAACTGCCTTTTGACCATCCAAAGATAGTAAATCGACCAGTAAAAATCCGGGTTAACCAAATTGAATAAATCCACAGGGAAGCAAGTAAGCTGATGCTATAGTATTTTTTGGTTAAAAAGTTAAAATAATTCAGCTGTAGCAGAAAATATAGGCTATGAACCACTAAAACAAAGATAAAGAAAACATGGGTATATAAACCAGCGATTAGGGATAAACTATAGAAAAACCAATCTTTTTTCGGTTGCGAGGAATCAATAGCTTTGAGAAATAACCAGCTAGAAAGTATCGAACAGAAAACATATAGTCCGTATTCCCAAATTCCTAGAGCATAACCAGTAAAACGAGGGGAAAAGAAGATAAGTGTAGTGGCGATTAAAGCAGCGTTTTTATTTTTAAATAAAGTCAAAGCTAAATGGTAAAAACTCCCTAAAATACCAAACCAAATAATTACCGAAAATCCCCTTAATACTAAATAAGAATTGCCTAATAATCTTGCTAAAAACCAGAGGGAACTGTAATAGAGAGGTAGATCGTAATTCGAGCTAGTATAAAGAGAGGCTAAGGTATCGGGAAAACCTTTCACGGAATTAACCCCTTGAAATTGCCAGAGTTGTTCTGTAGATTTAATTTGTCCATCGAACAGATAGTTAATTAACTGTTCGGGTGTGTAACCAGAAAGATGCAGTAAGACCAAAGATTCATCGTGCCAAACATAACTATAGTAGGCGAGATGGACAAAATAGAAAATATTGAAAATAATCAATAAACCTAAAGCAAATCTAACCCCAGATTGACGAGTAAGCATAATTATCTCGATCCTGTTAAAAATCACTGATTACTGTTGACTAACTCCTGCTTAATCACTCTAGAATTTTGATGGGTAAGGGGTAAACTAAACCAAAACTGTGAGCCAACCCGCGGGGTACTTTTTACCCCAATTCTCCCAGAGTGAGCCTCGATTATTTGCCGACATTGGTAGGAACCTAAACCGATTCCCGTTAGGTGTTGATTATGAAGATTTCTTACATATAAATGGAAAAGATGTTGACATTGTTCCTCATCCATGCCAATGCCATTATCGCTTAAAGTGCAGTAGAGCATATCTTGGTCAATACGAGCATCTAAAGCTAATTGAATCGGTGAAGGGTTATGTTTTAAGGCATTATTTAATAATTGTTCAAAAACACTTCTTAGCTGACAAGGATCGGCATCAATAGCGGGTAAGTCATCGGGGAGAAGATTAATAAAAGTAGCTTGGTATAAATCAAAATCTTTTTGCCAATCTTTGAGCCAAATTTCCACCTGTTCTTTTAAAGACAGAGGTTGACGATGCAAGATTAAAGGCCGTTCTTCAGCAAAATGATTTTCTGATAAAGCATTAATTAAAGTTAATTGTCGATCGCAACTACGCACCACCTGATCGAGCATTGCTCGCGAGATAGTTACTTTTTCTGTTTGCCGACACTGTAAATTTTTTAATAACATCACTAATCCCATAATCGAAGTGCGAAGATCGTGGGATACTGCCTGTAAAAAAACCGTTTTCATTTCGCATAAACGCTGAATTTCCCGGACTTTTTCCCGTAGTTCCAGGGTTCTTGCTGCCACTTCCCGTTCTAAATTATTATTCAAGCTTTGCACCCTCTGATATAGTTGCGCTTGGCCGATAGCGATACAAACTTGGGTGGCTAACTGTTCTAGTAATTTGACCTCGCTTTTTTGCCAATGACGAGGATGGGAATATTGATGGACAACTAAAGCGCCTAAATGTTGATTATTAACCGTTAGAGGTAAAACTAAAGAGGATTTAACTTGCAGATATTCGTAATAACCCTTGAGAGTCGGCAGAGTTTGCACCTTAGCGGTATTATCAGCAATAATTAACTTATCTAAAGAAAATAATTGTCCCAATTCTTCCAGTAATTCTGGTTCGGGAAACCAACCCATCAGTGAGGGAATCTCGGGACGACGGGACTCAGCGATTACCTTAGACCACCCCCGCTCTTGACAGTGACCGATATAGACTTGATCGGCATCGAGAAAATTTCTGATTTCCTCAACAATGGTATTTAAAACCTGATCTATATCTAAAGATTGATGGACTTTTAAAGCAACTTGTGTTACTAAATGTTCTCTTTCTAAAGTTTCATTTAAAGCTCGATCGATCTGTTGTCTTTCGCTAATCGCCGCCGATAAAAACAGAGAAGTTGACATGACAATGACTAAAAAGATTTGTAAGATCAAGACACCTCTGGTATAATCGGGAGCCTGTAGGATAAAAGGGCTGATTCCCCTAGCCAATCCCATCAAAGCTAAAATAGATACTAAAAAATTCGCTATTACCGCTCCCCAAGTCTGAAAACGCATGGCGGCCCAAACCACAAAAGGAAAAGGCAGATATTCGAGGTACTGCACCATACTCCAATCGGGGTTAAGAAAATTTGGTTGATCACCAAAAACCACGGAAGTCACCACCGTTAGCAAACTCAGACAAAGTAAGGCCTCGCCAAGGCGTTGGGGTTGCCGTGGTTCTCGCAGGGAGTGATGATTGAAGAAAAAACGCAACAGCAGCGGCGTGGTCATTAATATTCCCGTACTATCTCCGAGCCAGATCATGCCCCAAGACTGTCCAAATTGCCGCCAATCCCAAGTATTTAGCCAACTACGGGCAAAAGTATCGATAGTGGCATTGACTGCCGAGGCTAATAAAGCCGCTAAAAATACCAGTAAAAGGATATCGCGAATGCGCTGTAAAGTGGCGGAAAATCTCAGATAATGCAAGAATTGCGCCCCTAACAGAGCCGATAAACTGCTACCGATCGCCGAAAATAGAGCTATGGGCCAACTGGCCGCTAAAAAGAAGGTCAGAAGCAAATCCCCGATAAAAACGCCTAAAACTAGCCTTTTTCCCCCTAAAAAAACAGCAGTTAAGCCAATACCAGCACTCATCCAAATTGGGGCAGGTCGCGACCCTAAATTTAAGCAGAGATAGCCTAGCCAACCAACACCCAGATAAACTAGGGCAACAAGCAGAATTTTAGACCGATCTGATGAAATCCGTAGCATTTTCAGTTATCAGTTATCAGTTATCAGTTATCAGTTATCAGTTATCAGTTATCAGTTATCAGTTATCAGTTATCAGGTTTAAGTTTTAAGTTATTAGGTTTAAGTTTTCAATTTTGGTTCTTCGGTTTTTGTTATGCAATGGACGGGGGTTATAAGGGATGGAACCCTTATATAGAAAGGCATTTGGCGATTTTTGTCAATTATTTTTGCTCTAGAGCGAACTAATCAATTAAGTCTCTTGCCAGATAAGGATTTAGTCGATTTATGCCCCCCTATCGAACCATACTAAGTAACGAAGAACCTCAATTTTCAATAAATTTAGTATCTTTCACTGGTCGCTGGTCACTGGTCACTGATCACTGGTCACTGGTCACTGTTAATCTATTTCCAGATTGCCTAAACTAGGAGTAGTTCTGCCTCATGCAGATGGGTGAAAACCGTACATTTTCCCGTTAGGAATCAAAGATCATGCGGATTTTAATTGTTGAAGACGATCCTTTAATGCAGTTAGGTTTAGAACAAGCGCTCGGTGAACAGCCAGATTTTGAGATCGTCGGTCAAGCTAGTGATGGTCTGGCGGGGGTACAATTAGCCCTATCCCTACGGCCAGATTTAGTGGTCATGGACATCGGTTTACCCCGTCTCGATGGCATTGCGGCAACTAAACAGATTAAGGAGGGTTTAGCTAATGTTCATGTGGTTATGCTCACTTCCCACACTCTGCAACAGGAAGTGATCGCAGCTCTGGCTAGTGGTGCTGATGCCTATTGTATCAAGGGAGCCAGTCTCGATCGCCTTTTGGCCGCCATTGAAGCGGCCAAGGATGGGGCCACCTATTTAGACCCCCAAATTGCCCGTTTAGTCATGGATAATCTCAAACCGCCGGCAGTGCAACCTAATCCCAATCTAGCACTTTTATCAGAGCGAGAAATGGAGGTTTTAAAGTTAATTGTTGAGGGCAAAAGTAACGCTGAAATCGCCGAACAACTTTATTTAAGTACCAATACGATTAAAACCCATGTGCGGGGAATTATGAACAAATTAGCCGTTGATGACCGAGTACAAGCGGCGGTAATTGCCCTGCGTTCGGGTATTGTTTAAGGGGAAAATGGCGATTTACTTATCCCCTATTCGAGGCTTCTCTAATCACCTCTAAAACCTCTGAAGCATGGGAAATAGTCGGGACGTGACCGGATGCCAAAACCACTGTCTTTGCTCCCATTCTCTCGGCCAAATTAAACTGTAATTCTGGGGGTACGGCTTGATCTTGACTAGAGACAATATACCAGTTTGGCTTATTTCTCCAGGCGGTTGTAGTGGTTTTTGCTGTTAGTAAAGAGGCGGCTGCTGGGGTTTGGGTGGCATAAATTAAAGCGGCTTTTTCGGCGGGCAAATCATTGGCGAGAATCTTCTCTATTCCCTCTTGAGAAATCCAGATAAACCCCTCTTGTTCTTGAAAATACTGTGATGGGGTTTCGTATTCACTAAACAAATCTACCATCGACTCCCCCGCATCGGGAGCCAGCGCTGCAATGTAAACTAAACCGGACACTTTTTCATCGTTGCCGACTTCTGTGATTACCGTACCCCCCCAAGAATGACCGACTAGAATACATTGTCCTTCGATACGGTTTAAAATTCTTTTCGTAGCAGCTACGTCATCCGCTAGAGAAGTGAGAGGATTTTGCACTGCGATCGCTACGTATCCTTCGGCTAATAACTGGGCAGTTATCTGATTATAACTAGAACCATCGGCCCAAAAACCGTGAACCAAAACAATATTGTTAATTCTGTTCATAAGACCTCTTACAAAACTCGAAAAGTGCTGGTTTTTAGCATTTTTTAACTCTCAGAGAGCTATTAATATTCTTACATTGTAGCCATTAAGCCCATTTTAACTTTTTAACTCAATTGCCGGTGCTATAACCATCCAAAAAGTATATTCAATCATTTATAATAAGTTATCGACCTATCTCTGTTGGATAAACCATGACTATCGCTCAAAGCTTACCCCTAGTCGAGTCTCATGTAAACCCTGAGATAATCTTCCCACAAGGCCAATTTTGGAGTGATGAACCCCCTTTGGAAAGTAACCTACATCTACAACAAATTATTTTATTAATTCAGTGTTTAGAATGGTGGTGGCGCGAGCGAGAAGATTATTTTGCCACCGGCAATTTAACTATCTATTACAGTCCCAACCAGAAAAAGTCAGAATTCTGCCGTGGTCCTGATTTTTTCGTCGTTTTGGGGACAAATTCCAACCCCAACCGCAGAAGTTGGGTAGTTTGGCGAGAAGAGGGCAAATATCCCAATTTAATTATCGAAATTCTCTCCGATAGTACCGCCAAAGTTGACCGAGAGGAGAAAAAACAAATTTATCAAGATATATTTCGCACTCCCGATTATTTTTGGTTTGACCCAGAAAGCCGAGAATTTCAAGGATTTACCCTAATTAGCGGTCAATATCAACCGATTGCCCCCAATCCCCAGGGATGGCTCTGGAGTCAACAATTAGGCTTATATTTGGGTTTATCTGCCAATAAATTGCGCTATTTTACCCCCGAAGGGGAATTAGTACCCACTCCCGCAGAAGCGGCACAACAGGCAGAAAATCGGGCTGTAGAGGCAGAAAACCGGGTTTTAGAGGCAGAAAGCCAAGTCCAGCAAGAAAAGCAAAAAGCTGCGAAATTAGCGGCTAAACTGCGGGAATTAGGCATAGATACCGAGGAAAATCTCTAGTCTCCTTTTGTTATTCAATAACGCTATTTTCGGGGAGAGGTGAGGGTATTTGGTGTCATTTAGAGGCCTCATACTAAATCCGGTTATTAAAAACTGATTATTTATTCTCCCCTTTGCCTTTTGCCTCTTGCCTTTTGCCTGTCTTGATATGTAGCCTATACTCAACGGATTTAGTATCATAGTTGACTAATCACAGAAAGCCCCGCGCAAGCGTAAATTTTCCCGCAATTCCTCGGTCATACCCACATTATCGGTAAACTTTGTCCCCTTCACTTTTGCCCCGCTAAAATTCGCTTGAGTGATGTTGACTTCAACCAAATTAGCTCCTTCTAAATTGGAGCCGATTAAATTAGCTAAAGCCAAACTAGAACGGTAAAAATCAGCATAACTTAAATCGGCATTAGCTAATAAAGCCCCGCTTAAATCTGCTCCCCTAAAACTAGCATGACTGCCATTAATTTCGCTTAAATCAGCATCGGTTAAATTGGCCCCGCGCAGATTAGCTTGATAGAGATTGGCCATACCTAAAGATATACCACTTAATTCCGCGGCTAGGAGATTTGCCCCAGTAAAATCCCTTAGGGGATCGAGTTCAGCTAATTGGGCCAGTTCGAGAAAATCATCACTAACAGCAGCATAAATTCCCTCGATTTGTGTCTGCAATTTCTCTAAATTTTCTGATGCTGCTGGTTTCGGTTCCACTAGAACAGTATCTAATTCTACCTGCGATGACCCCAAAGAAATACGACTCAAAAAAGCATCAAATTGATTTTCCATCAGGAAAAATGCTAACTTTCGCTCTAAAATACTATGTTTATTGGGACTTATATCGTGTTTCCATAATCCCGATGTTTCCGTGATACAGATATCGGCAGCTGTCAGCGAAAATTGCACCGTGAGACGATAAGGTTCTTCCTCAACACTCACGGTTCCTAGGTTAATCCTTTCGATCGCTCCTGTAAATATTGACTGAGGACTTTTGAACGATAACCGCCATTGATGATTATTAATACGATTTATGTATAACTCTTGACTAGAAAGAGGATTTGGTGTTAGGTGACAATTAACTAAAACAAAATCTAATTTTCCTCCTTTCAGTCCCCATTTAATTTCCCCGCCGAGGAGAGATTGAATTTGAGCTTGTAGGTGTAAAGTTAAATATAAATCAAATTTTTGCGAGTCGGTGGCTACTGGTTTTAGGGTTAAAGATACACTATCGGGATAGCGATCGAAGGCAGCTAAAAGACGCATAATCCAAAAGAGAAAAGCCAAAATAAACAGTAAAAAAGTGGTGTTTCTCCGGCCCTAAAGCCGAGAACTCACCCCTATTTAAAACAATAGCCGATTTTCTCGATCCTCGATGAACATTTCTTCGGCGATCGCTGAACGATTGCCCCTGAAAATCAAGGTTAAATTAGTTGACTTTCTCTTTTTTGCCGATATTGTCGTCCGCATTAAAAAACATCGGCAAAAAGCGTTCCATAAACATTTTTGGATCACGATTCCAGGCTTTTTGCGCCGCTTCTACCCGGAATAATTGTAATTTCGGGTCGAGAAGGGATTGGGGTAAACGTTCCATCAGATATTGAGGACGTTCCCAAAGCGGCATAGTGGCGGCGATTTCCATTAAATGACCGACGCGGCGCAATTCTGCCCCCAGGGTGATATCCATACCCGATTCATAGGCGGCCTGTTCGATCGCTGAGTATTTGGCCTTCGCTTTTTCGACTTTTTGCCGATGTTCGGGGCTTTTTTGGGCAATTTTGGCTAACCAACGATTACCCCAACGCACATGACCCGCTTCTTCAGGAAAAATTTTGGCGATCGTTTCCCGAATTTTCAGATTTTCTGGGGTTTGTTCCCCTTCCTTGAGGGCATAGATATGGGCGGCAAAGTATTCGCATCCCCGTTTTTCCGTGACGTTAATTGCCGCTAGGGCTGCAATCAGTCCATCTTCCCTTTGTTCTTCGCCTTGGAATTGGTCTTGATCGAGAAGACGTTCAAATTCGTCGATATAGGACAACCCCGGCGGTTTCCCCACATCGGCCCCCAATTCGATCAATAAATCGGTTAACCAGTAGGCATGGCGGGCCTCATCGGCGACGTGGTGGGAAAGGTCCTGGATCAGTTCTTTTGGTTGTCCGTCTAGGGTTTCGATCAGTTCGGTCAGGTCTTTACAGCTACGTTGTTCGTTGTAGCGGTAACGGTTGAGGGTGACAAGATGAATTTCGCGATCGCTAATGACACGCTTCATGATGTCGCGAGCGCTCATCGTCTTCTTGAATTTACGAGGGTAAGCAACGGTCATGATTTTGTATCGTTTTGTTAACGGCTTTCCGTATTCTAACGGAGTTTTTCCCCAATCTGGCAAGGGAGCGGGGAGTGGCAAGCTTTTTTCAGTGATCAGTAAACGGTAATCAGTAAACTGAAAACTTACATCTGATAACTGATACTAAATCCGGTTATTAAAGAATGATTAAGTAGTCATGCAAAATTAATTACCCAAATAAAAAATTAAGAAGTATAATACATAAAAAAACGAAGCAGCAGGAAAATACAATGAGATTGATTAGAGACCTAAACCCCGAGAGCCAGAAAATGCTAGAGAGAATTTATCGAGCTAGTAAACATCATCAAGTAAGAGAGCGAGCGAAATGTATACTCTTAAGTTTTCAGGGAACCACGATAGAAGAATTGAGCGGAATATTTGGAGTTACGAGAAAGACCATCTATAATTGGTTGACGGACTGGGAAGATAGAAAACTAATTGGTTTTTATAATCGTCGAGGAAGAGGGAGAAAACCTAAATTGACAGAAGCCCAAGGTCAACAAGTTATTGACTGGGTAAAAGAAGAACCGAAAAGCTTAAAAAAAATCCAGATAAAAATTGTAGAAGAAGGGAAATTAACCGTAAGCAAAGACACGATAAAAAGACTCATAAAAAAAATCAACATGAGGTGGAAAAGGGTGAGAAGAGGGGTCGCCAAAACCCCTGATGAGTGGGAGCTTGAGGTCAAACTACCTATTTTAGAAGAACTAAAAAAACAGGAAAAAAGAGGAGAGATTGAGATAGGATATTTGGATGAAATGGGAGGGGATTCAAAGCCTTGTATTCCTGACGCTTGGCAAGAAGAAAAAACCACGATAAAGTTACCACCAATTGAAGGTAAAAGACTAAATATTTTAGGAATAATGAAACGAGATAATCAATTATTTTATGAGACACAGGTCGGAACGGTTACTAGCGAGATAGTTATTAATTTTCTGGATAAATATTGCCAAAATATACAGAAAAAAACTGTCATAATAATTGACCAAGCTTCCATTCATACCAGCGAGGCATTTATGGAGAAACTTGAGGAATGGGAAAAGAAAAACTTGAAAATATTTTGGTTGCCCACTTATTCACCTCATTTAAATTTAATTGAAATATTATGGAGATTTTTAAAATATGAATGGATTGAATTTAGCGCCTATAAAGACCGAAAGAGCCTCCTCGCTTACGTTAAAAAAGTGCTGGACAATTTTGGAGGCGAGTATGTAATTAATTTTGCCTAGGTACTTATTTATTCCCCCTTTTGCCTATTGCCTTTTGCATGAGTGCCTATCCTCATAAGTAGCCTATGCTCAACGGATTTAGTATGATAACTGATTCAAGTGGGAAACAAAATTAGGCGGTGAAAAAAAGATATTTGTCAGGAGAGTCACTATAAAAACATCAGTTTTAAAGATTTTTTTGGCAATTATTTTGATTAGGAAATATTTGACACTTCCAGGGGTGACAGAGCGACTAAAAGGCTCGCTGGATAAAGCGCATAGCCATTAGACCTCTAGAAAAATATTGGTGTTTTCCAGCAGCAATTCTCATTTTGAAATAAATGATGAATTAACCCCTATTGCGAACCTCAAAGTTTAGTACAAAAGAATTATGTCGTCAGCTATAGGGCGATCACCAAAAAGAAAAATTGACCCGATTTATTATCAAAATAAAAATTTATAATTGTTGTCCGTTAAGATAAAATTAATAGGTGGAACTCTATTAGTTAGTCAAATTTCCTCAAGATGGCAAAAAAGGCAGCGACTACGGACTACAGTAATCATAACAATTGTCGTCGGTTGGGTTGACCCAAGGAAACCCAACAAAAAGCAATGGGAGGAGGGGAATAGCGAGCGCTCATTCAGACAGATTTAGGTGTTGGGTGTTGGGTTTCGTTCCGAGGTCTCAATCTACAAAACGATGCGGCGCTCGCCCTGAAGTTCTTTCCCAATCATCGTCGTCTATTCCGTATTTCTCTCTTAAGTGCTTCTCATCCATAGCTTTCATGCTATCATACCTTTACCCTCCTGAACGGTTACGCTTTAGGAGTTAGTATATGCTAGGATCACTGTCAACTCAGTATAAATAAGAGTAAGTAAATAAACATGAGGCTCTTCTGGTACTGACAGTTTCTTCCGCCAAATAGCCCTAAAAGTCTTGCCCGATAAGCATTTCACGATTCTATAAGCAAAAATTATCACACAAAGTCGAGAGGAGCCAACATATGAGTTTAAAACCTCAATCTCTAAGAACAAAAAAACATTTTAGCATAAATGTATTACTAATCATCGTCATTCTTTCACTAAGTATTTTTTTGAGGTTTTTTGAATTATCCCAAAAACCCTATACAACAGACGAGGTAAGAACGCTGCTTAGTTCTTCAGGATATACCAGCCAAGAGCTTATCTCTCAATCTTTTAATGGACAAATTCTTACTGTTAAAGACCTAAACAAGTATCAAGACTTTGCCAGTGAGAAAACTGACAAAGATACTATTTACGCCGTAACTAAACAAGATTCCAATCCGCCTCTTTACTTTATCCTACTTCGCTACTGGATGAAATTTTGGGGTAATTCGGTTCTAGTGACTCGCGGTTTATCTGTGTTGATAGGCTTATTACTATTACCTGTGGTTTACTGGTTATCTTTAGAATTATTTTCATCAAGTATAGTAGGTTGGATGACAGTTTGCTTAATTGCTGTTTCTCCTTTCCATATGATTAATTCTCAGGAAATTCGTTTCTATAGTCTATTTTCGTTAGCAATTATATTATCTAGTTTGGCACTACTACGCAGCCTGAGAAGTAACAATAATTTTAACTGGTTAGGTTATGGATTAACTCTTGCATTAGGTATTTATTCACACGTTAATTTTATCTTTGTCTATTTTGCACAAACAGTTTATGTAATTGTTACTCAAAAATTTAAGTTTAATAAATTAATACTAAACCATATACTGGCTTCTACCATTTTATTTGTTTCCTTTCTTCCTTGGGCTTTATTTATTATTATAAATTGGAGCAACCTCACATCTGGGCTAGGCTGGATGACTAACTTTCAAATTAGTGTCCTTGAAAGAATATTAACAATTATTTTTAATACATCCACAGTTTTAGTGGATTTTAACAACCAGTTCAATTTTAAAAACCCCTTACCGTATCTAATATTTATTATCATTATATATTCCTTTTGGTTTATGTATCGCAAGGCTCCATTTCATACTTTCTTATTTATAGCTCTATTAGTTATCATACCTGGTCTATCCCAGATTATTCCCGACTTTTTGCAAGGTGGTAGAAGAACTATATACTCTCGCTATCTTACTCCAAGCTATATAGGGGTTAGTCTGTCTGTTGCTTATTTACTTGCTTCTAAAGCTTTTCATGGTGTTGAAAAGCCTCTCAAAAGAAGGTTATGGCAATTGATCAGCATAGCCATAATTTCTCTAGGAATATTTTCCTCTCTTGCTATTGCTAAATCTCCTACGGGAAGAACTCAAGGAATTGTACCTATTATGAACTTACAGATTGCTGAAGTAATTAACAAATCACCTAATGTCTTAGTAATTACTGATGATATGTACCATCGAGTTCTGGCTTTAACTCACTTACTAAATTCAGATGTTTATCTACAGGTTGTCTATGGGGAAAATCAAAAGGAACTAGAAGAAAAACTATCTAAATTAGAGCAAATAGGTAGTAAATTTGACAATATATTTCTATACATCCCCTCTGATCAATTAATTCAGCAAATCGAGACTAATGGTTACAATACTCAGCTTATAGTCAGTGATAAGGATAAAAAGCGATATTGGCTTTATAAAATAACTAAGTAGGGTCTGGATTTGCCCAATACATGAATGCTAAAAAATTAACAAAACCTTGATTGACAAGCTGCCACTGGGTACACTTTCCCCTTGAAAATGGCTGTACCGTTGGCTGTATCTAGACTAGAGCGATTCCGTAGAGTTGGCTGTATAGTGATCGCTAACCTTATTAACACAGATGATGTCATTAATCTCTAGAGTCAGCGATTCCTTCTGTAGCCATGTTTTTGATGGTTTTCTCCCCTGAAACAAGCTATAATGGCAAAAAGGTCAAATTTGAAAAATTTTGGGCGTTGCTGAATCAAAATATGAATGCCAACTGTGCAGGTTCCCGTGCAAAAGTTAGTTTGGGTCTAGGTTTTAAAAATCCCAGACAAGAAGATTCCTATCTCAAATCAGCAACCCCAGGATTTCATGGGTATTTCCTCGGTTTGGGTGATTTGAGCTTCTATCAAGAGTTGGCTGAATATCGGTGTAAGTCTTGCTATCAAAGAGTTTTGGGCTTTTTTGACCAGAAAGTGGCAGAAACAAAGGTTGGGAAATCAAAATAAGCTAAGAGGTTTATCCTTTTACAATGTGATCACTAAACTGTTCCGCAGTTCCGTCGTTCCCGAAAAGAAAAACTTTGTACTTCACCATTAAGATAACTGCTATAGTATCGAGGAAAACTAGAATTGTCTATGAACACATTTACCCCCCATCAAATTGTTAGTTTATTCTGCAAAAATCGAACTTTATACGGAGAAGTAATTCAGGTGATCGAAAGTCGTTCGGCTCTTTGGGTGCGTCCTCTTTGGTTAATTGTAGCCGATAGTTTTGAGACAATTGATGTGCGGGAAGGTTCCGATTTAATCCTGCCGATGGACTTATTTAAACCCGCCTTAGACACGGAAGTTTTACCCCTATTCTCCCAAGTTATTAAAGATAATTATATCACTAATATCTCCTATCCTCTCCAGGAATTTGTGCGGAAAGTGTGTCAAAATTATCCCGAATATTTTTAGAAAAATTTATGATTGATGAAGGTTACGTTAAATATAATTGTACTTGGATTCCTGACCGTCCCTTAGCAAGCTCAGAAATTGCAGAATTAAATTATTGGCGCAATCGGCTCTATCGACTGGGATTAATCGGTCAATACGATAACGGAATCGGTTTTGGGAATGTGAGTCAACGAGGAAAAATAGACAAAAAAATTATTATTTCTGGCACTAATACTGGAGGGATTCCAGTATTAAATGAATCCCATTACACCACAGTTATAGACTACAATTGGCAAGAAAATCGGGTCACTTGTCGGGGAACAATTGCCGCTTCTTCGGAAACTCTCACCCATGGAGCAATTTATGAAGCGAATCCCCAGATTAATGGGGTGATTCATATTCATCATCGCCCCCTGTGGCAAAATTTGATGTATCGAGTGCCGACCACTCAAGAAAATATCGCCTATGGAACCCCAGACATGGCCGCAGAAATTATCCGTTTATGTCAAGAAGAGCGTCTAGAGGAGCAACAAATTTTAGTGATGAGTGGTCATGAAGAAGGAATTATCGCCTTTGGTCAAGATTTAGAAAAAGCGGGCAAATTATTATTATCCTATTACTGGCAATCTCAAGCATCTTGAAAGTGACCTCCTCTCCAACTCACCACCAGGGAGAAAAAAGTAGTTTTGATTTAGTCGTTTTCATGTTAACTTATTCTGTAGATTTTCGTCTTTGAGGAATGCCATCGTGATCGACATCTTCCATCATCTATCTGTCTCGATCGACTTTTCGCCCCTTACCAATGTCTTGATGACTATTTCGGAGCAAGACGTGGATATCATCGGCAATGTCCAGAAATCCTTCTCAAATTTTGTCAAAACTGGGCAAGCATGGGCCTTATTAATCGGTTTGGTTGTCGGTTATATGTTTCGAGGTTTTACTTCTTATTAGCTTTTCGCCTATCAGCATTCAGCCAGAGTGAGCAATTCTTGCTATTCTTATGCTTGTAGGGTTGGAGATTTTTCTAACCTGAAGCGGTAATGCTATCAGCAGCGGATTATTCCCCAAAATTGTCCAGCATATTTTGGTTAACTTTATACACAATCATCTAACGAAAACAGTGACAGCAAAGAAAACTTGGAGCGATCGCTTTGAAGGTAGTCTCCATCCTACGATCGTGGAATTTAACGCCAGTATTGGCTTTGATATCGAATTAATCGAGTATGATCTCACCGGATCAATCGCTCACGCTAAAATGCTCGCCTATACGGGTATTATCAGTCCCGAAGAAGCAGATAGTCTCGTCTCTGGATTGGAACAAATTCGTCAAGAATACCGCACCGGCAACTTTAACCCCGGCATCGATCAAGAGGACGTGCATTTTGCCGTAGAACGTCGTTTAACCGAGATTGTGGGAGATGTGGGCAAAAAACTGCACACGGCCCGTTCGCGCAACGATCAGGTAGGAACGGATATACGTCTGTATCTTAGACAACAAATCGATGATATTAGGCAAGAAATTCGCAATTTTCAGCAAGCTTTAGTCAATCACGCCGAAAACCATCTGGAAACCCTGATCCCCGGTTACACCCACCTACAGCGCGCTCAACCGATTAGTTTAGCCCATCATCTCCTCGCTTATTTTCAAATGGCCGAACGGGATCACCAAAGATTAGGGCAAATTCGCGCCAGGACTAATATTTCGCCCCTAGGATGTGGTGCTTTAGCGGGGACGACTTTTCCTATTGATCGTCATTACAGCGCCAATTTACTCGATTTTGAGCAGGTGTATAACAATAGTCTCGATGGAGTTAGCGATCGAGATTTTGCCATTGAATTTATGACGGCCGCTAGTCTGATTATGGTCCACCTGAGCCGTTTGAGCGAAGAAATGATTCTCTGGGCTTCCCAAGAATTTAGTTTTATCACTCTCACCGATAGTTGTGCCACGGGATCTAGCATTATGCCCCAGAAAAAAAACCCCGATGTTCCCGAATTGGTGCGCGGCAAAACAGGGCGGGTTTTTGGGCATTTACAGGCGTTATTGACCTTAATGAAGGGTTTACCCCTAGCCTATAACAAAGACTTGCAGGAGGACAAGGAGGCGTTATTTGATGGCGTTAAAACCGTGCGGATTTGTTTGCAAGCGATGACGGTACTTTTAGCCACCGGAATTCAATTTAAAACCGACCGATTAGCTAATGCGGTGGCGGAAGATTTTTCTAATGCAACGGATGTGGCGGATTATTTAGCCAGTAAGGGGATTCCCTTCCGAGAAGCTTATAATTTAGTCGGGAAAGTCGTTAAAAGCAGTTTGGCAGCGGGTAAGTTATTGAAAGATTTAACCCTGACCGAATGGCAAGAATTACATCCAGCTTTTGAGGCCGATATCTACGACGCGATCGCTCCTCGTCAGGTGGTAGCGGCCCGTAATAGCTATGGTGGCACAGGTTTTGAAGAAGTGCGATCGGCTTTAATTCAAGCTAAAGCCATTCTCGATCATCGGAAATTTTGGGTCTGAAACCCCGCCGTTCTAGGTTGGCTTTACGTTAGAATTAAAAGGCCAGTCTCGAAAACCAAGTGGACGGCGCAGCACCTTGAAAACTCGGCTTAGGGGGTTCCGACCAGAAAAGCTTGGCTGGGTAAAAAGTCGCGCGCAACAAGTACAAGAAGCTATAGGCGGTCAACGTACCGTGGGACACACGGAATCGGGCTTCTGAAATGGGGCGAAAGTCTGTGGACTCTGTGTAAGACAGTACATGGTTTTTTAACTGTGGTATGCGACGGTGGTGGAAGCAGAAACTTAAATCGTGAGGTTTAGGAATCGCCGCACTTTTAGGGCGGCGAGGATGTCAAGATTGATATTGTTAGGGGTTGGGGGATAGGTGTTAGGCAATAGGCAATAGGCAAAAGTCCTAACTCCAGTAATCCCGTCCCCTTTTTTTATTTTTTAGCTTTATATATGGGTCGTGTTTGGTATTTTATTAAAAGTGTTATGGGAATTATCTTTCGTCATCCTGTAACTGGGGTGACAATGATTCCGCTGCTTGCTGATGGTACAATTGTTTTAATCCGACGCAGAGACACCGGCAAATGGGCCTTACCGGGGGGAATGATCGATTGGGGGGAAGATATTTTTAATACTGCTCAAAGGGAATTAAAAGAGGAAACAGGATTAAATTTAGTCAGTTTAGGGCGTTTAGTCGGGGTTTATTCCTCTTTTGAGCGTGATCCGCGCATTCACTCCATTTCATTGTTAATTGAAGTTACAGCTGCGGGTAATTTTCAGATCAAAGATACATTAGAAGTTAGTGAGGTGAGAGCTTTTAGCGTCGAAACTTTACCTCTAGGCAATCTCAGTCACGACAATGGTCGCCAACTAGAAGATTATCTCAGGGGTGCCACTGTAGTGGCTTGATTTTTTCCTAGTATCTGCCACCCTAAGTAGCTGGTTATAATTAAATTAAAAATAGATTTTAGGTTCGATCCCCCCCAACCCCCCTTAAAAAGGGGGGAGAAGAGTTCATAGTAGGGTGGGTTAGACGGCAACAATCTAGGCGTTAAAGTCAATCTAACAATCCGTCGTAACCCACCGTTTTAGTCCACCGAAAGGATGTTTGATTTATGTTTGAAAATAAGATTGATCTGGTTTTACACGCGTTAAAGGAGATGTTGGGATGATCATGATCTATCCATCAGAAATCACAAAGAAGTGGCCTCACCGCCCTTTGTCAGAAGTCGTTGATTTCCTCGATAGTAAGAGAAAACCAATTACTCAAAAAGATCGAGTGCCTGGACCATATCCATATTATGGAGCTAATGGTCAGCAGGACTCCGTGGCCGATTATATCTTTGATGAGCCTCTTGTACTTTTAGCGGAAGACGGAGGGCATTTTGGGGATGCTGATAAGACTATTGCTTATCAAGTGGAGGGAAAATGTTGGGTTAACAATCACGCTCATGTTTTGCGACCCAAAAAAGATGTCGATATTAGATACATCTGCCGTCATTTAGAAAGATATGACGTTACCCCGTTTATTACTGGAAGTACACGAGGGAAGCTAACTAAGACTGCGGCTAATAATATTCCTATTGCTCTCCCACCCCTCGAAGAACAGCGAAGAATTGCGGCAATTTTAGATAAAGCGGATGGGGTGCGACGCAAGCGCAAAGAGGCAATTAGGTTGACTGATGAGTTGTTAAAATCGACTTTCCTAGAGATGTTCGGTGATCCCGTTACTAATCCGAAAGGGTGGGAGGTTAGAGAACTAGGTGATTGTGTCAAGGATATTGAATCGGGTTGGAGTCCTAAATGTGATACGCGACAAGCCGAACCTGAAGAATGGGGTGTTTTGAAATTGGGGGCAGTAACATACGGGCATTTTAATCCTGATGAAAACAAAGCTATGCTACCAGATGACGTTCCTCGACAGGAATTGGAGATCAAGACAGGTGATTTATTGGTTACTAGAAAGAACACTTATGAATTAGTTGGCGCTTCTGCTTTTGTACAGATGACTCGCCCCAAATTAATGCTACCAGACTTGATTTTTAGGCTTCGATTAATAGACGGAATAGATCCAGTGTATGTGTGGCAAACCCTCAGCCAAAAAACAATGCGTCTTAAGTTGAGTGGATTGGCTGGAGGTACAGCAGGTTCTATGCCAAATATTTCAAAAGCGAGACTTCGTACTTTACCATTTCCGGTTCCGCCACAACTGCTTCAGTTGAAGTATAGGGAAATTTTCAATCAATTTTGGCTCAAAAAAGAGCATCAGAAAGAGTCGGAAGAAATTTCCGAAAATCTCTTTAATTCCCTTTTACAAAGGGCATTTAGGGGGGAACTGTAGCCATGACAGCTGGCGGATTACTGCCATAATCTTGTGGGAAATGCCATTAAAAAAGACCGTTGGACAATTAACCAAGATTCAGCTACCGCTGCGACGTCCTCAACAACGTCGGTTTTCGGGTAGTCTGCGTATTCGGGAGAACTCTCTAACCCTTTTTCTCTTTTTTTCCCTTTTTACCCTCATTCTCTATTTTTTCTTTTTTCTTTTATTTCCTGCTCTTAGACGGGTCGATTTTTTTGAGAAAATGGCGTTAATGTTAAATTTTATTAAGGCAATGAAAGAATTATCGGTTATCAGTTGGGAAGGTGGTGTTATATTATGGGTAGTAAAGTTGCTCAAAAAGCCAGCTACAACCATGAGCGCTCTTGTCAAACCCTCTAGCCTGATTCCCAAAGGATTGCGGGTGCAACAGATTAATAATCTCACCCTATTCAAATTTACAGATGAACTGGGCGATCGGATGCAGACGCTTCTTGACAAGAAAAAAGCTGATGATCTCACCCCGGAGGAAGTCCTTGAGCTAGAAGCGATTGGCGAACTCGACCAAATTTTCAGCTACATCAACGCTGTCATTGCCGCCAGAGTAAATGGTCATTCCTAAATCGCTTTACCATATTGTTCGACAACGCGCTAGGTTCCGGTGTGAATACTGTCACTATCCCGAACTCCTCAGTTCCGCCCCTCTTTCGATCGACCATATTCAACCCCAATCCCTCGGTGGTAGCGATACGCTGGACAACCTCGCCCTAGCCTGTCGTCGTTGCAATGAAAGGCGTTATAACTTCACAACGGGGATTGACCCAGAAACCGAGGCAGAAGCTTCACTGTTCAACCCACGCCAGCAAATATGGTCAGAGCATTTTCTGTGGTCGGCGGATGCCTTGAAAATTATCGGCAAAACTCCATCAGGACGCGCCACCTGCCACCGCCTAGATTTGAATGATGAACGTCGTGAAGAACCCTTTATCCAGAATGCCCGACGGCAATGGATAGCCGGCCAACTCCATCCACCCAAGGATGACCCACGACAAGAAATTAGTGAGACTTAAGGCGTGGTTTAAAAAAGGTTGATCGGGAGTAACAAAAGCTTAATCCTGATTATTTATTTCCCTTTTTGCCTTTTGCATGATACCATTTTTCTTTATTTGCGTCACAACGAATGAAGGTTTGGCAAGCATTCGAGCGTGGATGTCTGTCATGGATTTAGAAATTTGGTATGAGTAGAAAACGGGTTTCTCGGAGAAACCCGTTTTCTGTGCGTTACTCAAGAGTTATCGGTTATCAGTTGGGAAGGTGGTGTGATATTATGGGTAGTAAAGTTGCTCAAAAAGCTGGTCAGTTTGCTATTAGAATAGTAAACGCTGATAAATATCTCAGCCCAGAAAAGAAAGAAGTTATCCTGTTATAATAAAGTTAATTGATAAGTAGGTAGGCGTTAAAAATTATCAGATGCCCCCTTATCAAGGGGGATCCCCCCGCCTACCGGCACCCCCCTTATCAAGGGGGATCCCCCCGCCTACCGGCACCCCCCTTATCAAGGGGGATCCCCCCGCCTACCGGCACCCCCCTTATCAAGGGGGGCAGGGGGGATCGAACCTAAAGTCCATTTTTCATTTAATTATAACCAGCTACTTATTTGCTTAATTTAAGTTATGAACTTCAACCTTGATCTGGAAGATGAATTAAGTCAGCAACTACAGGCTTTATCTCGCTCTACAGGCAAATCCCAGAATGCTTTGATCCGAGAAGCAATACAGCTTTTAATTACCACAAAGGAACAGTCGCAATGGTCGTCAACTATCCTTAATTTTCAAGGGGTAAGTGATGGTATTGTTTTTGAAGCTTATAGAAAGGAACTTTCCCCACCTAGAGAAGATGAGGTGATTTAGTGCTGGTTTTGCTCGATACTTGTACGATTAGTGATTTTGTCAAAGGTGATAGCAATACTCTAGGGCAGATCAAAAATCACTGTCTGTTAATAGGTGCAACGGCGATTACTCTTGACATCCTCACCGCCGTAAACGGACGGTGATTCCTCACCACGCCACCTTTTTAGGATGGTCGTTGAATGGGGTTGACGCAGATAGCGAAAAACGCTTAATTGCTTAAGTCTGACTCTTTCGACCCGTCCGTTTTGAGTGTCCGGATGCCGGACGGCCACTTTGAACAAGTCGAAAAAATCTAATGTTCAACCTTATTTCCTAGAAAGTTTTACTCGTTCAAGGCCGAATTTGAATTCTTTTCTGAACAAAACCCCCTACTATCTGTGGTCAAGGTTCAGTTTTTAGCTTGGTTATCGCTTTTTCCATTGTAGCTTAAAGCCGTCCTAAAAGGACGGGGTTTTAACCCAAATTTTCGATAATCTTAAATTGAATAGGACTTGCTGAAAAAGTAGGGGCGAAGCATTCGGACAGGAAATCTACGGTTTCAGCGATAGGTTATACCCGAATGCTTCGCCCCCAGAGGACACAATCGCCTTTTAGGAATAATTGGGGGGAAAATTCAGGGACTTTTTCCCTGAAAATTAGGTAAAACCCCACACTCGGCCCCCACGAAAAACTTTTTGCCGCATACCCTAAATACTGGCTTTCTGTCTTTAACGGCTGATTCCGCGAAGTTGCTCCAGAAGTTGATCAAGAATGTCTTCCATCTCTTCCGGGCTTCTGCCCATCCTGACCGGTCCGCGCAGAAACTCTTTAACCGTTATCTTTTTATCGCGGAAGTCACGGACAAAATTATAGATTTTTTCGGTGGATTGAACTTGTAATTTCATCTCCTCTAGCATTTGCTCAATCGGGTCGATGCCATCCTTCTCACAAGCGCGACTGGCCCTCACCATCTCGCCTTCCGGGGTATTTCGCACCGAGCGCAGTTCTCTTTTCAGGTTCTCGTATTGCTTTTTGAGTAGTTCGTTATTGGTTTCAACCCTCTCGCACTGTCGTTTGAGGTCGCTTTCCGATGAGCCTTCAACCGCGAAAGAGTCCCCCATTTGATGCTGTCGTTCGATTTCCAGCAGTCTGGCAATATCTCCCTCTTTATAGGCGCGGTTGACTTCCTTCATAATCTCGTTGTGACGCATCCGAGTTTCGGGGTCTGTAACCTTGTCGGGGTGAAAAATCTCGGCCATTCTCAGGAAAGTGCGGCGTATTTGTCTAGATTCAGGAGATTTAGGCGAGCTTTCAGGTGATAGCTCTGTTCCATCATCGTGACGGCCGTAGGAGTCTCCCCCAGAGAAGAAATCCTGCGCGGATTGCTCCGATGCTCCTTCTGGTTCTTCGTCTCCGAAAAGTTCGTCTAGTTCTTCATCTCCATCGTCAAATTTTGGGCTAATCACCCCCGTTAACTGAAGTGTCTCGTAAATTCCGAGAATCCTTTTTTTTGTCTGCTGCCCCAATTTTCTAGCAGTGAGGATTTCGTCAAAAAGGGCGTGTATTTCGCGGTCGAGGTCGGTAAGTTTTTGATAGAGAGGTTGCCCTCTCTGGAAAATCTCCGTCGCTAAGGAACGCATCTGGTCGAGGAATTTCTTCAGTTCGTTGCGTTTTCTGCCAATCTGCTTGAGGAGCCACTGGTGCTCCTCCTCTAAAGCTTGGAGACGAAAATGTAGGGAAGACAGAGCCAAGGAAGGAGAGGTAGGCGAATCAGAGGAGTTCGGTGATTTCGGCTTTTTAGATCTGGTCATTACTTTGGGGTGAAAGATTAGGGGTCGAGAAGGTCGTCACCGACCTCCCCTCCCATTCAGAACCGTGCGTGATACTTTCGCATCACACGGCTCCTAGTTTGACTGTTCCCTTGTTAAGGATACAGCTTGACTTCTTTTGGTTGTCCTTGTATTATCTATACTAACTTCTAATGGTGTTAGCGTAGATGATTTTGGGCTTCCATCAGATGCCGATTTATCATCGTGACAGTGGCGGTGTAGTAATTGAAGGTTCTTGTATTCATCCTTTCCGCCTAAGCTTAGAGGGTGAATGTGGTCAACTTCAATTAAATCCGATGGGGTGAAATACTGCCCACATCGGCTACACTTGCCTTGTTGCTTTTTGAGTAGTTTGGCTACTCTTGTCGGTGTGTCGATTGCTTGTCCTCGTCTGGTCGCCCAGTAAGTCCAATTTCCGTCAAATGGTGATGCGTCGGGGCGTACTAGGGTATGTCTGACGATTGGTGTCCAATTATGTTTCCATAGATAGAGACCGTTTTTGGTTTTGAATAACCAAGATTCGTGTCTTTCTTTCCCATTGCTGAGTTTAACTGTATCCGGTCTAAAATAATTTCTCAGCTTTTCGTAGTTCGCTTTACCGCATCTTGATACTGTCCATGCCCTTAACATTAACCAGGTTGTATTGTCTAGTTTATTGAAGGTATCCATAGATACTACTCCTGAGTAGTAGTTAGCCCAACCTCTAATGATTGGGTTTAGTCGACTAATCAGGGCTGATTGAGGTGCTGTTTTGTGTTTTTTGATTACACCTTTAATCGCTTCTGTGTGGGTTTTAACTGCTTTTTGGCTGGGTTTGATGTGGGTTTTGTGACCAATTAATCGTTTTGCCCCATCTTTCCCAGATTTGTATTTTCCTACTGGATATTGCCTGATATTGAATCCTAGAAAGTCAAAACCGGGTTCTTCCATTTTCCCATTGTATTCAATAGGTTTGAGTGTGTGACACACTCTGGTTTTTTCTGGTTTAAGTTCTAATCCAATAGGCTTTAACCATTCAGAAATGGCAGTTTTGCACTGTTCAATGATTTCGAGTGATGGTGAAATCACCACAAAATCATCGGCGTACCTTATTAAAACAGCTTGATTTTTACCATTTCCCTTTTTGGGAAATAGTGTTTCAATTAATCTTGCCATTCCATCCAGTGCGATGTTGGCTAGTAGTGGACTTATTACCCCTCCTTGTGGTGTCCCTGTTTCTGTTTCTTCAAATACACCGTTATCCAAAACTCCTGCTTTGAGCCATTGTTTTATGTCTCTTTTCAGGGAACTTGGACAATGAATTTTGGACAGTAAAAAGTCGTGATTAATTCGGTCAAAACACTTGGCAATATCAGCATCTAATACAAAGTAGCTACTTTGATTAATGGTGATGTATATCCTTGATATAGCGTCATGGTCAGACCTTCCGGGTCGGAAACCATAGCTGGTTCCTTCCATTTTTGACTCCCATTCTGGTTCAAGTGCCGATTTAATCAACGCTTGTCTAGCTCTGTCTTTGATGGTTGGTATTCCTAATGGGCGTTTTTCATCCCTGCCGGGTTTAGGAATCCATACCCTTCTTAGCGGTTTTGCTTTAAGTGTTCCTTTGATTTCTTCGGTTAGATTTAGCCTTTGTTCTGGGGATATTGCTATCATTCCATCGACTCCTGCTGTTTTCTTTCCTTGATTATCTTGGGTTACTTTGCGAACTGCTAATAAACGAGCATAGTATGATTTCACCAATAGACGTTGCAACCTTCTAACCTTTGCATCCTGTCCCGATTTAGCCGCTTGGTATATCCTCTTTTGGAGCTTGAAAACATATCTTTGGACTTTTGCCCAATTGATAGTTTTCCATACATTCGTAGTCTTAGTGGTTTTCGGTTTCCCGAATCCTTTACCTTCTCTCGATTTCGTCATATAGACTCCTACTAGACTCTATCCTTACAATCAAACCGTAACCCGTCAGCATATCCTGATTATTACTGTCAGGCGTTGGCTTTTGGTTACATCTCACACCCTTGAAGGCTTGCGCTTACACTTATCGCTACTGGGTATTTCGACCGATACTCAGAGCCTAAAAGGGTTTATAACGTTCCGTTTATATGGGCATTCCATCTTTAGATTTGTCCTCTCCACCGGGGTACTTTAAAGGTCTGTGTGAGTGGGAAAGGTAAGACCCTCACTATTCCCCTTATTCTTTTGAATGTAGTGTGTCAACCTATTTCACTACTCAATGTTTACGATGGTTCAAGTCGGACATTTGGCTCACGCCTAATCTTGGATGGTTGGCAGTGGTCTCGGTTTGGATGTTAGGTTACATCTAGGAGCCTTCCGTTCCCCGCTTCAGTCCCAGAGTTGTGACTTCTGAATCTGGGGGTGGCTATCGCCGTTACTCTCAGCTTTGTAACGATTTGTGATTGATTGTTACAAAGTGTATTGACCTTGAGTCCCCTTGCCTGATTTGGTATCGGGTGATACTAAACGTTGGGACATATAAACAGTTATAAGGTTGGTCTGGGTTGACCTCTTAGATTCAGTCGGGGGACTGAAGACCTTACTAGGCGGTTATTTCGGGCATTTCAGCCCTATTTCATGCCTAAACGTTTCGCACCATATTGTCTATTCTACCAAGCCGGAAGGAGCCGCATTCCTAAAACTCACCCTTGGCTCATTTTGTTGTTTCTCGCACCTCCCCAATTCCCCAATTCCCCAATTCCCCAATTCCCCAATTCCCCACTTCCCCAGCTCCCCACTTCCCCACTTCCCCACTTCCCCATCTCCCCACTTCCCCACTTCCCCACTTCCATCACCCCATCACCCCATCACCCCTGCGCCGGCGCTCCTGCGGAAACCTTTTTAAGTGGCTAGAAGCTAGATATATCAATGGTCTTAATTAATTCTTATCAATCGAATTAAATTTTTGTAAATAAAATTCTCGCTCGGATTAATTATTTTTTCCAAATTCCGCTAGACTTATTTAGTAAGTTCAATCGAGATTCAATATTCCATAGCTAAATTTCTATAGCACGGGCTAGAAGGAAAGTTTAGCGAGGGATTCCTTTACCCATAATTCAGCACACATACTTGCTTTAGCAGCAGGCAGGAGATTCTATGTCAAATTTTTCGAGACGGAAATTCTTAACCACAGCGGCAGTTTCAGCGGCAGGGGCTGTTGTCCTGAAAGGTTGTGTTGGTAATCCCCCCGACACTACGGGTGGAACCACCACCACCGCGCCCGCTTCCCCGGTTGCTTCTCCCGTCGCCATCGCCCCGGAACAAGCTCCTGAAACCACCAAAATTAAATTAGGTTATATTCCTATCGTTGAGGCCGCACCCTTAATTATTGCCAAGGAAAAAGGCTTTTTCGCCAAACACGGGATGCCCGATGTGGAAGTCTCCAAACAAGCAAACTGGGGATCTGCTAGAGATAACGTCGAAATTGGGGCAGATGCGGGCGGAATTGACGGGGGACAGTGGCAAATGCCCATGCCTTACCTAATTTCCGAGGGACTAATCACCAAAAATAACGTTAAAGTCCCCATGTATGTGTTAGCGCAGTTAAACACCCAGGGTAACGGAATTGCGATTGCGGGTAAACACGAGGGCAAAAATATCGGTTTAGACCTAAAACCCGCCAAAGATTACATCCTCGGCATGAAAACGACGGGAACTCCCTTCAAAGCCGCCTATACTTTCCCGAAAGCTAATCAAGACTTCTGGATTCGTTACTGGTTAGCCGCCGGTGGTATTAACCCCGATACGGATATTAACCTAATTGCCGTACCCGCAGCCCAAACCGTGGCCAACATGAAAACGGGAACCATGGATGCGTTTAGTACCGGCGATCCCTGGCCGGCGCGAATTGTGGCTGATCAGATCGGTTTTATGTCAGCTTTAACCGCAGAAATCTGGCCCTATCACCCGGAAGAATACCTCGCTATCCGCGCCGATTGGGTGGATAAAAACCCGAAAGCCACCAAAGCGGTGTTAAAAGGAATTATGGAAGCGCAGCAATGGCTCGATCAAGAGGCAAATCGGGCAGAAGCGGCGGCAATTCTCGCTAAACCGGCTTATTTCAACCTCAAAGAAGAAATTATCGCCGGTCCCCTCAAAGGAATGCAGAAAATGGGTGACGGTAAACCGGAAATCACCGACAAAAATAAAGGGGTTTTCTACTGGAAAGATCCCGCCGGTAGCGTTTCCTATCCCTACAAGAGTCATGATCTCTGGTTTTTAACCGAAAGTGTTCGTTGGGGTTTCTTGCCGAAAGAAACTTTAACCACTGCCTCAGCATTAATCGACAAAGTTAACCGCGAGGATCTTTGGAAAGCGGCAGCCACAGAATTAGGAGTTCCTGCGGCCGATATTCCCACCAGTACCTCCCGGGGTGTCGAAAAATTCTTTGATGGCAAAACTTTTGATCCTGCCAATCCCCAAGCTTATCTCGATAGTTTGGCGATCAAAAAATAGCGAGCTTTTCTCGATAGGCTAGGGGCATAAAATATCTAGTCTATTAATCCCAAAAGTGTTTTCTTCTCTTCCCAATCCAGTAACTTTATCTTCAACAAAGGAAAACGGCAAAATGGCAAGTAGCGTCAGCAGAAAAAGTAACGGTGGTTTCAACTTCGGTAAATTCTGGAAAAAACATTCCCAAGACATTCTTCCCCCTATTATCGGTACCTTGGGTTTTCTGATTGTTTGGCAATTAGTCTCGATGCTGGGATTAATCAAATTACCCCCCCCATCCGACCTAATCACCAATGAACGGACTCGTACCTATTTAATGTATCCTTTCTTTGATCGTGGGGGCATTGATAAGGGACTATTCTGGCAAACTTTAGCGAGTCTGCAACGGGTATTAATCGGTTATTCTTTTGCCGCAGTGGTTGGTATTGGCGTTGGGATTATGGTCGGTTTAAATTCCTTCTTAAATAAGGCCCTCGATCCCCTTTTCCAATTCCTAAGAACAGTTCCTCCTCTTGCTTGGGTTCCCCTATCTTTGGCCGCTTTACAACAAAATCAACCAGCTGCTTTATTCGTGATCTTTATTACCGCAGTTTGGCCGATTTTGATTAATACCACCGTCGGTGTCCAACAAATTCCCCAAGACTATATCAACGTTAAACAAGTCTTGCAATTGTCCAGCAAAAAATTCTTCTTCAAGATATTAATTCCCTCGGCACTTCCCTACATCTTCACTGGTTTGAGAATTGCGATCGGTTTAGCTTGGTTAGCGATTATCGCAGCTGAAATCGTTATGTCGGGTATCGTCGGTATCGGTTTCTTTATCTGGGATGCCTACCAAAATAACTACATCAGCGATATTATTCTTGCGCTGTTTTATATCGGTGGTGTGGGTTTATTGCTCGATCGCTTTATGGCTTGGTTGCAAAATCAAATCGTTCGTCAATAGGGAATAAATGGGGAAACTTTCCCCATTTTCAAATAACTGAAACTTGAGCCAATTTAAGGAGAAAAAACTATGAGTTTGTTTGTCGCTGTCGATAACATTGATAAAGTATTCCCCCTTAGTGGTGGCGGTGAATATGTGGCCTTGAAAGGGATTGATTTACAGATAAAAAAAGGGGAATTTATCTCCCTCATCGGTCACTCCGGTTGCGGAAAATCCACCCTCTTAAACATGATCGCTGGTTTAGATTTGCCCACGGAAGGAGTGGTGACTTTGCAAGGTCAAAGCATTAAAAAACCGGGACCTGATCGCATGGTAGTCTTCCAAAACTATTCCCTTTTGCCCTGGTTAACTGTCAAAGAAAATATTACTCTGGCCGTCGATCAAGTTCTCACCCAACTATCAGAAGAAGAAAGAAAAGCTGAAGTCGAAAAATATATCGATCTGGTCAATCTTCGTCATGCAGTGGATAAACGTCCCAACGAATTATCGGGGGGGATGAAACAACGGGTAGCGATCGCTCGCGCCCTAGCCATTCGTCCGAAAGTGCTACTTTTAGATGAACCCTTTGGCGCGTTAGATGCCCTGACTAGAGGTAATCTACAGGAACAGTTAATGCAGCTGTGCGAAGAATACCAAATGACCTCGGTAATGGTGACGCACGATGTGGATGAAGCGGTGCTATTATCCGATCGCATCGTCATGCTCACCAACGGCCCCGGCTCAAAAATTGGCGGTATTTTGGAAGTGGATATCCCCCGTCCCCGCAAACGCATGGAAGTGGTGGAACACCCCAGTTACTACAGTCTCCGGAGTGAAATTATCTATTTCCTCAACCAACAAAAACGGATCAAAAAACTGCGCGCCCGCAAAGTCGAAGTAATTGCCCGTCACGGTTTAGAAAAAGTCAATCTAGAAATCGGTTTTGTTCCCCTCACCGCTTGCGCGCCCCTAGCAGTGGCCAAAGAAAAGGGATTCTTCACTAAACATGGTCTAGATGAGGTGAATTTGGTCCGGGAAACCAGTTGGCGAGGGGTTGTGGACGGGATCGCGGGGGGATTCCTCGACGGGGCGCAAATGCCTTCGGGAATGCCCACCTGGTTAACCGTCGGTGGTTATCAGGAGCAACCTTTGCCGATTGTCAGCGCCCTGACTATGACTCGTAACGGTAACGGTGTCACCCTCGCTAAACGCTTCTATGACGAGGGAGTGATTGACGGTAACGCTTTAAAACAGATGCTATTGGAATCGAAGGAGCAGCGCCATATTTTTGGCATTGTTCACCCCTCCTCGATGCACAATTTGCTCCTACGTTACTGGTTAGCGGCAGCGGGAATTGACCCGGATCAAGACGTTCACCTCGAAACTATTCCCCCAGCCCAAATGGTAGCCGACCTGAAAACCGGTAGTATTGACGGTTACTGTGTCGGTGAACCCTGGAACCTACGGGCCGCTATGGAAGATATCGGTTACACTGTCGCTACCGACTTAGAAATCTGGCAGGGCCACCCGGGTAAGGCCCTGGGAGTCCGGGAAGATTGGGCCAATAAATACCCTAATACCCATGTCGCTTTAGTTAAAGCACTGCTGGAAGGTTGTCGCTACTGTGCCGATGAAACAAATCAGGAAGAAATTCGTCAAATCCTCGCCAGTCGTCAGTACCTTAGTACCAATATCGATTATATCCAACTGGGTGATCCCAACTCCTACGCGTGCAGTCTCGATCAACCAATGAAAGAATATGCACACCATCTGTTCTATGGAGAAGGGGTAAATCGTCCCAGTCGTACCGAACACCTCTGGATGATGACCCAAATGGCGCGCTGGGGCCACATTCCTTTCCCCCGTAACTGGGTAGAAATTCTCGAACGCGTCTGTCGGGTGGGTGTTTTTAGTACCGCGGCCCGGGAATTGGGTCTAGGGGATATTAAATATCGTCGCACACCGATCCTTTTATTCGATGGTATCGAGTTTGATGCCGAGGATCCGATCGGTTATCTCAATAGTTTAGAGATCAAACAAAACATCACCATGGCCGAAGTGGCTATTGATGCTCGTCCTGGTGCCAGTGAATCTCGCAAAATTGCCTAAAAATCGACTAAGGGGATAATTCCTAGCCAATTATCCCTAGCCATTGCTCCTATTAACTAATTTCCCCCAAAGACTAATCATGTACACTACCACCGACACAGTTAACCCGGCAACCCAGACCCCCAGTAAAGAAGCTTTTGTCACCATTGAAGGAGTTTCTAAGGTTTATCCCACTGCTAGAGGCCCCTACACCGTCCTCAAGGACGTTAATCTCAACATCGATGAAGGTGAATTTATCTGTGTGATCGGTCACTCCGGTTGCGGTAAATCGACCCTATTAAATATGGTGTCGGGTTTTTCTTCTCCCACCGATGGCATCGTTAAAGTTAACGGTAAGACAATTACTAAACCCGGGCCCGATCGCATGGTAGTGTTTCAAAACTATGCTTTATTGCCTTGGTTAAGCGTTTTTGAAAATGTCTATCTCGCGGTAGATGCGGTGTCTCCCAATGCTCCGGAAGCGCAAAAACGCTCGATCGTGCGGGAACATTTAGCGATGGTGGGTTTAACCGAAGCTATGGACAAAACCCCTCCCCAAATCTCCGGGGGGATGAAACAACGGGTTTCGATCGCCCGGGCCCTTTCTATCCGTCCAGAAGTATTAATTCTCGATGAACCTTTCGGTGCGTTGGATGCGATTACCAAAGAGGAATTACAGGAAGAATTGCTGAAAATCTGGCAAGATAAACGCTGTACGGTGTTGATGATTACCCACGATATCGATGAGGCTCTTTTCCTCGCTGATAAGCTGGTAATGATGACCAATGGACCAGAAGCAAAAATCGGCGAAGTGATGAATATTCATTTCCCCCGTCCCCGCGATCGGGAGAGAATTATGGAGGACCCTGAATATTATCGTCTGCGTAACTATGCCCTCGACTTCCTCTATAATCGTTTCGCTCACGATGATGTTAGCTAGATGTGAGCATTTGTATTAGTTTGGGGTGCGGTTGACTTAATAGCGATCGCACCTAGATTTTTTTTCTAGGGAAGCCTTCTTCAAGTAAAATTATTTCTAAGTAAGTAAGTGGGTGGGTGGAATTAAATATAAGATGAACGTAGGTTGGGTTGAAGCATGAAACCCAACGACCGCATAGTTTACGCTACCGCTAACCCATCCTACAAATAATTGTGCCTCCCTACTTAGATGTTAAAAATTGTCAGATACCCCCCTTATCAAGGGGGGATCAAGGGGGGATCAGCACCCCTTATCAAGGGGGGATCAAGGGGGGATCAGCACCCCTTATCAAGGGGGGATCAAGGGGGGATCAGCACCCCTTATCAAGGGGGGATTAAGGGGGGATCAGCACCCCCCTTATTAAGGGGGGATTAAGGGGGGATCAGCACCCCCCTTATAAAGGGGGGATTAAGGGGGGATCAGCTTACTTGTTAGCTAAATAGAACAATTAGCAATAAAATACAATAATAATTTTTACTTTTTACTTAATCGATCATGCTCAAACAGATACGGAAACTACTTATCAATTTCGGTCAACAATGGCGCGATGAAGATTTCATGAGGTCGATTCATCTCATCGAAAACATAGTTTCTAAGGTTTTATCCGTAGCCTTAATTGTTGTTATTATTGTTTCTCTTTATGATTTAGTAGTTATCCTAATCAAAGATTTATTTACCACGGAACCCGTCGGTTTTTTTAGTAAAACTTTAATTGAAATCTTCGGATTATTTCTCAATATTTTGATCGCTTTAGAGTTATTAGAAAACGTCACTGCTTACTTAAGAAAACACATCGTACAGGTTGAATTAGTCGTAGTTACTGCCCTGATTGCCATCTCTCGAAAAATTATTATTTTTGATCCCAATAAATACAGTAAAGATGATTTAATTGCCCTCACCGTGGGAACCCTAGCTTTAGCGGCAAGTTATTGGTTAATCAGAAAAGTTAATCGCGATAATCGCTCTTGAATTAAGGGAAAGGGATAGATTTAGAAAATCTATCCCTTCTAAATAGGGTTTGCGGCAAAAAGTAGGGGCGAAGCATTCGGATAGGAAATCTAGGGTTTCAGCGATAGGTTATGCCCGAATGCTTCGCCCCTACAGGACGCGGGCCGATGAAGATGTAAGGTTTTGAAACATGATTCTCTCAAAATCTTGCACCTGTTTCGCTCGTAAAGCCCCAAAACCCTTACTTTGCCTACATTTCACATTTATTCAGCCAGCCCTAGGGCTTGCTGAATAAATCTAAAAACATTGTTCGATAATACTTTGAGACCTTTTTGAAATCCAAAAGTACCAGCCATTGGAGTGAGCGGGGGGAAAATTCCTGGACTTTTTCCCTGAAAATTAGGTAATTGACCACCTGAAAATGGGTAAAACCCTACACCCTACACCCCACACCCCACACCCTGCCCCCAGGAAAAACTTTTTGCCGCAAACCCTATTTACTGGACTCTGGAAATATTACCCGCTTTAATCCAACCTTCGCGACCATCGGACAGACGTATGCGCTGCCATTGGCCATCGCTGCTGGTTCCCACCACACTGACTTTAGTATTATAATCCAGACCGCCGAGACGAGTCGATTCACTGGTAGGTTGAGAGCGCAGACTTAAACCGCTTTGCCATGTCACCCGCGCTTGATAACCCTCGGATGTGGCTTCTCTTTTTCTTGCTTCGGGACTGGGTTTCGGGGAAGCTTTTGGTGCTGGTGCAGCTGTGGGAGACTCTTTCACCTCAGCTTGGGGTTGTTCTTGGACGGGAGTAGTAGGGATGGGAGAAGGTTTGACGGCGGTTTTTTCCTCCTTAGTTTCCTCTTTTTTCTCCTCGGTAAAGACGGGTTTAGGAGGATTAGAATTCATACCGGAGAGAAGCATATAGGCGACAGCAGTAGCCCCACCGACCAAAATCGCCACTCCCATGACAAAACCGAGCATAAATTGCAATAAACCAGATAAACGCTTCATATTGGTGCTAAATTAACTGCTAGAATTGACATTAAAACGATCATCGCGAGAGGCTAAACGAGCTTTACCGGACTTTGCCCAATCCTGTAGAAATTGAATCTGTTCTTGGGCAGTCCGAGCTAGGGGGATAATCTGACTAGCGGCCTCAAGCACATCATCGGTGCTAAAGTCGCGATTTTGACTAAAACCGATGTGCATCGCTTCCACGATGGTTTGTTCGATTTCTGCCCCCGAAAAATCGGGAGTTTCGTAGGCTAGTCGCTTTATATCATAACTTTTTAGATTATGGGGCCGAACTTTCCCTAAATGAACGCTAAAAATCTCCTCGCGGGACTTTTGGCTAGGTAGTCCGACAAAAAATATCTCATCGAAGCGTCCTTTTCGCAACATTTCCGGGGGCAGAGATTGGATGTTATTAGCTGTAGCGACGACAAAAACCGGCGATTGTTTCTCGGCTAACCAAGTGATAAAAGTCCCGAAAACCCGCCCGGTGGTTCCCCCGTCACCTTTTCCCTCCGCTCCGGCGAAAGCTTTATCGATTTCGTCTATCCACAGCACACAGGGAGCTAAAGCTTCGGCGAGATTAATCATCTGACGGGTACGCGATTCCGATTCTCCCACCAATCCGCCAAATAAACGCCCCACGTCTAGACGCAGTAGGGGTAAGTGCCAATGATGGGAAATAGCTTTCGCTGTCAGGGATTTACCCGTCCCTTGAATTCCCACCAATAGTAAACCCCGGGGATTGGGTAAACCGTAGGCGCGGGCGCGTTCACTAAAAGCACCACCGCGACGAATCAGCCAATCTTTGAGATTATCTAGGCCGCCGATGTCAGAAATCTGCTCTGTGGCGGGATAAAAGTCCAATATCTGGGTTTGACGAATCGATTGGCGTTTTTCTGCCAAAATTAATTCCACGTCCTCTGGCTCAATTTTGCCGTGACTGGCTAAACATTTGGCTAAAACCCGACGAATTCTCTCTAGGGATAATCCTTGGGCAGAAAGCACTAATTCATCGAGGAGTGGTTCTTTGACGGGTTGTCCGGTGGCAGCGATTAATCGCTGGATTTCCTGTTTAATTTCTTCGCCACTGGGGAGGGGAAAATCGACGACGGTGATTACTTCGGTTAGATCCGAGGGGATAGACAGTTCGGGAGCGACGATAATTAGGTTTTTAGGCTGAGATTTCAGAGAACGGGCCAGATTTCGCAATTTTCTGGCGATGGAAATATCTTCTAAAAAGCGCTGGAAATCGCGTAAAATTATGATGGCGGCGATGTTAGGCGGCAGCTTTTCGACGAATTCAAGAGCTTGGAGGGGATTACGCCGAGCAAAGTTCTCATTATTGGGATTATCTTGATAACCATCCACGAAATCCCAGACATAGACAGCACGGTTATTGCTCTGTTTGGCAATATCGGCGATCGCTTTTTCGAGACGTTCCTCTTCTAGGGTGGTAATATAGATGAGAGGATAGCGCGCCCGCAGCAGTAATTCAAATTCTTCACCAAAGCTCATAGCTATTCGTCTATAGTTTTTGCTATTTAGGGCTTGCTGAATAAATCTAAAAACCTTGCTGGATAAGACTTTTAGACTTTTTGTCAATCCAAAAGTACCGGACCTGGGAGTGAGCGGGGGGAAAATTCAGGTACTTTTTCCCTGAAAATGGGTAAAACCCCACACCCTGCCCCCACGAAAAACTTTTTCAGCAAACCCTATTTATATCGTCATCAGAAAATATAGCAGTTAGCCGTCTATTAGATATTTTAGTACAAATGCTCGGACTTGTGTTCTAAATGTTCCACAAGTGCTTCGCCATCGTTCCGCTTATCTTCATGAGACCCCTGTTTAATTCTATTTTTTTACCCTTAAGTATTTCTACTTATTTCTAAAGTTAGATGCTCCCGTATTTTCTTAATGGTAGAAGCATCTTGCCTTAGTCGGGATTAACCTTCTGTTAACTAAATTAACAGAAGGTTAATTAAATTAAGCTTTAGCTAATTAAATTAAATTAGCCTACCAGGGGTGACAAAAGTTAGTCACTGGTTCGCCCCTTCTTTGCTGTCAATTAATTTCAGCCTTTCTCACAACCATTCCCTAGGGGGGTTAAATTCATGTTTAAACTAGCTTCAGACTTTTTATCTTTAGATTTTCTCCGCCAACAAAATCAGAAAAATAAGCCAGAAAGTCAATTTAACTCTTTGCCAATTTCTCAAATCACGAAAGAGGGTAAAGTTTTAGCGATAATTCTCCGACGAGAGTTTAACCAAGAGGGGATTCATTTCCTAACTCCCGATGATTTTTCCCAACAGTTGGCCTATATGAGACACCCGACGGGAAAAAGTATTATGCCCCACGTTCATAACAAAGTACAACGGGAAGTATTTTTTACCCAGGAAGTCTTAATTATCAAAAGAGGAAAACTGCGGGTAGATTTCTATGATGACGACCAACAATATCTAGAAAGTCATATATTGAGAGATGGGGATGTGGTTTTGTTGATCCAAGGTGGTCATGGTTTCCAAGTCTTAGAAGAAGTAGAAATGATTGAAGTAAAACAAGGTCCCTACGTTGGTAATCAGGATAAAACTCGCTTTACAGGAATTGAGGAAACTGTGGTTAAAATGGCGGGAGCAGAGATAGCATGAGTAGCTTTATTCCCGTCAATGAGCCACTACTTGCGGGCAAGGAAAAACAGTATCTTAACGAATGTATTGATAGCGGTTGGATTTCTTCGGAAGGTCCCTTCGTTCAGAAGTTTGAAGAAAATTTTGCCCTCGCTGTTGGGCGAAAGTATGCCGTTTCCGTGTGCAATGGTTCTATGGCCTTAGAAGCGGCCATCGTCGCTTTAGGAATTGGTTCGGGGGATGAGGTGATTCTCCCCACTTTTACCATCATTTCCTGCGGAGCTGCCATTGTCAAAGCCGGGGCGATTCCCGTGGTCGTGGACTGCGAAGCGCAGACTTGGAACATGGATATCGGGCAGATAGAGGCAAAAATCACGCCCCGCACTAAAGCGATAATGGTGGTTCATATCTACGGATTACCGGTGGCAATGACTCCAGTTTTAGAATTAGCTCAAAAATACGGTTTAAAAATTATTGAAGATGCGGCGGAAATGCACGGTCAAACCTATCAAGGTAAACCCTGTGGTAGTTTCGGTGATATCAGTATCTTTAGTTTCTATTCCAACAAACATATTACCACTGGGGAAGGGGGCATGATTGTCACCAACCAAGAGGATATTTTTGAGCGTTGTCGTTCCCTGAGAAATTTATATTTTCAGCCCCAACGACGTTTTATTCACGAAGAACTGGGCTGGAATCTGAGGATGACTAATCTGCAAGCGGCAGTGGGTTTAGCACAATTAGAACAGCTAGAAACTTTTGTCCAGCGCAAGAGAAAAATGGGCAGACGCTACAGGGAATTATTGCAAAATATCCCCTGTCTAGAATTGCCTCTACCTCAAACTGATTATGCCGAAAATATTTATTGGGTTTATGGTATTGTTCTCAAAGATGAGGTTAACTTTGATGCTATGGAAGCGATGAAACGCCTCAAAGAACATCAGATTGGTACGCGTCCTTTTTTCTGGTGTATGCACGAACAACCGGTATTTCACAAAATGGGATTATTGCAAAATGTTTCCTGTCCCGTGGCTGAAAGACTGGCGCGCAGGGGTTTTTATCTGCCTAGCGGTTTAGCTCTCACGGACGAGCAAATTGAGCGAGTGGCCCAAGCAGTTCAGCAAGTTTTTGCTGAGGCTGAGTAGGGATGAAAAATTGATGAAAATTTTTTGAATAAAAACCGACTTTTATGATAATTGGCACGGAATTTTTATCTTGGGTAGTAATTGCCTCTGGTTGCTTTTATTCCCTATATCTATGTATTTCAGTTCCCAAGGATGTTTTTTTTAATGGCGATGGGGCGCTGAAAGCTTTACTAGCTCGTCAGCTAAGTAATGGTCCATGGCGATTTGACTTAGTTGAGCGCGCAGAAGCTTGGGTTACTCGTCTTTGGCAAGAGGGTTTATACAGTTATCGCCCCCCTTTTGTTTACTACTTAAATCAACGTTATTATATCTCCTTTCCTTTTTCATTCTCTTTGCTAACTTCCCTTTTTTATAAACTTTGGGGTTATCGTGGGTTTTACTTGATTCCCCTCCTATCAATTTGGGTATTGTGGCTCAGTTTTTCAAGAGCAATTCCCGCTTTTTCCCTAGACAGTTGGGGGAGTCTTTTGGGATTAGTTATTTTGATTTTTGCTTCGCCCTTAACTCTATACAGTGCCATATATTGTGAACATACCCTCGCTGTTACTTTAGGATTTTTGGGAATTGTTATCGCTTTTTTTCTACCCGATACAGCTAATAGTGGCTGGCTGCCCAATTTATTAGGCGGATTTCTAGTGGGTTTATCAGTATGGTTCCGCTCCGAATGTCTGGCCCTAGTGGCAACTTTAACTTTATTAGTTTTCTTGGGTTTAACTCCAGAACAAACCTCAATTTTTGCTTGGTATTCAACCGAGCAAAATCTTAATGTTTCTGATTTTCTGCTAACTAATCGAATAGCTTTTAGTTTTGTACTAGGTATGATTGTTAGTGTGTTTTTACTGTGGTTGTGCAATAAGTTAATTTATAATCGTTTTCTAGGAGTTCACGCTCTGTTAGTCCTTGAGGAGTTTTCTTGGAAAAAACGTATTCAAGAAGCCCTGACCAGTTTTTATCAGTTGAATAGCTCTTTTTTGCTGCATTTTCCTATCTGTATAATTCCCTTAGCTTACTTGCTCACTTGGAGCGGTCAACAATTGAATTTTGCCAGGGATATTCCCGTAACTTTAATTAGTATAATGGCGATTATCATCTTGGCTGTTCTCGTCAATCTTCGCTGGCAAGGAATGGTCAAAACCAAGGCGTTAGTCAAGGACAATATAATTTACTTGCTGATACTTTTAGCCAGTTGTTATCTATTTGACATCGCCAATATATCTCTAGATAAACAAATGCTTTTTGTCTATGATCTCTATTTTATCTACACAGTAGGGGTGTCTTGTTTAGTCGATATTGCCCCGGGAGAAGTCATGGTGGGAGGTAAACAATGGGGACCGAGATATTTATTGCCTCTTATCCCCTTTGTTACCTTATTAACGGTGGAACAAGTAAAAATTGTCGGAGCGAACCAAGAAGTTTTACTAGCCAAGGGAAGCTGGGTTTTACTGTTAATCTTACTGGCAATAGCTGTCTATAAAAACATTTATCAAGGTGGAGAATTTTTCTATAAAACCCATCAGGGGATAGCACCAGCTATCAAAAGCATAGAAGAGAATCCTAATTCTATTGTTGTCTTTTCTCATCAATATGCGGCACAAGTTTTGGGTTTTGGTTTGGAGAAACAAAAAACTTTCTTCCGTGTAGAAGATAGTCAAGCCATGGTTAAACTATGCCAAGAATTAGTCGGTCAAGGATTGTCTAGTTTTCCCTACGTTTGCTATCCCTATCGCCCTTGTCAACTCTTAGAATCCCCACCGGAAGAACTGGAATTTAGCCAAGATGGACAAAAGTTTCAAATTGGCATAAATCGCTCTGGAATCATTGGTAAGTATCCTTTCTATGAAATAGTTATATCTGCTTCTGAGACAGGTTTACTATCCAAAAAATCCGAGGATAAGCCCACAATTACCCCAGCAGCTAATGATTTAGTCTGTACGATTTTACCCACTTATAACGAGCGAGATAATATTAGTCAATTAATTGAACGTTTACTAGCTAGTGTTCCTAGTCCTTATTTAGTGCTAGTGGTGGATGATAATTCTCCCGATGAAACTTGGCAGATAGTAGAAGATTTAGCCAAACAATATCCCACTCCTCCCCAAGATTCGCAATTCCAATCGGGGGTAATTTTGTGTCGCAGAATCAACGAGAAAGGGTTAACTTCGGCTCTACAGAGAGGTATTGACGATGCGATTAATCTGTATGGGGCTAAAATTATTACTTGGATGGATTGTGATTTATCTATGCCTCCAGAAGCTCTGCCACAATTAATCACACCGATTCGAACTAAAAAAGCTGATATGGTTGTAGGTTCTCGTTGGATTCCGGGGGGTGATGATGTTGCCCACGGACTGATGGCCCGGATGTTAAGCTGGATTATTAATCGCATGGCCATCGTGATGCTAGGCAATCAAGTTCACGACTATACCAGTGGTTTTATTGCCGTTCGTTCTCAGGTTTTAGAAAAAATTCGCTTAAAGGGAGATTATGGAGAATACTGCATTGATTTATTAACCCGTGCCAATCGTTTAGGTTATAAGTTAGTGGAAGTTCCTTATCTTTGCGTTCCCCGCATTTATGGTGAGAGTAAAACTGGAATTAATCTCTGGGATTATTTGTCAAAAGGACGGAAATATGTGGCAACTATTTGGCAATTGTGGCAAGAAAGATAAGACAATTATCTCTTTTTTGAACTAGAACTATCCTCTGGTTCTTCAACTCTAGAAGCTAAACTTATGAAGAAAATGTTTACTTTTTGGCCTTGGTTAGCTACCGTTGGGGTGGCCTGGTCTTTGGGTTTTTTTTATAACGTATACTACGGGGGTGAATTAAAGTGGCTCCTACAAATGTACGAACAAAAAGTATCTTTTGCCAAGCAGATAGATGCACCGAGACGAATAATTTTTGCGGGGGGGTCGGGAGTACAATATAGTATTAACTCTCAATTCCTCGAACAGGAGCTAAAAATCCCAGTTTTTAACTTTGGTTTACAGGGAGATTTGGGATTAAATGTCATTTGCCCAATTATTTTAGAACAGGTACGTCCGGGGGATATAGTGGTTCTCATTCCTGAATATTTGATGTTACTGGATGATGATGGTATTGGTTATGGTGATGGTTTATTTGGTTCGGTTCCCTTTAGTGTTGCCATTGGAAAACCGGGTTTAGGAAATATACCCTTAGAACAATTAGTTTCCGAGACTTGGTTAATGGGAGTTCCTAGTTTACGCGCTATAGTAAAAACTGCTGTTGATGTTATACAAACAGGAAAAGCTAGGGGTTATTTATCAGATCCAATCACAGAAAAAGGAGATCCTACCGTAGTCAAACATCGTACAGGTAAATGGTGGGCTAGAACATTCGATCAACCTATTTCTCAATACTCCCTCAAACGCATCGCTCAATTTCAAGAGGAGTTAAAAGCTAAAGGTGCTTATTTAGTAGTTTCTCTCTCTTGGGTTTATGCTAAGACCGATGAAACCACTGTAAAAAATGTTAAAAAAACTATTGAAGAATTGTCTAATATAGTGCCTTTAATCTACAATCCAAAAACTCTTAATCTGCAAACAGATTCTAGTTTATTTGCCGATACCCATGAGCATTTATTACCGGAAGCAAGAATAAGACGCTCTAGGGAACTGGTGCAACAACTGCGTCCTATAATTCAGGGAAAAACTACTCAAAATCATCGAATTATTTCTATTCTCAATCGATAATTGAAAATTAGATAAAACTTTTGTACTAGCAGTAATTTGGGATGGAGATAGCAGGGAATTGATTTAACCGGCAAAATTACCGTAAATTTCCCTGAATTTATTCAATTTTATTTTTTGGAATTGTTCTTCCTTCAATAAAGGTTCTTTTCCTCTCGGATGTTCCTGACTCTTTTTCTTGAGATTTTAACTCCTTCTTTTCCTAATTCGTTAAAGCTTTTGATAATTTGGGTTCTTCGGTTTGTGTTATGCAATGGACGGGAGTTATAAGGGGTGAAACCCTTATATAGAAAGACATTGCTTCGATTTTTGCCAATTGTTTTCAATCTAGAACGAGCTAATCAATTAAGTCTTTTGCCAGATAAGGATTTAGCCGATTTTTGCCCCCTGATCGAACCATACCAAGTAACGAAGAACCATAATTTTAAAACTATATTGATGATCTAATCCGAGAGCTACTGCCGCATTTTTGATTGTCGATCCTCAAGATATTTTACCTAACCAGTGCCATCTTCTTGTTGCCACTGAGTCTTGACTGGTTCTGTATTTATCTTTCGGTTCCTCTGAACTTAGATGTTCGGATAAGTACGCTTTTTTGGGCATTTTATCTCCTCGTCCTTACTCTTCTTATGATACTAAATCCGGTTATTAAAGACTGATTATTTATTCCTCCTGTTGCCTCTTGCCTTTTGCCTTTTGCCTGTCCTAATAAGTAGCCTATACTCAACGGATTTAGTATGATAACAGGATTTGCTATTACCCCTCGCTCAAATTTGTGCTACTATGGAAGGTAATATCGAGGATTTAATTTCTTGGCCTCCTAGTGCTAATCATTGGGTAAAACCCTTATAATTACTAGAATATGAAGATAAGCTGAACGATTGGGAGCATCTCACTTACGCGATAAGTAATTATACTTAGCCTAAAAGCCACTCTTAATCGTGTCTTGGAACGAAATAGAGGCTTTTAAAGACTGCGTACATGGAGAATTAAAACAAGAATTACCCTCGAAAAGCCTATTTTTCCACTAAGTATTTATGCTCATTGCAAAGGTGAGATGCTCCCGAACGATTCCCCGTTTGCAATTATTATCTATGAATAATGTTATTGACCATGATCGTTTATTTAAGGAATTAATTGCGACTTTTTTTGTTGAATTTATTCAGTTGTTTTTTTCTGAGATTATTAATTATTTAGAGCCTAATCAGATCACATTTTTAGACAAAGAAGTCTTTACCGATGTCACGGAAGGAGAAAAGTATGAAAGTGATTTAGTCGCCCAAGTGCAATTTCGAGGACAATCATCATTTTTCTTAATTCATCTAGAAGCACAGTCTAGCTCTCAACCGGAATTTAATCGGCGAATGTTTACTTATTTCGCTCGTCTGCATCAAAAATTTGCCTTACCAGTTTATCCGATTGTCATATTCTCCTATGAGCGTCCGCAAAAAGAAGCAATTCGTCAATACAAAATTGAGTTTCCTGACTTAAAAGTATTAGAATTTAACTATCAAGTTGTCCAGTTAAATCGCTTGCATTGGCGAGATTTTCTCAATCAAGCTAATCCCGTCGCCGCCGCTTTGATGGCCAAGATGAAAATTGCCCCTCGGGATAGAGCAAAAGTTAAGGCACAATGTCTAAGATTATTGGTAACATTAAGATTAGATGCTGCTAGAATGCAATTGATTTCAGGCTTTGTCGATACCTATCTCAATCTCAACTCGTCCGAGGAGATAGAATTTCAACAGGAGATTAGCACATTTATTCAACCCGAACAGGAGGGAGTTATGCAGATTACCACCAGTTGGATGCGCCGCGGTTTAGAACAGGGTTTAGAACAGGGTTTAGAACAGGGTTTAGAACAGGGTTTAGCAAGAGAAAGAAATCTAATTGTTCGTCTGATTAAACGTAAGTTAGGAGATATTGATGTGGATATAGAGAGTCGGATTATGACCTTGAATATTGATGATCTGGAACGAGTGGGGGAAGCTTTATTAGATTTTTCGACATGGGAGGATTTAACTAATTGGTTAAATGCTTTAGATGCTTAGTGTTTTTCTCTTAAACTTCACAGAAGGCTATTTATGGGTATGAGTATAACTTTTGAAAATGCCATCCAAAAAACTCAAGATTTACTAAGTCAAATTGAGTTTTTAGATGCAAATAAAATCATTCAAGCAGTGACTGATATAGTCTCAACAGAAAATGGAGCTAGAGGTTTTTTGGTTACTTACTTAACTAGCGATTTATCCCCTACGGAATATCCTATTTTAGAAGTCATCACTGCTTTAAAAACTTCCCCGATATTGGTCAATGAATTATTAGTCAAAAATCTGGCTATGTCCACGGCAATGGTTATCTATCATCGCGGTCAAGGGGACGAAGAAAACGCCCGAGGTTCTGAGAAAGTCCAAGAAAAAACTGGTCAACTAATTAAGCAGTTATTATCGCCTGCCTTGGAGGAAAAATTACAACAATTAGCCACCAGTTTAAACGCGGGACAAGGAGAATATCAAGCCTTTCTAGAGCGCTGGGGATATGACGATTGCCAACGTCAAGCGATCGCAGAAATCATTCAACCTTTTCTTCAGTAACTAGGGGCTGCTGAAAAAGTTGGTTGGTGGGAGCCTGGTGTGGGGTTTTACCCATTTTCAGGGAAAAAGTACCTGAATTTTCCCCCTGATTACTCCAATGGCCGGCACTTTTGGATGGCCAAAAAGTCTAAAAGTCTTATCCAACAAGGTTTTTGGATTTATTGAGCCGGACTTCTGTATTTCTGAGTCAACTTTGGGGGGGTAAAACCCCAAGCCGATGATGGGATTTGAACCCACGACCAATTGATTACGAATCAACTACTCTACCACTGAGCTACATCGGCACATTGCCAGTTTCTGATTATATCACGGACAATAGATACAGAGCTAGAAAAATTTTTTTATGAGCAAATCTCCTCGACTCGATCCCCAAAAATACGCGCGCTTGAAAGCGGAAGCGGCCAATCCCTACCGAGGTCTGCGACAGTTTATCTATCTCGGTTTAGGGGCATCCGGTTTTATTGGTGCGGTGGTTTTTCTGGCCCAATTAGCGGCAGCAAGGGACGTAGCCACCGCCTTACCCAATTTTGCCCTACAAATCGGTGTGGTGGCCCTGATGATTTGGTTATTTCGTCGGGAAAAAAAAGCTGGCGGTTGAGGGAGTAGCCACCGATAGCCAAAACGGTCTCTTTCCCTGGAGAATAAAAGTTAACATTAACTCCAATCTTTCTGTGTTATGATCGAGGCGAGAGTCAAGATTGGTGTTCAAGTTCGTTTTCAGTATTAACTCGGTAAGTCTTTTACTTTAGTATTGTTCGGCTTCTCCCTGAATTTTGTGTCTCCACACCGTTTCGAGTATTGATCGAGGATTCAAGTATTATGTCTATTTTTGTTGGTAATCTCTCTTACGAGATTTCCCAAGAAGATCTGGTCGATGTCTTTAAAGAGTACGGCCAGGTTCAAAGGGTTCATATTCCCGTGGATCGCGAGACACAGCGCAAACGCGGTTTCGCCTTCGTGGAAATGGAAAGTAAAGCCCAGGAAACCGCCGCAATTGAGGCACTGGATGGTGCTGACTGGATGGGGCGATCAATTAAAGTTAACCAGGCCCGCGAGCGTGAAGAGCGCGCGCCCTTCAATGGTGGTGGTGGTGACAGAAAAAAACGCTATTAAGCTTTTTTTGTGAATAATTGTGGGAGGGTGGATAGGGTTCACCCTTTTTTTGTCGGCAATTACGATCGCCGTTTCGCTCAAAACCAATAGAAATCTAAATGTCTGAGTCTCTCTAAAAGGTAACAAGTAGGGTTTGCGGCAAAAAGTTTTTCGTGGGGGTAGGGTGTGGGGTGTGGGGTGTAGGGTTTTACCCATTTTCAGGTGGTCAGTTACCTAATTTTCAGGGAAAAAGTCCCGGAATTTTACCCCCGATCACTCCAAGGGTCAGCACTTTTTGAGGGAAAAAAAATCTAAAAACCTTATCTAACAAGGTTTTTAGATTTATTCAGCAAACCCCAAGTAAACTATAAAGGATATCGTCATCAGGTCTGATCGGCGATCAACTCTTTCTGTGTTATGATCGAGGCGAGAGTCAAGATTGGTGTTCAAGTTCGTTTTCAGTATTAATTCGGTAAGTCTTTTACTTTAGTATTGTTCGGCTTCTCCCTGAATTTTGTGTCTCCACACCGTTTCGAGTATTGATCGAGGATTCAAGTATTATGTCTATTTTTGTTGGTAATCTCTCTTACGAGATTTCCCAAGAAGATCTGGTCGATGTCTTTAAAGAGTACGGCAAGGTTCAAAGGGTTCATATTCCCGTTGACAAAGAGACAGGCCGCAAACGCGGTTTCGCCTTCGTGGAAATGGAAAGTAAAGCCCAGGAAACTACCGCAATTGAGGCACTGGATGGTGCTGAATGGATGGGGCGATCAATTAAAGTTAACCAGGCCCGCGAGCGTGAAGAGCGCGCGCCCTTCAATGGTGGTGGTGGTGACAGAAAAAAACGCTATTAAGCTTTTTTTGTAAATAATTGTGGGAGGGTGGATAGGGTTCACCCTTTTTTCGTCGACAATTGCGATCGCCGTTCCCCTCAAAACCAATAGAAATCTAAATGTCTGAGTCTCTCCAAAAGGTAACAAGTAAACTATAAAGGAGATCGTCATCAGGTCTGATCGGCGATCAACTCCCGAATATATGGACAACAAAAACCCATGGAGACAACCTCTACCCTAGCTGATGGGCGTGAAGCACTTCAATGCCCCACTTTAGTTGAAGACGATCGCACCGGCATGAGTCCCGAAACCCTAAAACGGGCTTTTCTGGACAATCTATTTTATTTGCAAGGGGTTAACCGCACTAATGCCAGTCCCTACAATTACTATGTCGCCCTTGCCTACACCGTTCGCGATCGCCTGCTGCGTCGTTTTCTGAAATCCACCGACACCTACAAACAAGAAAAAGTTAAACTCGTCTGCTATTTCTCCGCCGAATTTCTCATGGGGCGGTATTTAGGTAATAATCTCGCTAATTTGGGTATTTATGACCTAATCAAAGAGATGATCGAGGAATTAGGTCTTGATTTTGAGGAAATTATCGAACAGGAACCGGATCCCGGCCTGGGAAACGGCGGTTTAGGGCGTTTAGCGGCTTGTTTCCTCGATTCCCTCGCTTCCCTAGAAATTCCCGCCATCGGTTACGGTATCCGCTACGAATTTGGCATTTTCCATCAAATGATCCAAGACGGTTGGCAGGTGGAAATCCCCGATAACTGGCTACGGTTCGGCAATCCTTGGGAATTACCCCGTCCCGATGAAAGTGTGGAAGTAAAACTGGGTGGCCGGACGGAAATCTATCACGATGATAAGGGACAGGAACGGGTACAATGGCTGCCGGAACGTCGGGTTTTAGCCATTCCCCATGATACCCCCGTCCCGGGTTACAAAACCAACACGGTGAACGCTTTGCGTCTCTGGAAAGCAGAAGCGAGTGAATCGTTTAATTTTGAGGCTTTTAACGCCGGGTTATACGATCAATCCGTGGCCGAAAAAATGGACGCGGAAACCATTTCTAAAGTCCTTTATCCCAACGATAACACCCCCGCCGGTCGCGAATTACGTCTGGCCCAACAATACTTTTTTGTGGCTGCTTCCCTGCAAGATTTAATTCGCATTCACCTAAAAAGCCACAAAAATCTGCAAAACTTCCACGAAACCGCCGCTATTCAGCTGAACGATACTCACCCAGCCATTGCGATCGCTGAGTTAATGCGTTTGTTAGTGGATGAAAACGGCTTAGAATGGTCAAAAGCTTGGGCAATTACCCAAAAAACCTTCGCTTATACCAATCATACCCTATTGCCGGAAGCCCTAGAACGTTGGTCGGCGGATCTGCTGGGGAAATTGCTACCCCGACATCTAGAAATTATCTACCTGATCAATCACTTTTTCCTTGAGGATGTGCGGACTTGGTTTCCCGATAACGAGGAATTATTGGGCAAATTGTCGATAGTTGAAGAAGCTGGTTGGGGTAATAAACAAATTCGCATGGCTAATTTAGCCTGTGTGGGTAGTCACTCGATTAATGGAGTCGCCGCTTTACACACGGAGTTACTGCAAAAAGACACCCTGAAAGAGTTTGCCATGCTCTGGCCGGAAAAATTCTACAATAAAACCAATGGTGTCACCCCGCGCCGGTGGATTTTATTGAGCAATCCCCAATTATCGGCACTATTTACTGAAAAAATCGGCGATGATTGGTTAAAAGACCTGAAGGAATTGCGAAAACTGGAACAATACCTTGATGATCCCGAATTCCGTCAGCGTTGGTATGAAATTAAACAGGCGAATAAGGCCGATTTAGCGGCTTATATGCTGAAAACCCGCAATATCGAGGTGGATGTTAATTCGATTTTCGATGTGCAGGTAAAACGGATTCACGAATACAAACGCCAACATCTGGCAGTTCTGCACATTATCGCCCTTTACAATCGCATTAAACAGAACCCTCAGATCGATATCGTGCCGCGCACTTTTATCTTTGGTGGTAAGGCAGCCCCCGGTTACTTTATGGCTAAGTTAATTATTAAGTTAACTAATGCTGTAGCTGAAATTGTTAATAAGGATCCTGATGTCAGAGGTCGTTTAAAAGTGGTTTTCCTGCCTAACTTTAACGTTTCTTTGGGTCAACGCATCTATCCGGCGGCTGATCTTTCCGAACAGATTTCCACGGCGGGTAAGGAAGCTTCCGGAACCGGTAACATGAAGTTTGCCATGAATGGCTCCCTCACCATCGGTACCCTTGACGGTGCTAATATCGAAATTCGCGAGGAAGCAGGAGCAGAAAATTTCTTCCTTTTTGGCTTGACAGCAGGAGAAGTTTATGCTAAGAAAGCACACGGTTATGAACCGATGAGCTATTACAAAAATAATCGCGAATTGAAGGGAGTGATCGATCGGATCAAGAGTGGTTATTTTAGCCATGGTGACCAGGAATTATTCAGGCCGATCGTCGATTCTCTCCTCTACGATGACCAGTATATGCTTTTAGCTGATTATCAATCCTACGCTGATTGTCAGGAACAGGTAAGTGAAGCTTATCGCGATCGGGACAAGTGGACGCGGATGTCGATTCTCAACTCGGTTCGTATGGCAAAATTCTCTAGCGATCGCACGATCTGGGAATATTGTCAAGAGATTTGGAAAGTTAATCCAGTCAAGATTAGCTTAGAGGATTAAAAAACTCGGTCAAGTTCGGGTTTAGTCCTTGACTAGCCCGAATTCTGGAACCGTAGCCCCAAAAATGCTTTGTGAAAACGTCTAAACTATGATTTTTATGATTGTTTGATGGACTATGATTTTAATTTTTATACACTTCAATTATTTCTAGTTAGGGTTTGCTGAATAATGGTAAAACCCTTTTAAAATAAGGCTTTTGACCTGTTAAAATCCGATGTTCATGCTGCGAAAATCGGATTAGGACCCTCAAAAACCTGGCATTATCCTTCTTATAGTACACAAGCTGGTACAAAAAAGAGGGCAGCAAAGCCTGAAACGACCGGCTACTGACGACCGACGACCGACTCCTAACCCCACCAACAAACTTTTTGCCGCAAACCCTAAATAGGGCTGGCTGAATAAATCTAAAAACCTTGCTGGATAAGACTTTTAGCCTTTTTTGAAATCCAAAAGTACCAGATATGGGAGTGATCAGGGGGAAATTCAGGTACTTTTTCCCTGAAAATTAGGTAATTGACCCCCTCAAAATCGATAAAACCCCACACCCCACACCCCACACCCTGCCCCCAGGAAAAGCTTTTTCAGCAGACCCTAAGTAAACTTATTATACCCTTTCATAGTAACAGGTAAGGATGTTCGGTTTCCTTAAAATCGATCGCTGTAGCGGTAGGACCCGCATTAAGGAACGCATCCTACCAGATCGGCGATCATACTATTCCCAAGTTAGAGTTATGCCTTCTAGGTTACATACTCTCTGAATAGTTTCCAGTTTACTCTCAGTCAATTTCCCAAATAGGTGAACTCTCATTTTATGCTTAGGATAATACTGTCCATAACTCTTGATTTGCCCAATCGCTGATTTCCAGCCTTTTGTATTTTTAACTTCAATTATTTCCGTATTAGTTAAGACATCTATTCTACCTACCTTATCAATGTAAACCTCGGTTTTTCCTCCTAATTCTCTAGCAAGTTTGTCCCGATACCAAGCCTCTGTCCCCTTTACAGGAGTATTTATCTCCGGCTCAATAACTATGCCATTAAGCTGATTAATAAAGTCCCGAATTGCTCCTCTTACTAATTTTTGAGCAGCATTGGGGGACTGTCTTTTTCGTTTAGCCATTCTTACTCAGTGAATAATTTAGAGATACCATACCCAGCCAAACCAATTACTGCTCCTACTGCCGCTACGGGAGCCATCGTCACTGCAACTGCCGTCCCCCCTACTGCTAATCCCATACCTCCAACCAATGCTGATATACCGGCTCCAGCACCCGCACCAATTGCTGCTGCTCCAATTGCCGTTGCGTCTTGTTCTTCTATTGCTTTTTTGGTTCCGTAAACTGCCGTGCCGACCACTGCTCCTGCTGCTGCTACTGGAGCCATACCGACTCCTAGAGCAGTTCCTCCTACAGCAAGTCCCATACCGCCAACTACTGCCGATGCACTAGCTCCAATCGCTGTACCTACTCCCACTGAAATCATTGCCTCTTGAACTTCTTCTGGCTTATTTTTGTCCATTATTTTTTGCCTCATTAGCTTTGGGTAATTATGAAACTCTAGCATAAGACAGACAAGCCGTGAACCACAACAAGCCAGGCGTTAAGGCGCGTAGCGCCAGTCAGGTGCATACGGTTGTTAGCTGGCTTCCGGTATTGCCAGCCACTGATTGTCTGAGATTTCCAAGGTTTTGAAACAACAGCGAAACGCTTTGCCTATCGGGCTGCAGGCATACACTCCGATTTCGCAATCGTCGGCTATCTTGTGTAAGTGTGTGATCCGCATTTGCAGCCAAGCCTGCCCATCATAAGAATTCTCTAGCAGAAAATCGCTCCCCCGTTTACTGATGCGATACCACATTTCGCGGTATCCTGAAGCAATGTCTTGCGTTGCCCAATCAGAATATCCCAAATTGGTCACCACAGAACCAAGCCGACTAGCTTGTTCGCTTTCATATTCCGTGGAAACTTTTATCCAATTCTGACTGTCAATCCGCACCATTAGGCCACATTGATCATATTTTTCCCGAGGCTGAAATTCTACTTGGGTCATTAGGGAAAAATCCCCAACTTGTCGGATCAATAAGCAATGCCCATCATCTCTTTGAAAACCATAGTGCGTGTTTTGCCAAAAATCAGTTTTTTCATCTGTAGAAATTTCCAAGCCATTACCCAAACGATAATGCGTCGGCTCGTTGAGCCAGTAAAAATCATCTGACAATGCTGGCTGTAAAAAATTTTCACTAAGTCGCATAATATCGCTCCTAATCAGATACATCGTGATATTACGAGGCCAGCTAACCATTGATTATACAGAAACTTTCCGAATAACCAGAGTAAGGATATGGGGAAACTTTCGGCATATCACCCCGTTTTGTGGATTTCTGACAATCAGCTGAGATACAAAGAACTTTTCAGCGACCCTATCACTAATTCTTCAATCTGACTGCACTTCGTAACAAAAATTTACAATTATTTGACGGCACTCGCACTCCCGTCCGTCGCTGTGCCTAGACGTTTTTAGATTATTATCATTCAAATCTATCGCTGCAGCGGTAGGACTTGCATGAGGGAACACACCCTACCAGATCTGCACTGAGTTCCGTTGTTGCCTTGTTAGGATTAGGAGGATTAGGGTTAGTCTCTAGCCTGACCAAGCGAAAATAGAAATAGTAGGGTGAGCATTGCCCACCTTACCGCTTTTTCGGTCATAATAAATCCGAATTAGGGCGAACTGTAGTAGAATAGAAATCGAACCTCTTAAGCAGGGTTTATAAGGATGTCCAGACGAGACGATCTACATTTATCATTACGTCATACTTTAGAAAAAGAAGGTTGGAAAATCACTGATGATCCTTTAATTCTAACCTTAGAAAAAACCTTGCTTAAAGCTGATTTAGGAGCAGAAAAGTTTTTTGCTGCGGAAAAAGAAGATCGTAAAATTGCCGTAGAAATCAAAGACTTTGATACGCCTTCAGTTATCAGTGAATTAGAAAAAACAATAGGACAACTTCAATTATACCAATGGGCTTTAGATTCACAAGAACCTGAAAGAAAACTTTTTTTGGGCATTAGTCAAGCGGTTTATTTAAAACACTTCAAAAAAGCTATTTTCCAACTGGTTATTAAACGTAACAGAATCAATTTAATTATTTATAATCCTCAAAAGGAGATAATTTGCGAATGGATAACACAGTAAATTATGCCGATATTCTGACTCAAGTTATCAGAAAAGAGTCGGCGATGCAACCTCGATTACAAACCCTTAAAATTACCCCAGTTTGTGATCCAGAATCAGGCAACTTTTTAATAATTATGACTGGTTGGGAAAAAGAAGCATGGATTAATACAATTTTATTTCACGCTCGTTTATTGAAAAATAAAATTGTCATTGAAGATGATAATCTTGAAGAAGGATTAACAACCAATTTAATTCAAGCTGGGATTCCCCCAGAAGATATTATTACTGGACTTTCCCTAGAGTAAGGTAGGCATTACCCACCTTAGCGATATCGCACTGAATGTTAGGAAAAATTATCTAAATGCTTCAATTCGATCTAAATAGACATTAACTAATTTATGTTCAATAACCAAAGCTTCAACTTCTGGCCAAATACGAGCTAAAAACTGATGAAATTCGCGTTTTCGTATATTGCCAAAACGGAGATGTACTACTTTAGGTGCAAAAAAAATTAAGCATTAGTTGATCGGAAAAGTCTGTATCTTTCGTAACAATAACCAGTTTTTTATCCTTTGCATATTGCCAAATTTCCGTATCACTTGGACTTCTCCCTAAAAATGATCGGTAAAGATGGAGTGAAGAGGATTTTAGCTGGTAAATTTTCATCAAAGAAAAAACCATTCATGCAATTTTTCTGACTTCATAGTGATTCGCCATCAATCTTGCTGCAAATTGCATACAGGCATAAATATCTTCTCGATTCAGAGAAGGATATTCTTCAAGGAATTCTTCAATAGAATCCCCTGCTCCCAAAAATTCCATAACTGTTTGCACCGGAATTCGGGTTCCAGCTATAAGTACCTAGGCAAAATTAATTACATACTCGCCTCCAAAATTGTCCAGCACTTTTTTAACGTAAGCGAGGAGGCTCTTTCGGTCTTTATAGGCGCTAAATTCAATCCATTCATATTTTAAAAATCTCCATAATATTTCAATTAAATTTAAATGAGGTGAATAAGTGGGCAACCAAAATATTTTCAAGTTTTTCTTTTCCCATTCCTCAAGTTTCTCCATAAATGCCTCGCTGGTATGAATGGAAGCTTGGTCAATTATTATGACAGTTTTTTTCTGTATATTTTGGCAATATTTATCCAGAAAATTAATAACTATCTCGCTAGTAACCGTTCCGACCTGTGTCTCATAAAATAATTGATTATCTCGTTTCATTATTCCTAAAATATTTAGTCTTTTACCTTCAATTGGTGGTAACTTTATCGTGGTTTTTTCTTCTTGCCAAGCGTCAGGAATACAAGGCTTTGAATCCCCTCCCATTTCATCCAAATATCCTATCTCAATCTCTCCTCTTTTTTCCTGTTTTTTTAGTTCTTCTAAAATAGGTAGTTTGACCTCAAGCTCCCACTCATCAGGGGTTTTGGCGACCCCTCTTCTCACCCTTTTCCACCTCATGTTGATTTTTTTTATGAGTCTTTTTATCGTGTCTTTGCTTACGGTTAATTTCCCTTCTTCTACAATTTTTATCTGGATTTTTTTTAAGCTTTTCGGTTCTTCTTTTACCCAGTCAATAACTTGTTGACCTTGTGCTTCTGTCAATTTAGGTTTTCTCCCTCTTCCTCGACGATTATAAAAACCAATTAGTTTTCTATCTTCCCAGGCCGTCAACCAATTATAGATGGTCTTTCTCGTAACTCCAAATATTCCGCTCAATTCTTCTATCGTGGTTCCCTGAAAACTTAAGAGTATACATTTCGCTCGCTCTCTTACTTGATGATGTTTACTAGCTCGATAAATTCTCTCTAGCATTTTCTGGCTCTCGGGGTTTAGGTCTCTAATCAATCTCATTGTATTTTCCTGCTGCTTCGTTTTTTTATGTATTATACTTCTTAATTTTTTATTTGGGTAATTAATTTTGCATGACTACTTAACAGGTCTTCCATTACAAATATCTGGATGGATATGGATACGACTTTCCATTAAGGTTTTGTTACCTCTTTGATGACCTTAAGTAAACTTATTACTGGACTTCCCCCATACAGAAATACTAAAAAATTAACAAAACCCTTACTGCATGGAGCTTCTCAGAAAAAATTGAAAAGAGGCTACTGGGTACATTTTTCCCTTGAAAATGGCTGTACCGTTGACTGTATCTGGAGTAGAGCGATTCCGTAGAGTTGGCTGTATAGTGATCGCTAACCTTATTGTAACAGATGGTGTCATTAATCTCTAGAGTCAGCGATTCCCTCTGTAGCCATGTTTTTGATGGTTTTCTGCCCCGAAACAAGCTATAATGGTCGAAAGGTCAAATTTGAAAAATTTTGCCTCAAACCCTATCTGCGTAAGGACTTCAGGATTTTGTGTCCAGTAGTCCATTAGTATTATATTGCTTTAACTCAGGCTCTGTAAGACTTTTAGCCATAGCTAGTATGTTTATACGGGGGAAGTCCAGTTATTATACCCTTTCATAGTAACAGGTAAGGATGTTGGGTTTCCTTAAAATTGATCGCTGCAGCAGTAGGACTCGCATGAGGGAACGCACCCTACCAGATCTGCACTACGTTTTTGGAGTAGTGCCATTCTTTTGCTTGCTCCTCACGAAGACTGCCTTATTTTTTCGCTGAATCTCGAATAAGTCAATAGCCTCGAACAGGCCACTCAACTTTGCATATCCGTAGTTGCGTGGGTCAAAAGATGTCTGATTTGCTATGTGTCCGCCAATCTCTGCCAAATTCGACCAACCATCATCGTCTAGAGTGCTAGAAACAGCGCCCCTCAATAAACTGATTAATTTGGTGTCTTGCTTCAACTCTTTACCAGTTTTCTTCACACTTGCAGAAACTTTGGAAGTCTCCTCAGAATTTACTGCTTGATCAATAGTTTCTAGGTATAAAAATGTTGAACACGCATAAACAAAAGGCAATGGTGTTTTCTTCTCGCCAAATCCATAGACTTTTAAGCCATTTGTCAAAATTCGCATCACTAAAGGAGTAAAGTCACAATCGCTCGACACGATTGCAAAAGCATCCAACTGTTGTGTATACAGCAAATCCATTGCATCAATAATCATTGCAGCATCAGTAGCATTTTTGCCCTTCGTATAGTCGAACTGTTGGACGGGGCGAATAGCGTATTCATGCAAACACTCCTCCCAGGCTTTCAGCGCAGGACTTTTCCAGTTTCCGTAAGCCTTACGAATATTGGCAACTCCATACTTTGCAATTTCAGAGACGATCGCCTCAATTTTTGATGCAGGGGCGTTGTCTGCATCAATCAGCAGCGCAATTTTTGATTCTGATTGCCGCATATTGCTCCAGGTGTGCTGATCACTTTAATTTTTGAACTCGAACAGACACTCTTCAAGTATGCCCCAACCGATAACCTAAGCCATCCAACTATTAATTATACAGAAACTTTCCGAATAACCAGAGTAAGGATATGGGAAAACTTTCGGCATATCACCCCGTTTTAGCGGAATTGCGGCGAACTTTTCCGTATATCAAACCCAGAAGCCTGTTAGCTAGATTAGCCTACTGCAAACAACCTCCTTTAGGCAGATTTCTGACAATCAGCCGAGATACAAAGAACTTTTCAGCGACCATAGCACCAATTATAATACCATTTTTCTAAATTCCTGACAGACATAGAGCTTCTAAAATCCAAGACCATCCCGTCAAATACCCGATCGTGTCATTGGATAGAGAATTTAAAAGATGGTAAAGTTTACTTCTTAAGTTATCAAGGGAGTTAAAATTGCCCCAGGCCAATAGGTTTTTCAAATATAGCCAAACTCTCTCAATTGGATTTACTTCTGGACAATAGGGAGGTTGATAAAATAGGATAATATTATCAGGTATTTCTAGGTCGGTCGCCGTATGTGCGGGAGCATTATCTAATTGAATAATATGTAATTCCTCAGAAAAAGCTTGAGAAAAAAGCGTTAAATATTGATTAAAACATTCCCCATCTAAATGAGAAAATTCATAGAAAAAACTGCTACCTGTTCGAGGTTCTATTAAACCATAGAGCCAGAGATATTGAAAATTATACTGAAAATTACCAAGGGGCTTTATGCCTTTAATTGTTATTTTATCTCTGACAATGGTATGACAGCCGAAGCGACTTTCATCTTGACACCAGAAGCGGACTTTTAAATATTGACTAACTTTTTCAGATTCCTTTTCTAGTAAAGCTTGTAGCTGTTCAGATAGATTATTTTGGAATATTTTTACTTCTCCTGGTAATTGTTTTAAATTTTGAGGTCGAGCCACTTTTAATTTAGCTTGTAATTCATTTCTTACGAGACGGTAAACAGTTATATAACTGGTGGGTATTTCTAAAATAATTGATACCCAAAAATGAATTTCTTTATAACTTTGAAATCCTTCTGGGTCTTTTAATTCATTCTGAATTAGAGCGGCTTCTTCCACTGAAATCTTTTTGGGTCTTCCCAGTTTTTCTGGTTCTGACAAGAGATTTTCTATCCCTCCTTCTCGATAACAACTTAACCAGCGATGAATAGTTCTTTCTGAGCGTCCTATTAACACGGCGAGATGACGAACCGTTTCTACCTCCTTAATTTTTAGTAGATACAGGGATTGTACTTTAGCAAAGTTTAAAGAGGTTACTTGTTGCTTCAACAAGGATTTTAAGTCTTCTACTGACTCAGCAACATTAATATTAGGGACTCCACTCATTGCCTTTTTACCACACAAACTATACCTTTACCAAGTATGACATACTTTTTGAAAAATGGTATAATTCTTCGGGTAACTGAGCAGACTAACTAAAAGTGGCGATGGCGGAGCAAATTCTTTCTCTACTCTTGTACTTAATTCTCATTTTAACGGCTTTTTGGTTTATTAGCCCCCAAAAAAAGCCCCGTAGTCATCCCGCCTATCATCTTGCTTGTTTACTAGAAGATGCTCCTGAAAGCTCTTTAAAGGGTCAATTTTATCCCCTGGCTACTCCCTTGGCTACCCCGATAGCCTGTACTGTTCCGCAGGTGTGGCGCAGTGTATATAGGCAGTCTCTGGCAAAACCGGATGTTAACTATTGGCAATGGCGCGGTATGCCCGAAAATGAGCAGTTTTGTCGGGAATTAGGGGAATTATTGCAATTAAATCCGGCTAGAGGTTACGCTAAGGAAATTCTGGAAAGTCTCGCCTTGAATCAAGATCCTTTTTATCATCTTTACTGGGATCTAAAAGCGATCGCTCATGGTAACTTTAACAATATCGGGACTAATGAACTAGCTGAGGGCAGATTTGCCAGGCGAGATTTGCGAACTCATCAGCAGATGCGGAAGGATTTTCGTCAATGGCATTTACAAGCTTGTCAACAGTTGGGAAAAGAGCGGGTTAAAGCGGTTTATCGGCTCTGTTATGGAGCATATTGGTCATTAATCGCCCAAATTCTCTATCCTTCGCCTCGTTCCTTGGCCGTGATGATTATAGAGTCGGCTAATCCCGTTTGGTGGCGAGTTTTGGGGATTACTCCTTTTACCACGACTAGCCGGATTGAGAATAATTATAAAACTCTCTTGTGTTATTGGCATCCCGATCGCAATTCCCATCCCAATGCTACAGAAATCACTGCCCATCTTAATCGCGCCTACGATTGTTATCAAAGTTTTCAGGAGATGAGTAGTCAAGATAATGCACCTTTGTGGACGAAAATCCGTCGCTGGATTCCTTAGACTTGACTCTAGTTTTTCCCTTGACTTTTTCCTTAACAAAAGAATGTTAGTCTAGGAACAATTTATGACCACGCTTGCACTCTCAGGGTAATGAATCTAGTGCTTTTAAACAATCGCTACCAAATTGTTAGTATCCTTGCTAGGGGGGGATTTGGGGAAACTTATATCGCTATCGATACGAATATGCCTTCTCAACGGCGCTGTGTGATTAAAAAATTGCAGCCGGCCATTCAAAGTGAGGGGATGCCAGAATGGTTAAAAGAACGTTTTCAGAAAGAAGCAAGCGTTTTAGAGGAATTGGGGGAACAAAATCGCCAAATACCCCGTTTATACGGTTATTTTGCCCAAGATAATCATTTCTATCTGGTGCAGGAGTGGATTGACGGGGAGACACTAACCCAAAAACAGCAACGACAGGGAAATTTATCCTCCTCAGCAGTGCGGACGATTTTAGAGAATTTGCTGCCTGTTATTGATTTTATTCACAGTCGCCGCATTATTCACCGGGATGTGAAACCCGATAATATTATCTTAAGAAATAGTGATAATTTGCCCGTTTTAATCGATTTTGGGGTAATGAAAGAAGCAGTCGCCACCTTACTCGATCCTACGGGAAAAAGTGCCTATTCGATCGCCCTTGGCACCCCCGGTTATATGGCTTCGGAACAGGCTGCCGGGAGACCGGTCTTTTCTAGTGACCTTTACAGCCTAGGCTTAACGGCGATTTTTTTATTAACGGGAAAAACTCCCCAATATCTAGAAACTGACTCGCGCACGGGGGAAATTCTCTGGCGACAGGAGGCAGAAAATGTTAATCCTAATTTAGCTATGGTAATCGATCGAGCGATCCGTTTTCATCCCCGGGATCGGTTTGCTACTGCTAGGGAAATGTTAGCAGCTTTGGCAGAAATAGCCCCCGATTTGTCCACCCAACCGACTATCGCGGTTTCTCCCCATAGTCCCCGATTAAAGTCCTCTACACCCCCAAAACCAATCGTCTCCCCCACTGTGGTTATTCAACCCACTTCCGGAAAAAAAAAGAATCCTTGGCCGTCGATTTTGCTGATTTTTGCGGTGACAATTGGGGCTTTTGCCCTAGGATATCGGGGATTTATGGCTCTTTTACCCAAAAATGAGGAAATTGAACCATTACCAACCCCTGAACCTTCTCCTAGTCCTGAAATCATTCCTCCTCCCTCTCAAGATTTTCCCCCTATCCGACGACCTTCTCGTCAACGGACTCCCATTTATTCCCCGACTCCTACCCCATCCCCGACTCCTACCCCAGAGGTGATTCCTACTCCAGAAGCGACTCCAGAATTAACTCCTGGTCCCACCCCAGAAGAAGTAATTCCTATTCCTGTTCCCCTTCCTGAAACGGAGCCGAGTCCTCAAGTTTCTCCCCTTCCTTCTCCTTCCCCTTCTCCTTCTCCTTCTCCTTCTCCTTCCCCTTCTCCTTCCCCTGTTCCAGAGGTGATTAATCCCCCGGTTAATGAGGATAAAATTGAACCGATCGCTCCTCCGGTTTTATCACCTTCTCCTCTTCCCACGGTCGAAAATAGTAATTATTGACTCTCCCCCGCTAACCGCTCGCGCGGTGTAGCGGGGGATTCTTGGTTCATAGGCTCTTGACTAGATCAACCTGGTTTAACCGGACGATCCCCAACCGATCGCCTCCGCAAGCGTTTTCTAACACGGTCAGTCCGACCGCATTTTTTCCTCGGTTCTCGATTACCTTTGCTGATGCCGTATCTCTCGGTTCGATGTGACCGCAAGAATCACACCGGTGAACTCTTTCCGATAACGACTTTTTGCCGGTGAACACACCACAATTCGGACAATCCTGGGAAGTTCCGTTTTTATCGACTTTAAGATAATATTTCCCCCGTTTCCAAACAACAAACGGTAGTATCTCATTAATAAAACTACCGATGCCCGAATCTAGAGATTGTTTTCTAACGATCCCTCTAGACCAGGAAACGAAGTTAATATCTTCAACAAAGATATTATCAGCAAAATCGCAAAGGTAATGAGCTAACTTAAAATGCCAATCTCTACGAGTATTAGCCACTTTTTCGTGTAATCTCGCTATCTTATCTTGGAGTTTTAACCAATTGTTCGAGCCTTTAGTTTTCCGTTTCAAGCGTCTTTGTAGCAATTTAAGCTTACTCTGTACTTTCAACAAAAATCGAGGGGCTTTGATTAAATCTCCCCGTGAAGTAGCGACAAAACTCTCAATCCCCGCGTCAATTCCTAAACAGGTCTTCCCTACTGTCATATCGGGAACTAATTCCGTAGATTGGAAGGAAACCGAAACGTAAAATCCCGACGCTTTTTGGATAATTCGAGCTTGTTTAGGCTCGAACCCAGACGGGTATTCTCTAGATGGCCGGATTCTAATTTTTCCTAATTGTGGAAAATTCAAACATCCATCCCCTAGAAAGTTTTTTGACAGCGCAGGAAAAACCAAACTCCGCATCTTTTTCTTGAATCTAGGAAAGCCGAAGCCTTTCGATTTTATCTGGTCAAAAGCTTTATCTAAAGTTTTTAAGACTTGCTGTAAGACTTGAGCGTTAACCGTCTTTAATATCGGGTAAACTTTGTTAGCTTCCGTTAGATTTTTAGCTTGAACGAAGTAATTTGGATAGGGTTCATCCGCAGGAATTATGTACTCGGAAACTAACGAACAACGATCCGCAAGACACTTTCGAGAGTTCAACCAATCTTTCCGTTCTGAAAGAGCGTAATTGTAAACGCTCTTGCCAACATCAAGAATATGTACAATCTCCCGTTCCTGTTGTCTGTTTACCTTTAGTTTGTACTGGTAGGTAAGCGTTATCACTGTCGTTCGTTTCGTGATGTAAAATTAAATTATAACACTTACCGCCTAATATGTCAACTGATTACAATTATGGATTTTGCTCTGTTTATAGACTTACCGCTCACGTCGTATTCGTCATCAAATACAGGCCATTGCTATTAACTATGAAATCTTAGTCCGACTTCAAGAAATCTTTGTGTCAACGCTCACGAAATGGGACAGCACATTACTTGATTTCAACGGTGAATCGGATTACGTTCACCTGATTATTGATGACAAACCTGACATCGCTTTATCCAAACTAATCGCTAACCTTAAAACAGTTAGTAGTCCCATTAATTAGAAAGGAATTTCCGAATTTGGCGGCAAAGTATTTCGACAATAAACCTTATTTTTGGACGGGAGCTTATTTCGTGGCTAGTTGTGGCGGCGTTACCGTCGAACAACTAAAAAAATACGTCGAGAACCAAAACTCCCCAAAAGAAGAATGTAAAGATTTATTAAATTGTAGCTTTTGACACAGTTTTTTTTGGGATGTGTATGCTCCTGTTGTCTGCCTTTGACGTTGGGTGGGGGTGTTGCTTGACCTAGCTGCCAGGTGAGCGATCGCCTGACATTTTGGGAAATTTACCAAATTCTTTGAACGGGGTAACGGTCAAATATTTCATCAACGCTCAGAATAGGCATAATTTCGGTTATTGATTGGGATATTAAAAGTCGATCAAAGGGGTCTTTATGATAGTGGATAAGGGTTGCTAGTGTCCAGATATGAGCTAGATCAATAGAAAGTATTTCTAGGGAGCATCTCACCTTTGCAATGAGCATAAATACTTAGTGGAAAAATAGGCTTTTCGAGGGTAATTCTTGTTTTAATTCTCCATGTACGCAGTCTTTAAAAGCCTCTATTTCGTTCCAAGACACGATTAAGAGTGGCTTTTAGGCTAAGTATAATTACTTATCGCGTAAGTGAGATGCTCCCGTATTTCTAGATTATTAATGGTTATTTGATTTTTAATTAATTCCTGTAAAGATGGGTTAAGTTGTAATTTTCCCAGTTGCAGTTTTATTTGCATTTCCCAGACACTAGCAACGCTTAAAAACAAGCGATTATTTCGATCAAATAACAAATCCTGCACGGTTAGTGATAGTTTTTCTGAGTTAATTGACCACCAAATAAAGCTATGGGTATCTAATAAAAGTTGCATGGGTTAAGTTGGAGGCAAGAGTTGATCGGTTAGGGGTTCGTTAAAGTCATCGCTGATCCAGCCTTGACCTTGATATAATCCCGCAATTCTACCTGTTGGGGTTATTTGGGTTTGATGGTGTTGATTGACTATAGATTCCAAAAAATCGAGAATTTCTTGTTGTTGTTGGACAGGTAATGTCTGAAGGGTTTGCAACAAAGGAGAATTGGTATCTAGGCCAGCATTGTTCATCACGATTTGATTTGAGGATTTTGGGGCAATACCTCAAGGATAGCATGGGTTTTCAGAGGTGAGGGGACAAGTTACGGATGCTGCGATTGCACTACTGAAGTCGGATCGGGTTTCTCTGTCTCGTCTTCTGGGGATTGTTTATTCTGGTTCTGGGTTTTCTTTATAGAGATTGGGAGGGAAATGTAAAGATTTGTAAAATATTTATTAAATTGTAGCTTAGAATACAGTTTTTAGTGCGGTAGTGTGTATTGTTTTGCTGTCCGTTCTTGGCGTTGGGTTGGGCTGTTGTTTGACCTGAGATATGAGATTTGCGATCGCACTAGCTGACACGACTTATAATAATCTCTTGATCCTCAATCCCATCGGCAGGAATTTCCTGACTGCCAAGTTGTTGAAACTCCCCTAGTAACTGAAAAAAACGCTCAAATCCCTGCTTTTCATCGGGGCAATAGAGCAGGATAATTTTAGCCCAAGCATTAGATGTATGAAGATTGTATTTGTTTTCAACAAACTGATGAAACTCTTGATAGAATCTGATTTCTTCGGCTGTCGGTTCAATTCCTAACTCCCGTCTAGCAGTTTTATAACCCACTAAAAACATAAACAAATCCGACAGGGAAGGACGACCAATATACAGTCCAGGTCTAGCTTTAATCTTAGACAAAATCTCAAATAATCCGCCTTTTACTTCCATCTTTACCCTTCTCCTGCTTCAGTAATTATAAACTCTTCACTTTGGCAATGAAAATCTTTCAGCCAATCATCTCGTGTCATCCCTTGAGGAGACAGATTATCAAATACTCTTCCCCTTACTTCTACCCCATAATGTTTTCCATTGATCGTAATTGATTGATCATTCCCTATGCGATCGCTAATGATATAATCTTCGTCATGATAGCGCGTTTTCAGTTCGATCACTTTCCCCTCAATTTCGTTGTCTGTTAGCCACTGCATTACTGCTCTAGCACATTCATAACATTGATAAAGCTGGAATTGACTGACAATATTGCCAATTTCTTGATCAATTTGGGAATCGGTTAACTTAACCACTCTCTCACTCCAAAATGAAAGCTGGTATCCCTAGTCTATCAGCTGGTTAGTGCGAGGGAATCTTCCCCTGTCAATCCCTAAGCTAGGAAGAAGAATATAAAGAATTTATTAAATTGTAGCTTTTGATACAGTTGTGGGGGGGGGGAGTGTGTATTGTTTCGGTAAGTCCACCTTCTCTGCAATCAAAAAAGAGTTTATGAATAGGTTAGGTATAAAAAGTTTTTCAAAAACTGCTGGCATTACAACTGCTGGCATTACATTAGTAGCAGTTTTTACTGGCGGGCTGATGCCCGATAAAGTAAATGCTCTAGAGGAGACGTTTTTTGGCTTCGTTACGGACGGCAATAATTATACTATCCTCAATGTACCCGAATCATTAGAGACAAGTGCTCGTTCAATAGACGGCACTAATATTGTTGGTTGGTATAAGGACAATCAAGGAAATGCACGCGGTTTTTTATACGACGGTGTGACTTGGAATTATATCGATGTACCAAACTCAACATTTACACACGCCTATGGTATTGATGGTAATAATATCGTTGGTTGGTATGGAGATACTTCAAATAAAAGACGTGGATATCTATATAATGGAGTAACTTGGAACACACTTGATTTTCCTGGAGCAGAAGCAACAGCGGCTTATGGAGTCCAAGGTGGTAATATCGTTGGCGCCTATAGAGAAGGTGGTACGGATCATGGATATCTATACAATGGAACAACGTGGACTAATCTTGACTTTCCAGGATCAACACTAACATACGCTTTTGGCATTTCTAATAACAATATTGTGGGATTATACCTAGATGCTAATGGAGTTGAAAATGGTTTCCTATATGATGGAACGACATGGAATACTCTGAACTTTCCAGGAGCAAAAGGAACAGGTGTAGTTGGTATTGATGGGAATAACCTTGTTGGTTACTACCGAAAAAGTCCTAATGGTCTAGCTCATGGTTTTCTATATGATGGGACGACATGGAAAGCTCTTGATGATGCTCCAGGGGCTACCGATACTGTTCCTACCGATATTAGTGGCAATTATATTGTTGGTTTTGCCAGCGTAAAATCTCCAGAGCCTTCTTCTCTTTTAAGCCTCCTCGCTCTCGGAACACTCGGTGCAGCCTCAACCTTCAAGCGCAAACTAAAACCCTCTCAATCCACCGAAAAAGAAACCACAAAAGTAGGCTAAGTTGCCTCTAAAAATACCATAAATGCCCCTTCATTCATTCAGTTGAGGGGGTGTTTTTTGCATAACTCTCTCAATTCTCATGATTTTAAGGAGTATGGTTTATCTTGCAAGCCGAGAGCTGCTACAATCTAAGATGACTGGTTATAGATGCTTTCAAGATGACTAAAACAGCAGAAACCCTCAAAATAGAACTTGCTCAACTTTCTGTGCAAGATCGCGCTGAACTGGCTTACTTTCTCATCCATTCCTTAGATGAAGGTGTAGATGACAATGTTTTAGAGGCTTGGGATAGAGAATTAACTCAAAGATTAGCCGAAATTTATGCTAGAACAGCCAAGGGTGAACCATCGGATAAAGTATTATTGGAATTACGAGAGAAATATTCGTGAAACCTGTTATTATTCACAGTGAAGCAAGACGAGAACTTGACAATGCTATTCAATATTATGAGAAGCAAAAGATAGGGTTAGGGCTAGATTTACTATCTGAAATTGAACAAGCTCTCGAAAAAATTAAAATTATAGTTATTTCAAATAAGAACGAGACACTAGGCGACACAATAAGTACGAATAATTTCATCAAGGGGTGTCCCCACAGGAGCATACATTCTTGCCCTCTTTAATGCACTAAAATCATGTTCGATATCATTTAAATCAGGAGAGTATTTTGGCAAAAACACGACCTGATGACCTGCTTCCTCTACCAGTTGTTTAATGACTGTCTTCCGATGAATTGGTGCATTATCCATAATTAATACTGATGTTATGGTTAGAGAGGGCAACAAATATAAAGATAACCACCCTTCAAAACCTTCGGCATTCAGGCTTCTCGTAAATACCATCGGTGCAATAAAGTCTTTTTTTCCCTTTCTTCTACCAGCGACAAGGTTCTCTCTTTTTCCTCGTTTTCCTTGTCTATCTCCAAAGACTTTCTTCCCTTTTTTTGACCAAGCATAAAAACAGGCTTGAAATTCTTCAAACCCTGACTCATCAATAAATACAAGGCTTTCACTTCCATATATTTTAATCAATTCTCTCAGCACTCTGTAGTATTTCATTCTTTCTTCTCGGTTTCTTTCTCTATAACGAAGTTCCTTCTTTTTTCTGGTAACTTTCATGTTTTTTAAGGCATAGCAAATGGCACTTGGTCTCACTCCAAATTTCTCGGCTCTGTCTCTTAATCTTGCCTCGGGATTTTCTTGGACATCTTTTGACAGTGCTTTCCAGTCCAGCTTTCTCTGACGGTGTTTTACCTTTGTTGCTTCCAGTTTTTCCCTACCTAGCCATCTATATATCGTCGCTCTTCCTATATTAAATAGAGCGGCGGCTTTGGTTATGCTTCCCCCATTCTCTACATAATCGATTACTTTTTTTCTCAAGTCTAGGCTATAAGACATTTTTCTGTATGGGTTGCTCGTTTCTCTTGATTTTACCTTATTTTTCCCTCGTCTCACACTTATTTGAAATGACTATAACCCTAATCTGGGAACAGCCCATACTATCGAAGGGATGCGCCGTTATCTCATTCGCCGTTTTCCTTACATCATCTTTTATGTAGAATTTGAAGCATCTATTTGGGTAGTTGCGATCGCACATGGAAAACGTAAACCTGATTACTGGAAAAAGCGAAATTTAGAATAATCGAGATACTCAAAACTAAACTAAAACCATCCCAATCCATCGAAAAAGAAACCACAAAAGCCAGCTAAATTGCTTCTAAAATACCATAAATGCCCCCTTCATTCAGTCAGTTGAGGGGGTATTTATATCGTATTTTTATGTTATCTTGAGGGGATTTATACCGCTTTGCGGAAGGCAAAAGTCTTATACCATAAGCCTTTCATGTTCCTAATTTTTACAATCCAAATCAATCATTAATGTTACCAGTATAAAATAAATAAGAGGGGTTATTCATAATGAGTCCACATCCGTATAACTTTGACAACTTTACTCTTCTGGAATAAACTGGTCAACCAAAGGATGCTGACAGAACAAATTAAACCTTTAGCCAAGCAAAAATATCCACTGCTGATATTGACCAACGTTCTAATCCTTTAATCACTGCTAAAGGCTCATTATTTCCTTCAGTTGCAATATGTACTTTCGGTAATCCTGTTTGAAAAACGGTGACTGACTTGGCTGAAGGATCAATCAACCAACCTAATTCTGTTCCTTGTTGTAAACAGAAAATAATCTTTTCCATCCCGGCTCTTCGGTAATTGTTATGCAATGGACGGGGGTTATAAGGGATGGAACCCTTATATAGAAAGGCATTTAGCGATTTTTGTCAATTATTTTTGATCTAGAGCGAACTAATCAATTAAGTCTCTTACCAGATAAGGATTTAGTCGATTTATGACCCCCTATCGAACCATACCAAGTAACGAAGAACCTCCATCCCTAAGGTAACAGATTGTTCAGGAGACATAATTTCAATAATCCAATCGGGATAACGTAAAAATTGATCGGCCATTTCTCCATCTAGATCTCTTGGCAAATTCTCCCAACGAATCACCGCAATATCTGGCACAATTGAACGTTCTGCAAAAGTACAACGCAATTCAGGTAGAGCATAAGCTAATTTTTGAGGTTTAGTCTGTTGATTAATGGCAGAGGCTAACTCAAATTGTAAGATGCTGTGTTTTCCTTTGGCCATAGGTTTTTGAGTGACAATTCCATGATAATATTCCCTAGCAGGCTTAGTTTCTGGAAGGGCAAGAAATACTTCGAGGGAAAGGGCTTGTTTATCTTCTATTGTGGCAAACATTGATTGATTTCTCCGCTCTTGAGTTGTTTTTATTAATTAGCTGGTTATAATTAAATTAAAAATGGATTTTAGGTTCGATCCCCCCTGCCCCCCTTGATAAGGGGGGTGCCGATAGGCGGGGGGATCCCCCCTTAATAAGGGGGGTGTCTGATAATTTTTAACGCCTACCTACTTATAAGCTCCTGACTCCTTACTCTCAGGTAAGTTTTTGATTTTTACCATAAGTCCAATCTAAAAATACGGGTTTTTCTTTAAGCTCTAGCACGAAAAATTTGATTAGCAGTGAGGTTTAACTCTGGAAAAACCCCTGAAATAAGACGTTGATCCTGTTTAAATAAATTACCTTGATATTCTCCATCGATTAATTGATAGATAGAAATGGTGGGTTCTTTGGGGCTGCCGATATATCGGGCCGAACCTTTGGCTAAATAATCGATAATCCAATATTCGGCAATTCCTAATTGTTCGTAGTCGTCGAATTTTTTCAGATAATCATCTCGCCAATTGGAACTGACAATTTCAATAATTAATTTAGCTGATGTTGCCAGAGAAATTGAGGAAGCGGTTTCCCAATAGAGATCATTAACTAGATTTTCTCTGTCTAAGACAATAATATCGGGTAGATAACCTGTATGGGGGCGAAGGGGTTTTACTGCCGCAGTATTAGGGATAAAATAGGGCAATTGCTGCCGATTTATCTCTAAGAATAGGGTTCCAGAAACAAATCCGCCAATTTCTTCGTGTTTTCCGATCGGTCGCATCATGGCCAATAATTTTCCTGCGATTAATTCGTATTGTTGTCCATCATCGGGATATTGATTAATATAGTCATCAAAAGTCAACAATTGGGGGATGGTTTGGGTTGTGGTCATGGCAGTTAGGGTAAATAAGAGAGATGATTTTTCTAGATTCTAACTCGATTAACGACGTTGCCACCAAGTCAATCCAGCTAGGGTAAATCCTACTAAAGGCATCACTACCATCGCTATCCAAAAAATAGCGTTAGCTTGCAGGGGATTTAAATTGATTCTTCTATTTTCTGGTTCCTTAGCCCGGATAGATAAGGTGGCTGTTTCACCACTGGCTAACCACTGCACAGAATTTAAAAATATATCTCCGTTTAACTGTTGTTCAAACAGTCCATCGCTGGCAAAGCTGGCATTACCAATCACGATTAATTTACCTTTTTTTCCCGTCAGAGCAACTCCTAGATCAAAGGGGCCGGCTAAATCTTTTTCAGGGTTAAACTGGAGATTCTGATCATTTAAATCACTCTCAGCCCACATTTTATCATTAGTAATCATTAAAGATATGGCTTCGATTCCTTCCACGGGAACGGTAGCGATGGGACGAGCAAAGGGAAAGATAGAAATACCGTTAGCAAAATCGCGAGTAATGGGATGATTACCGTAATTGGTAATAATGGGACTAGCTGGTCCTAGTCCGATGATTTCCCCGGCACCGGAAGCATCAATAATAATCCGATTATCTAGTTTCACACCCCAAGCGGTTAATAAGGGTTCTAATCCGGTTTCGGTTTGGGGGTCAATCATTAATAAAATTTTGCCCCCTTGCTCAAGATAGTTTTTTAAAGCGGTGACTTCCTGGGGAAATATTTTTCTTTTGGGACTGGCAATAATAATGACATCGGCATTACTGGGAATGGTGGAACGTTCTACTAGATTAAGTGGTTTTACTTGATAACCTTTTGCTTCTAAACTATTGACTGCTTGTCCTAAACCCCCTTGAGGTTCTTTGAGGGCATTTTCTCCATGACCTTGCAGAAAGTAAGCGGTTAAAGTGCGATTAGTTTTAGCGGTTTCGATGGCGTTACTCAGTTTCGCTTCGGTGAGATTTTCCTGTTCACTAATAGTTTTCAGGGGTTGTTTTTTTTCACCATACTGTAGATAGACTCTGGACAGATTATCATTAGCTAGTTTTTTAAATTCTTGAGCGATATTGGGTTTTTTCTCCGGGTTAACTATCTCGTACTGAAATTGGGGATTTTTGCGTTGATAATTGGCTAAAAGTTCCTGTTCGTTGCCACTGATTCCCCGGGTTGAAAAAATCCAGACTTTGACTGGTTTTGACAGATTGGTTAATAGTCTTTCGGTTTGGGGGGATAAACTAAAGATTTGGTTTTCGGTTAAATCAACTCGATAGGGATAACGGAGGGCGAGAAAGTTAATTAAACCGATAACACCGAGGACAATAATAGTAGTAATGAGGGTTTGAGTGCCGGTGCGGGTACTTCTTTTTTGCCAAAAGTCTTTGGAAGTGATTACTAATAACAACAGCCACCCTAGAAACAGAATAGCCCCGGCAATTAATAACCCCAGAGAGAGGGATGACCATTGACCGGAGATTAACCCCACGGTTAGGCCGGCACTACCCAGAAATAGGGCGGGTATATAGAGAAATTTACTGTATTTTTGCCAGTATCTCATAGTTAGTTTCTTTGATAACGGTCCGCTTCGATCGCTTGAGTAGTTAGGAAGATTCCCAGCAGAATATAACTGAGGAGGATGACTAAACTACTACTGTCAAAAATTCCCCGCACGAAATTGTTAAAGGGTTGATACCAAGATAGATGGGAGAGCAATTCTTTTAGGAAAAATCCGATCTGTTCTCCCACTTCTCCTCCGATGCGATCTCGAAAGAAGGTTTCGACATTGTTAGCAATGACATCCAGTATCCAGATAAATAAGATGGTGATAAAGGTGATGATGTAAGCAAGGATAGAACTATTGGTGAGGGAAGAAATAAACATTCCGATGGCTAGGATGGCCGCTGCCAGTAAAATTAATCCTAGATGAGCCAGTAAAATACTGGCTATATTCACCGGGGGAACTGCGCTACTAAAAACCACTATTTCGTAAACCCAGAGGGGGGCAATCATCACGGTAAAAAAGGCCAGCACTCCCAATAATTTACCGATGGCTATACTCCAATTGGTCAGGGGGGAAGTGGCTAAAAGTTCTAGGGTTCCCTGTTTTTTTTCCTCTGCGTATAATCCCATAGACAGGGCTGGCAAAATTACCAACAATAAAGAGGATAAAATCATGCCGATGAAAGTGGTCATAAATTCAGATACCACATCTCTGGCTACCAGAAATCCCGATTGTTCCTGGATACTAATATCGAGAATAATTCCGTAGAGAAGGGAGTTAAAGAAAAATCCTGCTACTAACCAAAATATCCCCATAATGATATAGGCATTGGCGGCGGTAAAATAGCTTTGAAATTCCTTGCGAAAAATCGCCCAGATATTATTGATCATGCCTCTCCTCTTGCTGGTTACTTTCCCCGCTGCCGATTACTTCCAGAAATATATCTTCTAGGGTTTTACGGGTGCGACGCATTTCTAATAAGTTATAACCATTGTTGACAACTATTCTAGCAAGTTCTGCCCCTAAGTTTGTTCCCACTTGACCAACAATTTTGAGCAGGTTATCGCCGACTTTTGCTGCTTGTTCGACTTGGGGTATTTGTTGCAGGATTTCTAGCAGGGAATCCCTATCACCTTCGATCTCAATTTCATAACTGGAACCGGCAGGGGTAGCGGTAGTAATATTATTGGCCACGATGCGACCCCGATTAATAATTGTCGCTCGATCGCAGGTAATACTCACTTCTGGCAAAATATGAGTGGAGAGAATAATTGTATGTTCTCCCGCTAAACTTTTAATCAGATTTCTCACCTCGATAATCTGTTTCGGATCCAATCCTACTGTCGGTTCATCTAAAATAATTACCGGTGGATCATGTATGATCGCTTGGGCAATTCCTACACGCTGTTTATAACCTTTGGATAATTTGCGGATAATAACTTTTCTTTTTTCTAGTAACTGACATTTACCTAAAACTAAATCTACCCGCGCTTTTCTATCTCCCGATGAGATGCCTTTAATCCGTGCCACAAAATCAAGAAAACTTTCCACGGTCATCTCTGGATACAAGGGGGGATTTTCGGGAAGATAACCAATGCGACGACGCACTTCTAAGGATTGTTGATGCACATCGTATCCTGCTATCCTTGCTGTTCCCGTTGTGGCAGGAATATAACCAGATAAAATCCTCATAGTCGTGGTTTTTCCGGCTCCATTTGGTCCCAAAAAACCGAGAATTTCTCCTTTTTCTACGGTAAAATCTACGTCACTTATTGCCGTGGTAGAACCATAAATTTTACTCAGATGTTCGACTTCAATCATAAGCTTTATCAGTTATCAGTTATCAGTTATCAGTTATCAGTTATCAGTTATCAGTTATCAGTTATCAGTCAATAGTGTTAAGTGACAAGTTCGGAGCTTTCTTTTAACTCGACGGAATCTAAAACCTAATTTGTTAAGCTAGAAGATTTTATGGACTTAGTTTCTAACCTTCTTTTTGGGTAGGAGAATTGCCAGATTCTTTCTTTTGCCTCTTGCCTCTTGCCTCTTGCCTCTTGCCTACTGCTCACTGATAACTGATTTTTCCCAGACTATGATCCCGATTAATTTCTACCACTAGATGCGCTTGTTTGAGCAGGGGTGGCAGAAATAATTGCGGATGTAAACTTTTCCAAAAATACTTGACAAATTCCTCGATTTCTGATGGGTTCATACCTCCTTTTGTTTCGGCCGCCTGTCGCCATTGTAAACTGTAACGGTAGTCAAGGGGAAAAAGAATCAGTAAGCGATCGATTTTTGACCAGAGGGGTAGATATTCTCGCAATCTTTGATTATTATCCCTGGCGAATTGTCGGTCTTCCTCGCTATTAATCGGATCGGGGGCATGATCAAAGACTGTTTCTTCTACTGGATTCATGCCCACAAACCAACCCTCGAAAAAAAGAATATCAACTCGTTCCACTTGTTCCGCTGCAATTCTATCTCCTTGTCCTCGATGCAGGGACTTGTCAAAACGCGGGATTAAAATCGGACTTTCTTGCTGACAAACCTGTTCTAAAACTTTAATTCCTAATGCTATATCATGAGTACCCGGTGGACCACGCCAGCGCAATCTTTCATCCTTTTGACGCAATTTTATTCGCTCATTATAGGTCTTATAAATATCATCTAAAGAGAGATTATTTACTTTTAAATCAAAATAGGCTAAAATAATCGACATTATGGATGTTAAGGTGGTCTTTCCCGTGCCTTGAGGGGCCAAAATGCCTTGAATCAACGGTTTTGCGTGGCTGCGTAGCTGTAGCGCCCAGGGAATCCAGAAGCGCCAACAGCTGATCAAAATCTGATTTGGCTGATTTATCCCTAACTCCTGACATTTTTGCCAGACTCGCGGCCAGAGAATCATTAGTAGTTCCGCCCTTTCCTGTAGGATGAGAGGGTTAGTCTGCTGAAAACTTAAGGATTCGATCTCTAGTAATTCTTCTAGATCCGCCTGACTTAAGGGATTTTTGTCGATTAATCCCCGTAAAATCGTCAAAATCTTCATAGCTGTTATATCAGAATTAGCAAAAAACTGTCCCGATGATTCAGGAGTAATTCTCTGGGGTTAGCCACCCATACCGGCAGATTAATCCCGCTCAAGATTTTTTTTGAGAGTGTTTTTTAGGGTTATTTGCCCAAAAATGAAGGGTTCGCAGGCAGGCACGGACTCCCATTATATATATAAGTATATGTCAAGTCCCGTTTTCAGTCAAGAGGTTTGGTCAAAAATCTCTAGCTTTGTCTCCAGTTTCCCAATCGGTTAGACTAAGAATTATTCACATTACTTAACAAAACAGCCGATGAATACAGCTGCTCTGACGATAAAGCAAAATTGGCAATGGCAAGGACATTCGATACACTATGTGCAAGCGGGTACTAGAGTCACGGGAAAACCCCCTTTACTATTAGTCCACGGTTTTGGCGCTTCCACCGACCATTGGCGAAAAAATGTGCAAGGTTTAGCCTCAGAATGGGAGGTATGGGCGATCGATCTGTTAGGATTTGGTAGATCAGCTAAACCGGATATTGTCTATAGTGGCAGTCTTTGGCAGCAACAATTAAACGATTTTATCAAGGAAGTTGTGGGCCAACCGACGGTTTTAGCCGGTAATTCTCTGGGGGGTTACGCTTCTCTCTGTGTGGCTGCTAATCATTCCGAGAATGTTCGGGGATTAATTCTCCTCAATAGTGCCGGTCCCTTTAGCGAGACAGAAAGCAATCGTCAGCCTAATTTAGCACAAAAATTACTGCGATCGATGCTGGTGCAACCCTGGGCCAGTTATCTCTTATTTCTCTATACCCGTCAACCCAAAACTATCCGCAAAACCCTAGAGAAAGTATATCTCGATCGCAGTGCCATTACCGAGCAGTTAATAGAAGATATCCGTCGTCCTTCCCTGGATGCGGGAGCAGCCAAAGTTTTTGCTTCTGTGTTTAAATCTCCCCGGGGGGAAAATGTGGATATTCTCCTGCAAAAGTTAAGTTGTCCCCTGTTGATGTTATGGGGTGAGGGGGACACTTGGATGAATACTAGGGAACGCGGGGCCAAATTCCGTCAATACTATCCTTCTCTCACAGAATATTATCTAACTGCCGGTCATTGTCCCCACGATGAAATTCCCACAGAGGTTAACCGGTTGATTGGTGATTGGATGAAAAGCTTATAGGTAGTTAGGTATCGGTTATCAGGTTTTTATTTTCTTGACGCTTATCTAACCTAAAAAAAGAGGGTCTGTAGGAAGGCACGGATTCCCATTCTATATATAAGTATCTGTCAAGGGCGGGGATTTGTCAAGGGGTTTTTTGAAAAAATCTGCCAAAATTTGGCCGGTAGGGAAGACATTGGCCGGTATTGGTAGAGAAGCAGATGAATGAGCAATTGTAGGAGATAACTATCTACTTTATGTCTCTGTTGGTTCCCCAATCTAATACATCTGTCCGTCTTTGTCGCAGTTGTTGGGCCGTTTCTTCTAACCAAGCAAGATAGTCTTGTTCGTATAAGTCTTTATTTGTCATACCCTATCCTCTTTAGCGCCGGTCAGGTATTAGGTTTTTATTTTTTTGACGCTTATCTAACCTAAAAAAAGAGGGTTTGCAGGCAGGCACGGATTCCCATTATATATATAAGTATCTGTCAAGGGCGGGGATTTGTCAAGGGTTTTTTTGAAAAAATCTGCCAGAATTTTAGGGGAGAAAATCGGAATCGAGGATTTGTTCGGGACTATAGGGGCAGCTTTCGGCAAAGATAGCGGCCGGTAATTGGCTTTTTTGTCGGACTCGCTTCACTGCTTTGGGGTAAATAACGGCGATTCTGGTTAAAAAATAGTTATAAAGGGTTTTTGACTCCAATAAAAGTTCTAATTCCACCCGAAAGTTACCGATTTCGTCCTGCCATCCCCGCGCACATCTTTCTCGTTCCTCCGGCCAGTATTGGTAGAGAAGCAGATGAATGAGCAATTGTAGGAGATAACTATCTACTTTATGTCTCTGTTCATTCCCCAGCGCTTCGATTTCTTCTCCGAGATGTTCCCAATCTAATACATCTGTCTGTCTTTGTCGCAGTTGTTTGGCCGTTTCTTCTAACCAAGCAAGATAGTCTTGTTCGTATAAGTCTTTATTTGTCATACCCTATCCTCTTTAGCGCCGGTCAGGTATCGGGTTTTTATTTTTTTGAAGCTTATCTAACCTGAAAAAAGAGGGTTCGCAGGCAGGCACGGATTCCCATTATATATATAAGTATCTGTCAAGTGCGGGGATTTGTCAAGGGTTTTTTATTGAGATTTTGTTAATCATCTCGAATACCGTGCATCATGGATTAGTAAACGCTCCGAAAGATTGGCAATATTCCAGTTTTCACCGTTATGTTGAAGAAGGAATTTATGATCAGATGTGAGGAGCTTCAGAAAAGCTGATCTTTGATAGTGATATTGGTATGGAATAAAATGTAGAAGTGAAACCCAAAAAATTAAGGTAAGAAATAAAGGCAATGTTGGGTTTCGTCACCTCAACCCAACCTACAGATCAGCGATCGCACTACAGGATCAGCGATCACCTTTATCGAGAAGAAATAGCTACCTGCACATTCGGAGAAAAATTCTCGATTTTTCGAGAAGCATTAAGAATTTCAATCCCGATTACATTACCTGCTTGATCATAAGACCTCTTGCAAAAGTCTTAATTCGATCCTTGTACAGCAACATTTTTGAAGATTATCAACTACTAATAAATAATTAACTGAAAGTCCCTCCCATTATTGTTTCTATCGTTTGTTTTCGGATTTATGCAAGAGGTCTATAGTCAAGAATAACCCCCGGACTGATTGCCTCACTTTCTTCTACGGGTGTGTCATGCCAGGTAATTGTTAAAACGTCAACTTCAGCATCATATTTAGCTTTCATTTGATAGCTGCCTATATTTTCTAAGTTTACTGGTAACATATAGTGTAACAATTTTTTGAGGCTCAACTAAGTCATTAATGTAAATTCTCAGAAGATAAGTTTTATTGTTAATGGCGACAAACGTACCTTGATAAACTTTGAGTCCATCTTCTTCTAAAATTTGCTCAGGATTATTGAGGATGTCCTGCAATATTTTTAAAGAGATTTGGCGTTGAATAATTTTTTCTTCGGCATGGTGACTTAAAATAAAGTTCACGAGGATTTCGGAGTATTTTTTTGTAAGGGATTAGGGTTCTTCGGTTTGTCTTATGCAATGGACGGGGTTATAAGGAATGAAACCTTTATAGAGACAGACATTGCCGCAATTTTTGTCAATTGTTGGCGATCTGGAGCGAACTAATCAATTAAATCTCTTGCCAGATAAGGATTGAGTCGATTTATGCCCCCCTATCGAACCATACCAAGTCCCGAAGAGCCTGGATTAGCAAAAATTATAAAGCAAATAATCGCACTGTAGGTCGGTTTGAACGAAGTGAAACCCAAAAAATTAAGGTAAGAAATAAAGGCAATGTTGGGTTTCGTCACTAATAGTTGGTATGGAATAAAATGTAGGTTGGGTTGAACGAAGTGAAACCCAAAAAATTAAGGTAAGAAATAAAGGCAATGTTGGGTTTCGTCACCTCAACCCAACCTACAAGATCGGCGATCGCACTTTATGTCTCTGTTCGTTCCCCAATGCTTCGATTTCTTCTCCGAGATGTTCCCAATCTAATACATCTGTCTGTCTTTGTCGCAGTTGTTTGGCCGTTTCTTCTAACCAAGCAGGATAGTCTTGTTCGTATAAGTCTTTAGTTGTCATACCCTATCCTGTTTAGTGCTGGTCAGGTATTAGGTTTTTATTTTTTTGACGCTTATCTAACCTAAAAAAAGAGGGTTCGCAGGCAGGCACGGATTCCCATTCTACATATAAGTATCTGTCAAGGGCGGGGATTTGTCAAGGGTTTTTTTGAAAAAATCTACCAGAATTTGGCCGGTAGGATAAGAGATTGTTTCACCTTTGCCTGTGAGCTACAATAAGCAGATGAGCAAGAGGATAGGATTACAGGAGTTTTGACAATGCGGTTACTACGGGTTCAAGTTCCTGACTTTCGAGTGTTAAAGAATATTGATATTAGTTTCGAGAAAGACTTTTTTCCCCAGATCTTCCCTATCGGTAGTCAAAATGGCGGTGGCAAAAGTACCCTTCTACAATTAATTTTTATCCTGCTTCATTGTTCTGGTGATCCAGAAAAGATAGAATATGTGGTAAATGTACTCCATCGATGTCAACTAGAAGATGAGTTAGAGCAGAAAACCCTGGCTATTTTTGAAATTCTAACCGACAATCGGGAAGAAGTAAAACTAGATTTTTTTATTTGCAGAGATGCTTATGTAAAACAATTTGTATCTGATCTTGACGGTCAATTTGTATATGATTTCGGAGATGTTTATATAAAACACTTTGTATCTGATATTGACGGTCAATTCCTATATCTTTGTCAAGCCAAAAACCAGAAGAATGAAGAGATATTTTTGTTGTGTAAATTTAGTCAAGCCACCCAAGAAGAATGTCAATTATTCATGAAAGAATTATCCTCAAAAATATTTTTAGCTGCACCTTCAACGCAAGTTTTTATCTTTTTACCCAAAGCTACTAACAAGAGTCTTTTTCAGATAAATCAAGGGAATCCAGACTCTAGTAACTATTATTTAGCCATGGCAGATATTAAAAAGAAACTTAGCAACTTATTTACCTACGATTTTCTGCCAGTTGAGCTATTGATTAATTACTTTATCATGGCTCGTGATCAAGATTTTGCCCAAGCTATAGAAACTGGTGAATATGGAAATAATTATCAACTAAGAAGACAAAAATTAAATTCAATTTTATCCGACAAAGAAATTAATTTAGATAAAGATATATCGAGGATTACCTTTAAATTCAAAGGAGACACAAACGGAGAAGAATTATATCCAGAGGATTTGAGTCATGGGGAACTGAAGCGATTAAGTATCTATCTGTGGCTAAAGTATCGTAGGATAAAAGATGCGATTGTCTTGATGGATGAAATTGAGATTGCTCTCCATCCCGACTGGCAATATAAAATTATTGAGGACTTGCAGGAATGGGAACCTAGCAATCAATATATAGCAATTCTCTGACTTATGAGGTACAGTAGCAACAGTGAGTAAACCAATTGCGAATATCTTTTTGAGTAACTTCTAACATAGCCAATTCAATCCCTTCTATTAAGTCTTTGTAAGTTCTCGCCTTCAGTTTTCTTAACGTCGCTTTCACTTTTGACCAAAAGTTTTCAATAGGAGAGAATTCGGGAGAATAAGGAGGTAAATAGATGAGTCTAGCTTTTTCTTGTTCGATTATTTCTCTGACCATTTCTCCGAGATGAATCTTGGCGTTATCCATGATCAGACAGTCTCCTTCTTTAATTTTTGGCAGCACTTCCTTGAGAATAAATCCTTCAAATGTTACCGCATCCACTGCACCGTATATGTTGACTGATGCGACAACTTTTTCTAAGCTTATAGCACTAATTATTGAAATATTTCTCCCTCTTTTTTGTGGTTTTCTTCCCCGAGCTCTTCGGCCAATTAAGGCTCTAGCATAGAGTCTCAAAAGGGCTAAATTTACCCCCGATTCATCGATGAAAATTAGTTTTGATGCCTCAATTTCCCGAACTTCTGACCAGTATTCCACTCTTTTTTGCTGTACCCTGTCACTTTCTTTTTCCGCCGCGTGTAGTGTTTTTTTTTGAAACTGTAATTGAGTTTTTGCGTAAGCCGCCCCAGGGTGGCTCTACTGACTTTCACCTGTGTCTTTTCATACAGTAAGTCCGATAATTCTTCGAGAGTTGCATCATTGTTAGCTTCGATGATTTCTATTAAAATTATCAGTTGTTCACTATTTAACTTGGTTGGCGGACTTCCCCCTTGCGGACGAGGACGGATATCTCCTGTTTCTTTATGTTGCTTCAATAACTTCTGAATAAAGCTTTTAGCCACGTCAAATCTCTGGGCTAGTCCTCGAATGGAAATTTTTTCTTTCTTCCAGACATCGATAATTTTTTGGCGAAAATCTACGGAATAGGGTCTCATAGGAAGCTGGTAAGTTCTATTATTTGTCTATTTGCTTTCCATTGTACCTCATAGCTCCAAGAATTGCTATATCTTAGCCACTCATTCCTATGAACTCTGTCAAGCTTTAACTCCCGCTCATGTTAAAGAGATAGAACCAAAACTATTGAAATAAAGATGGAGAAACTAACCCATGAGTCTTAGGGAAACAGAACTTTTAGAACATTGTCAATTTATTCTGGCAAACCGTCAAATTCGTAATAAATTTGTCATCCTCTGTGAAGGGGAAATCAAAAAAACTGCCGGCAGGTTATCTCCTCAATCCTATCGAGCTATGGAAGATTTTCCCGATGCTAATTTTTATAAAGCCTGTGTTCCTAGGGATTGGAGACAACAGATACCGACTTTTTTTAACTGTGGTGATAGAAATGATGTTTTAAATACTTACTTTAATCTTTTGCGTTTGCATGAAGATAACCCAGAAGCTTCTTATTTAAATCCCCAGCAACTGTTCGCTATCGTCGATTTAGGGCTCTTCTAGGTTCTGTGTGAGCATGGTATAATAGTAACACAGAACAGGAGGTGGGTTATGTGGATAAATTTTGATCAACTCCTCGATTTACCAAATGTAACAGTGGTCAATTATCAAAAAATTGCTCAGACAATTTTCCTAAAGCTTGCTCTTTTAAATGAAACAATTGAATGTCCGAATTGCCATCAAACCTTAGACAGAATCAATCAGACAGAGTATAATCTAGTCAGAGACTTGTCAATATTAGGTAATCCAGTATATTTAGAAGTACCACGCCGTCAGTTTCATTGTCAAAAGTGCCAAAAGTATATCAGCGAAAGACTGAGTTTTATGAGATTAAGACAGCATCATACAATTCGCTATGAATCGATGATTTATGAGAGAGTAAAAAATTGTAGTATCGAAGAAATAAGTCGAGAAGAAGGGTTGGGATGGGAAGAAGTTGAGTTAATATTTAATCACTGTGCTAAAGAACTAGAAAAGGAAGAGTGGGAAGCACCAGAACGAATAAGCTTAGATGAATTTAGTAACTTAAAAGGACATAAAGATTTCATAACAACGGTCGTAGATATGGACAAGAAAATTTTACTAGATGTGATTAAAGGACATAAACAAGAAGAATTAATGGAAGCCTTAAAGGCACGGCCAGTCGCAGTTCGGGAGAAGGTGAAAGAAGTGAGCGTCGATATGTGGTCAGGATTTACAGCAGTGATCAAGGAATTATTTCCCAATGCTAAAATCATCTATGACCGTTTTCATGTAATGGCTATCATCAATGACGAGCTTAATAACTTGAGAAAGTTAATGGGGGTGCATGAAAAAGGATTACCTCATTTATTATGGAAGAATAAAGAGGACTTAAAGGACGAGCAAAAACAACAACTAGAAGTTATCTTAAAAGAACATCCCTGCTTGGGAATAGCCTGGGAGATGAAAGAAGAAATTAGACAAATTTATCAAAGTAGTAAAACGTTCAGAGGTGCTGAGAGAAAATTGGAAAAATGGATAAGAATAGGCGGGATATTATATGAAAGTAGTGCCAGCATGATCCAGAAGCATTTGCAGGGTATTTGTAATTACTTTGAAAATCATACAACCAACGGATTAATTGAGGGAATGAATACCAAAATAAAGCTTATTAAAAGAATGAGTTATGGATTTACCAATTTTGAACATCTTCGACTTAAGCTGTTTGCTTGCTTTAATTCATAACAAAAATTAACACACGAAAACCAGAAGAGCCGATTTAGACTTACAAAATAAACGTTTAGATGATTCCTATCCATTTAAGGATTTAGAGCAAATTTTTGAGGACTTATATAAAAAATCACTGATTAAAGTCAATCGGGTTGGACAGCATAGAATTTGGGTGACGGGATTGATTCATAAAGAGTGCTATTTTATTTTTCCCGATACTCATATTCAATCAATTCTTAGCGAACATTCGGCTGTTTATCAAAATTCCGCTGCTAGGCTAGAAAATATTTATCTTGATATGGCAGATAAAATTAAGGATGATGCCGATTTAAAAAATAATTTTTCCAGAGTTAAAGGGAGAATTTCTCATTGTCAAAACCTAGAACTATCGGAAGTGGAGAAATTACAGCTATCTTGGCAAAAACAATATCAAGTTAGCCACGACAATAGCCAATCGGAATTAGTGCTGGCTCTGTTGACTATCAAAAAAGCGAAGCAATATTGGTTACAAGTTGAACCTCCAGAGGACCATACATCACCCCCAGAAAGATATAGAGAACAACTGGCACTACAAATAGGAAGATTTTATGCTCACAATAGCGATAATCCAAGCTGCCATATTTCCCATCTCCTAAAACTGCTGAAGCTAGAACTCAACCCCAGGGAGCAGGAATAAATTTAATCGCATTATTTGACCTAAAAAAAGAGGGTTTGTAGGAAGGTACGGATTCCCATTCTATATATAAGTATCTGTCAAGGGCGGGGATTTGTCAAGGGTTTTTTATTGAGATTTTGTTAATCATCTCGAATACCGTGCATCATGGATTAGTAAACGCTCCGAAAGATTGGCAATATTCCAGTTTTCACCGTTATGTTGAAGAAGGAATTTATGATCAGATGTGGGGAGCTTCAGAAAAGCTGATCTTTGATAGTGATATTGGTATGGAATAAAATGTAGAAGTGAAACCCAAAAAATTCAGGTAAGAAATAAAGGTAATGTTGGGTTTCGTCACCTCAACCCAACTTACAAGATCAGCGATCGCACTACAGGATCAGCGATCACCTTTATCGAGAAGAAATAGCTACCTGCACATTCGGAGAAAAATTCTCGATTTTTCGAGAAGCATTAAGAATTTCAATCCCGATTACATTACCTGCTTGATCATAGTCAAGAATAACCCCCGGACTGATTGCCTCACTTTCTTCTACGGGTGTGTCATGCCAGGTAATTGTTAAAACGTCAACTTCAGCATCATATTTAGCTTTCATTTGATAGCTGCCTATATTTTCTAAGTTTACTGGTTACATATAGTGTAACAATTTTTTGAGGCTCAACTAAGTCATTAATGTAAATTCTCAGAAGATAAGTTTTATTGTTAATGGCGACAAACGTACCTTGATAAACTTTGAGTCCATCTTCTTCTAAAATTTGCTCAGGATTATTAAGGATGTCCTGCAATATTTTTAAAGAGATTTGGCGTTGAATAATTTTTTCTTCGGCATGGTGACTTAAAATAAAGTTCACGAGGATTTCGGGTTCTTCGGTTTGTCTTATACAATGGACGGGGTTATAAGAGACCTCTTGCAAAAGTCTTAAGTCGATCCTTGTACAGCAACATTTTTGAAGATTATCAACTACTAATAAATAATTAACTGAAAGTCCCTCCTATTATTGTTTCTATCGTTTGTTTTCGGATTTATGCAAGAGGTCTAAGGAATGAAACCTTTATAGAGACAGACATTGCCGCAATTTTTGTCAATTGTTGGCGATCTGGAGCGAACTAATCAATTAAATCTCTTGCCAGATAAGGATTGAGTCGATTTATGCCCCCCTATCGAACCATACCAAGTCCGGAAGAGCCATAAATTTCTTGAGCATCTGCTAGGGAATATTCAATTTCATCTTCTTCTTTGAAAAATTGCTCTAATGAAAATTTTTGCCAGTCTTCATCTTGCCAATTAGTATATTCTGAAATGTTGTTTGGCTCAGGGGAAATTAATCGGGTAAAGTTGGCAATTTTTTCAACAATGTCATCAGGTAATCGGTCAATCTGTTGGTGAAGTTCTTCACGAATTGTAGCAGACATAAGTTAAATTATTTGATTAAGGTGTAGAATTGATGGTATTGATTATAACTCAGATATTGGGTGGTAATTTGGGAAAAAAGTAATGTTGGGTTTCCTTACCTCAACTTAACCTACAAGATCGCTTCTCCTCCTCTCCAAAAGCGATCGCCCCTCCCCATCATCAAAAAGCGATCGCCCTTTGCGTTCCTATCCCAAGCAATGGCAGTTTTAAAGTTTAATCCACAAGATGACAGCGAATAACAATCAATTTGGTGTGTTACATTTATAATATAGATATTTCAAGTAAAAATCATTTCACCAACAGATCATGCTTAATTCTATTAACGCATTATTTGACGGAAAGGTCTTTCATCCAGAGCAACCCGTTACATTGAAGGCTAATACTCGTGTCCGCATTATTGTTGATAACTTATCGGATGAAAATAATGAACTCACTTCTTTTTTAGAGACAGCAGAATCATTACAACTAGACGGCCCCTCTGATTGGTCAGAAAATCTAGATAAATATTTATATGGTGAAGAAAAAGAGCATGAACCCTGAGAAATTTCTCGATACAAGTTATGCGATCGCTTTATCTTCATCTACGGACGATTATCATCATAAAGCACTTGCCATTGCCCAACAATTAAAAACTTCAAAAACACCTTTAGTTACAACCAGAGCCATTATTTTAGAGATTGGCAATGCTTTATCTAAACAAAAATATCGCTCTAAGTCAATTAAATTATTGTCCTCATTAGAAAAGGACAGAACAGTGACAGTTATTCCCTTATCGGAAATTCTTTATCAAAAAGCTTTTCAACTATATTAGACCTCTTGCATAATTTTTTTATGGTATAATATAAGGTTTTGCTTTTTTCTCAATTCTTAGATTGAAGTGGAAAAAAGAATAAAATGTGATCTTAGGTCAGGAAATCATCTATAATTTTGCTATGTTTATTAGCAAAATTATGGATTATCAAAACTTATCAGATGAACAATTCAAACGCCGTTTCGGTGTGTACAAACAAACATATAGAAAGATGGTAGAATCAGTAAAAAGTGTTGAAGCCGACTCTAATTCACCATCTAAAAGGGGACCGAAACCTAAACTATCTATAGAAGAACAAGTTTTAGTAACGTTAGAATATTGGCGAGAATATAGAACATATTTTCACATTGGTACAAGCTGGGAACTATCAGAATCAACTATATGTCGGATTGTAAATAAGACGGAAAAAATGCTTTTACAATCGGGAAACTTCCGTTTAAAAGGAAAAAAAGCTTTACTCAATCAAGCAGAGATACCGGTCATAACGGTAATGGATGTAACGGAAACTCCCATTGAACGCCCCCAAAAGAAACAGAAAGATTTTTTTTCGGGTAAAAGAGGTTATCATACTTTAAAATCCCAATTAGTAGCTGATCAAAATACAGAGGAAATTATCTGTGTCTTCTGTGGGAAAGGTAGAGGTCATGATTTTAGTTTATTTAAAAAAAGTCGAGTTCGTTTTCATCCTTTAACTACCAGCATAGAAGACAGTGGTTATCAGGGAATAGCTGCATACCATAGTAATAGTTATACACCGAAAAAGAAATCGAAAAATAGAAAATTAACAGAGTTAGAAAAAGAGTATAACAAGGCTTTAGCTAAAGAAAGGATTATCATTGAACATATAAATAGGAAACTCAAAATCTTTAAAATCTTATCCTGTAAATATCGGAATCGTCGTCGAAGATATAGTTTAAGAGTTAACTTGTTGGCGGCTATTTATAACTGTGAGTTAGGGATAGGTATAGCAGCTTCTTAAAAGTTGCCTAAAGATTAATCAAGTCAAGGAGAATTTATTCTCAATTATAAAAATTGAGATAGTTTGTGCCGCTTAAATAAAGAGGTTTTGATAACCAAATTAAAGCAGCTCTAAAGAGTTTTGAGTTAAAAGTTAAACTTCAAGTTTTCATTCAGGACGAATGTACTGATTAACTAATTTTTTGGGGAAAATTAGTTAACCCATCATTATAACATATAATTAATTTGCAAGAGTTCTATTGTCAAAGAAACGATAAAAATTGGGGAATTGTTGACTGTATTTCTTTTATTGTAATGGAAGAGCGTAGAATAACGGAAGCATTAACAACGGATATTCATTTTCAGCAAGCTGGTTTTCGAGCTTTGTTGAGAGATTAATCTCAGGGCAGGCGATCGCCCCTTCTCATCCCAAAAAAAACGATCGCCCCTCCTCATTCTCAAAAAGCGATCGCTATTCCCCAAAAATTGCTCCTCCCAACAGCGATCGCCCCTCCCCATCATCAAAAAGCGATCGCCCCTCCCCATCATCAAAAAGCGATCGCCCTTTGCGTTCCTATCCCAAGCAATGGCAGTTTTAAAGTTTAATCCACAAGATGACAGCGCTCGCACTTTCAAACGCCAAATAGACCGCCCCTTACCCTTGAATAAAAAAGATAAACAGTGATCGCACTCAAAAGCCAAAATAATCGCATTTTTAAAGTTTAATCAACAAGATGACAGCGATCACATTAATAAACATCTCAAAAATCAGATAATTACGGTACATAACGTTAAATTACCTGCCAGGACATACAAATACACTTACATACCCAGGAGTATCTTGTAATGTAGTTTGCAAAGTAAAAATATCTTGGCCCAGTGTTGAATCACCTAATTTTTTTAAATCGTCTGCTATGTCTCTTTCCCTTTTAATATCATTTCTCCGAATGACATAACCATTAACTCTATACCCAGATTTAGCATTAATTGAATCGGGTAATTCTCTAACCCTAATTTTACCCTCTGCGCCTTCTAATAGTATTTGTTTTGCTATTTTATTGGCTTGCAATTCCGTTATCTTATCTAAAGAAGATGAGCACCAAAAAACATCAATATCCCATTTTCCCCATTTATCTGACCGCTGTTTGCTCCCAGAAACTGTCGGTTTTGTACCTTCGGTATAGCTACTGTTTTTTTCTGCATTTAATGTTTTTTCGACATCTTGACGAACTTGTGGTTCACCCCTTTTTTCTAGTACTTTTAACAGAGAACTTCTTAATGGGTCGTCTACCATTACTACTATAAAGGTTTTTGCAACTTCTTGTTTTTGTGCATTTTTTTCTTCAACGGACTTAAGAACAAGATCATAGATTTTAAAGTTAAAATTTTGCGTACTTTCTCTTTCTTCTCTCTGTTCTTTTGATTCTGATATCTTACTTTCTATTTCCCTAAACCTTGCTTCTGTATCCTTAAACTTAGCTTCTGTCTTAGCATTTTGGTCAGATACATTGTAAGTTAATATTCCTACTATTATCGCTGTAAATGCCGATAACAATGGCACAACAATATCCTTAATAGCTTCTCTTGTATTCATGGGATTTACAATCTGCCTAATAATTTAATTAAAATTTTAGTCTCTTTGGGTGTAATTTCTCGCAATAAGCGGCAGCTTTATCGAAAATGTTAGGGTAGGAGAATGAGGGAGTATACACCTAAAAATGCGATCACTGATATTGTAGAGACATGATAACTAAGTTTTTGGCTAATTGTCAAGTTACCGCGCCCACTTTCTCTGACAAAGTTTGATCGCCGAACTTTATCACCTCAATCCAAGCAACAGATCGGCGATCTAGCCAGATTCTCAATAGGATTACTTTAACTCAATTTCCCCTGGTCGCCAAGTCTTATCAAACCAAGGATCGAGCGGGCCATAAAGTCGAAGAATCGTGTTCCAACCCGTTTCAGGAATCGTCTGCACCCAATTATTTTCCTTATGATTAAAAGCAAAAAAGCGCGTTAAGTAACTATCTTTTAAGTCAAGACGGCAATTAGCGATCGCCGCTCCTGATCAAAAAGCGATCACACCATGAGAAGAAAACCTGATCGCACTAAAGGCCAAAATAATCGCAAATCAGATAATTATTGTTAAGAAAACAATTTGGTCCGTTACATTTTATTAGCGTATCCTACAGGATCACCGACTATACTAACTGGTTGCTTGTCGAGAGCAATTTCAAATAAAAATTCAGGGGCCAAGTCTGCTCCGTTTGGCCATTCTATTGTCCGACTATTTACATATACTTTTTGAAATAAACTTTTATCTTTTAAGGGTTCAAAGATTTCTCCATACAATTCTTGTTCTAAATCTACAATCCCTTCTATTCCATTATTAAAGGTTAGCTTTAATTGATACTTATCCAGATATTCCACACAGATAACGTGAAGAAATAGCTCTTTTTTAGGGAAGGGGATCGATTCTGTTAAGAGGTTTTCTTTGACGCGCATTTTCCCAGTTCTCCAATAGTTCAGATTGGTGTAGATCAAGCCACTCCCATATTAGATTTAGTCCTCTTTTGGGCATTTGACCACAAACTTCACCTGTGTGAATCATTATAACTGCTTCATAATCTTGATACTCGGCATGGATATGAGGCGGATTGTGATCGTTATAGTTCATGGTGATTTTTATTCCATAGAAGCTTGATAGAGTGGGCATGAGTAAGAATAGTAATAAAGGTTGCTTTCTAAAAGTTTTCCCCCTATTGTAAGCGATCGCCCTCGGCGTTCCAGCAATGACAATTTTAAAGTTTAATCAACAAAATAACAGCGATTACATTGAGCCTAGTCATAATGAAATTTACAACTAATAATAATAATTTTTGTCTCTGTTGGTTCCCCAATCCAATACATCTGTCTGTCTTTGTCGCAGTTGTTTGGCCGTTTCTTCTAACCAAGCAAGATAGTCTTGTTCGTATAAGTCTTTAGCGCTGGTCAGGTATTAGGTTTTTATTTTCTTGACGCTTATCTAACCTAAAAAAAGAGGGTTTGCAGGCAGGCACGGATTCCCATTATATATACGAGTATATGTCAAGTGCGGGGATTTGTCAAGGGTTTTGACAGTAGAAAGGGAGAAAACTTTTAACAATACACTTGCTCTAACATAGCGGTAGTGAGAGATTTTTGGCCGTGATAATAGAGACGACGATTGAGACAACCGATCGATTTAACATAGGTAGATAGGGTTCCCAGATCATGGGAAATAATTAAAATGGTCATCCACTCATTCAATTCTTGCAACAGGGAAAAAATACTAGCACGCATTTGGGGATCGACACTGGCAGTGGGTTCATCTAAAATCAAGAGACGGGGTTCTACTGCTAAAGCGCGAGCGATATAAACCCGTTGGCGCTGTCCCCCCGAAAGTTCAGCAATCGACCTTTTTTTCAACGCTAACATTCCCACACTATCTAAAGCTTTATCTACCCTTAACTCATCTTTTTTACTATAGCCTTGCCAGAGTTTTTTGCTGCTCAATCTCCCCATTTTCACCACCTCACCCACAGTGATGGGAAATGAGCGATCACATTCGACAAACTGCGGCACATAACCGACTAATTCCCGACCTTTTTGGACACTTTGCCCCAAAATACTGACTTCTCCCCGCCAAGGTTTAATTAATCCCAGTAAAACCTTAAGGAGGGTAGTTTTTCCTCCTCCATTCGGGCCGATAATTCCCAGAAAATCCAGTTCTTCAATGGTTAAATTAATATCTTCGAGGATCGGTTCCTGTTCGTAGCCGGCCCAGAGATGATTAATGGTAATGATCGTTGACATATACAATAGGGCAAAATTAACTTCTTGGTTAGGATAGGCAAAAGGCAATAGGCAATAGGCAAGAGGTAGTTAGATATGTGCAATTAATTGTGTCTAGCTACATATACAAGCAATTACTGATTTAAAACTGTGGCCATTTTTTGGGAAACTTGTCGCAGGTTTTCACTCCAATTTTCATCAAAGGCACTGATAGGGATTACCTGTCCCCCAATTTCCCTAGCAATAGTTTCGGCACTTTTCTGACTAAATTCTGGTTGAGTAAAAATAACTTTTATATTCTCTTTTTTGGCCTGTTTGATTAGTTGACTTAACTGGGCAGCACTGGGTTCATTACCGTCGATTTCGATCGCAATCATCTCTAAACCGTAATCTTGGGCAAAATAGCCCCATTCGGGATGAAATACCATAAATTTTTTGTTTTTAATCCCTGCCAAGTTTTGCCGAATTTCTTGATCTAATGCGTCTAATTCCTGACTGAATTTTTCAAAGTTAGCCCGATAGATGGCTTCCTGACCGGGATCGAGTTGTGCTAGGGTTTGATAAATAGTCTCTGCTTGTGCTTTGACTCGTTTTGGTGATAACCAAATATGGGGATCTAGGGTGTTTTTTCCAGCTTGCTCTGTTTTTGCCTTGGCATGATCCTGATCGTGATTATGATCATGGTCATGATCGTGATTATGTTCTGCTGTCAAAGGGATTTTATCTACTCCTTGACTGGTATCGACGATTAACATCTGTTGGTTAACACTGTTTAAGCGATCTTTCCAGGCATCTTCTAAGGATACACCAATTTTAAAATAGGCTTGCGATCGGGCTGTGGTTTTTAATTGTTCGGGTTTTGGTTCATAGGTGTGGGGATCTGTCCCGGGTTGAATCATGGCATTAACACTGACTCTATCACCGCCGATACGTTTGACAAAATATTCCTGCGGTACGATACTCACTGTCACCTGTAAGGGTGTCTTTGCTTCCTCTTCCTTGACCGAGGGACCACTACAAGCTGTTAAGCTGGCTATAGTCAGGGTTAAAGCGATCGCTGTTAACTGGAATTTTTTACCCATCGGATTAACTGAGTCTGATTATGATTCTGATCTTATCACAGTCGGTGAGAATCGTTATCATTCTGAAAATATTTCGGTATAGATGTACTGGTTTTTCGTCCTTCGATCTTTCGCTCCCAATTAAAAATTTTCTCTTGCTAACTAACGCTTGACATGATATTATATAGATAATGGAAAATCCGTGCGCCTGCGACCCCCCTCTGGTCAAGTCAAGTAAAGCCCAAAAAAATTAACCCCAAAAAGTAGTGGGTAAACTGGAAACTGATACTCGTTAAGACTGCACCGGAGTGCCGGAGTTGGGAGAGGAAGCCTGAGCATTTGTACTAGAACTCCCAATAGGCAGTATAAATTCAGGAGAGCTTAACTAGAGCTTGCTGAATAAATCTAAAAACCTTGTTGGGTAAGACTTTTAGACTTTTTGGGAAATCAAAAAGTACCGGACATGGGAGTGATCGGGGGGAAAATTCAGGGACTTTTTCCCTGAAAATTAGGTAATTGACCCCCTCAAAATCGGTAAAACCCTACACCCCACACCCTACCCCCACGAAAAACTTTTTGCCGCAAACCCTAACCAAAAACCGAGTGCCGATCACTAAAAAATGACTTTTGCCTCCGTTATTCGCAACATTGAAAAATCGCCATTAACTGCCGAACTTATCCAAAAACTGGAGAAAAACGGCAATTTAACCCTAACCGGCCTTGCCCGCTTACCGAAAGGATTAATCGGCACAGCTTTCGCCCGTTGTCAAGGAAAAAATCTTTTAATTATCTGTGCCAATCTGGAGGAAGCGGCACGTTGGGCGGCACAATTAGAAGCGATGACGTGGAAAGGTGTTTTCTTTTATCCCACCTCGGAAGCTTGCCCCTACGAGAGATTTAATCGGGAATCCGAGATGATTTGGGGGCAGATGCAGGTATTATCGGCAATCAGTCATCAAGAGGCCGGAATTGCGATCGTTACCACCGAAAAGGCCCTGCAGCCCCATTTACCCCCTAGAGAGGTTTTCGAGCAGTATAGCGATAATTTTGCGGTAGGAAGGGTTATAGAAGCCAAAAACCTCGATCTAACCCTAGCTAGATTAGGATATGAACGGGTTTCACTGGTAGAAACCGAAGGGCAATGGAGTCGTCGCGGCGATATCGTTGATATTTTCCCAGTTTCGGCCGAATTACCGGTCAGGTTAGAATTTTTCGGCGATGAATTGGAAAAATTGCGAGAATTTGACCCTGCCACCCAAAGATCCCTCGATTCTATCCCCAATCTGCTTCTTACTCCCACTAGCTTCGCGGCGATGATTGCCCCTTCTCTTCCCCCCACAGTGGCCGATTATTTGGAGGCTGAAGAGCGAGAAAAATTGGCTAATGGCATTTATCCAGAGGGAATTGAGCGATTTTTAGGCTTGTCCTTCCGTCAACCTGCCTCTTTATTGGATTATCTCCCCGAAAATACTCTTATTGCCTTTGATGAACTGGAAAGCTGTCAAGCTAGAAGCGATCGCTGGATAGAATATATTGGGGAACGCTGGCAAGAGATAGAACCAGCTTTACCGCAAATTCACCGTTCTTTTGGCGAATCTCTGCAAATATCGGTTAAATTTCCCCATCTCTACCTCTCAGAAATAGACGATCACCTCTCCGAAAATAGTCTTAATCTCTCCAGTCGTCCGATTCCCACCAATCCGGGGCAATTCGCCAAACTAGCGGAAATTTTACGGGGAAAAAGAGAGATTTATAGCGGTATTAAAGTAAATAAGTACGCTACATGGTTAATATCTGCCCAACCCTCCCGTACAGTCTCGTTATTACAGGAACACGACTGTCCAGCCCAATTTATCCCCAATCCCCTCGATTTTGGGGCGATCGAGCGCTTAATCATTCAAAACACCGCTACAGCCCTAAAATACTCAGGATTAGCTGAATTAGAAGGTTTTATCCTCCCCACCTATCGCATAGTCGTCGTTAGCGATCGAGAGTTCTTCGGGCAACATCTTTTAAATACTGCTGGTTACGTCCGCAAACGTCGGCAAGCAGCCTCGGTACAGGTGGACGTGAACAAACTCCGTCCCCTCGACTTTGTAGTACATAAACACCATGGCATCGGACAGTTTATCAAACTAGAAAAGCAGGAAAGCACAATTAGCGGAGTAGTGCAAGGTCGAGATTATCTAGTTATTAAGTATGCTGATGGATTATTGCGGGTTCCTGCCGATTCTGTTGATAATCTCTCCCGTTATCGTCATACAGGTAATCAAGAGCCTGAATTACATAAAATCTCTGGCAAAGCGTGGGAAGCAACGAAAGCCCGCGTCAGGAAGTCGGTTAAGAAGTTAGCGGTTGATTTAATCAATATTTACGCCCAACGCGCCCAAAAATCGGGTTTTGCCTATCCGATGGATAATCCCTGGCAGCGGGAGTTAGAGGATTCTTTTCCCTACCAACCCACTGCTGATCAACTGAAAGCAATACAGGATGTGAAACGGGATTTAGAAAGCGATCGCCCGATGGATCGCTTAGTCTGTGGTGATGTGGGTTTTGGTAAGACAGAAGTGGCCATTCGTGCTATTTTTAAAGCTGTCACCACGGGTCATAAACAGGTGGCTTTATTAGCACCAACAACGATTTTAACCCAACAACATTATCACACCCTAAAAGAACGTTTTGCTCCCTATCCCATTAATGTGGGTTTATTAAATCGTTTTCGCACCAATTCCGAGAAAAAAGATATCGTCCAGCGCTTGAAAACGGGGGAATTGGATATAGTAGTGGGGACGCAGTTGTTATTGAGTAAAGCGGTGGAGTTTAAAGATTTAGGATTATTGGTAATTGATGAAGAACAGCGTTTTGGGGTCAATCAAAAGGAAAAAATTAAGGCTTTTAAAAGTAATATTGATGTGTTAACCTTGACGGCAACACCGATTCCCCGGACTCTTTATATGTCCCTTTCTGGGGTGCGAGAAATGAGTTTAATTACCACACCTCCTCCCTCTCGTCGTCCCATCCAAACCCACCTTTCTAGTTATAATTCTGATGTGATTAGAACGGCAATTCGCAATGAATTGGATCGGGGGGGACAGATTTTTTATGTAGTACCAAGAATCGAGGGAATTGAAGAAAAAGCGGCAGCAATTCAAGGGATGATTCCGGGTGCTAGAATTGCCATCGGCCACGGTCGTATGGATGAGGCTGAATTAGAGACCACCATGTTAGCTTTTAATAATGGGGAAGCGGATATCTTAGTCTGTACGACTATTGTAGAGTCGGGGTTAGATATTCCCAGAGTTAACACGATTATCATTGAAGATGCCCAAAAATTCGGTTTAGCGCAACTCTATCAACTGCGGGGACGGGTGGGGCGATCGGGAGTACAAGCGCACGCTTGGTTACTTTATCCGGCCAAGGCAGAACTAACAGAAACCGCTCGGGAAAGATTAAAGGCAATTCAAGAATTTACCCAGTTAGGATCGGGGTATCAATTAGCAACTAGGGATCTGGAAATTCGCGGTGCGGGTAACTTATTAGGTGCGGAACAATCGGGACAAATGGAAGCGATCGGTTTTGATCTATATATGGAAATGTTACAGGAAGCTTTGCGAGAAATTCAAGGTCAAGAAATTCCTCAAGTGGAGGATACCCAAATCGATCTGAAATTGACGGCATTTATTCCTAACGATTATATATCCGATCCGGAGCAGAAAATGGATGTCTATCGGGCGATCGCTACTGCCAATTCTCAGAAAAATTTAGGACAAATTGCCGCCGATTTAGTCGATAGATATGGGGCAATTCCTTCCCCAGTGGCACAATTATTTAAGGTAATCGAGTTAAAACATCTGGCTAAATCCCTCGGTTTTTCGCGCATTAAACCCGATGGAAAACAGCATATTATCCTCGAAACTCCTATGGAGGAACCAGCGTGGAAATTATTACAAGAACACCTACCCCAACATATACAATCACGCTTTGTTTATAGTCCCAAACAGGTGACGGTTAGGGGTTTAGGATTGGTAAAACCACCACAGCAGTTAGATAGTTTATTGGACTGGTTGGCTAAGTGTAAAGATGGTTTACCGATGGGGAATTAGACTAAATCCTGTTTAAAAGGTATAGGAGAGCGGGAGGTGGGGAGTGGGGAGCAGGGGAGAAGATAATAAATAAGAGTAATCTCCTGAATTCAGAATCCTGACTCCTATACTCTGTTATAAAAAGCACCTCATAGATATGAGGTGCTTTGGGGACGGAGAGAGAGGGATTCGAACCCTCGTTAAAGTTACCCCTAAACAGCATTTCCAGTGCTGCGCCTTCAACCGCTCGGCCATCTCTCCAATTGAGGTCACGATCATCAATCCTACAGCAAATGCTGCCGATCTGTCAAATTATTTTTTGATGGGAAACGCTGTAACCTGTCTGGGGGTCCCACTGCAAGACTTTTCAAGCATACCCTAGATATTGATTTAAGATTGCGGCCGTAGCTAGACCAGTTTTTTGCCAACTAAACTCATCGGCCCGTTTTTTGCCTAGATGACTTAATTTTGAGTGTAATTGTCGATCTTGAGCGATAATTTTCAGGGCATCGGCTAGGGCCTCGACTCGATAGGGATCGATTAAAATTGCCGCTGTTGCCGTGACTTCGGGCAAAGATGACAAATTTGAGGTAATGACGGGTGTACCGCAGGCCATAGCCTCTAAAACGGGCAATCCGAAGCCTTCCCAGAGACTGGGGAAGACTAAAGCAGTGGCTTGACTGATAACTTTGGGTAGGTGATCGTAGGGGATATAGTCGAGAAATTTAATGCGATCGCTGACGGCTAATTCTTGCGCTTGTTGTTGTAAATTGGGGGTATAACGGCGATCAAAGCTGCCGGCAATCCAAAGACGATAATCGCTTAAATCTGGGGGCAGTTGGGCAAAAGCGGCGATTAAACGCGGTAAATTTTTATAGGGATTGGGACGACCGAGATAGAGAAAATAGGGATGCTCTGGCTTATTATCTTGAATAGGGCGAAAGTGATGATGATCGTAGGCTAGGGGAATAGAAGTAATTTTATCGGCGGGAATTTGATAATATTCAGTGATATCTTTGGCCGTTGCCTGAGAGTTACAGATAATATGTTTTGCCTGTTGTAATACCTGCGGCACATAATAACGGAAATAGTGAGTTAAGGGGGAAGTAAAACTGGGAAACCGCAGGGGAATTAAATCGTGGACCATGACGACAAAGCGACAGGGAGAATTTATCGGCGCTTCTGGAAGGGGAGAAAAGAGTAAATTGGCCTTTAATTGTCGGTAAATTGACGATAACCGAAACTGAGTCCAGAGTAAGCGTTTTAAATGACCTTTCGCTCCTCGATCGGGGGCGAGACCCTTGGGGATAGAATAACAGTTAAAGTCGGGATAACTATTAGCTGTTAGTAGGGTTGGTTCTAAATTTTTCAGGTAGGGTAAGAGGTTAAGAATGTAGGTACTGATTCCTGTGGGTTGGGGAAAAAGTACCGAGAGATTAATTAATAACTTATGCTGTGTATTCACTAATTACCCTGTTGATATTTGCTGAGAATTTCTGAGATATATTGGTAGCCTTCCAGTCCAATAGATTTAATCAGGGAGGAACGTTCCAGACTGAAAGTTTGTTCAAAAGCTGCGATATTTTTGCCGCGAATAACCGTTAATAGACTAGCAGCTTGTCGCCATTCTGCTGCACCGATTTCGTGCAGCCAATACATTCCTAGAGAACCCATATAAATTGCCTGTTCAAAATTCTTATCTTGATAGTAAGCTTCGCCTAAATAAGTTAGTAATAAACCTTGCAGATATACATCCCCGTAGTATTTGGCCGATTCCAATCCTTGCAGGAGAATATTAATCGCTTCTTGGGTTCTTTCAAGGATAAGATATGCTAGACCTAAACTGCTACAACAAAGGGATTTACTCTGCCAATCTTGGAGACTTTCCGCTAACTTTAATCCCTGCTGTAAATACTCGATCGAACTTTGATAAATTTCGGGATCGTATCTCTCTAACTGTTGCGCTTCCTGTACCTGACTATAACCCAAATTAGCTAAAGCGTTAGCCTGTCCTAAACTATTACCCTGTTGACGACTTAAAATTAAAGCTCTCTGACTTAAATTAATCGCTTCTGCATAGTTTTTTTGGATAGCATTGAGACGGGATAAATGGTTTAAATTAGCTATTTCACAAGCATAATCCTGTTGTTGACGGGCAATTTCTAAAGCTTGTTGATGACATTCTCTGGCCTGTGGATAGTCGCCGCGAATGCGATTAGAATAGGCAATTAAAGTTAAAATTCTCGCCTTTTCTCCCGTGCCTTCCACATAACGCAGAGGAATTGATAAATAGTCTAACGCATCCTTGAGATAACTGCCAGAAAAGGAGGCAAAAATTCCCCCGTATAAAGGAAAATAATCCCGTTGAGCAAAGGTTCTCAGAATTTGTAAAGCCATCTGAAAACAGCCACGACTATAGAGGGAATTTTTACTAACTTGCTCGAAACTATTGGTTAACAGCGACCAAATTAAAGCAAAGGTGAGAAAGGTAGAGATGGATAATTTGGCTCCTAATTTTTCGCTATAGATGCGCTGATCAAAAAAGTTAATTAGTCCTCTTTGGATATATTGAAAAACAATAGCAGTTTCTACCCAATCGGTTAAAGTTAAATCCTGAGTGAGAGGATGAAAAGCTTGTTGATTAGCTAAACTTTCTAAGACTCGTTTTAACCAAGAGGGATTAACTTTACTTGCCCAAATTTGCCAAGGAGTCACTCGCTCATTGTCATTAGTAAAACCAAGATTGCGATTTTGTTCGTAGAGCCAACTGGTGAGATCATTCGATAAATTTGACCAAGTATTTAACCCCAGATTAATCCCCGTGGCAATTTGCCATAAATCCGCTTCTCCCCGCTGCTGAGCAACTGTCTGTAAATGCTTGGCTAACTGTTGCAATTGTTCTAGGGTTAAAGCATTATTTTGATTGGGATCAATTAAATTTACTAAAGTCAGTAAACGATCCTCTCGATCGATTTTCACAAGATTATCGATCGCCGCTGCAGTGAGAGAATTTTGCTGATTGGTTTTTTGATATTTTTCCCATTCACTTTCGATCGTTTCCAAGGCCCGCAAAACCCTAGTGGCTTTAATTTTTGTTTCTAACTGTGAGCGAGTAACGATTATTTTTTCGGTTAAACAACGCTCAAAAATTTCTCCTGTGCCATTTTTTACTCCCTCGGACAAAAGGTTATAAACCTGTGACTTAGCCCTAATTTTTCCTTCCAAAGTTAGATTGACAATGCGATCAATTAGTGCATTATAAGTTTCGTTGAAGTTATCTCTATTGTCTGTCATAGGGGGTTTTTCAGTTATCGGTAAACAGTCATCAGTAATCAGTAATTAGGGAGCGGTAAACAGCAATCAGTAATCAGTGAACCGAAGAACCACATCTGATAACTGATCACTGATCACCGATAAGGCTGATATTTGGGGGAATTGTCTAGAAATCATGACAAAAGTTTTTTAATGGTTGAGCAGGCAAGAGATAAGATAACCTATGTATAGAATTTAACAAAAAATCTGGTTAACGGACATTGATCAAGTCGATAGCACAGTGTCAAACGAGTTCTTTTCCCGCTCAGGTATGGCAATTAAATCACGGCTTAACCGTAATTCATCAGTATTTACCCGTGACTCCTGTGGTGGTGGTGGATGTGTGGGTGAAAGCAGGTGCGATCGCTGAACCCGACCCATGGTTAGGTATGGCCCATTTTCTCGAACACATGATCTTTAAGGGGACGAAAAAACTTCCCCCCGGACTCTTTGACTATTTAATCGAAAATTGTGGCGGAATGACCAACGCTGCCACCAGTCACGATTACGCACACTTCTATCTCACCACCAGTGTGGACCAAATTGAACATACCTTACCCCATCTGGCCGAAATTCTCCTCCATGCTGAGATTGACGATGAGGAATTCTATCGGGAAAAAGATGTAGTTTTAGAAGAATTACGGGCCTGTTATGATGATCCCGATTGGATTGCCTACCAAACCCTCTGCGGAAGTATCTATCAAAACCATCCCTACGGACGCTCTATTCTAGGGGATCAACCCTGTTTAGAGCAATTAACCCCCAATCAAATGCGCTGTTTCCATCGCACCTATTATCAACCAGAAAATATGTGTGTGGCGATTATCGGGGGAATTGAACCCCAACCAGCTTTAGAAATTATCCGGCAATCTTTTCGGGAATTTCCCGTCCCCTCGGAATCCCCCCCCCATCTAGTGGTTGCCGAACCCCCCCTGATCGAAATTCGTCGTTCCCAAGTATATTTACCCCACCTAGAACATTGTCGTCTCTTGATGGGATGGACTGGACCGGGATGCGATCGCCTAGAAGATGCCTTTGGATTAGACTTGCTTTCGGTAATTCTTGCCGGGGGACGCTGTTCGCGGTTAGTGCGACAGCTGCGGGAAGAAGCGCAAATCGTCCTCGATATTAACAGTAATTTTTCCCTGCAACGAGATTCCAGTCTCTTTACCATCGGCGCTTGGCTATCTAGCTCACAAACCGCGGCAATTGAAGCTATTATCTGTGAACATCTCCAACATCTGCACGATGATCCCGTCACCCCCGCAGAATTACACCGCACTCAACAGTTATTAGCTAACGATTATATTTTCTCCACAGAAACCCCGGGCCAATTAGCGGGACTCTATGGATATTATCAAACCCTGAGAGCTGCCGACCTAGCAACGATCTATCCCCAAGTTATCCAAAGTTTTCAACCGTCAGATCTACAACGTCTCGCTCGTCAGTATCTCTCCCCGGAGCGATATGCTATTACAATAATGCAACCCTGTGAATAAACGATGTCCGCTTCCCCCATTCACCGCTTAACCTTAGAAAATGGCATCACTCTTTTAGTGATGGAAAATACGGCCGTGGAGTTGGTTGCGGGGAGGATTTTTCTCAAAAATGCGGGTACTCGTTGGGAAAAACCCGAAAAAGCGGGTTTATTTCGTCTTTTAGCCGTGCTGCTCACCAAAGGTACAGAAAAGTTATCTTCCCTAGAAATTGCTGATCGCATTGAGTCCACGGGGGCCGGTTTAAGTGCGGACACGGGGACCGATTATTTTGTGGTTAGTTTAAAGACCGTTACCAAGGATTTTCTAGATATATTGCGTCTGGCAGCGGAAATTATTCGTTTTCCCAGTTTTCCACCCCCAGAAATCGAATTAGAGAAAAATCTCACCCGTCAAAGCATTCGCTCTCAATTGGAACAGCCTTTTAATGTGGCTTTTAATCAATTACGCGCCGCTATGTACCCGGATCATCCCTATGGTATGTCTTTATTGGGTACGGAGGCAACGGTTTCTCAATTGCAACGGGATGATCTGCTGGCCTATCATAGTCGCTTTTTCCGTCCCGATAACCTGGTAATTAGTCTTTCTGGCCGTATTACCCTAGAGCAAGCAGTAAAAGCAGTGACGGAAATTTTTGGGAGTTGGTCAATTCCCGATCTTCCTTTATCTAGTTTACCCCCGGCCGCTTTTGATTTTCAGCCCACCTGTTTAACTACCGTCCAAGCTAGTCAACAGGCGATCGTTATGTTAGGATATCCCGGCTCTTCTGTGCAAGAGGATGATTATGCGGTTTTAAAATTATTGAGTACCTATCTGGGGAATGGGTTATCTAGTCGTCTATTCGTGGAATTGCGAGAAAAACGGGGATTAGCCTACGATGTTTCTGCTTTTTATCCCACCCGTCTCGATTCTTCCCAATTTGTCATTTATATGGGAACTGCACCCCAAAACACAGCGATGGCCCTGTCGGGATTGCGTCAGGAAGCAGAAAGGTTATATAAAGTAACTTTGAGTGAGGAGGAGTTAAAGTCAGCTAAAAATAAGTTATTGGGTCAATATGCTCTCGGTAAACAAACTAACGCCGAAATCGCTCAATTATACGGTTGGTATGAAAGCTTAGGTTTGGGGATTGAATTCGATCGCACTTTCCTGGATTCTATTAATCAGATTACTCCCGAACAAGCGCGATCGGTAGCCAGTAAATATTTTCAAAATCCTTACATTTCTCTAGTCGGTCCAGAAAATGCGATCGCTGAAATTCTCTAGGTAGTCGCGCAAAATCAATTTCCTAGTCAAGACAGGAGATAGGAGTCAGGAGATAGGAGTCAGGAGATAGGAGATAGGTTTTAGGTGTTGGGGTTTTAGGGTTTTGGGGTTTTAGTTGAAATTCCCCATTTTCCCAACCCCCGCTCCCATCTCATAGACAGTCTCAACGAGTAATTTAGATAGGGTTTGCGGCAAAAAGTTTGTTGGTGGGGTTAGGTGTTGGGGTTTTAGGGTTTTGGGGTTTTAGTTGAAATTCCCCATTTTCCCAACCCCCGCTCCCATCTCATAGACAGTCTCAACGAGTAATTTAGATAGTCAACAGCTTACTTAAAAACATCAAAAAGCAGCAATAAAAAACTATTGCCGCTGCTATTTTTGATTAACTCCCCGGGTGGGATTCGAACCTACGACCAATCGGTTAACAGCCGACCGCTCTACCACTGAGCTACCGAGGAAGGCTACTCACAATTAATAATTATAATCATAAGTCTGTCAATAATGCAAGTGCTTTCTGGATTTTTTCTCAAAAAAATTTCCGGTGCCGGTAGCGGTGGGCAGAGAATCGACTATTGTGGAGATAAGGACACCATTAAGTCTAGTCTATGCTTGCCCATCACCGCCGTCCCGTTTCCTTCTGTCTGCTCTCGACAGATCTACCCATCCTCTCCACTTTAGACACTGCCGCTACCCTCTACCAAAAGGATCGCCACCGGTTTCATCTTCTCCTCAATCAACCACCGGTGGCTCTCGCAGAAATAGAGACACTTAAACCCGAAAATAATCAAAATAAGTTAATTTGGCTGGAAATTTCGGCCAACCGGGTAATTATGACCATGCAGGGCCAGGGAAAATTCGCCTATCGTCATTTTTGGGAGCAAGGGGTTTTTGGTGTCAGTCGCTACTGGTTAAATGCCGAAAGTCCTCAACCGGGTTACGCTTTTCGCCTCCGCAACTATACCCGTAGTCTCCAATTAGAGGGGGATAATTTCCCCGAATATTTGCGTCTAGAGTACGAATTATGGTCAGATAACCTGATTTTAGGTCATTATGTCCTTCATTTGCAAGTACACCAATAAATAGGGTTGGCTGAATAGAGCTAAAAACCTTGTTGGATAAAACTTTTAGACTTTTTTGTTCTCAAAAAGTGCCAGCCGGTGGCAAAATTGAGGCACTTTTTCCCCGAAAATTAGGTAATTGTGGGGTGGATTGAAGACTTAGTGCTACACTTCCCGAAAAGTCTATTTTATTTGAGCTTGTTGTTAGGAATCCACTTAAAAGACGTTGTTTAATCTGGCTAATATGCTCTTGGGTATGATATGGGGAAAAGTTCCAGCGATTGCGCTAAAATGGGGTAGTATGCCGCAAGTTTCCACCTGTCGTTACTCTGAGGACTGTTAGACAGAAAGTTTCTGTATAATATGTAGTTGTGTGTCTATGACGAGGTAATGCTATGGCCCTTTTGGCCGAAGAAATAGTTGAAGAATGGCTGAATAGGCAGGGTTATTTCACCATACGTGGTATCCGTCTTGGCGTTAATGAAATTGATTTGGTTGCGGTGAAGTTCAGATCAGGCGAAAGTCCTGTCTGCCGTCATGTAGAGGTCCAGGCGTCGATGAGGCCAGTCAGCTACATCTCCAAGGTTCCCAAAGCTGCGCGAAAGACTGGTCGGGCTGCGAATAGCGCAGCACGTTCGCCCGAGGAGCTCGTGGAAGGTGTCGCCGAGTGGGTTGAGGGGAAATTCCACGCTACCAAAAAGCGCTCCCTTATGGAAATTCTGTGGAGCGGTGAGTGGTCCTCGGAGCTAGTCATAAATAACGTCAAATCTGAGCAGGAAGTAGAGCTAATTGCCGAGCATGGAATAATCATACACCGGCTTCCAGATATTGTTCGCGAGCTTAAAATTAACAAATTCCCCATCAAGAGTGCTGCTGGTTCGGATTTTATAGACCTGTTGCAGCTATCGCCGTAGTGCGATCGCTATCGCTGTAGGGTGCGTTCCCTAATGCAAGTCCTATTGCTCCAGCGATCAATTTTTGGGAACGCACCATGCCCATTGATGGCAGCTGTCAGTGCGATGCCGAAGAACGTAGTGCGATCGCCGTCATCTTCTTGATTAATGTTTAAAACTGCCATTGCTTGGGACAGGAACGCAGAGGGCGATCGCTTTTTGGGGATGAGGAGAGGCGATGCCGAAGGCACTGCGTAGCAGATCGCTGATCTTGTCGTTTAGGTCGAGGTAACAAAACCCAACAAGCTTTGTTATAATATTTTTGTCATAAAGCAAGACTTATAAAAATAGATTTATGCCAGAAATTACTCGATTTTATGGAATTATCATTAAAATCTTTTTTGCCGATCATCCACCTCCCCATTTTCATGCGATTTATGGAGAATATAACGCCCTATTTAATCTGGAAACCTTAGAAATCATTGAAGGAGACTTACCTAATAGAGCCACAAAAATGGTTGTAGAATGGGCAACAATCTATCAATCAGAATTATTGAAAATGTGGAACACTCAAGAATTTAATAAATTACCACCTTTGAAATAAAACAATGCTTTATCCCAAAATAACATCAGCCGAAATCATTGAAAATTATACTCTATTGGTGCATTTTTCTAATCATCAAGCTAGAAAATATAACTGTGAAAATCTACTAGAAAAAACGATGTTTTCTTCCCTTAAAAACTATGCTTTCTTTAAAAACTTTCAACTTGATCCATCAGGTAGCGGAATCGTTTGGAATGATGAAGTTGATATAAGCGAGTATGAAATTTGGATCAATGGAATTGAACTATGATTGCCGATCTTGTAGTGCGATCGCTGTCATCTTCTTGATTAAACTTTGAAATTGTCATTGCTCGGGATGGGAACGCCAAGGGCGATCGCTTTTTGGGGATAAGGAGAGGCGATCGCTATCGCCGTAGGGTGCGTTCCCTAATGCAAGTCCTGCTACAAAGCGCTCGCTTTTGGGGAACGCACCATGCACATTGATGGAAACTGTGAAGTTAGAAGCATGAAACCCAACCCCCGATCATGTTACGTTACCGCTAACCCATCCTACTGGACTGACACAGCTAATTTGGTGCATTAGTTTCAGAAGATTTCTCCTCCTCAAAAACTGGATAAAGATGTTTCAGTTTGACTCTGGCTTCTTCGGTGGTAAAACGCCATATTACCTTTGAGGCTGTCTGATTACGTTCTTTTTGCCATGCTTCTATCTCTCGATTTAACTCTTCAACCGTAGGAATCCTTCTCTCCAAACATTGCTTTGACAGCACACTCAATTCAATCTCTGCCACATTCAACCAACTGCCATTACGGGGGGTATGATAAATTTCCAGCCTTCTGGCTAAACGATGGGCTTCTGGGGCGGGAAAGGCTTCATAAAGAGACGCAATATTATGAGTATTGAGATTATCACAGACTAGCTTAATTTTTCGAGCGTTGGGATAATCTACATCCAATAATTGACGAATCTCTTCAGCCCAATCTAGTAGTCTGTCAAGTTTGAATTGAGGGATAGAGTTTTTTTAATTTAATACGAGCATCAGCAGTAGTAAATCTCCAGTCAACTGAATTTGACTTTTCATTTCGATTTTCTTCCCATGCCTTAATTTCTTGTTTTAAACTATCCATGTCTGGGATACGACGCTCGAGACATTGACGATTCAAAACGCTCAACTCAATTTCTGCCATATTTAACCAGCTGCCATGTTTGGGAGTGTAATGAAATTCGAGTTTATCTAAAATTCTCTTGGCCTCTTCCGGTTCAAAGGCTTTATATAATGAGGCTTTTACATGAGTATTTAAGTTGTCTTGAATTACTCTAATTTTCTGGGCATCCGGATAACGCTCATCAACCAAATATTTCATTTGGTGTGCATAATCGCTCGCCGTCCTTTGTTGTGTAACTTCTACATGTCGCCAACCTTGTAATGGTTCAAAAAACATAAACATATTGGCTACACCATTACGCTCATATTGATAGTCATACCTTTCTGGTTCTCTCGGTTCGGCTGGTATTTTCTCTTTTGTTTCTTTGACTAATTGTTGACAACTCTCATCAAAACACAGCCAGGGATTTTGCTGGTCATACTCACTATGATAAATATCCAAGACATCTTCCATGGCACAGACAAACTCCGCTGATTCTTTTGGGGGAATGACCCATGATTGATTCAGCCATGGTTTCAATTCATTTTTTTTAAGGTTTTTCTGATGGTTTCTCGTGATATTTTTTCCACATATTCAAGTTCGACCATTTTATCTGCCAGCATTTGAAGTGTCCATTTTGCTCGTCCCGTTGGTGTTTCACTACAAGCGATGGCAATCAGATCTGCTTCCTTTTCCCCATCGATAATTTTGGCACGGCGATGTTCTTGCTTTTTTCGAGTTAATGATGATTCAATTCCTGACTCGACAAATCTTTGTCGTACTCTCTCAATGGTGGCTTGAGCAACATTTAAGGCTTCACTAATTTTCGAGTCAGTCCAACCACCTTCCTGTTGATTGACGTCTGCTAAAAGTAGTATTCTGGCATGGTTCATTTTGTAAGCTGCTATTTTTCCTTTCTTGGTTAGCTGCTCGAGTTCAGTTCTTTCGGAGTCTGTTAGCTCTACAATATATTTTTTCTTCGGCATTTTTTTGTCTGAAGTTGGATAACTTCTTCCAGATTAGCTCTTTTTTTATCCCTCAAAACAAAATTGATGCTCTACTAGTCGGACGAGGTAAATCAAAAAAACTGGCTCTGACTGCTTGTGTGCGGAAAATCTTAGTTATTCTTAATGCAATGGTTCGCCAAAATCAGCCTTGGCAGCTTGCTGACAATTTACCACCTTGTTCCTAGAGATTCACACTTTTTGTTATCTCTGATCAAGGGTTGCGCTTGCTTTGGTTTAACCTGAGCGACTTAGTTTTTGCTGCGCTTTTTTCCGGCTTGAGATTTTGAGTTTTACGGCAACTGCTTGAGTTTTTTTGGATTACCCCTTGACCATCAAGACAGGGCTCTTCTGGTTTTCGTGTGTTAATTTTTGTTATGAATTAAAGCAAGCAAACAGCTTAAGTCGAAGATGTTCAAAATTGGTAAATCCATAACTCATTCTTTTAATAAGCTTTATTTTGGTATTCATTCCCTCAATTAATCCGTTGGTTGTATGATTTTCAAAGTAATTACAAATACCAGGCAAATGCTTCTGGATCATACTGGCACTACTTTGATATAATATTCCGCCTATTCTTATCCATTTTTCCAATTTTCTCTCAGCACCTCTGAACGTTCTACAACCTTGATAAATTTGTCTAATTTCTTCTTTCATTTCGTCGGCTATTCCCAAGCAGGGATGTTCTTTTAAGATAACTTGTAGTTGTTGTTTTTGCTCGTCCTTTAAGTCCTCTTTATTCTTCCATAATAAATGAGGTAATCCTTTTTCATGCACCCCCATTAACTTTCTCAATTTATTAAGCTCGTCATTGATGATAGCCATTACATGAAAACGGTCATAGATGATTTTAGCATTGGGAAATAATTCCTTGATCACTGCTGTAAATCCTGACCACATATCGACGCTCACTTCTTTCACTTTCTCCCGAACTGCGTCTAGCTGTGCTTTTAAGGCTTCCATTAATTCTTCTTGCTTATGTCCTTTAATCACATCTAGTAAAATTTTCTTGTCCAGACCTACGACCGTTGTTATGAAATCTTTATGTCCTTTTAAGTTACTAAATTCATCCAAGCTTATTCGTTCTGGTGCTTCCCACTCTTCCTTTTCTAGTTCTTTAGCCAAGGAATTAAATATTAACTTAACTTCTTCCCATCCTAACCCTTCTTATCGACTTATTTCTTCGATACTACAATTTTTTACTCTCTCATAAATCATCGATTCATAGCGAATTGTATGATGCTGTCTTAATCTCATAAAACTGGCTCTTCGGGAATTGTTATGCAAATAATTAACTTAAAATAAAATTCGATGAGAGCGCCTACGCTCAAAAGTAGCTGAAATCCATACAGGGAAGGACTTAAGGCACAAACAGGTTAATACCAAAAGATAGACAATTGAGTTAAGATTTGATATAATAGCCAAAAACGAGATTATTTTACTTATGATACTTGACAAATTTTTGAACCTAAAAGGAACCTGTATTCAAGGCTATCTACACCTAGAAAATATCGGTATAGTTTGCCGAATCGAATCGAAAAATCAAAAAGCAACCTGTCCTCGTTGTGGGTTAGAGAGCGATAAACTCCACCAAAATCATCGACATTTAGTCAAAGATTTACCAATCTCAGGTCAACCAGTATACCTACAAGTTAATCGTCGTCAATTTAAGTGCGATAATTGTCAGAGACCCTTTAGCGAAGAGTTAGATTTTGTCGCCAAGAAACGAACCTATACGAAAAGACTAGCCGCAAATATACTCGAACAATTAAAAGAAGGAGATATTTTAAATGTTAGTCGAATAAATGACGTAACGGAAGAAGAGATTCAAAGAATGATAGAGGACATCGCCGAAGAAATTACAGAGCCAGACCTATCGGAATTAAAAAGACTAGGAATTGATGAAATCGCTCTAGTCAAAGGACAAAAAAATTACTGTGCGGTTTTAGTAAATTTAGATACGGGAAAACTAATAGCTATTCTAGAGAAGCGAACACAAGAAGAGTTGAGAGAAACGCTTACGGGCTGGGGAAAAGAGGTGTTAGAGCAAATTGAAGAAGTGAGCATAGACCTTTGGTTGCCTTATAAAAATTTGGTGAAAGAATTGATGCCATCGGCCGAAGTAGTCGCCGATAGATTCCATGTAATGAAACAAATTAATCAAGAGTTAGACGAACAGAGAAGAGCAGAAAAAAGAGCCGTAGAAGCGCAGAAAAATAAAAAACAGAAAGCAGAAAAAGAAGCCAAGCTAGAAGTTTTAAAGCGAAGTAAATATAGCCTGTTAAAAAATGAAGAAGATTTAACGGAACCCCAAAAAATTAAACTAGAAGCTATCAAAGAAAAATTCCCAAATTTGAAAAAGATGCAGGAATTAAAGGAAGAATTTAGAAAGATTTATGAAACCTCAGAGAATCCGACAGAGGGAATGCTATCCATCTCGGAATGGTTGGCAAAATCCTCCAGTGTTTTTACCAAGAGTTGTCAAACAATCCGAAACTGGTTTGGAGAAATAATTAGTTATTTCGAGCGAAGGACAACGAATGGGGTGGTCGAAGGAATCAACAATAAACTTAAACTAATAAAACGGAGAGGCTATGGCTTTAGAAACTTTCGGAATTTTTGGGTTAGAAGTATGTTATCTTGGCATCTTGTATGTTGATTTAGCATAAAGGGTAACGAAGAGCCATAAAACTCAGTCTTTCGCTGATATACTTTTGGCACTTTTGACAACCCCGAGGGAGCATCTCACCTTTGCAATGAGCATAAATACTTAGTGGAAAAATAGGCTTTTCGAGGGTAATTCTTGTTTTAATTCTCCATGTACGCAGTCTTTAAAAGCCTCTATTTCGTTCCAAGACACGATTAAGAGTGGCTTTTAGGCTAAGTATAATTACTTATCGCGTAAGTGAGATGCTCCCCTTTTGACAATGAAACTGGCGGCGTGGTACTTCTAAATATACCGGATTGCCTAATATTGACAAATCTCTGGCTAGATTATACTCTGTCTGATTGATTCTGTCCAAGGTTTGATGGCAATTCGGACATTCAATTGTTTCATTTAAAAGAGCGAGCTTTAGGAAAATTGTCTGAGCAATTTTTTGATAATTGACCACTGTTACATTTGGTAAATCGAGGAGTTGATCAAAATTTATCCACATAACCCACCTCCTGTTCTGTGTTACTATTATACCATGCTCACACAGAACCTAGAAGAGCCAAGACAGTCGCTACGGATTATTTTACTGAATCGCCTGTTTTAAACTGCGACAGAATTCTTCGAGGGATTTTAACCCATCGCTGGGGGAATTATCGGCTAAACGTTTAACCATGGCACTGCCCACAATTACCGCATCAGCACCCCAGTTTTTCACCTGTAGCGCCTGTGTCGGCTCAGAAATGCCAAATCCTACCCCCACGGGTTTATCGGTGACAGAACGGATAGAATCGAGCAATTCCTCCACTCTGGTGGCCACTTGCTTCCGCATTCCCGTCACTCCCGTGACACTCACCAGATAAATAAAACCTTGGGATTGCAGGGCGATCGCTTGTATTCGTTCCGGGGGACTGGTAGGCGCTACCAATAAAATCACTTCAATTCCCTTAGCGGCAGCCGGTTGCAGCAGACTTTCCGCTTCCTCTAGGGGTAAATCGGGAACCACCAAACCACTCACCCCGGCCGCTTTTATTTGGTCTAAAAAGACATCTATCCCGCGATGATAGATGGGATTATAGTAAGTAAAGAGAATAATGGGAGCTTTCACCTCTCCCTGAGCATTTTTGACGATTTCTAGCACATCTTCCAACTTGACACCCCGATTTAAAGCGCGCGTGGCCGCCGATTGAATAACCGGACCATCCGCAAGAGGATCGGAATAGGGAACCCCCAACTCGATCAGATCGGCCCCTGCCCGGTCTAAAATGCGTAAAGCTTGGGCAGTAGTGGACAAATCGGGATCACCGGCAGTAATAAAGGGAATTAAGGCACAATTCCCCTGGGAACGGAGAGAACGAAAACACTCGGTAACAGCAGTCATCGAAAATTACTGGAGACATAAAGCACCGTCTATTATCTCATGGCGGGGAATAGCTCATTGCTGGTTGCCGCAAGCTCAGGTAAAGAATTGTTCAAGTAATACTTAAGAAATAAGTAGTTGTGCAAAATTAATTTCCTAGTCGAGACAGGAGACAGGAGACAGGAGACAGGAGACAGGAGACGGGGGACTCCGAGACAGCTATCAGGGGTCAGATTTGAATTTTTAGTTCACTGTTTACTGGTCACAGCAAAAAGCTTTTGGCTGACGGGTGACGGCTTGGATGTGTAATTAATTTTGCTTAGGTACTTATTGACAAAATGGCGATCGAGGTTAGAATAGGCTCAGTCTGGCAGTTTTAAGAAAATTTCTTGGATAATAAGGGTTTTTATTCCACTTTTTCCGGTACACAATAGGACTAATGCCCGATCAGGTTTCGTATAATCAAACACCATATTATATCTATGTTTTCCATTTACATTCTCACTCATAACGAAGAAATTGATATTGCCGCCTGTGTGGAATCGGCACTTCTATCCGATGATGTGATTGTGGTTGACTCCTACAGTAGCGATCGCACAGTAGAGATCGCTTCTCGTTATCCAGTGCGCGTGATTCAGCATCAATTCGAGAGTCATGGTAAACAAAGAACTTGGATGTTAGAAAATATCGAGACTAAATACGATTGGGTTTATATTCTCGAAGCAGATGAAAGGATGACACCCCAACTCTACGCAGAATGTCTGCGTGCCACTCAACAGAAAGAATTTACTGGTTTTTATGTGGCCGAAAGAGTTATGTTTATGGGAACTTGGATCCGTCGCAGCACCCAGTATCCCCGTTATCAAATGCGTCTATTTAGAAAAGATCAAGTCTGGTTTAGCGATTATGGTCACACGGAAAGGGAAGAATGTCTGGGAAAAACCTCTTTTTTACAAGAAACCTATCCCCACTATACCTGTAGTAAAGGTTTAAGTCGTTGGATTGAAAAACATAATCGTTATTCTACCGATGAAGCGGCAGAAACCCTACATCAGTTGGCTAACGGTGGTGTTAGTTGGAAAAAATTATTTTTTGGTAAAACCGAAGTCGAAAGACGGAGAGCTTTAAAAGATTTATCTCTACGATTGCCTTTTCGTCCCTTGCTTCGTTGGTTTTATATGTATTTTATCTTGGCGGGAATTCTCGATGGTAAGGCTGGTTTTGCTTGGTGTACTTTGCAAGCTTTTTATGAGTATTTGATCCTCTTAAAAGTAGCGGAAATGAAACAGGGTTTACCCACTCCCCCCGAAGTGAGAAATCCTTTTCATCCCCCGCAAAATGGTGACAATAGTAATTCCCATAGGTCTAATTTCGTCTCCCTGAAAGGAAAAGCAGATTAACATTCAACCATTATTAATCAGTCAGCAATCACCTAACAACAACCTAGAGATGGCCAATTCAAGTCTGAATTGCATCACTGTCTGATCTACCTTTATAGAATACCTCATTCGGGGTACGATAGTCAAGACATTTTCGAGGACGATTGTTAATCAAGTTTACGGCTCTTTCCACCTCCTCTGGCTTAACGATTTTAAAATTCGTTCCCTTGGGGAAAAATTGTCTTAACAGTCCCTTGGTATGCTCGTTTAATCCCCTCTCCCACGAATGATAAGGAGTAGCAAAATAAAAATCTGCTCCTAGTTTCTGACTCAACTCTTGATGTCCACAAAATTCTTTGCCGTTGTCACAAGTAAAGGTTTTTCTTTTGTCAGGGTGAATCTCTTGAAAAAGTTTTTCTGTGACTCTATTGATTTCCGATGCGGTTTTGTTTTTGGCTAATCCTGCTCCTAAAAATTTCGAGGCTTTATCTACATGAGTAACGAGAACTCCTAGATGATTGCCTCCAATCATTGTGTCACTTTCCCAATGACCGATTTCAGTTTTCTGGTCAGCAATTACTGGTCGCTCGCTGATATCTACACGCCCTGGAATCCCTCCACGCTTACTTTTTGCTCCGCCTCGACTCTTTCTTTGACAAAGCCCCCGGCGTAAATATTTCTGGTACTCTCCACATCCGTGATAGTTCTGATAGATCATTTGATAGATGGTTTCGTGACTGAGAGATTCTTGACTGGCTCTTTTCAGACGACCTGCTATTTGTTCGGGACTATGATAATCTTTCAATCCTTCTTTGACCAACTCTAAGGCTGACTCGCTGACATTTTTAAAGGGTTGTTTGGCATTTTTTCGCCTTGTCTCGCTTTGAGCTTGTGCTGTGTCAGGTAGATAGCAGCCAAGGGAACTTTGATTCCTTTTTAATTCCCGTGATATTGTGCTTTGATGACATCCGAGCCAGACGGCCATTTGCCGTTGAGATAAATTTCCCTCCTGACTAAGTTGGTAGAGCAAGTTTCTTTGTTCTATGTTAAGATGTTGGTGGCTCATTTTGGGTCTGATTTGTTTTTGTTAATGATCAGACAGTACCTGATGAGCCTTTCTTTGTCAACTCTTGAGGTTGATGCGTTTCATTTTTGAATTGGCGGATAAAAAGCAATCCTGATCCATTTTTTATTAGCTGTGACATCAATTTCACGGCTGTTGTCTCATCTCAAGCTGTACGGTATTTAAACTGCGTAGTGGAATTTTATACCCCATATTCCGTACTGGTTAAGAGGAAGTAAAAAATATGGTTCTTCGGTTGGTGCTATGCGATGGACGGAGTTATAAGGGATGAAACCTTTATAGAGAAGGACATTGATGCGATTTTTGTCAATTGTTTTCGATCTAGAACGAACTAATCAATAGAACTCTTGCCAGATAAGGATTTAGTCGATTTATGCCACCCTATTGAACCATACCAAGTAACGAAGAACCAAAAATAAACTCAGAAATAGCGACGGAATAGCTACAATCAAATCAACCAGTCACTCACCTGAAAATGACTCAACTAACCGTTAAAAATCTCGACCATTTAGGCATCATCGCCGCTATCATTGATGAGCTAGGCATTGTGGACTAAGTAGTCATGCAAAATTAATTACCCAAATAAAAAATTAAGAAGTATAATACATGAAAAAACGAAGCAGCAGGAAAATACAATGAGATTGATTAGAGACCTAAACCCCGAGAGCCAGGGGAGCATCTCACTTACGCGATAAGTAATTATACTTAGCCTAAAAGCCACTCTTAATCGTGTCTTGGAACGAAATAGAGGCTTTTAAAGACTGCGTACATGGAGAATTAAAACAAGAATTACCCTCGAACAGCCTATTTTTCCACTAAGTATTTATGCTCATTGCAAAGGTGAGATGCTCCCAGAGCCAGAGAGCCAAACTAAATCTTCTTTTCCCTTGTCCAAATTTGCCCTCTATACAATTCCGAATCCTCTCATCATCAGTAGCTTGTTTCTTTTGTTCTTTACTAACATTTTTGGCTGGTCTTCCTAATGGGGGACCACTGATTCTGATTCCCCTTTCTTTACACCAAGCTCGGTTTTCTCTGGTTCGATAAATTTTGTCCACATGAACTGATTCTGGATAGTATCCTGTATAGTCATAATAAGCTTCTATTTGTGCTTTTAAATCTCCTGATTCATTAAAGTTATCCCAACTAATCCGGTCTAAAAATACGTAACCATCAATACAGCTTGCTGAGAATTTTGCCCCAAATTCTACCGGTTTTCCAGCTTTTCCTCTGACTATCGGACGGATGTGGGGTTGAGTTCTCAGTACAGGACAAAAAGCTTGAAAAGTAGGCGAGAGTAGTGTTTTATGAGAAATAGAACCAATCTCTAAAACCCTATGAACCAGTATAGCGCCTTAAAGCAAGCCCTTAAACCCCATCTGGCATGGCATGGAGCCAGGCTCTCGTTTCTAGCACTGTTCCTACTAGTCTGTCAAGTTTGAATTGAGGGATAGAGTTTTTTTAATTTAATACGAGCATCAGCAGTAGTAAGCTTAGACGCACTTACATTGCACTTTAATATCCTGGAACGCCTTGTAGATAGGGATACGAGTAGGAAACTTAAATGCGTCTAAGCTTAAATCTCCAGTCAACTGAATTTGACTTTTCATTTCGATTTTCTTCCCATGCCTTAATTTCTTGTTTTAAACTATTGGGACTTAAACAAATTTCAAGCCCAAACAAAGCCTAAACTGGCTTTGTAAGCGGCAAACACATCCCGATTCTCGGTCAGCCACTCAAAGAAACGGAAAGACATCGCTGTCCGAAAAGCTTCCAAGGCTTCCACAAAAGTGTTTAAAGGTCGATTCGCCCACTGCCTTTGCAATCCCCCAGTTAACTTATGCCACAGGATAAATGTATAGGCACAAAACACCAGGATAAAATGACGAAGTAAGCTTCGTTTATCCCTGACTTGATATTCCCTTAACCCTAACCATCCTTTGGCTTCTCGGTAGAATACTTCCACCCAATTTCTTTCGGTGTAAGTCCTCACTATCCACGAAGCTGTTACTGTATCTGCCTCAACTACATTGGTGATGAAATAGTCCACCTCTGTGGCTTTTTCCATTGAACTTGCATTCATGACGATCGCCAAGTTCCTTTCTCCTTCTAGTTGAGATATTTTCGCTCTGAATACCGCTACCCAAACCGTTTTTTCTTTATCTAGATTTAGGGTGATTTTCTCCCAATCCTTTTCTGATAGGCTTTTTGCTAGTTGCTCAAGCTGGATTGTTTCTTCCACACCCCCTTCTTTTTCAATAATTACTTTTCGATTTTTTGCCAATCCTCCTAAGTATTTTAGCTTTCTTTCTTCCAGGGCTTTGAGAAAATTTGTGTTGTTGCCATAACCAGCATCTATTAAGACGATTTTCGGTCGATAGCCTCTGGTTAAGCTCCGGTCAATTAAATCTATCGCTATCTCTGGTTTCTTCTTAAATTCTTTGTCTTCTTTCCCCTCGGCTAAGGAACTAGCCGGTTGATAAATTTCAATGTCTAGGGGGACACTTTTTTTGCCGTCGTAGAGATGGGTAGTGACGGCGACTATTCCGTTGTCTGTCTTGCCAATTTCTCCTAGGTACTGCCTGCCAACTCCGGCGGTCAGATTGCCACTTTTTCGATGTCCTGAGTCATCGACAATCAGGGAAAATCCTCGGGGGATTTGCGTCTGGCGGCATTGGTTCATCACTTGCAACCGACATTCATTCACCTGACGGTCTGACCAGGGAGATTCGGTCAAAAAGTGATGTAATCGGTTATAAACTACTCCGACGGCATTATTGGCAATTTGAGTGAGGTTTTTCCTCTCACTTTCCCCTAATAATCCTCCTAAATATTGTCTGAAGCCGTTTTTTTGCGCTTCGTTTTTGAAGCAATTGTCAAACCGCCGACACCATCGGTCAAAGCATGGGGGCATCGCGGCTGGGGTTGTCTCTTTCATCGCTGATCTTTCAACGTAAAGTGCTTACTCTTTAACGATTATACTCGATTTGATCTTTATTTGGCGTTTAAGTCCCACTATCCATGTCTGGGATACGACGCTCGAGACATTGACGATTCAAAACGCTCAACTCAATTTCTGCCATATTTAACCAGCTGCCATGTTTGGGAGTGTAATGAAATTCGAGTTTATCTAAAATTCTCTTGGCCTCTTCCGGTTCAAAGGCTTTATATAATGAGGCTTTTACATGAGTATTTAAGTTGTCTTGAATTACTCTAATTTTCTGGGCATCCGGATAACGCTCATCAACCAAATATTTCATTTGGTGTGCATAATCGCTCGCCGTCCTTTGTTGTGTAACTTCTACATGTCGCCAACCTTGTAATGGTTCAAAAAACATAAACATATTGGCTACACCATTACGCTCATATTGATAGTCATACCTTTCTGGTTCTCTCGGTTCGGCTGGTATTTTCTCTTTTGTTTCTTTGACTAATTGTTGACAACTCTCATCAAAACACAGCCAGGGATTTTGCTGGTCATACTCACTATGATAAATATCCAAGACATCTTCCATGGCACAGACAAACTCCGCTGATTCTTTTGGGGGAATGACCCATGATTGATTCAGCCATGGTTTCAATTCATTTTTTTTAAGGTTTTTCTGATGGTTTCTCGTGATATTTTTTCCACATATTCAAGTTCGACCATTTTATCTGCCAGCATTTGAAGTGTCCATTTTGCTCGTCCCGTTGGTGTTTCACTACAAGCGATGGCAATCAGATCTGCGGTTCTTCGTTACTTGGTATGGTTCGATCAGGGGGCATAAATAGGCTAAATCCTTATCTGGCAAGAGACTTAATTGATTAGCTCGTTCTAGATTGAAAACAATTGGCAAAAATCGAAGCAATGTCTTTCTATATAAGGGTTTCATCCCTTATAACTCCCGTCCATTGCATAACACAAACCGAAGAACCAGATATGCTTCCTTTTCCCCATCGATAATTTTGGCACGGCGATGTTCTTGCTTTTTTCGAGTTAATGATGATTCAATTCCTGACTCGACAAATCTTTGTCGTACTCTCTCAATGGTGGCTTGAGCAACATTTAAGGCTTCACTAATTTTCGAGTCAGTCCAACCACCTTCCTGTTGATTGACGTCTGCTAAAAGTAGTATTCTGGCATGGTTCATTTTGTAAGCTGCTATTTTTCCTTTCTTGGTTAGCTGCTCGAGTTCAGTTCTTTCGGAGTCTGTTAGCTCTACAATATATTTTTTCTTCGGCATTTTTTTGTCTGAAGTTGGATAACTTCTTCCAGATTAGCTCTTTTTTTATCCATCAAAACAAAATTGATGCTCTACTACTAGCCTTAATTAAAGTCAAAACCGTCAATCTGAGCGAGTTAGCAGTAGGATTTGGAGGTAAAGCCCTCAAAGAATCCAACTACAAGAGATTACAACGCTTTTTCCGCAACTTCGAGCTTGATTATTCTGAAATTGCGAAAATTGTCGTGGGTTGGTTGAAGCTCCCCCAGCCTTGGGTGTTGAGTCTTGACCGGACTACCTGGGAGTTGGGCGAGCATTGCTACAACATCCTGACTGTAGGCATAGTCCACGAAGGAGTCGCCATTCCCATCTTGTGGTGGCTGCTCAAGAAAAAGGGAAACTCCAACAGTGAGGGAGCATCTCACCTTTGCAATGAGCATAAATACTTAGTGGAAAAATAGGCTTTTCGAGGGTAATTCTTGTTTTAATTCTCCATGTACGCAGTCTTTAAAAGCCTCTATTTCGTTCCAAGACACGATTAAGAGTGGCTTTTAGGCTAAGTATAATTACTTATCGCGTAAGTGAGATGCTCCCAAATCCTAGATTGTCTCTACAGGGAAGTCAAAGACAAGTTAACTAAGAACCCACATTCCGCACCCTCAACTGTCACATAATGGGACTTAAACGCCAAATAAAGATCAAATCGAGTATAATCGTTAAAGAGTAAGCACTTTACGTTGAAAGATCAGCGATGAAAGAGACAACCCCAGCCGCGATGCCCCCATGCTTTGACCGATGGTGTCGGCGGTTTGACAATTGCTTCAAAAACGAAGCGCAAAAAAACGGCTTCAGACAATATTTAGGAGGATTATTAGGGGAAAGTGAGAGGAAAAACCTCACTCAAATTGCCAATAATGCCGTCGGAGTAGTTTATAACCGATTACATCACTTTTTGACCGAATCTCCCTGGTCAGACCGTCAGGTGAATGAATGTCGGTTGCAAGTGATGAACCAATGCCGCCAGACGCAAATCCCCCGAGGATTTTCCCTGATTGTCGATGACTCAGGACATCGAAAAAGTGGCAATCTGACCGCCGGAGTTGGCAGGCAGTACCTAGGAGAAATTGGCAAGACAGACAACGGAATAGTCGCCGTCACTACCCATCTCTACGACGGCAAAAAAAGTGTCCCCCTAGACATTGAAATTTATCAACCGGCTAGTTCCTTAGCCGAGGGGAAAGAAGACAAAGAATTTAAGAAGAAACCAGAGATAGCGATAGATTTAATTGACCGGAGCTTAACCAGAGGCTATCGACCGAAAATCGTCTTAATAGATGCTGGTTATGGCAACAACACAAATTTTCTCAAAGCCCTGGAAGAAAGAAAGCTAAAATACTTAGGAGGATTGGCAAAAAATCGAAAAGTAATTATTGAAAAAGAAGGGGGTGTGGAAGAAACAATCCAGCTTGAGCAACTAGCAAAAAGCCTATCAGAAAAGGATTGGGAGAAAATCACCCTAAATCTAGATAAAGAGAAAACGGTTTGGGTAGCGGTATTCAGAGCGAAAATATCTCAACTAGAAGGAGAAAGGAACTTGGCGATCGTCATGAATGCAAGTTCAATGGAAAAAGCCACAGAGGTGGACTATTTCATCACCAATGTAGTTGAGGCAGATACAGTAACAGCTTCGTGGATAGTGAGGACTTACACCGAAAGAAATTGGGTGGAAGTATTCTACCGAGAAGCCAAAGGATGGTTAGGGTTAAGGGAATATCAAGTCAGGGATAAACGAAGCTTACTTCGTCATTTTATCTTGGTGTTTTGTGCCTATACATTTATCCTGTGGCATCAGTTAACTGGGGGATTGCAAAGGCGGTGGGCGAATCGACCTTTAAACACTTTTGTGGAAGCCTTGGAAGCTTTTCGGACAGCGATGTCTTTCCGTTTCTTTGAGTGGCTGACCGAGAATCGGGATGTGTTTGCCGCTTACAAAGCCAGTTTAGGCTTTGTTTGGGCTTGAAATTTGTTTAAGTCCCAATAAGCTGTCCCCCTCCAGAGACTTGAGTAAAAATACTTATCTGGTGAAGGTTTTCTCGGTGGCCGTTAGGGGGAGCTTGAGACCCCTAATTATGAAAAAATAGGAATTGTTGGAAAACTTAGGCAGTGGGCTGTTCGACCATGAATCAATCAACAGAAATTGAAGTCAAAAATCTAGACCATCTGGGATTAGTAGCCGGAATTATCGATGAAATAGGAATCGTTGAAATTATCAACGAACAAGTCTCAATTGAGCGAGGAGAAATTGTCACAGCTGGGCAAGTCGTGAAAGCAATTATCCTGAATGGATTGGGATTTGTCTCCCGAGCCTTGTATTTATTTCCTCAATTTTTTGAAGATAAAGCAACCGAACATCTGCTGGGAGAGGGCATCGAACCAAAACACCTGAATGATGATAAAATTGGTCGAGTAATGGACAAACTTTATCAACTTAATGTTTCGGTCATTTTCCTACTGATTAGTTTAGCGGCCGTGAAAAAATTTGGTGTAGCAACCGAGAACTCCCATTTAGATTCGACTTCTCTATCAGTAGAAGGAGAATATAAAAAGGAATACCCAACAGTAGAAATCCTGAAATCAGGAGCAGTGGGAGAAGAAATTGAAACCGGACAACAGCCAATAAAAATTACCTACGGATACTCCCGCGACCGACGACCTGACTTAAAACAATTTATGATTGACTTAATCGTAAGTGGGGATGGAGATGTACCTTTATTCCTGAAAGTAGGGGACGGAAATGAAGCGGACAAAGCAGTTTTTGGTCAAATCGCCCGAGAATTTAAAAAACAAGTTGACTTTGACAGTTTAATAGTCGGCGATAGCGCCCTCTATAGCAAAGAGAATTTAAAACTAATGAAAGAAATGCGTTGGTTGTCTCGAGTACCATTAAGCATTAAAGAGGCTCAAGAGTTGGTTGATAGCATCTCAGAAAAAGAGTTAACCGATTCAGAAATACCGGGTTATTCCTGGCGGGAAACCATCTCTAACTATGGGGGGATAGAACAAAGATGGTTGCTAGTTGAAAGTCAAGCTAGACAAGAATCAGACTTGAAAAAATTAGAGAAAAAAATCGAGCAGGAAAAGAATTCTGCCCAAGAAAAAATCCGGCAACTATCCCGAAGAGAATTTGAGAATAGAGCGGTGGCGTTGGCGATAGCCAAAGGATTATCTGACTCCTTAAAATCTCATCAGTTAACGGAGATTAAAGTCAATCTCATTCCGCCTGAGTCCCAGGGGTCAAAACTCAAATCAAAAGACGATTTACCCTCTCAAAGCTATCAAGTTCAAGCCAAATTAGAGTTGAATTTGACCGCCATTGAGAGGCTAAAGAAACGAGCAGGACGATTCGTTTTAGCAACTAACGATTTGGAGAAACAACGATTAAGCAGTGAGGATATACTCAAAAAATATAAAGGGCAACAAGCTCCAGAAAGAGGATTTTCTTTTCTCAAAGACCCCTGCTTTTTTGCTGACAGTGTCTTTCTCAAATCTCCCCATAGAATCGAGGTCATGGCCATGCTCATGGGCTTGTGCCTGCTGGTTTATACTATTGGTCAAAGACAACTTCGTTTAAGTTTAAAACAGCAGGAGACGGGACTGAAAAATCCGTTGGGTAAGTTAACTGACCGACCGACGTTACGCTGGATATTTCAGGGCTTTCAAGGGATTCATCTCGTCCGTATTCAAGACAATCAAAAGATTAGCAACTTAACGGATGAGAGGCGCAACATTTTGAGATTTTTCCCCAAACCTTGCCAGGAATATTATCTCTTATCTTGACCAGATGGATTGACTTCAAGGGGTGACAAAACAAAGCGAGCAACTGGAACATCTCCCCCTAGATGTTAAGTCTGATTGCCTAGTCATTCTCAACAAGCACTGTTTATTGAGAATGACCGGGGGAACTCTGAAATTTTCGGCTTAGTTGCCGGCAGCTTGCCGCCAACTCACTCCTCTAGATAAGTATTTTGACTCGCGCCCCTTCCTCTTTTGAGACGTTGTGACACTTAGGGTGCGGAATGTGGGTTTCTACTCCATTTAATCCCACATTCCGCACCCTAGTCGTTGAAATCAAAAGTTGCTCTAGCCCTTGTATAGTAAGACTTTTAGCGATTACTAAGAATTATGAAGTGTCACACTCTAGTCAGCGATCGCCAGCTTAATGAGAGTTGATCTCAATAATTTGGTATCAGAGCTATCAGATTTTTAGGGCTAATTGTGCATCTGCTGGGCAAACAAATTAGCCTGTAATTCAGAGCCGGCAATCGTTTTGACGATTTAGATAAAATTTTCAATGTGACACTTTAGGGTGCGGAATGTGGGTAGAAAACTTAAAAATAAGGGTAATGCTGTCAATGTAACTTAAATGCGTAAAAGCTTACTACTTCAAGACACACAGCGATGCTTGTTTGACTTGCCATCCGTCTTTCTAAAAGAGCCGCACCCAAGGGACAAAGAGGTATATCGCTTGCCCTATCTACCTTCTAGCTCGCTTGTCCCCCTCTCAGCTATTTATTTCAAAATGAGAATTGCTGCTTCCCCACTTCCCCACTTCCCCACTTCCCCACTTCCCCATCTCCCCACCTCCCCACTTCATAATTCAGGCTCTACCGAACCTGTCATGCAAAACTATCAACAACTTATGCTTGTAAAGCTTGTACAATAAAGCTTTGAGTTTTTGTTAGATTGATATTTATCAACTTTAGAACATTGCTGGACAGAGAGGGAGCTTGGGGACTTTTCTACAGTGTAAGTTCGGAAGAACCATAATTCATAATTCATAATTCCCTCTCCCTGATTAATAACGGATGCGAGGATCAATGTAAGCATTGATGAGATCGATTAAAATACTGGCAAAAACCACTATTGTCGCAAAAAAAGCCATTAATCCCTGCACTGTTGGGTAATCCCGCAGAGAAATCGCGCGATATAACTGATTTCCCAAACCCGGCCAAGAAAAAGTAACTTCCGTCAAGACTGCACCACCTAAAAGAGCCGCAAAAGTTAATCCTAAGACAGTAATTACGGGAATTAGGGCATTTTTCAGCGCATGGGCGATCATAATCGTTTTTTCTGGTATTCCTCTCGCTTTGGCCGCATCTACATAGTCCGCTTGCAAAGTTTGTTTCAGATTAACTCGCACCATCCGTTCAAAAATCCCACTCAAAAGAATGCCGAGAGTAAAACTAGGTAAGGCTAGATAATACAAAGCTGTGGGCAACTTATCTAGTTGTAGAGTCATCAGACTATCAAAGGTGTATAAACCCGTAATTGTCTGGGGTGGAGTCTCACTCAAAGGAAAACGAGTCCCCAAGGGAAACCAGCGCAACTTTACCGCAAAAATTAGCTGTAAGAGCATTCCCACCCAAAAAATCGGCAAGGAATAGGTTATCAACCCAAATAAACGTCCCCCCGCATCTAAGGGAGTATTCGGACGAGAAGCGGTGATAATTCCCAATCCGACTCCCACTATCACCGCAATTAGCATTCCATAAAAAGTTAGTTCCACCGTCGCTGGAAAATGTTTAGCGATAATCTCCCATACCGTCACCCCCTTACTGGTTAAAGAGTCTCCTAAATTGAGGCGCATTAGGTGGAAAATATAGTCTAGGTACTGGAAAAATAGGGGTTTATTCAGTCCTAATTGTTCTCTTAGGGCATTTTTGGCACTTTCAGGGGCGCGGTTGCCTAAAATCGCATCCGTGGGATCACCGGGGGCAACACGCATCAGCAGAAAAACCACCGTCACGATCGTCCATAACATCAAGGGAGCTAGGAGTAAACGCACCAGTAAATAGGATTGTAAAGCGGAGTGGCGAGACATGAGGGCTTTCCGATCAGAAAATAGATTCTCAAGGAACCATACCCCAAAATCGACCCAGCGATCGAGAGGGATTGAATAAAAAATTAAATTGAGGAAAATATTTAGTACAAATAAACTAATACATCCGCACCGCCAGTTCTAATCAAGGGACTAGCAAAAAAGACTAAGGTCTGAAAGGCTGATGTAGCAAGGGATAGAAAAAAGATCAAAAAATTTTGCCAAAAGGGGTTGACAAACTTAGGGAAGTTAGATACATTGGTAAATGCGCGGTTGAAGCGAAGCGAAAGCGAAGCGAAACCAACGACGCTGGAACCTAGACAAAACAATAGTTTGAAAGCCAAGCAAAACAGCCTCGTTTAGAAGCAATTCTATAACAAAGAAGTCAAACCCGCAAGGGGGAGACGAAAAAAAAGTCAAAAGAATCAAACGATTCATCATGGAGAGTTTGATCCTGGCTCAGGATGAACGCTGGCGGCGTGCCTAACACATGCAAGTCGAACGGGAATCTTCGGATTCTAGTGGCGGACGGGTGAGTAACGCGTAAGAATCTAACTTCAGGACGGGGACAACAGTTGGAAACGACTGCTAATACCCGATATGCCGCGAGGTGAAACCTAATTGGCCTGAAGAAGAGCTTGCGTCTGATTAGCTAGTTGGTGGGGTAAGAGCCTACCAAGGCGACGATCAGTAGCTGGTCTGAGAGGATGAGCAGCCACACTGGGACTGAGACACGGCCCAGACTCCTACGGGAGGCAGCAGTGGGGAATTTTCCGCAATGGGCGAAAGCCTGACGGAGCAACGCCGCGTGAGGGAGGAAGGTCTTTGGATTGTAAACCTCTTTTCTCAAGGAAGAAGTTCTGACGGTACTTGAGGAATCAGCCTCGGCTAACTCCGTGCCAGCAGCCGCGGTAATACGGGGGAGGCAAGCGTTATCCGGAATTATTGGGCGTAAAGCGTCCGCAGGTGGTCAGCCAAGTCTGCTGTCAAATCAGGTTGCTTAACGACCTAAAGGCGGTGGAAACTGGCAGACTAGAGAGCAGTAGGGGTAGCAGGAATTCCCAGTGTAGCGGTGAAATGCGTAGAGATTGGGAAGAACATCGGTGGCGAAAGCGTGCTACTGGGCTGTATCTGACACTCAGGGACGAAAGCTAGGGGAGCGAAAGGGATTAGATACCCCTGTAGTCCTAGCCGTAAACGATGGATACTAGGCGTGGCTTGTATCGACCCGAGCCGTGCCGAAGCTAACGCGTTAAGTATCCCGCCTGGGGAGTACGCACGCAAGTGTGAAACTCAAAGGAATTGACGGGGGCCCGCACAAGCGGTGGAGTATGTGGTTTAATTCGATGCAACGCGAAGAACCTTACCAAGACTTGACATGTCGCGAACCCTGGTGAAAGCTGGGGGTGCCTTCGGGAGCGCGAACACAGGTGGTGCATGGCTGTCGTCAGCTCGTGTCGTGAGATGTTGGGTTAAGTCCCGCAACGAGCGCAACCCTCGTTCTTAGTTGCCAGCATTAAGTTGGGGACTCTAAGGAGACTGCCGGTGACAAACCGGAGGAAGGTGGGGATGACGTCAAGTCAGCATGCCCCTTACGTCTTGGGCGACACACGTACTACAATGGTCGGGACAAAGGGCAGCGAACTCGCGAGAGCCAGCGAATCCCAGCAAACCCGGCCTCAGTTCAGATTGCAGGCTGCAACTCGCCTGCATGAAGGAGGAATCGCTAGTAATCGCCGGTCAGCATACGGCGGTGAATTCGTTCCCGGGCCTTGTACACACCGCCCGTCACACCATGGAAGCTGGTCACGCCCGAAGTCATTACCTCAACCGCAAGGAGGGGGATGCCTAAGGCAGGGCTAGTGACTGGGGTGAAGTCGTAACAAGGTAGCCGTACCGGAAGGTGTGGCTGGATCACCTCCTTAAAGGGAGACCTAATTCAGGTATAAGACGAAAAAAAAGTAGTCCCTACCAAGAATCAATCCCAAAAGGTCGGAACGAGGTATGAGGCTTTCAAACTAGGTTCTGGGTTCATAAAAGACCTGAATCAGGAACAAGGGCTATTAGCTCAGGTGGTTAGAGCGCACCCCTGATAAGGGTGAGGTCCCTGGTTCGAGTCCAGGATGGCCCACCTGCACAGGTGGCAAAAACAAGAGAAGCGAGGAATCAGCACCTTATCTTATATACATATATAAGAGAGAATGCTGGCTCTGAGTACAGAGTCCAGAGGAACCTTGAAAACTGCATAGAGCTAGGTGAAAAAGCCAAAAAAGAAGACCGCAAGGTCAAGCTAATAAGGGCTAACGGTGGATACCTAGGCACACGGAAGCGAAGAAGGACGTAGTTACCGACGAAACGCTTCGGGGAGCGGGAAGCAAGCATTGATCCGAAGATATCCGAATGGGGCAACCCTAAACACGACCACCTGAATACATAGGGTGGAGCGAGCAAACCTGGTGAACTGAAACATCTTAGTAGCCAGAGGAAAAGAAAGCAACAGCGATTCCCCCAGTAGCGGCGAGCGAAAAGGGAACAGCCTAAACCAAGTTCTGCGGAACTTGGGGTCGTGGGACAGTGACAAAAGACTGGGAAATTTAGACGAAGCGGCTGAAAACCGCACCAGAGAAGGTGAAAGTCCTGTAGTCGAAAAAGGCACCAGCTTAACTGCATCCCGAGTAGCATGGGGCACGTGAAATCCCGTGTGAATCTGCCTCGACCACGAGGTAAGGCTAAATATTCCCGTGTGACCGATAGAGAAACAGTACCGCGAGGGAAAGGTGAAAAGAACCCCGGAAGGGGAGTGAAATAGAACATGAAACCGTTAGCCTACAAGCAATGGGAGGACGATTGAACGTCTGACCGTGTGCCTGTTGAAGAATGAGCCGGCGACTTACAGGTTATGGCAGGTGAAGGGGGAAGACCCCACAGCCCCAGCGAAAGCGAGTCTGAAGAGGGCGAAGCGTCATAATTTGTAGACCCGAACCCGGGTGATCTAACCATGGCCAGGATGAAGCTTGGGTAAAACCAAGTGGAGGTCCGAACCGACTAATGTTGAAAAATTAGCGGATGAGCTGTGGTTAGGGGTGAAATGCCAATCGAACTCGGAGCTAGCTGGTTCTCCCCGAAATGTGTTGAGGCGCAGCGGTAGTGGAAGTTTAGTCGGGGTAAAGCACTGTTTCGCCGCGGGCTGGGAGACCGGTACCAAGGCGAGGCAAACTCTGAATACGGCTAAAAAAACTACCAGTGAGACGGTGGGGGATAAGCTTCATCGTCAAGAGGGAAACAGCCCAGACCACCAGCTAAGGTCCCCAAATGATAACTAAGTGAGAAAGGAGGTGGGAGTGCATGGACAACCAGGAGGTTTGCCTAGAAGCAGCAATCCTTAAAAGAGTGCGTAATAGCTCACTGGTCAAGCGCTCCTGCGCCGAAAATGAACGGGGCTAAGTTATCTACCGAAGCTGTGGACTACATTGTAGTGGTAGGGGAGCGTTCTATAGGGGGTGAAGCAGTAGCGGCAAGCAGCTGTGGACTCTATAGAAGTGAGAATGTCGGCTTAAGTAGCGAAAATGTGGGTGAGAATCCCACACCCCGAAACCCCAAGGTTTCCTCCGCAAGGCTCGTCCGCGGAGGGTCAGTCAGGACCTAAGGCGAGGCTGAAAAGCGTAGTCGATGGACAACGGGTTAACATTCCCGTACCGATTAATGATTGTGCCGGAGAACGGAGAAGGTCAACGTCAGCTGGATGTTGGTTACCAGTGCAAGCAGTCGAGGCGATGAGAGGTGGCGAAAACACCAGGAGCTAAGACGCGAGTCCCACCTCCCACGGGAGGGAAGTGGCGCTGATCAAGCTTCCTAGAAAAGCCCGAACCACGTTAATCATTAATTGCCTGTACCCGAAACCGACACAGGTGGGGAAGTAGAGAATACTAAGGGGCGCGAGATAACTCTCTCTAAGGAACTCGGCAAAATGACCCCGTAACTTCGGGAGAAGGGGTACCCTCGCAAGAGGGTCGCAGTGAATAGGCCCAGGCGACTGTTTACCAAAAACACAGGTCTCCGCCAAGTCGTAAGACGCAGTATGGAGGCTGACGCCTGCCCAGTGCCGGAAGGTTAAGGAAGTTGGTCAGGAGTAATCTGAAGCTGACGACCGAAGCCCCGGTGAACGGCGGCCGTAACTATAACGGTCCTAAGGTAGCGAAATTCCTTGTCGGGTAAGTTCCGACCCGCACGAAAGGCGTAACGATCTGGGCACTGTCTCGGAGAGAGACTCGGCGAAATAGGATTGTCTGTGAAGATACGGACTACCTGCACCTGGACAGAAAGACCCTATGAAGCTTTACTGTAGCCTGGAATTGGCTTCGGGCTTCGCTTGCGCAGGATAGGTGGGAAGCTTTGAAACTCTCCTCGTGGGGAGAGTGGAGCTAACGGTGAGATACCACTCTGGCGAGGCTAGAATTCTAACCCTGACCCCTGATCGGGGCGGGAGACAGTTTCAGGTGGGCAGTTTGACTGGGGCGGTCGCCTCCTAAAAGGTAACGGAGGCGCGCAAAGGTTCCCTCGGTCCCGTTGGAAATGGGACGATAGAGTGCAAAAGCAGAAGGGAGCTTGACTGTGAGACCCACAAGTCGAACAGGGACGAAAGTCGGCTTTAGTGATCCGACGGCACCGCGTGGAAGGGCCGTCGCTCAACGGATAAAAGTTACTCTAGGGATAACAGGCTGATCTCCCCCAAGAGTTCACATCGACGGGGAGGTTTGGCACCTCGATGTCGGCTCATCGCAACCTGGGGCTGAAGTCGGTCCCAAGGGTTGGGCTGTTCGCCCATTAAAGCGGTACGTGAGCTGGGTTCAGAACGTCGTGAGACAGTTCGGTCCATATCCGGTGTAGGCGTAAGAGCATTGCGAGGAGCCTTCCTTAGTACGAGAGGACCGGGAAGGACGCACCGCTGGTGTACCTGTTATCGTGCCAACGGTAAACGCAGGGTAGCCATGTGCGGAGCGGATAACCGCTGAAAGCATCTAAGTGGGAAGCCCACCTCCAGATGATTGCTCTCATGGCATTAAGCCAGTAAGGTCTCGGGTAGACTACCCGTTGATAGGCTCTAGATGGAAGCTCGGTAACGAGTGCAGTCGAGGAGTACTAACCGACCGAGGGCTTGACCTGATTCTTCTTTTCACCACTTTTTCCCTAGCTTTTGCAGTCTTGAGGGTTCTACCCTTCCTGGTGTCTTTAACGTGATGGCACCACTCCGATTCCATCCCGAACTCGGTTGTGAAACTTCACCGTGGCCAAGATACTTGTCGGGTTGCCGACCGGGACAATAGCTCGATGCCAGGATTATTCTTTCCTACCCCTCAATCCCACCAGATTGGGGGGTAGGCTTTTATCTAAACTACCGCCTGAATTAACACAAAAGGTTGCACGATTAGTGTATTAAAAAGGTTATCGGGATGGGAATTCCAATCGCTTAACTGCTCTTGTGTCGGTTTTTCTAGTAGTTTTTCCCCGATCCAATTCTGCACTTGAGCAACCCGATCACCGGCGATCGCTTCTGCCACTTCGATTAAATTGAGGGAATCCGAAACCACGATCAGCGCATCCCTTTGAGCATGGGGGATCAAGTCACTCCACTCCACTTCGGCTAATTCCTCTAATAACTGCTCGTGAATATTACCCATACTGTCAATCCTTGCGAAAAAGCTCGCTCAATAACGAATTAGCCCTTCCTTCTAGCATACAGGCAAAGGGACGACCGATCTTCATCTATAGTAATTGTAGCGGTTCTCACACCTGTATGTGACAGCTAAACCTTTCCTGATTAAGCTTTTCAACATCGATAATGTACCTCTTGCGAACAGGAAACGCTATATCACTGTTTACTGATCACTTAAAAAGCTGACGGCTGATGGCTTAGATGTGTAATTAATTTTGCTTAGGTACTTATGACCGAAGCGATTCGCGCTTCTAGGAAAGGCAGCGCTTCTCCTTGAGAGTCCTTCCACAGAGTCAATGCCACTGGCGGCTTGACACCTCTCCTGAACGGTTACGTTATCCTTAACTTCTTTCTTAACTTCCTAAACTTAGGTTACGTTATCCTTAACTTCTTTCTTAACTTCCTAAACTTAGGTTGTAGTTCCAAAATAATTCGCCGATAATTAGTTTTAAGTTAAAAGAACTTCAGAAATCAGTTGTAGAGGAAAAAATGCTTTGTTTATCTGTAGAGTCAAAATCTCAAGGCGAAATTTTTCAGGACATTTCTACTTTTGTAGATATTTTGAACCATAGAGCATTGCAGCAAGCCGAGCAAACAGCTTATATCTTTTTGGCTAATGGAGAAACAGAAACCGCCAGACTGACTTATCAGCAATTAGATCAAAAAGCAAAAGCTTTGGCGGCTCAACTTCAGTTACAAATGTCTCCGGGAGAAAGAGCTTTATTGCTCTATCCATCAGGGGAAGAATTTATCATTGCTTTCTTTGCCTGTTTATATGCTGGTGTTATTGCTGTTCCTGTTTATCCCCCCCGACGTAATCAAAAGCTCTCTCGACTACAAGCAATCACTAAAGATGCTCAGGCCAAACTGGCCTTAACTACTACATCCTTATTAAGGACTATTGAGGAAAAATTTTCGAGTGATCCTGAGTTAGTAACAGTACCTTGCTTAGCTACTAATAACATCTCGGATGAGCAAGCAGAAAACTGGCAAAAACTGAATCTTTCGGTTCTTCGGTTTTTGTTATGCAATGGAGGGGGGTTATAAGGGATGAAACCCTTATATATAAAGACATTGCTTCGATTTTTGCCAATTGTTTTCGATCTAGAACGAGCTAATCAATTAAGTCTCTTGCCAGATAAGGATTTAGTCGATTTATGCCACCCGATCAAACCATACCAAGTAACGAAGAACCAATCTTTCTTTAGAGGACATAGCTTTCCTACAATATACTTCCGGTTCAACAGGTATGCCTAAAGGAGTTATGGTTAGTCATAAAAATTTACTTCATAATGAAAGACTGATTGCTTCTGCCTTTGGACACACAAGCAAAACTATTGGTGTAGGATGGTTGCCACTATTCCATGATATGGGACTAATTGGTCACGTATTACAACCCATATACGTCGGATTTCCTTCTGTGATTATGCCTCCAGAAGCATTTATCCAAAAACCGCTCCGATGGTTACAAGCTATTTCTCGCTACAAAGCTACCAGTAGTGGTGGACCTAATTTTGCTTATGAATTATGTGCCTCTAAAATTAAACCTCAAGAGCGAGAAAATCTGGATTTAAGTTGTTGGGATGTGGCTTTTAATGGAGCCGAACCTGTGCGAGCAATTACATTAGAAAAATTTGCTAATACTTTTGCTGATAGTGGTTTTAAGAGAGAGGCATTTTACCCTTGTTATGGGATGGCTGAAACTACTCTATTTGTATCGGGGGGAATTAAAAGCCAATCTCCTGTGATTGAAGCAGTTGATAAATTAGCTCTTTTAGAAAATAGTGCCGTTACTATTAACTGTCAACACCCGAATGCTCAGTTATTGGTCGGTTGTGGTCACGCTTGGTTATCAGAAAAAATTGTGATTGTGAATCCTGAATCGTTAACTGAATGTCGAGATGGAGAAATAGGAGAAATTTGGGTATCTAGTGATAGTGTAGCTCAGGGTTATTGGAATCGACCCGAACAGACAGAAGAAACTTTCAAAGCTTATTTAGCTGATACCCAGGTCGGTCCATTTCTGCGGACAGGAGATTTAGGATTTTTACTGGCTGGTGAGTTATTTATCACAGGCAGACTCAAGGACTTAATTATTGTTCAAGGACGTAATCATTATCCTCAAGATATTGAATCCACCGTCGAAAAAAGTCACCTGGGATTGCGGCAAGGGTGTGGAGCAGTATTTTCAGTGGAAATTGCTGGCCAAGAAAGGCTAGTGGTTGTCCAAGAGGTAGAGCGGAGTTATCTGCGTAAATTAGACTCACCAGAGGTAATTGAGCAAATTATTCGCTCTGTTGCCGAAGAACATCAGCTAGATGTTTATGCCGTCGCACTTCTTAAGACAGCAAGTATTCCTAAAACCTCTAGTGGTAAAATTCAACGAATAGCTTGTCGGACTGCTTTCCTAGCGGGAACTCTTGATGTGATTGGCGATTGGAGTAAAATTCCATCTCAAAAAAAGGACTTCATAAAACTAGAATCAGATGTTAATCATTTGTTAGAAAAATTAAAAACTTTTTCGCACTTATCAGAATCATCTGAGTACAAGGCTATTTATGAAGAGATTGAACAGTGGTTAATTGCTAAATTTGCAGAACTAAAGGAAACGGCTGATGAAAACATAGACGTTCGACAAAATATCGGATTTGATTCCTTGGTAGCTGCTGAATTAAATAATCTGTTTAACACTAACTGGGGAGTTGAAATCCCTATAGATAATTTTATTGAAGGTGTTAGTGTTAATAGTTTAACAGCAATTTTGACTAACAAAATATCAGAGAATCGCTGGAAGTTTACGGAACAAATAGACCAAATGAATGATGAAGAAGTGGATGCTTTACTCAGTTCCATATTATCTAAATAGATAGGAGACAATTGAATCATGACTACCAATATTGAGACTCTAAATTCGCTTTCATCTGCTCAAAAGCGCCATCTTTTGAAACAACTACTTTCAGAAAAATCTGACTATATGTCTCCGTCGAAAAATCCTAGCCAATGGGGTAATGAAAAATTTCTCGATGACGCTGAGGCAGCTGGATTTCTTCTTGGTGATGGTATTCCGGTTATGGACGGGATGAGTGGCTCTCGCATTAAACGTGATGGTCGGGAAATGATTAATTTATCAGGGATTAATTTTCTCGGACTACAACAAGAAGAGCAATTCGTTGAGATTTTCTGTAAAAATACCCGCCAATATGGTTTAGCTACGGGAGGATCTCGTCTTACTCAAGGAGTTTCCCGTCCCCATCTTTTACTGGAACAAAAGATGAACGAAATTTGGCAAAAAGATTATACTTTAACCTTTGGGACAGGAGCTTTAGCTAATATTGGTTTTATTAATGCTATGACCAGTTCTTTTGGCTTTGATGCAACTGTCACAATAGATAATCAGGATGTTGTTTTTGTTTTAGATCGAGATTGTCACTGGAGTTTATGGAATCCGCTGGCTAACCGAAAGTTGGGTTCTCAAGTATTTGCCTTTAAGCATAATGATCCTTCTTCTCTTGAGCAAGTGTTAAAGAAGATTAAATCATCGAGGGTTATTGTCGTCTTTGAAACAGTATATTCTTCTGATGGCAGTGTAGCTCCTGTTGGTGAATTAATCGAAATTTGTGAGCGTTATGGAGCTTTATCTTACGTTGATGATGCTAACGGATTTATGATTTATGGCACTCCTAATCGACCTTTCTATCAGGAGTACAAAGCTTTACGCAGAGCTACTTTTATCATGGTTTCTTTCTCCAAAGCTGTCGGTATTGAAGGGGGAGCAATCAGTGGACCGAAAGAATTTGTCAAATCTTTTGAGATTCTCTCTGGTACTTCCTTGTTTACAGCAACTATGCAACCACCAACGGCTGCTACGAATCTGGAAATTATACAGCACTTGGAGAAAAATCCCAAAATTATGGATGACTATCTAAAACGCTGTTTACAATTGCGAGAAACTCTAATTAATTTAGGTTTTCACCTCAATGATGTACCTTCTTACATTACCTCAATTATTATTGGTCAAGATGAAGTAGCTGAACAGGTACGACGAGACTTACTGGACATGGGGTATTGTATCCCTATATTCCGTTATCCTGCTGTTGAGCGTGGCAAGGCTTTAATTCGCTTGATGATCAACAATAAGCATACTGATGAGGATATTAATCTTTTTGTTGAAGCTCTCAAAAAAACCCGAGAGCACTATCAATTTTAAAGCCGACAATATCCAACTTCTGTCAATTAAGTTCCCATCACAAAACTAGAAAAAATGGGTAACTTACCCGATTCACAAAACCAAAAGGAGAAAAATGATGATTGCCAATACTTTACAAGCAGAAAAATGCTCAACTCTTAACGCCACTGTCAACTCTTATAATGAATGGGATCCTTTAGAAGAGGTAATCGTTGGAAGTTTAGATAATGCGGTGTTTCCCCCGAATCATCTTAGTGTTCACGCCACAATTCCTCAAAGTTTATCAAAAATATTGATGTGGTTTGGTAGCCGACGTTATCCAAAATTTTTAATAGAAGAAGCGAGTAAGGATTTAGAACATTTCATCCATATTTTAGAATCTGAAGGAGTTACCGTCCGTCGTCCCGATGTTATGGATTTTAGCGTGACCTACAAAACTCCCGATTGGAAATCAAAAGGGTTATGTACTGCCTGTCCGCGAGATGGTTTGTTAGTATTGGGAGACGAAATTATTGAAACCCCGATGGCATGGCGTTCTCGATATTTTGAACTCCACGCTTACCAAACATTATTAATTGAATATTTTCAAAAAGGTGCACGATGGACTGCCGCACCTAAACCCAAGTTAACCGATCGACTCTATGATCGCAACTATCAGATACCTCAAGAAGGGGAACCGATTCGCTACGTAATCACGGAATGCGAACCTGTCTTTGATGCGGCGGATTTTATTCGCTGTGGTAAGGACATTTTTGTTACGAGAAGTAACGTGACAAATGAGATGGGAATTCAATGGCTAGAACGCCATGTTGGGGATAAATTTAATATTCATAGAGTCGAAAGTAAATGCCGACAACCAATGCACATTGATTCTAGTTTCATGCCTCTGGCTCCTGGAAAGTTATTAGTGAACCCAGATTATATTGATGTGGCTAAAATCCCAGACATTTTTAAATCTTGGGATATTCTCATTGCTCCTAAACCCGATATTATCACAGGAGGTTTTTTCAATGCCAATGCTAGTATGTGTAGTTTATGGATTAGCATGAATGTATTAATGCTTGATGAGAAAAGGGTAATCATTGAAAAACATCAAGAAACGATGATTCGATTTCTCAAAGATCATGGATTTGAGCCAATTCCCTGCCCTTTCATGAATTACGCGCCTTTCGGTGGCTCTTTCCACTGCGCTACCTTGGATATCCGTCGTCGAGGGACGCTACAATCCTATTTCTAGTCTTAATCCAATGCTTACCTTGACCATTTTGTGGCTGGCTTTTATTGATAGCATCAATCCCACCCCTATTGCCATCGCTATCCTGATATTTTTGTATCGGGGGACTCGGGGAGTTTGGGCTTACGTCTATGGTATTTTCTTGACTACTTTGGTTCAATCATTCGTTTTTTACTTCGGATTAAGTGAACTGCAAGAGATAATATCGAGACAACACCTATCTTCTGTTAACTGGGGCTGGCTGTTAATTCTTGTTGGAGTGGTGGTCAGTGCTTATGGATTATATCGCTGGTGTCATAGAAAGGAAATTCCGAATCTAAGGAGGTGGGACTCTCTCCCCCCCTTAGATTACGCAAATCGACTCAAATTCTTAGCTTTTGGTAGCGCGACAACCCTCGCGGAGACACCGGGAGCGTTCCTAATGATTCTGGCTATTATTGAAATCAGAAAACTAGCAACTCCTTTCGTGTTTTTACCATTTTACTTAGGTCTTTATGCTACGATTTATACCTTGCCTATTGTTCTTTTAAATTTGGCTGGAATCTGGCATAAAAAGCCTTTAGAAACATGGCTATCTAGACATTTTAAGTTGCTTTACCTCATTCTGAATATCACTATTAGTTTATCTTTAATCGCTTTTGGTGTATTTTTTCTTGCTATGGGAGTGAAACAATTAAGATGACTTCTCTTTCTTCATTTGAGAATTCGAGATCTCAAATCAAAGGGGCGGTGTTTATTTCCGCCAGTTCGTCGGGAGTTGGTAGGGTCTGTGCAAAAATTCTTGCAGAAAAAGGGTTTTGGGTTTTTACCGGACTAAGAAATTTAGATCAAGCCCGATCACTGCAACAAGAAACGGGGGGGAATACAACCCCGATCCTGCTTGATGTTACGAAAGAAGATAGCATTATCTCGGCCGCTACTCAGGTGGCAGAAGTATTAAGCAAAAAAAATCTGAAATTGTTGGGCATTATTAACAATGCCTGTCACGAGTTTCACGGGCCTTTAGAACTCCTGCCCATCGAGTTCGCCCGTCAAGAAATGGAGGTGAGCTATTTAGGCTATTTGTCAGTTATCAAAGCTTTTTTACCACTTCTGCGGCAGTCGCGAGGACGGATCGTGAATTTTAGTTCTATCAATGGACTAATCGTATTTCCGAGTGTTGGCACAGGGTGCGCCGCAAAATATGCTGTCGAGGCGATGTCGGATGCTTTTCGTATGGAATTAGCCCCTTGGGGAATCAAAGTATCGATCATCGAACCAGGAGCGATCGCCACCCCTTTGTGGCAAAAAACCCAAGAGGCTTTTGAAGAGTTACCGAAATATGTATCGATGGAAACTCTTCAGTTATACTATCCATCTTGGTCGGAAGCTTTAAAAAAGTCGAGATCGGAAACCAATTTATTTTACAAAATTGCCACATCACCAGAACAAGTTGTACCCTCCATTCTGCACGCGTTAACTAGCAGGAACCCCAAAATTCGCTATCGGATCGGTCTTGATGCTAAAGCTCTGGCTTTGATAAACTGGTTGTTGCCAAATTGGTTATTTGATTTTATGGCTAGGAGGGTTTTTCTCTATCGGTAGTTCTTACTGAAAAAGGATACAGATTGTCTTTTGTCCATACTAACCCCGTGTGCAACTATATTTTTAGTCTTGATTTACAAGGCTCTCAGAAATCAGCAGAGATCAAGTATCCTCTGCAACCCTGATTCTGTCGTTTTTAGTTGCACATCGCGTCATACTATAAAAACATGATTGCCGCTTATATAAAACAAAAACAACTCTCAAGAAATAGCGATGAAACCTAATTCATTATCCAAGCATTCTCATCCTTTACGCTGGATTTTAGCCATTGCTATTACTGCTACAACTATTACCAGTGTGGGGGTAGTTTACCAGGTTTTGCCCTGGAGATGGGGTAAGTTCACCTATTTCTCAACCAAAAGCAACAACACCCAGTATTATAAAAGTAGCTGCGTTGGCAAGATTAGAGTCTGAAAGTGAGGTTATCCGTCTAGATGCTCCCTTACCTTTAGATGGTGATCGCATAAATTGCGATCGATGAACAAATGGAATTATTAGGTAAAATTCTTACTACTTATTTGCAGAAAAACTGTTAACCCCCAACAATCACTTATTAACTAAAAAATTATGAAAGGTAAAACTTTTGTGAAACCAAATCAAAAGTTAATGATCGGGTTAATAGTATTAGGCACAGGATTATTAGGAATAACCACCTTTTATAGTCTTTCCCAAGTCGCCCCCAAACCCGAAACCAAAACTCCTGTCATTGCGTCGCCCACACCGCAAAAAATCACCGCTTTAGGCAGAATTGAACCGAGGACAGAAATTATCAGCATATCTGCCCCGATGTTGCTTGATTCCGATCGAGTCAAGCAATTATTAGTCGATGAAGGAGATAGCGTCAAAACCGGACAAATAATCGCCATTCTCGAAAGTCGGGAAAGATTAGAGGATAACCTGCGACAGGCACAAGAACAGGTGAAAGTAGCCACAGCCAAACTAGAACAGGTGAAAGCTGGCGCAAAAGTCGGCGAAATCGATGCTAATGCCGCTAACGTGCGAAAAATCGAAGCACAATGGTTAGGGGATCAAGCAACCCAACGGACAACCATCCAAAGATTAACAGCGCAATTAGAAGGGGATAGGGCTGCCCAAAAAGCGACAATTGCTAAATTAGAAGCAGAATATCGCAATGCCAAAGCTGAATTCGATCGCTACGAAAAACTCTATCAAGAAGGGGCAATTTCCGCCTCTAGTTTTGATAGTAAAAGACTGAATTTAGAAACCAGTAATCAACAACTAACAGAAGCAAAAGTTACCCTAGAGAGAATTGAAAGCACCGGTAAACAACAGATAGAAGAAGCCAAGACTACCCTAGCCCGGATTGAATCCACCGGTCAACAGCAGATCAAAGAGGCCAAATCCACTTTAAATCAAGTCTCGGAAGTGCGGGGAGTTGATGTGCGGGCAGCCGAAGCGGAGGTAAATGCTGCCCTAGTTGCCGTTAAAAAAGCCCAAACCGAGTTAAATCAGGCTTATATTCGATCGCCAATTACCGGCAAAGTGATTAAAGTCAATACCCGTATCGGGGAACAAATCAGCGATCAAGGAATTGTTGACCTTGCTGAAACCGAGCGCATGGAAGTAATTGCCGAAATCTATCAAAGCGATATCGGGAAAATTCGCTCTGGACAAACTGCCACGATTACCGGATCGGCGTTTAAGGGCGAAGTTAGGGGAAAAGTGCGCTTAATTGCTTTAAAAGTTGACCAACAAAATATCTTCAGCAATCAACCGGGAGAAAACTGGTTCTTCGGTTTGTGTTATGCAATGGACGGGAGTTATAAGGGGTGAAACCCTTATATAGAAAGACATTGCTTCGATTTTTGCCAATTGTTTTCAATCTAGAACGAGCTAATCAATTAAGTCTCTTGCCATATAAGGATTTAGTCGATTTATGCCCCCCTATCGAACCATAACAAGTAACGAAGAGCCAGAAAACTTTGATCGCAAAGTGATCTCTGTCCGCATTGCCTTAGATCGCGAAAACAGTGAAAAAGTGGCAGGTTTAACCAATTCCCAAGTAACTGTAACTATCAATGAGTAGGTTTTCCATGAAACTAACCCATCTATTCAAAAAAACGCCCCTATCTTGGTTACAGGTGACGCGAGAGAAAACCCGTTTGATCGTAGCTATTGCCGGGATTGCTTTTGCCGACTTCCTAATTTTCACGCAGTTGGGGTTTCGGGATGCCTTATTTGATGCTTCCGTTAAACCCCATTATGTCCTCAATGCGGATTTAGTCCTGATTAATCCCCAATTCAATACCCTCTTTGCTGTGAAAAGTTTCTCGCGCGATCGCTTGTACCAAGCTAAAAGAGTCGAGGGTATTCAATCTATAGCCTCAGTTTATATTGCTTCGGCCCAGTGGCGCAATCCCGAAACTGCCCTAGAAAGAACTACTTTAGTCTTTGGTTTTGATCCCAGTCAACGGGTTTTTACCCTCCCGGAAGTTAATCAAAAATCCAGTGATCTAAAGATGTTAAATCGCGTCTTGTACGATCAAGCAGGAAGGCCAGAATTCGGACCAATTGCCGATTTACTCCAGAAAAACCCCGATTTGACAGTTCAGTTAAATAAAAAAGAGGTACAGGTAGCGGGAATTTTTACCCTTGGTGCCTCCTTTGCTGCCGATAGTAACGTCATTAGCAGTGATTCTACCTTTTTAAGGCTCTTTCCCGAACGTCAACCCCACGAAATCGATATAGGACTGGTGAAACTGCAACCGGGGGCAAATATCGAAGCAGTTAAGGTCAATTTACAGGCACTTTTCCCTAAAAATGAAGTAATAGTCCTTACTTTAAAAGAATTTGCTGAAAAGGAAAAAACCTATTGGGCAAATGGTACAGCGATTGGTTTTATCTTTGGTTTAGGTGCAGTAGTCGGTTTTATCGTCGGTATCGTTATTGTCTATCAGATTCTCTATTCCGATGTCACCGATCACTTACCCGAATACGCTACCCTAAAAGCTATGGGTTACGGTGATTGGTATTTAGTCGGGGTTTTGATGCAAGAGGCTTTATTACTAGCCGTTTTGGGGTATATACCCGGGTTTATCGTTTCTCTCGGTGTTTATCATCTCGCTTCCTCCGCTACACTTTTACCCATAGTGATGACTACCGCTAGGGCGATCGAAGTTTTAATCCTAACAGTTATCATGTGTATTGCCTCTGGAATTGTCGCTATGGGCAAATTAAGGACAGCAGATCCAGCCGATATTTTTTAAACTATCAAGGGTGAAATAATGCTGATTTTTCAAAAAGAGCGAGAATTAGAGGATTTTAGCCCTAATGAACCCGTAATTGCCATTAAAGGCTTAAATCACTATTTTGGCACGGGGGAATTAAAAAAACAGGTTTTATACGATATCGATCTGGAAATTAAAGCGGGGGAAGTAGTGATTATGACCGGTCCTTCGGGATCGGGGAAAACTACTTTATTGAGTTTACTGGGAGGTTTGCGATCGGCACAAGCGGGCAGTTTAAAAATTCTCGGCCAAGAAATGTTAGGAATTGGTAAGGGCAAAATGCTGAAAATTCGCCGACAAATTGGCTATATTTTTCAAGCACATAATTTACTAAAATTCCTCACAGCGAAACAAAACGTAAGGATGTCTTTGGAACTGCACGAGGAGTTTTTAGAACAAGATCTCGATCAAAAAGCGGCGGCAATTCTGGAGTCAGTGGGTTTAGGCAACCGCGTTGATTATTATCCCCATGATCTATCAGGGGGACAAAAACAACGGGTTGCGATCGCTCGCGCCCTCGTCAGTCATCCCAAATTAGTCCTCGCCGATGAACCGACCGCGGCCTTAGATAAACAATCCGGGCGGGATGTGGTGGAAATCATGCAGAAATTGGCAAAAGAACAAGGTTGCACGATTTTACTTGTCACCCACGATAACCGGATTCTCGACATCGCCGATCGCATTGTCAATATGGAGGATGGTCGTTTAGGCGATTAACTGCCCAAAAATTACTTGCCAAAAATTGGCCTTTCATGTTAGACTAAAATAATGTCATCTTGGAGAGGTGGCAGAGTGGTCGAATGCGGCAGATTGCTAATCTGTTGTACGAATCGTAAGACCGTACCGAGGGTTCGAATCCCTCCCTCTCCGTATTTTTTGGGTAGGTTCGATGACTGCTCCCCAGGATTATTTCTGCTCCGTATATGGCCCGGTTGCCTCTTGGCGTTTCGGCAGTTCCCTGGGCATCGATCCGATCGGTTTAGTTTCCACCTGTTCCTTTAACTGTGCCTACTGTCAGTTAGGAGAAATTGAGCAAAAAACCGAGCAGCGAAGAATTTTTATCACCAGTGAACAAATTAGCAGGGATTTAAGCGCTTTTGCTCCTTGGGACGTGGATATAGTCACTCTCAGTGGTAGCGGGGAACCCACCCTCGCCCTCAATTTAGGGGAAATACTGGCCACCGTCAAGGAAATAACCAGGCGGCCGGTGGCGGTCTTAACCAATAGTACCCTCTTGGGAGATGACCGAGTGCGTCAAGACTTGAGCAAAGCTGATATCGTCGCCGCTAAAATCGATGCTGTTTCCGAGGCCCAATGGCGACGGGTTAACCGTCCGGTCTCCGGTCTGGATTGGCAGGAGCTTTGGTGGGGATTAAGACAATTTCGCCAAGAATGGTCGGGAAAACTAGCAATTCAAACCATGCTACTGGCCTCTTGGTCGCCCCAAGATCAAGACCGATACATCGATTTGATGCAACAGCTACAACCGGATGAAATTCAACTTAACACCCCGACCCGTCCCCGGGCCAGACAAAGACAATTAGAAACCCGCGGTAATAATCCCCTCACCGCTGCCGACGGAATGCAAATTCTCAAACCCGTAAACGCTGAAATATTGGCAATTTGGGCGCAAAAAATCGCCACGGCCACGGGAATTACCGTGCGCTGTGTGCCACTTACCGCCACAAGTCTCTAAGGCTTCGGCCGGGGTTTTTCTTCTTTCGGCTTGACATTAAAATAAGCCTCCATTACCTGACGTACCATAGGTGCGGCCACTTTACCACCACCACCGCCAGAATGTTCCGCAAAGGCGACCACGACAATTTCGGGCTTGTCGAAGGGTGCGAAAGCTCCAAACCAAGCGTGGGACTTTCCGGGAGGTGCTTCTGCCGTGCCGCTTTTGCCCGCTACAGGCGGTAAAGCGGGGTCCGATAGGGCCCGCCCCGTTCCTTCCGCTACCACGGCTCTCAGGGACTTTCTCAGGGTGTCTAGGGTGCTAGGTTTCATGTTCAAAGATTTTCGCCATTCCTTAACATCGCGGGCATCCTGTAAAAGGTGCGGTTTCACCAAAAAACCACCGTTAGCGGGGACAGCAAACATCACAGCTACCTGTAGGGGAGTCGCTAGGGTAAATCCTTGACCGATCGACATATTAATCGTATCCCCTACAGACCAATCCCAGTTTTTAAAATTACGCAGTTTCCAATCGCGATCGGCAATTAACCCCGGAGTTTCTTCCGCTAATTCTATCCCGGTTTTCTGACCGAAACCGTAGCGCCGAGCCGTGGCAATTAAAGTCGGTCCCCCCACCCCGCGACCAATTTGACCGTGAAAAGTGTTACTACTCATGGCCATAGCCCGGACAAAACCGATCGGACCAAAACCGGCGTGATTCCATTCTCCAAAAGCTGTCCCCCCCACATAAAGGGCGGCAAAGGTATTTAAGACCGTATTTGGCGGAAATTTCCCCGATTCCATGCCAGCAGTGGCAGTGACGACTTTAAAGGTGGAAGCGGGGGGGAATCCTTGGAGAGCGCGGTTAACAAACGGGTTGCCCTCCGCTTGCAGTTTTTTCCAAGTGGCGGTGGTAATTGGGGCCGAGAAAACATTGGGATCAAAACTAGGATAACTGACCATGGCCCGCACGGAACCATCCCGGGGATCGATTGCCACGATCGCACCTTTGCGTTTTCCTAAAGCGGCCTCGGCGGCTTTTTGGAGTTTTAAATCTAGTGTCAGGGTGACATCTTGCCCCGGTTTAGCAATTTTTTGGCCGAGAATTTGGATTACTTGTCCCGATCCGTTGACCTCTAACTGCATTCCTCCCCATTCTCCCCGCAATTTTGACTCGTAGGCGGCTTCCACACCCATTTTACCGACGACATCTCCCAACCGGTAGCCCTGGGGTCTTTTGGCTTTATATTCCTCCGGGGTTAGTTCCCCCGTATAACCGAGAATATGCGCCCCAATTTTACCATTGGGGTAGTAGCGCACTGATTCCACGTCCACTTCAATGCCGGTTAATTCGTCTTTGTATTCCTCTAGGGCGATAATTTGGCCTGGAGTTAAACCCCTAGCGATGCGGATCAGGGTGGAGGGGTTTTCGTCCGCTTCGTTAATGCGTTTTTCTAGGTCGCTTCTGGGAATGCCTAAAATACTGGCTAAACGGTCAAGATTGAGTTTTTGGGCGGGATTACGCTGGGATTTGGGCCAAATATAGGCCGCATGGGTTAAGCGGGCCGTAGCCAAAACTTTGCCATTGCGATCGAATAAGTTGCCCCGGACTGGGGGTTTGGGAATAATGCGAATCCGGTTATTTTCTGCCCTTTCTCGGTTAATTTGTCCTTGCTGCAGTTGTAAATATGCCAATCGTGAGCCGACTCCTCCTAGCAGGACAATGCTAATTAATCCCATAATTAGCCATGACTGACGCTGACGACCGACTAGACGCTCCTTATCTTTGATTTTATTCTGTAATTTATTCGGCGCTGGCCGCGTCGGCGAGGTGAGCGGTTTTTTCGGTTTCAGTTTGACTTTGGTTTTTGATAGGAGTCCGCTATTACGCATTTGCTTAAAGTTAAAAATTTAAAAGTTATTAGGGCAGTTATCAGTTATCAGTCATCAGTTATCAGTTATCAGATTTGAGTTCTAAGTGAGTAGTATGTATTAAGTGAGCAGTATTAAATAGTAGTTTGCCACTGTCTTTTCACTGTTTACTGCTTACTGAAAAGGACGCAATACTAGGTGATTTAGCTCCTCTGTTTACTAAAGTTCAGGGTATCCGCAATATATCTTAACAAAATCGGAGTAAATACTGGGAGTGGAAGGAACCACTCCAGACACAGAGGACACAAAGATTGATCGCTTCTATAGTAAGTTAAAGAGAGCCTGGAAACTGGCGCAGACATATAGTTAAGAGTTTGTCAAGTGTTTCTTAACTATATCTAACATTATCCCTGTTCAAAATGTAATCACACTGCGGATAGAATCCCCTTGGCGCATCAGGTCAAAGGCCTCGTTAATTCTTGCCAGGGGTAGAACATGGGTGATTAAATCATCGATGTTAATCTTGCCGTCCATGTACCAATCGACTATTTTTGGTACATCTGTACGACCTCTCGCTCCACCAAAAGCCGTACCTTTCCAGACCCGTCCGGTGACTAATTGAAAAGGACGGGTACTAATTTCTTGGCCGGCCCCGGCTACACCGATAATAGTGGCAACACCCCAACCCTTATGGCAACATTCCAAAGCTTGACGCATAATCTGGACATTGCCGATACACTCAAAACTATAATCGGCCCCACCTTTAGTTAAATCCACCAGATAGGCCACTAAATCCCCCTCGATTTCTTGGGGATTAACAAAATGAGTCATCCCGAATTTGGTCGCTAAAGCTTGTTTCTGGGGATTGATATCGACCCCGACAATCATATCGGCCCCCACTAAGCGGGCCCCTTGAATAACATTTAAACCGATACCTCCCAGACCAAAAACCACCACTTTTGCCCCCGGTTCCACTTTAGCGGTATTAATCACCGCACCGATACCTGTAGTGACTCCGCAGCCGATATAACAGACTTTTTCAAAGGGAGCATCCGGGCGAATCTTGGCTAGGGAAATCTCCGGCAGTACGGTATAGTTAGCAAAAGTCGAGGTTCCCATGTAGTGATAAAGAGGCTGACCATCGAGGGAAAAACGACTGGTTCCATCCGGCATTACTCCCCGACCTTGGGTAAGACGAATCGCTTGACAGAGATTGGTTTTAAAGCTGAGACAGTATTCGCACTGACGACATTCGGGAATGTATAGGGGAATAACATGATCCCCCACTTTTAGGCTAGTGACACCTTTTCCCACTTCTACCACGATTCCTGCCCCCTCATGGCCTAAAATTGAGGGAAATAAGCCTTCAGGATCGGCCCCAGAGAGAGTATAGGCATCGGTGTGACAAACTCCCGTGGCTTTGATTTCTACTAACACTTCCCCCGCTTGCGGTGGTGCTAATTGTACCGTTTCAATAGTTAGGGGTTTTCCTGCTTCTAGGGCAACTGCCGCTCGAACATCCATAGGCTCAAAGCAATAGGTTCTTTCCAGTATAATACCGTTAAACTGCTGAAGAGTTGTAATAGAACAATTCTCAACTTATCTCTATGCCAGTCCTCACCATCCGCGAAGAAGGAATTAACGATGGTGGCTTTACTGCTACTCTCAATTTTGATAGCGGTAACAGCTACCCAATTACGGTTACTGACCCCTTTACTAACCAAGAAGAAAAACAACTAGAATGGTACTTTGAGGAATGGTTAGTATTTCCGACGCTAGACACGGATAAGGCGCAAAAAGCCGCCAACAGCGTCCAAAACTATGGCGAAAACCTATTTAAACAGGTTTTCCAGAGTAATTTAAATGCTTATGGGGAATATCGAGACTTGCGAAAGCAGTTAAGTCAACTGCAAATTATCATCGAAAGTCAGTCGCCAGAATTTCAAGCTTTACATTGGGAAGCGCTGAAAGATCCTGATTTACCGCGTCCTTTTTCTATAGATTGTATCATCTCCCGCCAGCGTCGAGGGGCTACAGTTGTCCCGGTGCAAATGGCCACTTATCCTACTATCAATCTTCTGGTGGTGATTGCGCGTCCTAATGAGGAATCTGATGTTAACTATCGCACGATTTCCCGTCCTTTGGTAGAACTGGTAAATAGTAGTGAAATACCGGTAAAAATTGATATATTGCGTCCCGGAACTTATGAATCACTAACCAGACATCTGGATGAGAAGGGAGAAGGATACTATCATGTTATTCATTTCGATGTTCATGGCGGATTAATGGAATATGAACAGTACCAAAGACAGGTTCACGGGGATTCTTGGCGCTATCAAAGGGGATGGGGACTGGAGGATTTAGCAGAATATGAGGGAGTAAAAGCTTTTCTGTTTCTGGAAGGAGAAGAAAAAGGTCAAGCGACTCCGGTAGAAGCGACGGAATTAGCGAATTTACTCACTGGGAAAAATATCCCTATTTGTATTCTCAATGCTTGTCAGTCAGCAAAGCAAATTTCCCAGGAATCAGAAGACTATCGGGAAACCAGTTTAGGGAGTCGTTTGATGACTGCGGGAATGCAAGCTGTGGTGGCGATGGGATATTCGGTGACGGTTTCTGCAGCTAAGTTGATGATGAAACCAATTTATCAGCAATTATTGAACGGAAAAGACCTAACGGAAGCGATGCGAAAGGGACGGTTAGAGTTATTCAATAATAAGCAACGCCGCGCCTATTATAACACGAGAATAGATTTAGAAGATTGGTTATTACCGGTGATTTATTGTCGCGGTAAAATTAATCTCAATTTGCGTCCATTTACTCCAGAAGAGGAGGAAAAATACTGGGAACATATCGGCAATCAATATGTCTTTCCTTTACCAGAATACGGCTTTGTGGGAAGGGATTTAGAAATTCTCAAGATGGAAAAGGCGCTGCTGAAACATAATATCCTTTTACTCAAAGGAATGGGAGGGACAGGAAAAACTACTTTACTCAATTATCTACGAGAATGGTGGCAGAAAACCAACTGGGCGACCCATATTTTCTATTTTGGTTATGATAGAAAAGCTTGGACGTTAGAACAGATTGTCCATGAAATTGGTCAGGGAATTTATAATCGCTTTGAACAGGCGAGTTTCCAAGCGATGAACCTGAAAGCGCGGGTAAAGAAACTAGAGCAAAAACTCCGCAGTGAGGCGTATATTCTCATTTTAGATAATCTGGAGTCGGTGACGGGACAACCGTTAGCAATTCAGAATACTTTACCGGAGAATGAAAGGGAAGCAATCGCCGAATTTCTCAAGAATTTGGTCGGGGGAAAAACGAAGGTGATTTTGGGTTCTCGCAGTGAGGAAACTTGGCTGCAACGCAGGACTTTTAAGGAGAATATCTATCAGTTACAAGGATTAGACCAAGAGTCGAGAACTGAATTAGCGGAGAGAATCTTAGAACGTCAGGCGAAGAGTCGGAAAAATGCGATTAAAAAGGATGATTATTTTAAACGTTTGATGAAGTTGTTGGCGGGATATCCGTTGGCGATGGAAGTGGTATTAGCGAATCTGAAGCGACAGTCACCGGAGGAGATTTGGCAAGGGTTACAGTTGGCGGAATTAGCTGATGTGGGGGATGAGGATAAGACTAATAATATCATCAAGTGTGTGGAATATTCCCACAGTAATTTGTCGGAGGAGGCGCAGAAGTTGTTACTCTGTTTAGCACCTTTTAGTGGGTTTATTCACAGGGGTGTTATTCCTATTTATAGCCAAAAACTACAGCAATTAGAACCTTTACAAGGCTATCAGTTTGATCAATTTGATGCAGCGATAGAAGAAGCGATTCATTGGGGTTTGCTTTCGCCGATGAGTGAAGAATTGCCGTATTTATTGACTATCCAGCCCATTTTTCCCTACTTCCTGAAGACGAAGTTAAAGGAATTAGCACCAGAGACACAAGCAGCAATTTGGGAGGGTTTTAAGAATCATTACCGAGACTTGGCAGGTTATTATGATACCTTACTAGATTCCAAAAATCCGCAGGAGAAGCAGTTAGGGATATTGTTCTGTCGCTGGGAGTATGAAAATCTGTTTAATGCGTTGCAAATCGCCCTCAATCAGCAAGAGAGCGTATTGACTATTATTAATTGCTTGCATAGTTATCTGGATTTAAACCAAGATACTCAGACTAATTTAAAGCTCCTAGAGTTCGTTCTCGAAACTTTTGAAAACTATCCCCCTGAAGCCAAACAAGGGCAGGTGGCAATAGAAATCATTGGTATAATTGACGAGGCAGGAAACAAATATTTACAAAGTAAAAATTATCAGAAAGCGAAAGAGATTTACCAAAAAAGCCTTGAATTACTCAAGCCAATTAGTGAAAGTTACAGTCAATCTAAGCAATCTTTCCAAGCCATCACCCTGCACAATTTGGGAATCGTAGCGCAAGAATTGAGGGAATGGGAACAGGCGCGACTCTACTTCCAGCAGGCTATTGAGATCTACATTGAATATGGGGATCGCTTCTCCCAAGCTACCACCCTGCACCAGTTGGGAACGGTAGCGCAACAATTGAGGGAATGGGAGCAAGCCCGAAGCTACTACCAGCAAGCTATTGGGATCTGCATTGAATATGGGGATCGCTACTCCCAAGCCATCACCCTGCACAATTTGGGAGCCGTAGCGGCAGAATTGAGGGAATGGGAGCAAGCCCGAAGCCACTACCAGCAAGCTATTGGGATCTGCATTGAATATGGGGATCGCTACTCCCAAGCCATCACCCTGCACTGTTTGGGAATGGTAGCGGCAGAATTGAGGGAATGGGAGCAAGCCCAAAGCTACTACCAGCAAGCTATTGAGATCTACATTGAATATGGGGATCGCTACTCCCAAGCCAGCACCCTGCACCACTTGGGAAACCTAGCGCAAGCATTGAGGGAATGGGAGCAAGCCCGAAGCTACTACCAGCAAGCTATTGAGATCTACATTGAATATGGGGATCGCTACTCCCAAGCTGGAACCCTGCACAATTTGGGAATGGTAGCCAAAGCAGTTGGGGAATTGAGCCAAGCCAAAAGTTATTACCTGCAAGCCTTACAAATTTGGGCAGAATTTAACGATAATTACACCATACAAACCTATTCTTTGCCTCGTCTTGTTGCTCTTTATCAGCAAACGCAAGATGAGGAGATTCTTGTCGGTATTGCTTCTGTTTTCGGGGTTGGGGTTGAGGAGGTGCGGGGTTTGCTGGAGGGTTAGAATGGGTTTTGGGCGTAGGCTGCGTGTTTGCGGCTATCAATTCAGTTAACGTAAGTAGCTGGTTATAATTAAATTAAAAATGGATTTTAGGTTCGATCCCCCCTGCCCCCCTTGATAAGGGGGGAATAACGAACCTAGTTTGTTGTTGCGCTCCCTTCGCTAAATTCTCTCCCCTTTCCTTGTAGGAGAAAGGCCAGGGGAGAGGTCAATAATTAAGAACCCAATGCGATCACACTATCTGGTAAAGATCAAGTATAATAATAAATATAAAGACCAAATTATTCATCTACCGTTAACTTAATGAAAGCCAAATGAACTTATTAAAACAATCGGACATTCAAGAAAATCCCACAACACTTTACGAACAAGATCTTCAGTTGTGGATTGAGCAAACTATTCATCAATTACAGAATCGACAGTTTGAACAACTGGATATAGAAAACTTAATTGAGGAGTTAAAAGATTTGGGTAAGTCAGAGAAACGCGCCTTAGAGAGCAACTTAATGGTCTTGTTGATTCACTTACTCAAATTAAAGATACAGCATGATGCTCCTGAGACAATGAAAGCAAGTTGGTATAATTCAGTAGATGAGCATCGCCAGCGCGTTCAAGATGATTTACTTAAGACTCCCTCTCTTAAATCTTATCTCTTAATCTCCATCACACAAGCCTATTCCAGCGCTCGTAAAGTCGCCATCAAACAGGGTAAACGCGCTCAATTTGGTATTCGTATTCCCCAAGAAAGTGAGTATCCCCTCGCTTGTCCTTTCACACCTGAACAGATTCTAAATGAGGACTTTTACGGATAAAAACGAAAGTAAACATTATCAATAATAAAACCATGAAACCAGAATAAGTACCTAAGCAAAATTAATTACACATATCTAACCACCTCTTGCCTCTTGCCTATCTTCACTAGGAAATTAATTTTGCACGACTACTTATCAACCATGAAAACAGGTGATATTGTTTTAATGATTAAATTATCATTGAACCCTAACGCACCATCTTCATAAAATTGGTTTGTTACGCTACAAACTACTACTAAATATAGATATAACCCAAGCCAAAGACACGAAGCAAATCTCGGCATCCTTCTTCAAAATTATCATTAAAATTAATAATTTGGAAGCTAGGTAAGACCCAAGAAAGTTTTGTATATTCACAAGGTTGATAGAGAATTGGCAAAATTTTATCTTCAAAACGCTGATCCTGTAAAGTAAAAATTAGTTCTCGCTTTACCCACATAGAATCGACCGCATCAGGAGAGAGAACGATAATAAACCAATCACATCGCCTCAAAGCTTTCCCAATTTCATCATGCCATTGCTGTGCGCCTAAAATATTAGTTTCACTATACCAAACGGGAACTCCATGACGGCGTAATTCATTGGCCAAATGAGAGACAAACTCTCGATTTTTGCTAGAATGGGAAAGAAAAGCTTCTTGGGGAATCATCTCATACCTATAGTTAAAATTAGACAAAGCATAGCTTGGGATGAGACAAGCCAAATCTAAAAGTGGTGTATCTCATGAGTCAGTCCGTCGGAGCTTGTCGTATTTTTAAGTGCCTGTGTAATTTCTTTCAATTCTTGATTGTCTTGTTCAAGATTAGGGACGAAAATCATTGGAAATTTTTTGAGAATCCAAGGAATATGTTCTAGGTTTGAATTATCTGAGGAAGAGACAATAACAGGAATGATACGACCTTGATACTTTTCTTCTCCAATTGCATAACTAATATCAGAAACAACATTAAAAGGCTTCAGTGATTCTGGTGTTAATAAGACTATCATTGCTTCAGATTCTTGTAAGGCTTTACCTATGTTATTAGCCCAGTTTTCCCCGGGTAACATTTCAGCAGCATCCCAAACTTGAAAGCCATCTTCTTTGAGAGAATCAGCAACTCTCTTAGCTAACTTAGCCTCAGTAAAGGCATGACTAATAAAAACTTTCATATTCTTTCTAGCTTCCTCGATATTTAAATTAATTCAACTGATTTATTCATAATCTGCTGACAATTTACTAAGAGTATAGCGTTTTTAGTCGCTAGAGAAACTCATTTACTCCTCGACTTCATCAGGAATAGATTCAGCTAACTTAAGCATAGCGCCTAAATCGACTGTTTCTTCAGCGAAATTTCCTGTGCGGGCTTCTGCGAGTCCCCGTTTGAGCGACTCGCGGACCCTAGGATTCTGAAAAGCCCATAGTTCTCCCCCCAGAATCGCCACCATGGGAACCAAAAGAAGCTCCCCGCTTGCATTCATCAGTATTCGATAGTGACGGTTGCTACATTCAGTCCCAAGGCTAATCCGTCCGCAAGCATCAGCCTGAATATCTTCTTTAATGAGCGAAAAATTCTGATACTCCATCACGTCTCCTCCTCTCTTCATATACTTATTCTAGATAAGTTACCCAATTTGGGCAATAGGGTTATGTCCATTTAGCTCCTCACTATCTAAAGAAAACAGGTTAAACTTGTTCGGGCGAGAGCCTTGACAACAAACCCAGTTTGTAGTCGAAGCTCTCTTCGCTAAATTCTCTCCCCTTTCCTTGTAGGATAGGGTTCAGGGGAGAGGTCAATAATTAAGAACCCAATGCGATCGCACTATTCGGCAACGATCAAGTATAATTAAGATAACAATGTTACTTAGAAAACAAAGTGAAGTTTGAATCTTCAATTAGGATAACTCATGCAACTCGAAGACTATTTTAATTTTCTTGCCCCTAACGATATCCGACTAAAAGAAACCCGCATCGGTATTGAAACCATTTTATACGATTTTATTTACCAAGCGAGAACTCCCGAAGAAATTGCCAATACTTATCCGTCTTTAACCCTAGAACAGGTATATGCGACGATTCTTTATTATCTTCATGAAAAAGAAAAAGTGAGTCAATACATCACCGACTGGCTAGAATGGGGGCGAAAAATGCGAGAAGAACAGCAAAAAAATCCTCCGCCTTCGGTTGAACGACTGAGAAAATTGAAAGCTGAAATAACAGCCAAGCAGAAAGCTAATGACACTGAAATATTTAATTGATGAAAATGTTAATTCGGTGTATCCTCAACAATTGCGTCGCCGAGAACCAGAAATCATTGTTCGAGTAGTTGGTGAACCAGATACACCAAAATTAGGTACATTAGATCCAGAAATTTTGATTTGGTGTGAGGTAATGGGTTTTATTTTAGTGACAAATAATCGTGCCTCTATGCCCGTTCATTTAATAGCTCACTTCAGGCAAAATCGTCATGTTCCTGGAATTTTTATTCTCAATCAAGATTTAAGTGTTGGTGATAATTTGTTAGAATTAATTGTAATTGCTAAAGGCTCTTTTGACAATGAATATGAAAACCAAATTATTCATTTACCGTTAACCTGATCAAATTGAAATAATCTTATTAAAATAACTAAGAATCCCAATTCACGATCGCTACGAACCCGGTTTGATGAGGATATTTTCGTTGCTGTGGCTGATATTTTGAGGATTGGGATTGAGGAGGTGCGGGGTTTGCTGGAGGGTTAGGATGGGTTTTGGGCGTAGGGATTGTTTGGGCGCAGGGTGCGTGTTTGCGGCTATCAATTCAGTTAACGTAAGTCTTAATTAAGGTGGTAAATATGGTTCAATTTTTACAAGCAAAAGAAGTCACTCTTAGAAATTTAATTAATCATTTTCAACTACAGTTTATAGAAGATAAGCATTTTTTTGGGGAATGGCAGCAAGACCTAGAAGCAATCTCTGAACAAGAAAAAGAATTGTTAGATAAAATCAAAACAGGTTATTTAAACTTATTAAATTATCCTCCCTTTTTAGAAACTTCGGTGAGGATGACGGTTTTAGATCCATTGTTATTTATTGGTAACTTTTATCTATTTCCCTTTCAGATTAAAGCGGAAGAGTCCGTTGAAATTATTACAGAAGAGCAAGATTTAATAATTAAAGGAAGGTTAGATACTTTAATTCTAAAAGAACAATTATGGGTAATGATTATTGAATCAAAACGGGTTATTTATTCCGTTGAAGTAGGTTTACCGCAATTATTAGCTTATTTAATGGTCAATCCTCATCCCAACCGTCCTAATTATGGAATGTTGACCAATGGTTCCGAGTTTTTATTTGTTAAATTATTATGGGACGGTAAACCTTTATACGGAACCTCTCGTTTATTTGCCATGAGAAATCCGGGGGATTTATATGAGGTTCTCAAAATCCTTAAACATCTCTGTCAACTAATTTGAGTATCAAGATAATCAGTACCTACAAAATCATTACTCTCCTATTTCCCTCTGTTGTATAATTTGCTCTGCAAGGAACAAATCAGTTAGGCATAAATAAAAATTATCAGGATTTTTTCGGCTTTTCTTGACTATTTCAGCCTGATTTGTCCTGACAAGCTCAAGAATACGAGATTTTTTCTCTAGAATTGCCCGGCCTGAGAGGGGAATGGTAAAGTTAGATAAGAAAATTAAAGATGGTGTGATTAAAGTGAAATTTGCTGCTAGTACCTATTTTTCCCTGCTGCGCCATTGTGCCGTTCCTTTGTTGTCGATCGCCACTTTTACGCCAATTCTCTTAACTTATTTAGCCAAGGAAAAACCAGAAACCCCGCAACCCCAGGCAAATCTAGAGACTGCTGCCTTTCCTTCCCCTATTATCCCATCTCCGATCGCCCCCTTAACCGCGCCATCGCCGAAACTAGCGCCCTCTCCCCAATCTTCTGCGATTCCAAAATCAGCACCCTCTCCTCAGTCTTCCCTCTCAGCGCCGAAAAAATTAGCGCCATCGGTTCATTCCCCTAATACTTCCCCCAATACTTCCCCCGCTGCCGCAGCCAAACCGGTAACTAGACAACCCTTAGCGGTTCCCGCTAATTATACGCCGCCGGCCATAGAAATTCGCGTGGCGATCAAAAGGGATGTGGCCAGTGTTTTGATTGGAGTTAACGGACCGGCGGTGATCACCGATCGCCAAGGTGGCGGTTTAAAAACGATTACCACTAACGAGGGTTTACCGGTCATTCCAGGTGCCAATGGCTTAAAAATGGGCGATTTATCGCTGCCAGAGGTGATTTTTGTGCAGCCCACCAGTGCCGATGGTTTAGTTTATGTGGATGATGGTTGGTATCGGGGCAAAGTGCTGCTTGTTGCGCAAGGCGATCGCTTGTTAGTGGTCAATCATGTTAATTTAGAGGCCTATCTCTATAGTGTGGTGGGTAGTGAAATGCACTCCACCGCGCCAATGCACGCTTTAAAGGCACAAGCGATCGCCGCCCGTTCCTACGCCCTAGTACATATAATCCGCCCCGCTAATGCTTGGTTTCATCTGGGCAATAGCCAACGCTGGCAGGTATATAAAGGCATTCGCTCGGAGTATCAATCGACTCACCAAGCGGTTAATGCCACTGCTGGGCAGATTCTCAGCTATAAAGGGGGTGTAGTCGAGTCTCTTTATGCTGCCACCGATGAAATTGTCGCTTGGGCCCACGGTGGTCGCGGTATGAGTCAAACTGGGGCTTATAAATTAGCGGAAAAAGGCCTAGATTATCAACAAATTCTCGGTAATTATTATCCCGGAGTTGGTTTAGCCCGTCTAGTTCTACAAAATTAGATTGATTGGCTTTCTCGATCGCTGGTGCTAGGCTGTTGACTATAGCAGGGAGAAATAGTTGAGCATTTGTACTAAAATTCCCAACAGCTTGCCGACCTGTTTCTTCTAGTTGATAACTGAAAACTCAAATCTGATCACTGATAACTGATAACTGATCACTGATAACTGAAATGCAGACCATAGCAGATTTCTAGTAACCGTATTACAATAAACTTTCAAAATGCTATAGCAGTAAATCTCTCTATGAATAGCCCCTTTCTCGACTACCTCAACGGCCCCAAGCATCCCGTCCTCGTCTTTGATGGGGCGATGGGAACTTCCCTACAAAGCCAAAATCTGACGGCCGAGGACTTTGGTGGGGCAGAATACGAAGGTTGTAACGAGTATCTTGTCCATACTAAACCTAGCGCCGTAGCGAAAGTCCACGAAGCTTTTTTAGCCGTGGGTGCGGATGTGATTGAAACCGACACCTTTGGGGGAACCTCGATAGTTTTAGCCGAGTACGATTTAGCCGATCAAGCCTATTATCTCAACAAAACCGCCGCCGAACTGGCCAAGGCTTGCGCTAATAAATACTCTACCCCCGAAAAACCCCGTTTTGTGGCGGGTTCCATGGGGCCGGGGACAAAACTGCCCACTTTGGGTCATATTGACTTTGATACTCTCAAAAATGCCTATGTGGAACAGGTAGAGGGTCTGTACGATGGCGGGGCAGATTTATTATTAGTAGAAACCTGTCAGGATGTCCTGCAAATTAAAGCGGCTTTAAATGCTATTGAAGAAGTATTTCAGCAAAAAGGTCAACGATTGCCCCTCATGGTTTCGGTGACGATGGAAACCATGGGAACGATGTTAGTAGGAACGGAAATTAACGCCGTTGTCTCTATTTTACAACCCTATAAAATCGATATTTTGGGACTTAACTGCGCCACTGGTCCCGATTTAATGAAACCCCATATTAAATATCTCTCGGAAAATTCCCCTTTTATTGTTTCTTGTATTCCTAACGCTGGTTTACCGGAAAATGTCGGCGGTCAAGCGCACTATCGCCTCACTCCCGTAGAATTAAAAATGGCTTTAATGCACTTTATCGAAGATTTGGGAGTACAAATTATCGGCGGTTGTTGTGGTACTCGTCCCGACCATATTCAAGCTTTAGCGGAACTATGTCAAGGTTTAACTCCGAAATCTCGTCATTATCATTATGAACCCTCCGCCGCTTCTATTTATAGTACCCAACCCTATATTCAAGATAATTCTTTCCTGATTGTCGGGGAAAAATTAAACGCCAGTGGTTCTAAAAAATGTCGGGAACTTCTCAATGCTGAAGACTGGGATAGTTTAGTATCTATGGCGAAAGCGCAGGTAAAAGAAGGGGCGCATATTCTCGATGTCAACGTCGATTATGTGGGCCGGGATGGGGTGCGCGATATGCACCAATTAGCCTCTCGTTTAGTTAATAATGTCACCCTACCTTTAATGTTAGATTCCACCGAATGGGAAAAAATGGAAGCGGGGTTAAAAGTAGCGGGGGGTAAATGTATCCTCAACTCTACTAACTACGAAGACGGGGAACCGCGTTTTTATCAAGTCTTGGATTTAGCGAAAAAATACGGCGCGGGGGTAGTAATTGGAACCATTGATGAAGAAGGAATGGGACGCACTGCCGAGAAAAAATTCCAGATAGCTAAACGGGCCTATTATGCGGCGATAGAATACGGAATTCCTCCCTACGAAATCTTTTTTGATCCTTTAGCTTTACCGATTTCTACCGGTATCGAAGAAGACCGAGAAAATGGCAAGGCTACTATCGAAGCAATGGGCCGAATTCGCCAAGAATTGCCAGAATGTCACATTCTTTTAGGTGTGTCTAATATCTCCTTTGGCTTGAATCCGGCAGCGCGTCAGGTATTAAATTCCGTCTTCCTCAACGAAGCGATGCAGGTGGGGATGGATGGGGCAATCGTCAGCGCTAATAAAATTCTTCCTCTGGCAAAAATTGAACCAGAATATCAGCAAGTTTGTCGGGATTTAATCTATGATAATCGTCGTTTTGATGGCGATATATGTGTTTATGATCCCCTGACCAAATTAACCGAATTATTTGCGGGGAAAACTACTAAAAAAGACCCCTCTAGTAATGCTAATTTACCCGTGGAGGAACGATTAAAACAGCATATTATTGATGGGGAAAGATTGGGACTGGAAGACGCTTTGAATCAAGCTTTACAGGACTATCCACCCCTAGATATTATTAATATTTTCCTCTTGGATGGGATGAAGGTAGTGGGTGAGTTATTTGGTTCGGGACAAATGCAGTTACCTTTTGTTCTCCAATCTGCCCAAACTATGAAAGCAGCTGTTGCTTTTTTAGAACCCTTTATGGAGAAAAAAGAGGGGGATAATAATGCCAAAGGGACTTTTATTATCGCAACAGTTAAAGGGGATGTTCACGATATTGGTAAAAATTTAGTTGATATTATCTTGACAAATAACGGCTATAAGGTGATTAATTTGGGCATTAAACAACCCGTAGAAAATATCATCGAAGCCTACAAAGAACATAAAGCCGATTGTATCGCTATGAGCGGTTTATTGGTGAAATCAACGGCTTTTATGAAGGAAAATCTGGAGGTTTTTAACGAAAAAGGAATCACCGTTCCCGTTATCCTTGGCGGGGCAGCTTTAACTCCCAAATTTGTCCATGATGACTGTCAAAAAACCTACAAGGGACAGGTTATCTATGGTAAAGATGCCTTCTCTGACCTGCATTTTATGGATAAATTAATGCCCGCTAAAGCTGGGGGTCAATGGGATGATAGCAAAGGCTTTTTAGCGGAGTGTGCCGAGACAGAAAAAACCCCGGTTGTCGCCGAAGAATTAGAGGTTAATCCCGATACTATTTTTACCGATGGCAGCGTGGACAAAGAATTAGTTATTGATACCCGTCGTTCGGAAGCGGTGGAAGTTAATATTCCCCGACCAACACCGCCCTTCTGGGGTACTAAAATATTAACAGCAGCAGAAATTCCCATCGAGGAGGTTTTCTGGTATTTAGACCTACAAGCTTTATTTGTCGGTCAATGGCAATTCCGCAAACCCAAAAGCCAATCGAAGCCAGAATACGACCAGTTTTTACAGGAAAAAGTTCATCCAATTCTAGCAGCATGGAAAGAGAAAATTGTCAAGGAAAATTTACTAAACCCCACATTAATTTATGGTTATTTTCCCTGTCAGTCGTCCGGTAATTCCCTGTTAATTTACGATCCCGAATCGATACAAGCGGGCGAAAAACCCGAAAATCTGCAACCGATCGCCATTTTTGAGTTTCCTCGCCAGAAATCCGGTCGTCGTCTCTGTATTGCTGACTTTTTCGCCCCGCAGGAATCCGGTATTATCGACGTTTTCCCGATGCAAGCAGTGACAGTGGGGGAAATCGCCACGGAATACGCTAAATCTCTCTTTGATGCCAACCAATACACCGAATACCTCTATTATCACGGCATGGCTGTCCAAACCGCCGAAGCCATGGCCGAATGGACCCACACCCGCATCCGTCGCGAGTTAGGTTTCGCAGAGTTCGATCCCGATAATATCCGCGATATACTACAACAGCGTTACCAGGGTTCTCGCTATAGTTTCGGCTATCCCGCTTGTCCCAATATTCAGGACCAATACAAGCAACTAGATCTGTTAGGATGCGATCGCATTGGGATGTCTATGGACGAAAGCGAACAATTGTACCCAGAACAATCCACCACCGCCATTATCACCTATCACCCCACCGCTAAATACTTTAGTACCTAATCAGTTATCAGTGATCAGTGATCAGTTATCAGGTGTGAGTTATCAGTGATTCAGTTATCAGGTGTGAGTTTTTATCGGTAAAACCCTACACCCCACACCCGTTACAGTAGAGCAGGAAGTCGCCTTCCCACCCCCTGCTTCAAAACCGGACTTACGACTTTCGCCGTATCCGGCTCCTGAGTAACTAGGCTACTGTCATTAGTAGAATAATAATGGGAATTATTATTTCCTTGTCTATTCAACCCTCTTGGCTGTATCCCCACCAGACAAGATTGTTGGTTTTAGGGCGTATATGACCGTTGATTGTTGCTTAGACTTCCTAGTTACCCGTCCTTTGTCAGCATATCTTTGATATTACTCAAAGCCTTGGCTTTTAAGGACATCCTCTCCCTCTATTGACTTGCGGATGGTTTCCTACTGCCCCGAACGGGCAGAGTCAATCAGGGTTACTTCGTTCCCTATAACCATTGGTTGAACCCTTAGGATGATACTGTCCACAACAGAGTAACGGGAATGCCTTACTGATAGTGGTATGAGCTATCAGCCCCAACTCTGTTAACTTTTGTTTCGAGCCTGTCAGCCTTTTGGCTCGTGGGTGTTGACGATGGTTAATTCGTATCTTCGCCCCAGGGCTATCCATAGGTTCTGGCTCAACGGGTTTCTGATTTAGGCTATCAGATACCGCTTTTTTTTCCTCGCTCACTACCTCAGATGTACCAAGTCTAAAGCAGCAGGAAATGCCGTCACTCTAGGCATCTAGAGGACAGGACTAAGGTTATTACTAACCCGCACCTGTAGGGTTATAAAGTTATCAAGGTACTACATTTACCAAGCGGCTAATCCTCTAAACGTCTTACTGTCTAGTTTCTAGCCAACGAATCGCACCACACCCCACACCCTACACCCGTTACAGTAGAGCAGGAAGTCGCCTTCCCACCCCCTGCTTCAAAACCGGACTTACGACTTTCGCCGTATCCGGCTCCTGAGTAACTAGGCTACTGTCATTAGTAGAATAATAATGGGAATTATTATTTCCTTGTCTATTCAACCCTCTTGGCTGTATCCCCACCAGACAAGATTGTTGGTTTTAGGGCGTATATGACCGTTGATTGTTGCTTAGACTTCCTAGTTACCCGTCCTTTGTCAGCATATCTTTGATATTACTCAAAGCCTTGGCTTTTAAGGACATCCTCTCCCTCTATTGACTTGCGGATGGTTTCCTACTGCCCCGAACGGGCAGAGTCAATCAGGGTTACTTCGTTCCCTATAACCATTGGTTGAACCCTTAGGATGATACTGTCCACAACAGAGTAACGGGAATGCCTTACTGATAGTGGTATGAGCTATCAGCCCCAACTCTGTTAACTTTTGTTTCGAGCCTGTCAGCCTTTTGGCTCGTGGGTGTTGACGATGGTTAATTCGTATCTTCGCCCCAGGGCTATCCATAGGTTCTGGCTCAACGGGTTTCTGATTTAGGCTATCAGATACCGCTTTTTTTTCCTCGCTCACTACCTCAGATGTACCAAGTCTAAAGCAGCAGGAAATGCCGTCACTCTAGGCATCTAGAGGACAGGACTAAGGTTATTACTAACCCGCACCTGTAGGGTTATAAAGTTATCAAGGTACTACATTTACCAAGCGGCTAATCCTCTAAACGTCTTACTGTCTAGTTTCTAGCCAACGAATCGCACCACACCCCACACCCTACACCCCACACCCTACACCCTACACCCCACACCCCACACCCTACACCCCACACCCTACACCCGTTACAGTAGAGCAGGAAGTCGCCTTCCCACCCCCTGCTTCAAAACCGGACTTACGACTTTCGCCGTATCCGGCTCCTGAGTAACTAGGCTACTGTCATTAGTAGAATAATAATGGGAATTATTATTTCCTTGTCTATTCAACCCTCTTGGCTGTATCCCCACCAGACAAGATTGTTGGTTTTAGGGCGTATATGACCGTTGATTGTTGCTTAGACTTCCTAGTTACCCGTCCTTTGTCAGCATATCTTTGATATTACTCAAAGCCTTGGCTTTTAAGGACATCCTCTCCCTCTATTGACTTGCGGATGGTTTCCTACTGCCCCGAACGGGCAGAGTCAATCAGGGTTACTTCGTTCCCTATAACCATTGGTTGAACCCTTAGGATGATACTGTCCACAACAGAGTAACGGGAATGCCTTACTGATAGTGGTATGAGCTATCAGCCCCAACTCTGTTAACTTTTGTTTCGAGCCTGTCAGCCTTTTGGCTCGTGGGTGTTGACGATGGTTAATTCGTATCTTCGCCCCAGGGCTATCCATAGGTTCTGGCTCAACGGGTTTCTGATTTAGGCTATCAGATACCGCTTTTTTTTTTCCTCGCTCACTACCTCAGATGTACCAAGTCTAAAGCAGCAGGAAATGCCGTCACTCTAGGCATCTAGAGGACAGGACTAAGGTTATTACTAACCCGCACCTGTAGGGTTATAAAGTTATCAAGGTACTACATTTACCAAGCGGCTAATCCTCTAAACGTCTTACTGTCTAGTTTCTAGCCAACGAATCGCACCACACCCCACACCCTACACCCAAGAAAAACTTTTTGCCTTTTGCCGCAAACCCTAATTAGGGCAGCCATTCCAGTAAAATTCCTAGGGAGCTATCTTTACGGGCGCGGGAATTTTGGGCTTGAATATCGGCGGCTAAACGTAAATTAGAGGTAATCGCATAACCAACCGAAAGAGTAGTCAATCCCACCTCGTTAGCACCCCCCGGTGAGATAAAACTCTGACTGACGGTGATATCTGCTGCCCCCGTGCGAGAAAGGGCTAATTTGAGCTTTAATCCTAAGTTAAGCCCATCGGTGCTGTAATTTCCTGTCTGAATGTAACGATAGCCCACCATGGGAGCCAGATTGACATAATCACCCAAAGGGAGGAGATAGTATTGTAAATTTGCTCCTATTGCCGTCCTTTTGCCGTTAAAAGCCGTCTGATAATCGCCGCTTAGGGTTAAACTGGTTTGACCGAAAAACACATCTTCTACCCCCAAAATCACGCCACTGGAATTATCGGTAGAAGGAAACTCTGCATATCCTAAACGGATACGAGTGCGAAAACTAGGATCGCGGCGAATATCTTCGGCGATATCGGGTATTTTTTCTAACCAACGCTCTAAAACTGGGCTTTCTTGCCGAATTTTCGGGTCTAAGTCTAACTCCGTTTCTGCCCACACCGGACCAATCGCCCCCCATAATAAACCAAGAGCGATCGCATTTACAGAACAGCAAGAGAGCTTAAACATGATCTGCATTATAATCAAAAAAGATTCAGATTCCCCGCTATTCTTGAGAGGACGGGGGGCAGTAGGAGCAGCAATAGTGGTTAGAATATTAAAACTTTCGCAATTAAGTAGCGCAGAACGGGCAAAACTTCAGAAAAGAGCCGAGTTAGATATTGATAACGCCCTCAAAGTCGCTCAAACGGTCATAGAAACCATCCGCGAACGGGGGGATGCCGGCGTTGTGGACTATGTGCGGCGTTTTGACTACGAAGGTGCGACGGTAGAAAATATCAAAGTCAGCGAGGCAGAATTTGAGCGGGCTTTTCATTTAATTGAACCGGAAGTAAAAACTGCCATTGAACAGGCTTTCCGGAATATTCAAGAGGTACATCGTCGCCAAATGCCAGAAGAAACACTACTGGCAGAAATTGAAACCGGTGTCTTTGCCGGCGAAAAAATCTCTCCTATCCCCAATGTGGGTTTATACGTTCCCCGGGGCCGCGGTGCTTTTCCCTCGATGATGTTAATGTTAGCCATCCCGGCAATGGTGGCAGGAGTGGAAAGAGTTGTCGTTTGCACTCCCCCCGATAAACAGGGCAACGTGGAACCCGTTTCTCTGGTGGCGGCGCAGATGGCTGGAGTCAGAGAAATTTATAAATTAGGGGGCGTACAAGCGATCGCCGCTTTGGCTTTGGGAACAAAAAATATCAAAAGGGTTGACAAAATTACCGGTCCGTGCAGCGTCTATGGGGCGGCGGCCAAGCGGTTACTGTTCGGTACTGTGGATGTGGGTTTGCCGGCCGGTCCAAGTGAGTCGATAGTTTTGGCCGATGAGTCCACCGATGCCCGTTTAGCGGCCTTGGATTTATTAATTGAAGCGGAACACGGGGCGGATTCGGCGGCTTTATTAGTCACCCACTGTGAAGATTTGGCGATCGCTGCTAGTGAATATGCACAGGAATACCTGCAAAAACTCCCGGATTGGCGACGGGAATTCTGTGAGGCGGGTTTAGCCGCCTATGGGGGCATAATTTTAACCGATAGTTTGCAGCAATCCCTCGATTTTGTCAATGAGTACGCCCCGGAACATCTAGAGGTTTTAGTTAGTAATCCTTTTGCCATTCTGGGCAAGATTAAAAATGCTGGCGAAATTCTCCTGGGAAATCATACTCCTTCCTCTATGGCTACCTACGCCATCGGAGTCAATGCTGTGCTGCCGACGGGAAGTTTTGCCCGTTCCTATTCGGCGGTTTCGGTTTATGATTTTCTCAAGCGCTCCACTTTGGCTTATGTCACCCCTGAAGGCTTTGAAAAGTTAAAAGAAACCACGAAAACTTTAGCCGAGTACGAAGGTTTTCCCGCCCATAAATTAGCAATTCAACACAGGGAAATTTTACTCTAAATAGGGTTTGCGGCAAAAAGTTTTTCGTGGGGGCAGGGTGTGGGGTGTGGGGTGTGGGGTGTAGGGTTTTACCGATTTTCATCTGGTCAATTACCTAATTTTCAGGGAAAAAGTACCTGAATTTTCCCCCCGCTCACTCCCACGGCCGGTACTTTTGGATTGACAAAAAGTCTAAAAGTCTTATCCAGCAAGGTTTTTAGATTTATTCAGCAAGCCCTAAATACAGGGAATAGGAAACGGGGAATAACTTAGATATGTAGGCAAGCTTATTTTTTAAATTCAGTACAGCTGGTTCTTCGTTACTTGGTATGGTTCGATAGGGGGGCATAAATCGACTAAATCCTTATCTGGCAAGAGACTTAATTGATTAGTTCGCTCTAGATAAAAAACAATTGACAAAAATCGCTAAATGCCTTTCTATATAAGGGTTCCATCCCTTACAACCCCCCTCTATTGCATAACACAAACCGAAGAGCCATCCTCCTCCTGTTGCGGAAAAATTAAGAAAGTTAAGGCAACAAAGAAAAGCAGTCAAACAAGTAAATGAGTCTGAAATATCTCTTAGATGAAAATGTTGATCCTCTCTATGGGACTCAACTAAGAAGACTCAAGCCTGATTTAGTTATTAGAGTCATTAAATCTGTTGAGTAACGCACAGAAAACGGGTTTCTCCGAGAAACCCGTTTTCTACTCATGCAAGAGGCAAAGGGGGAATAAATAATCAGTCTTTAATAACCGGATTTAGTATCACGGGTCGCTTGCATGATGTCGTTGGTTGTTAGACGGCTAGTTGCTTTGCCACGGATAGCGGCAATCAGTTGCTTTCCCCGGCTTAGGGTTCTAGGCTTGCGAATTTGCAAGATATCCCCAATCACTTCCAGCTGGATTTCTGTACCGGGTAACAACCCAAGCTTTTCTTGAATATCAGGGGGAATAGTGATTTGTCCGTTAGGGCTAATTTTCATGGTGTTTTTCTGCATATACTAACAAATAATCGGAAGATTCAGTGCCACTGGCTGCTTGACCCCCCCCAAACGTTTACCTGGGAATAACTCTGATTTATTATCCTGTATCCTATCTGGTACTATGATAAGAGCAGAGAATCAGGCAAGCATTTTATGAAAAAAGTAATTGTTATTTTAATTCTGGGTTTTCTGAGCGAACAAATATCAATAAAATCACCAATTTCTGGCAATCAAACCCTCAATAATTTAGCCGTAGCTAACAACAATAATCGTCCCACTCCCCAGAAAAAACCTAGTCCTTCTCCACAGTTTCGGTGCGATGGTAGAACTCACTGTTCCCAGATGACCTCCTGTGCAGAAGCGACTTTTTTCTTGAGAAATTGCCCCAATGTCAAAATGGATGGAGACGGTGATGGAGTTCCCTGTGAAAGTCAATGGTGTGGAAAAAAATCCTCAGAAAAATGTTTGGAAAGTTCTCAAAATAACTAATTTTGGTTCCTCACCCCAATTCTCTCATTTAAAGAATCGGGGTAGAAACAATTAAGAAGCAGTAATCACGGGAGAATTAAGATATTGATAATTCCAGTCCGATTGTTGCCAAACGCGACCATCAAGGGCAATTTGTTCGATTAAACTAGCTAATCGTAAAGCTTTTAAAGCTTGTTCCCCACCGACAGAAGGTTGGTCCCCACCGCGCACACAATGAACAAAATGTTCTAATTCCGCGTGTAGAGGTTCAATATTGCTGGTATAAACTTTTTCAATTAAACCATCTTGACGGTAGAGAACTTGACCGTAATCGGTGCTATAGTTAGCGGTGGTTTGCCGGTGAATGAGGATTTCATTATTGAGAAAATCCGCTTCCGTGAGAGAATTTTTACAGTGGGCTGCTAAACGGCGAATCTTGCGATGAGTCACCTTACTAGCGGTTAAATTAGCCACTACTCCATTACTAAAACCAAGGGTTGCAGTGACATAATCGAGATAACCGGAATCAGTGGCAGCGCGACTACCACTAGCGGTTAATTTCACCACGGGAGCGGAGACTAATTCTAAAATTAAATCTATATCGTGGATCATTAAATCTAACACCACCGACACATCATTAGCGCGTTGGGAATAGGGACTCATGCGATGGGATTCAATCGCTAAAATCTCCTCGGTTTTCAAGACCTTCGATAACTCTTGGAAAGCGGGATTAAAACGCTCGATATGACCCACTTGCAGAATACAATCGTGATCGGCTGCCGCATTGACTAAAGATTCCGCTTCACTAATACTAGCGGCGATCGGTTTCTCGATCAAGGTATGTACTCCCCCTTGCAGACAGTCCATCCCGACTCGATGGTGTAACCGCGTGGGGACAGCGATACAAACCGCATCTACCCTAGGTAAGAGATCTAAATAATTTTCAAAAAAACGGACTCGGTATTTACTGGCAGTTTCCAGTCCCTTTTCGACGTTGACATCGGCCACCCCGACGAATTCCACGTCTTTTAATAAACTCAGGATGCGACTATGGTGTTGTCCCATGTTACCGACCCCGATAATCCCGACTTTAATCGGTTTGAGTTGATTTCTGTTACCCGGAAAGTTTGCTGGTTGATTGGACATGAATTTTAGACTCCTGTGTTCACACTCCCCACACCACTTGATTAGATTAATCAAGCTGATTTTGTCGATTAATTACCAAGATGGTATCATGGTTATCCAGATTCTGACACGATGTCGGTGTCAATGGGAGTTCTGAGAAGATTTTCTGATTTCATCTCGCGGTTTTTACTCCCACATGCTTATCAAAACATCGTCCCTTAGTAGCGAGGACTACATTCAGCTAAATTTTAACTATGGACAATTCAACGGATTTTAACTCCTTACGGGGATTAAGTGTTTTTTTGCTAGGAATGATGGGATCTGGCAAATCCACCCTGGGAGAGTTGCTTTCCCGACGGTTACAATATCGTTTTTTTGATACAGATATATTAATAGAAAGGGTCGCGGGAAAGAAAATCAGGGAAATTTTTGTCGACGAGGGAGAAGCGACTTTTCGGGAGTTAGAAACCCAAGTTTTAGCCGAATTATCCTCTCTGACTAAAACTGTGATTGCCACCGGGGGAGGGATGGTTTTAAAACCGATGAATTGGAGTTATCTTCGTCACGGTTTAATGATTTGGTTAGATGTTCCCCTAGAAATCTTGGTTAAACGTTTAAAACAAGATACCTCTCGTCCCTTGCTTCAGTCCACTGATTTAGACAGTAAACTGGAATTATTATTAGAACAAAGACGAGGACTTTATGCAGAAGCAGATCTTCGGATTGTTGTTTCTGACCTAGATACACCTACTGATATCGTTGAGAAAATTTTAACAGCAATACCGACGGTGATTAAAGATTTTCATCCAGAAAGGGATCATAACTAATGATAGCAGCTTCAATTTTTGATTTACCTGAACTAATTCCTGACCGAGAAATTCTGGAAATTTTGGCCCAAAGTCAGGCTATTCGTCTGGAAAGAATTATTTCCACCGGTCAAACCACTCCCAGGGGTCAATGGTACGATCAATCTGAGTTTGAATGGGTGATTTTATTACAGGGATTCGCTGAGATTAGTTATGAGGATGGCAGCCAAGTTAATCTGCAAGCAGGGGATTATCTGCTGATTCTTCCTCACCAAAAACATCGCGTCGAATTTACTAGCAATAATCCCCCTTGTATTTGGTTAGCTATCCATTATCGCTAGTAAAATATAGTTTCTAACTAGGGTCTGCTGAATAAATCTAAAAACCTTGTTGGATAAGACTTTTGGACTTTTTTCCCCTCAAAAAGTGCCAGCCATTGGAGTGATCGGGGGTAAAATTCAGGTACTTTTTCCCTGAAAATTAGGTAACTGACTACCTCAAAATCGGTAAAACCCTACACCCTACACCCTACACCCCACACCCTGCCCCCACCAACAAACTTTTTCAGCAGACCCTAACTATTGCCAGCGATCGAATAAATCGGTTAAAACTAGATTAGAAAACAAAAAACCTTCGGGGTCGCTTAATCTTACCCTGCTATCCCCCTCAATTATTACTAAATTACGCTGTTTATGCGGCTCTAAGACCTCTAAAATTGCTTTTTTGATTTCCGAGCCAAAATTAGCTTCAATTGCGGGCAAACTCACACCTTCTGCTAACCTTAACCCTAGCATTAAGGTTTCGAGAAGATCATCAATCAAGCTATTTTTCTCCACGTCAATCTGACAGCCTTCTTTTACCCAAGCGAAATAGTCGCGACTTTTGCGCGGACGGGTAAAACGTTGTTGATGAAGATAACTAGCAGCCCCCATACCAAAGCCGTAATAGGGACGATTTTCCCAGTAAACCCGATTATGTCGGCATTGATAACCCGGTTTGGCATAGTTAGAAATCTCGTAATGTTGATAACCGGCTAAAGCTAGTTTTTCACCGGCTAAAACATACATTTTTGCCGTGGTTTCATCATCGGGTAAGGGTTTTTTCCCCGGTTGATACTGTTTACCGAAAGGAGTAACCGCCTCTAAGACCAAATCGTAACAGGAAAGATGGGCCGGTTGCAGTTTGATCGCTTTTTCTAGGGAATTTTCCCAATCTGTCAGGGTTTGTTGTGGCAATCCTGAAATCAAATCCAAACTATAGTTAACTATTCCCAATCCCTGAATTAATTCCACTGCCTGATAGATATCCTTAACAGTATGCGATCGACCGGAAACCTGTAATAATGGTTCTTGAAAAGCCTGTACTCCTAAACTAACCCGATTGACTCCTGCGCTAAGATAACCCTGTAATTGTTCTAAACTAAAGGTAGCCGGATCAATCTCCATAGAAATCTCTATATCGGCCGCAAAATCAAACTTTTTAGCTAAAGTATCCAGAATCGATCCTAATAATTCCACCGGTAATAGGGAAGGAGTCCCCCCCCCAAAAAAAATTGTTTCTAGGGGTTTCCCCGTCCCCTGACTAAGGCTAATTTCTTCCTGTAATATTTCCACATACTCCACCACAGGGGGAAAAGTCGCCGGATTGGTGCGATTACCAAGGACAAAAATCGGGAAATCGCAGTAAAAACAGCGCCGACGACAAAAGGGAATATGAATATAAACCGAGGTTACGGGGTGAAAATAGGACATTAAAGCGCAGGGAATAGAACTGGACGTTGACCTACTTCAGGGTGATGGTCTGCATGACTAATCTCGATTGTCAACCGCGTCCCCTGCGAAAGCGGTGTAATTATTACCAGAGTTCGCAGTGAGGACGATCTAAATACGGTTTTCGGTTCTACTGTTTTCTCAAGGATATAGCCCCTAAGCCGACAACCGCTAACAAACCCACAATTGATGAGGGTTCGGGAACCGTGGGGACAGCGAATACAGTAAACACGGGTGGCCCGTCACTGTTCGTGTCAGTAGCCGCACGAAAACCGAAGACATCCCCGATATTGACATTAAGGGATACGGGTGCGGCACTGAAGTCCCCGTCTTGAGTCGCTAGGGGAGTATAGGTCCCGTTGAGAAGATAACCCGCCGAGTCAAATCCAGGAGTATCTAGGGTAAAGTAGCTCCAGTTAAAGAGAATATTACCGGCCCTAGAAGCGTTGATGGGGATAGTCCAATCGGTTGTACCGGCTGAATTGCTCCCGTTATTGCCACCAGCTAGGACAATTGTACCAGTAGCGGCATTGGTGGTGTCCACTGACCCATCGGCATTGGTATTAGTTAATGTCCAATTACTCGGGGCGAAAGGACCGGTAAAGCTAAAGGCGATGGCTTTGTTCGGAAGTGTGGACAATATCCCCAGAGTAATGGACGTGGCTAGGCCGAGGCTCAGAACGGGATGATAGTTCGCAGGTTGACTTTTATCTCGCATATTCCAAAGAGGTTGTTTATTGGGAATGCGATCTCTTCTTAACCAAGAGCGTCGAAGAAATAGTTATTGGAGACCAATAATCCTGTGGATAAGGTTCCGACCATTCCTGTCACTTCAATGAAAAGATCGCTTGCCGCATTATAGCCGGAAATATTGTCATTGACAGCGAGATAACTGCGACGGGTTGTAGTAGTGGCACCAAAGCTAAAGAAGACCGCCTGATTTACCCCTAACGTTTGCATTCCGGGGGTGTTGGGATCGGCATCGGCGTAGGCGAGGTTTACCGCTTCGGTTAGATTGGCGGCGCTGATAATCCCCGCGTTGAAGGTAGCGTCTGGAGTCGTGACTAGGTAGATGCGATCGCCTTCATCGGGGTTAAAACTCCGCAGGCGATCGGGATTGGCAAACAGAGAGTCGGTAAAGTTCTGGTAAACAAAGGTATCGGCCCCCGTGCCACCAGTAAGGACATCTTTGCCGGGGCCACCGTTCAGGATATCATCGCCGGCACCGCCATTTAGGTTGTCATCGCCTTCCCGCCCGTTGATAATGTCATTATCGTCACCCCCGGCAAAAACATCATTACCGCTAGTACCGACAAAAGTGGGCAGTGCATTTACATCATCATTTAGGATCGTGACATTACCTCGATCGGTTCCGAGAATCGCTCCGTTTGGGTTAGTGAGGTTAACCGAGAAACTTTCATCGAATTCGAGACCCGTATCCCCCACAATCGGGATATCTAGGGTTAGGGCCGTAGTACCGGGATGGAAAGTTAAAGTACCATTGGTGGCGGTATAGTCGGAACCAGCGATCGCTGGATGATTTCCCGTACCATCTTGGGTAGCGTAATCTACGGTTACGATGCGCGTGCTAGGAATCGAAAGATTGACTGTTAGACGCACCGCGTGACTATCACTATTTTCTTCGGCAACAGAGGAGCTTGTGATACTGAATCTCGGTGAGAACTGGTTAGCTGCACCGTCGAGGAAGCCTTGATCTTGGGTAATCACAGAGTCTAAGGCAACAGCATCCAAGGCCTCATCCGGGATACCTACTCGAATGGCGGCATCGATAGCGGCTTGAACTTGATCGGGGGGTAAATCGTCTAGGGTGATTCGAGGGGGAGAAGGAGCGTCAGGCGAGGGGGTATCGAACAGGGATTCGCTCTGACGCACCCGCCAGCTATCAGCCCATACTCCGTGCAATTGCTCCCAACTGGGATCAGCTGGTAATAAAGTCCCATCCCGCAGAGCGAAGTCATTAGAGCGATTACCATCTCCATTCCCCAGAAATCCTTGCATCAGACCTACTCGTTCGTAGGAAGGAAGAACAGTTATGTTGATATGATTGCCATTGTCCCAAGCGATAAGTCTATCATCGTCAGCCGTATAGAGCCTCCTGTCTGCTCCAGCATAAATTAAGGTATAGACATTATCTTGTCGCTGGATTAGAGAGTTACCAACGGTGAGGAATTGGCCACTGGTTAATGTCATTTTAGCCCCGTCAATTTTGAGTTTTTTGTCTGGCTCAAAATCTTGATCGAATATAATTTTGTAACCTTCGGTTTGTGTCGAAAAAGCGGTGTTTACAGAAACTCTAGAATCGTAGAACCAAGGTTCTTGACGAGTTTGAATTTGCCAACCATCAACAGTGGACTTAACGAGAATAAAGTCGCCTACGGATTGCTGATGAAACCAAGAATCAACGCCAGGTTTTTGATCGACTCGGCGATCAAAATTGAGAAAATGTACATCTCCCCAAGCATCACCTATAAGGCTCCGAATGGGTATTATTTCCTCATAAGATAAACCCCCTAGATCTGTAGTTCTGACTCGAATACTAAAGTCAAACGGATCTTGGGTGTTTAAGAGTGCGTTAGTTTTGAGTTGATTTCCCACAAGAATAAATCGGCTGTTATCCCTGTCACCCAGTCCAGATATTAAGCTATAAGTAAAGGCATCACCAACATCAGGATCTACAGTGCTAAAGTTCCCTAATAGTGTGCCAATTGGGAGATTCCCAACAGCAGGTATTTTGGTGAGAAGAATATCTGTAGGATAGTCGTTATTGAGGATAGTGCCAGTAACCGCGGTGGTTGTACCAATATTATAATCTGTTCCTGTTACTAACGTCAAAGCCACGGTCTCATCGCCCTCAGTGATATTAGTATCTATCGTTGGGCTAACAGTTAAAGTCGCCGTTGGGGAATTAGCGGCAAAAGTGACCGTTCCAGATGTCCCCGTAAAACTGGTAGCACCCACTTGAGTATAATCAGTGTTAAAGGTTGCTGATCCACCGACAAGATAATTAACCGTAAGAGGATTCGTTTTTGTACCTGTACGAGTAAAGGTGTAAACTAGGTTTCCGCTTGCATTTTCACTAATGCTACTAGGTGAAACACTCAAGGAAATAGTAGGTTTCGGTGGCTGAATAAAAGTCGCTCCGTAAATTCCCCATCGTTTACCACTGCTGATCTGGGAGAAATCAAACCACCGAACTGCCGCACCATCCCAGGTATCATGACAGGCATATTGCCTGGTAGTTGCATCATAACCAATAGCAGTTACAAAATGATCTGTGCCACCATTACCATCCGTATCCACCAAAAATACCATGGGACGCGCATTATTGATTTCATTCACGAAGTCATCCCAAGTAAAACCCCCCCAGACTTCATTCCATGAATTAAACTGAGCATAACCTTGATAGTTTGTATACCCGATGATGGCATCATCCACATCGTCAAACCAAGACCATCCATAGTAATTACTGATACTACTCCAAGATGTTCTCATAAAGTCGGCTAGAGAATCACTAGAGTGAGCCCCACCGAAGACAGATCGATCCTGTAAAAGACCGGTATGTTCATCATCTCTTGGTAGAGAATAATCATTATAGTGGCCACTACTTGCAATAGCTTCGTTTACTTCATTTGTCTGAGTTGTACTATCTCCTGGAATTAAATTCGGAAAACCATTTCTGTCCCAGTAACCAATCACCATACCTGCTGCAGTTGGACCACAGCCATGATGCCAAATATACTCATATACACCTTGAATTAAAGTGGGTGTTCCTAGAGAAACTTCTCGCACCGTATTAGATAAGGACTGCTGGTTAGGGAAAGGACCACCAGCAGGCCCTATTGTGCCGGCATCATTATATATATAGGGGGTACCGCTGATAGGCATTACAAATTGTATGTCATCAGCCAAAGAATCCGGATAAGGCCCAGAAATAGAAATGAGCGGCAGTGGCGGTGGCGGTTCAATAATCGTTCCTGTTGCTGAATAATTGATGCCGATACCATAACCAGAATTATCAGGAGTCTCCAAAATTCTTAAGGTTACGGTTTCATCGGATTCTGCATTATTATCAGCATAAGGGTTGACGGTGACGGTAGTTGTTTCTGACCATTCCCCAAAGTGAACATAAAAAGCATCACCGTATTGAGGATGACCAAAGTTGATCCCTGTTTGTGAGTAATCACTATAATTAGATGCCGTCCCTTCAATACTTATTAAAACATCTAAAGCATTAGTGATATTCCCAGTTCGGCTGAAGGTAAACACTAGCTTATCTGCGCCATTTTCGGTAACACTTTCAGGAGATACAGCAACAGAAATAATCGGTTGTTCATCTGAGAGCGGATTGAACGATAAATTATTGCTTAAATCATCCGATAAACTATAAACAGGAAACAAAGAGATAGTATTCATAATTTCCCCCGTCTTTCTTCTCGAAAAAAATACCGATAGCGGTTTTCCCGTGAACGAGGCATCTATAAAAGGTTAAAAAATCCCCCCGACGAGAATCGGGTTGTCCCCATTCTTATTGGCAACCACTATTCCTAACTGACTGCGGAAGCTCAAAAACACTTCAACCGCAATCCCACCCCACAAGGAAGGCTCTAGAAAACTCCACTACCCGTGACTAGCATCATCGAGCTTTCGCCTATCTATTCTCTCACCATAAAACTCTCATCTACCGATGGCTTAACCGTGACTCGATCCACCATCTCGAATTTATCGTAGAATCGCCCTCAGTAGGCAGACCTGAGGGAGGTCAACGGGACACAAAGGGTTAGAAGTCAGAAATCAAAAGGGTTTCAAGATGTCCGACATTCCACACTTGATCGCGTTTGACACTCGATCGCATCGACCTACCTATGTACAATTTCATTGTAATGAGCCAATGAGTAATTATACTGCATTGTTTACAAAAATTCTTATCAGGAAAATCAAGAAGGATGCCCTACAAATCGAACTTGGTTGAGATGAAAAACCCTGTAATAACTATTCTGCCTATCTAGACTAGACAACCAAGGCTAAAAACTCAAATTAATGCTATTTTACCCTAATTTCTGCCTTTTTATGGGCTAAGAGCGACATATATGCTTTTTGCCGCCAAACCACTCCCTTATCCTACTGTGATTTCGTTTATCTTCGTTAAGATGTATTATGGCTGGGGAGAACATCTCCTAGAATGAAGGCAACTTTCCCTACACAAATTAGGAGAACCCCACAGATATAATATAAAAGCATCCATACTCATTATTTTCTACCGTCATTCCCCTCTATCCCCTCTGGTATTATCCCCATGCTTGATGCAGTCATAATTTTACTATTCGTCTTCGCTATTGCCAGTATTGGTTATAGTGGTGTGGACTTGCTGCCGGTTGCTGTCCAGTCGCAAATCAGCAATATTGAAGCTTTACGCTGGTTATCGGCGGGTTTTGCCTCAATTATTGGTTTAGCTCTTGGTTTAGTTGCCCAAACTACCTATCGTCGTCTAGAAACCCAAGTAAGACAAACTCCGATCGAAGTTATTTTAACCCGTTCCGTCGGTCTAGTTATCGGTTTGTTAATTGCTAATCTGATCCTAGCTCCGATTTTCTTCCTACCGATTCCCAGAGAATTCTCGTTTGTTAAGCCGATAATCGCCATTTTAGGCAGTGTTATGTTTTCCTATCTGGGGGTTAGTTTAGCAGATACCCACGGTCGCACTTTTTTGCGTCTGATTAACCCCAATAGTATGGAATCAATTCTAGTGGCAGAGGGAACCCTGCAAGCTGCCGCCACCAAAGTTGTTGACACCAGTTGTATTATCGATGGTCGTATCGAACAATTGTTAGACACGGGATTTATCGAAGGACAGATACTAATCCCCCAATTTATCCTTCAGGAATTGCAACAGTTAGCGGATGGCAGTAACGACCAAAAACGAGTCAGAGGAAGACGAGGATTAGATATCCTAAACCGGATGCAGCAAGAATTCCCCGAGCGTATTATCATTCATCCGGCCGATTATGAGGATATTAGCACCGTAGATGCTAAATTAGTCCATCTTGCCCAAGAAATTAACGCCACCTTGCTCACTAACGATTATAATCTCAGTAAAGTGGCCAATCTGCAAAAAGTCACCATCTTGAATGTCAACGATCTCGCCCAAGCAGTACGCCCGATCTACTTGCCCGGGGATACTTTGGATCTAAAAATTCTCAAAGCAGGAAAAGAACCCACCCAAGGCATTGGTTATCTAGAAGATGGCACGATGGTGGTGGTAGAAGAAGGAAAAGATTATCTAGGGGGAGAATTGCGGGTAGTGGTGACATCTGCACTGCAAACCTCGGCCGGACGGATGATTTTTGCTAAACCCCAAAATTCCCTAATTGCCTAAAGGTAATAAAACCCAAAAAAGCCTCAAATACAGAGCCAGAGGGGATTGTATTTGAGGAATTTCATTTTTTAAGGGAAGTTAAGTCACCAATCGAACTATCTAGGGTTTGCTAAAAAAGTTTTTCCTGGTGGCAGGGTGTGGGGTGTAGGGTGTGGGGTGTGGGGTTTTACCCATTTTCAGGTGGTCAATTACCTAATTTTCAGGGAAAAAGTCCAGGAATTTTCCCCCCAATCACTCCAAAGGTCGGCACTTTTTGAGGGAAAAAAAGTCTAAAAACCTTGTTGGACAAGGTTTTTAGATTTATTCAGCAAACCCTATCTAGCCAATTTATATCTAATTAGGCTGGTTTATTGATTACAGCCATGGACTGACGAGCAAAACCGAAATAACTATCCCAGAATTGTTTCTGACTATCGAGGGCAACTTTGGTGGCGGTTTCTTGGGCGGTTAGATAGGATTTCACCCATTCTTGTTGATATTCGAGGGATTTAACCAAAGTTTCTGGAAACTCAAACACTGGTGTAGTCGTGGGAAGACCATTACCCCAAGCGGACAGAAGCATTTTCTGCCATTCGGCTAGGTATTTTTGGTATTCTTCAAGATAATTGGTGTTCATAGAAGTCAAACCGCTAACTAGCCCATCTGGAAGGAGATGGTGAGAAAGTGGGGCGGTGTTGCCACCTTCTCGAAAGCAAAAACCGTGACGAGATAAAATATAATATTCTATCCCTTCCTTGATTATAACCTGAGTTTGCGATCAGCCCCAATCTTTATGCGATCGCCCTAGGCTGGCCCTATTTTTTGGTGACTCGGAACTGACGCTAAAATAATCCTACTCTAGCCATTTTCTCCCAACTATGATCGATCGCCCTATTCATGTAATTGGTGGAGGATTAGCGGGGACTGAGGCGGCGTGGCAGATAGCCCAAGCAGGTATTCCCGTGATCCTGCACGAAATGCGCCCAATTCGCTCTAGTCCCGCCCACCATAGCCAATTTTTAGCCGAATTAGTCTGTAGTAACTCCTTTGGTGCCATGGCGGTGGATCGCGCCACCGGGTTACTCCATGAAGAATTACGACGCTTAAATTCTCTAGTTATTGCCCAGGCCGATCAGCACAGTGTCCCCGCAGGAGGGGCTTTAGCGGTCGATCGAGGGGTCTTTAGTCGAAATTTGACGGAAATCTTGGCTAACCACCCTCTAGTCACCTTAAAACGTCAGGAGATCACGGAAATTCCCCGGGATGGTATCGTCGTTTTAACCACTGGACCGTTAACCAGTGCTGCTTTGGCCGCAGATCTGCAAAATTTTGCCGGCCTGGACTATCTGAGCTTTTTTGATGCCGCTAGTCCGATTATTCTAGGGGAATCGATCGATCGATCGATCGCTTTTCTGGCCTCCCGTTACGATAAAGGTGAGGCCGCCTATCTCAATTGTCCTATGGATCGGGAACAATACCTGCACTTCTGGCAAGAACTAAAACAGGCAGAACAAGCAGAATTAAAGGATTTTGAGCGAGAAAATGCCAAATTTTTCGAGGCTTGTCTGCCAATCGAAGAATTAGCCAGTCGGGGAGAGGATACCATGCGTTTTGGTCCCCTGAAACCGGTGGGATTAGCGGATCCCAGATATCCGGATCAACGTCCCTACGCAGTTATACAGTTGCGAATGGAAGATAAAGCGGGGCAATTGTGGAATATGGTGGGATTTCAAACTAATTTAAAATGGGGTGAACAAACACGGGTTTTCCGTCTGATTCCGGGGTTAGAAAAGGCCGAATTTGTCCGCATGGGGGTGATGCACAAAAACACCTTTATTAATTCTCCCCAGTTATTATCCTCCAGTCTCCAGTTTAAATCGCGACCGACGCTATTAGCGGCAGGACAGTTAATCGGCACGGAAGGCTATACGGCTGCGGCTGCTGGGGGATGGTTAGCGGGAACTAATGCCGCTCGTTTAGCTTTAGGATTAGAAACGGTGACATTGCCAACCACAACGATGATGGGGTCATTATTTGAGTTTATCAGCAGTGCCGAACCGAAACATTTTCAACCGATGCCACCAAATTTTGGCATTTTGCCGAATTTTACCAGAAAAATCCGCAATAAACGGGAACGTTACGGTCAATATGCCGATCGCTCTTTGCAGGATTTAGAAGCATGGATGAATCAGTTAAAAACTCCCTGTCTCGTCTAACTGTCAATCGCTAAATCGATCGCCCATAATAGAGAAGGAAACTATTTCTTTCTCTATCGCTATGCCAAACCCCGATTTTTTCCCTCCCCAATCCTACAGTCAAGAGGATGTGCAGGAAATTCTCTATTTGGCTATCTCCCGTCAAGGGGATAAGGGAGAAATTACCCGTCAACAGTTGTTAGAAATTGCCGACGATTTAGCTATTGAAGTTAAAGACTTAGAAGCGGCGGAAAAGGACTGGCAAGAGTCAAAAATGGTCAGTTATAAACGGCAAGAATTCGATCGCTTTCGTCGCGAGGAGCTAAAAAATAAAACCGTTCGCTATCTGATTATTAATAGTTTTTTTATTATCATTAATTTAATTAGTGCGGGAACAATTTCTTGGGCAATTTATCTGCTTTTGCTGATGGGTTTACCTCTTTCTCTCTCGGCTTGGAAAACTTTTCAAAATCAAGGAATTGCCTACGAAGAGGCATTTAAACGCTGGAAAATTAAAGAGGAAATGAAAGAGTCTTTTACCAATCTTTGGACACAAGTTAAAAAGTTTTTACAGTTTTAATAGTGTTGCCAAATTAAGCCTTTTTTGTTTTTGTGAACCACAGAGACACAAAGGACACAAAGTTGGGCTTTTCACAACTACTTAAGTAGCTGGTTATAATTAAATTAAAAATGAATTTTAGGTTCGATCCCCCCTGCCCCCCTTGATAAGGGGGGTGCCGATAGGCGGGGGGATCTACCCTTGATAAGGGGGGTGCCTGATCCCCCCTGCCCCCCTTGATAAGGGGGGTGCCGATAGGCGGGGGGATCTACCCTTGATAAGGGGGGTTTCTGATAATTTTTAACACATACCTACTTACTGTCATCAAAAATATCTAACTGCTGCAGAGAGGGGGAATTATCCGACTTAACTGGTTTAATTTTCTTAATTCCCTGACGCAAACCGATCGCAATTTTACTATGTTTTTCGATTTGACCCATCACCTGCATGGCACGATCGATCACAGAAGTTGGTAAACCGGCTAATCTCCCCGCTTCGATACCATAGGATTTATCCGCACCTCCCGGTCGTACTTGGTGCAAAAATACTATCTCATGGGGTAATTCTTTGACTGTTACCTGATAATTAGCCACATTCTCTAAAATTGAAGCTAATTCGTTTAGTTCGTGGTAGTGAGTGGCGAAAATCGTCCGCGATTGCAGTACCGTGGCTAAATACTCCGCCACAGACCAAGCTATGGATAAACCGTCAAAGGTGGCTGTCCCCCGGCCAATTTCGTCTAGTAATACTAATGATCTGTCCGTGGCGTGATTGAGAATATTGGCGGTTTCGTTCATTTCCACCATAAAGGTGGATTGGCCCGTAGCGAGGTCATCCACAGCCCCCACCCGGGTGAAAATGCGATCGCAGATGGAGATTTTGGCCGACTTTGCTGGGACAAAACTGCCGGTTTGGGCCAACAATTGAATTAATCCCACCTGTCGCAGATAACAACTTTTGCCACTAGCATTGGGACCGGTGAGAATAATCAAGTCGGGGTATTCTAAACCCTCCTGATTGCCCAAATTAATCGAATTCGGCACAAAAAAGCCAGCCCCAAGGGATTGTTCCACCACGGGATGACGACCATCTTTAATATCGATAAGACGACCATCGGCGATTTCTGGGCGACAATATCCCTGATAAACGGCGATTTCTGCCAATGCTGCCAACACATCTAAAGCGGCGACTTTTGTGGCCACTTCCCGAATTTCTGGGGAAAATTCGGCCACTTGACGGCGTAAATCGCTAAAAATCTCGTATTCTAACTTATTTAATTCATCTACTGCCGTCAGAATTATATTTTCTTTCTCCTTTAACTCGGTGGTGATATAACGTTCCTCATTGACTAAAGTTTGCTTACGCACATAATCTTTTGGGGCGAAATCAGCTTTACTGCGGGGTAAACTGATATAATAACCGAAAGTTTTGTTATAACTAACCTTAAGATTACTAATACCCGTTCTTTCTTTCTCTGTCGTCTCCAGATTCTTAAACCAATCGATTACTTCCTGATAGTCGCGCCGTAGGGCATCCAATTGGGCATCAATTCCCTCGCGAATCACCCCCCCTTCCTTCAGATGCAGCGGGGGAGATTCCACCAGATGCGCTATCACCTGCTGGCCTAATTTTTCTAAATCGGCGGGAATTTGCTGTAAAGCTTTCAAATAGGGCGAATTTCCCGAAGCGACCAAAGCCGCTAAATCGGCTAATTTGACTAAAGATGCCGCTAGGGAAAGTAAATCGCGGGCGTTAGCCGTTCCTGCGCCAACGCGACCGCTTAAACGTTCTATATCGTAGATTTCCCTTAATTTTTGCCGAATATCTTGGCGCAGGGCGGGATTATCCTTTAACTCTTGGATAGTATCTTGACGGGCGCGAATACCGCGAGAATCTAAGAGAGGTTGCAATAACCAACGACGTAAAGCGCGACTACCCATGGCTGTACAAGTGCGATCAATCGCCCATAATAGAGAACCATAGAAGCTACCATCGCGCACCGTTTGGGTAATTTCAAGGTTACGACGGGTTTGCCCATCTAAAATCAAAAATTCGGAGATAGAGTAGGTTTTTAAAGGTTGTAGGGGGACTTGATTGGCTTTTTGGGTATCTTCAATGTATTCTAAGAGGCCTCCGGCTGCGCGAATAGCGAGGGGTAAATGTTCGCAGCCCATACCCTCTAGGGAACGCATTTTATAGGTGATTAGGAGACGATTTTTCGCCTCTGTGAGAGTAAAGATAGTTTGGGGACGGAGAGAATAACAAAAACTATCGGGTAAACAGGGGGGGAGATGGTCAGATTTTTCCCCAGGGCGCAAAATACGGTTTAAATCGGGGGCATTGATGGGAAAAAGGATTTCTGAGGGCTGTAAACGGCTTAATTCTAGGCTTAAAGCCGTTAAATCGCTGGCTTGGGTGGTGTAGAATTCTCCGGTGGAGATATCTGAATATGCTAATCCCCAATTTTCTCCGGTGATCACCACAGCGGCCAGAAAATTATTCTTTTTTGCGTTTAACATTCCCTCATCGGTGAGGGTTCCGGGGGTGAGCAGTTTGGTGATAGCGCGTTCTACGAGTCGTTTTTCGGCGGCTGCTTCCGTTGAATCCTCTACTTGGTCACAAATCGCCACTGCATAGCCTTTTTCCACCAATAAACGACTATAACGCTCTAGGGCGTGGTGGGGAACTCCAGTCATGGCGACTCTCCCAATACCTTTACCCCCTTCCTTGCTGGTGAGAACTAATTCTAATTCTCTGGAGATAATCACCGCATCCTGAAAGAAACACTCGAAAAAATCGCCCACACGATAGAGTAAAAGAGCATTGGGATAGGTTTCTTTTACCTCCACATAATGCTGATACATGGGGGTGAGTTTACTGCGATCGAGTCCGCGATAATCACGATGGGGATCTTTATTGGTAGCCGGTGGTTCTAGGGGAAAATCCGAGGGGAGAGTCATGGGTCAAAGAAAGCTGGACAATGTTTTAATCAACTGTTCCCCACCCCTTGGCTGAGTGGGAAGTTTCTGACGCTTCTTCGTCGATGGCGGTTGCCTCAGACTTCCGCACCAGGAGAACCACTTAATGGTTCCCCTTCCTGTACCTTCCCCACTCCCCTAGGCTGAGAGTGGGGACTGACGCAGGTTCGTTCAATATTAGATAGACACTTCGCTTAATTCGCGAGTGAGATGATCAAAGGGTTCAGCGATCAAAGAGGTGTCGGCAATACCCGCCTCAGTAGCCATGGTTTGAATCATTTCGCTCATGATTTGGATACCGCGCACCGTCGGACCGATGGGAACACCGAGGGAATTATAGGTTTCCCGTAGTCCTTGCAGTACCCGTTCATCTAGAACATTAGTATCGGCAGCCACCAGCGCATAACTGGCATAGCGGAGATAGTAATCCATATCCCGCAGACAGGCAGAATAACGACGGGTGGTGTAGGCATTACCCCCGGCGCGGATCAATTCGGGAACTTCTTCAAATAGACGAATCGCCGCCCCACGCACGAGCGCCGCCGAATTAGCGTTAATGAGGGCGGCGGCAGCTAGACGGGCAGTTCCCGAGGCAAAATATTGTTTAAGATTATCGATCGCATCTCGATCGAGATAACGTCCGGTGACATCGTATTTTCTAATCAGGCTAGTTACCGCGTCTCGCATTATTAAGTTTCTCCCAACAGCAATAAAGACATTTTTGAGTTTCGCTTTATTTATAATCTCACAGGGTTGAACTTCGGGGGACATCCCTAGTCTAACTCTCTTGCTTGTCTAACAATTTGTTGTTTTTTTGAGACATTTCTTTACATTTAAGGCATTGGCTGGACCGGCGCTGGGTGGCGGAATTATCCTTTATTAGTCGAGGTGGTGGACGAGGCACTCAAAATGACGAGATTATCCCGATGAATGATGGTTTCTGCGGCCATATAACCTAATAAACTGGCAATACGCTCGGAATGTTGACCTTTCACTCGATCGATCTCCTCACTACTATAATTAACAATTCCCCTGGCCAATTCCCGGCCTTCTTGATCGCACAATTGCACCGATTCCGAGGCGCTAAATTCCCCCTCCACTTTGGTGATTCCGGCCGCAAGGAGAGATTTTCCCCCCTGACAAATGGCTTGAATCGCCCCAGCATCGAGATAGATTTTACCCATGGGCAGTAGTCCGTAGGCGATCCAGCGTTTGCGGGCGTTATCACTGCGTTTTTGGGCCTCAAAACGGGTTCCGATCGCCTCTCCTGCCATAATTTTTAAGATATTACCGGGCTGCCGTCCCCTAGTAATCGCCATTTCTACCCCGGCGCTGGTGGCAATCCGGGCCGCCGCCAATTTAGTCGCCATACCCCCGGTCCCCCACTGACTGCCACTACTACCGGCATCGATCGATAGTTGCGCTAATTCCGCGGGACTAACTCGGGCAATAGCCGCCGCTTCGGGAAATAGCCGCGGATCGGCACTGTAGAGGCGATCCACATCGGTGAGGATAAATAACCAGTCAGCCTCGATTAAACTGGCTACAAGGGCTGATAAAGTGTCATTATCGCCGAATTTTAACTCATCGATCGCCACCGTATCATTTTCGTTGACAATGGCAATCACCCCTAATTCAAACAAAGCCTGAAAGGTATTATAGGCGTTGACATAACAGGTGCGTTCCATCAATTCGGGACGGGTCAGCAAAATTTGGGCGATCGGTTGACCAAGACTGGTAAAGAGGTCATCATAGATCCGCATCAGACGACCTTGACCGACGGCGGCGATCGCTTGTTTGAGGGCGATTTTTTTCGGTCTTTCCTGTATTCCCAGACGACGGCAGCCCACCCCCACGGCCCCGGAAGATACTAATACCACCCGATGACCGGCAGCGCGCAACCGGGTGAGGACTTCCACTAAAGCGGCGATCGTGGAGAGGGATAATTGGCCGGTTTCATTATCGGTCAAACTGGAAGTACCGATTTTGATCACTATGGTTTGGTTCATCGTCAAGGTGCTTTTGGGGAGGTGTTGCTAGATAGCCAAAGCTTTGATGGCAACTTTAATTAAAGTATAAAAACGGGGTTCAGTCACGTTGACTTCTCTAGCTTGTTGCCGATTTTTGCCTAATAAACCAATGCGCTGCCCTTTCTGCACGACTAAAATATCGCCCTGTTCATTTTTGATGCGAATCTCGTTTACATCACCCCAAAAACTACATTGATACATTTTTTCGGCGTGCATAAAAATTGCTTTTTTAATATTATTATTTTCTTGGGGTAATCGCACTCCCACTAATTCAATTTCTATGGTTGTATTGCCATTCCAGGTATTTTCTTTGAGTTTATAGGCAATATCTAAACGCGTTGGTAAAGGACAATATTCGCCCCAACGCCAAGCTAGGGCTTTAATTCTGGTATTATCGCTTTGAGCCAGCAATAATTTTAAATGATTTTTTCCGATAGTTTTCTGTTCCACTACCCGCACGTTAGGAGTCCAAAAAACGGGTAATTCATTGCCAATTCCCCAGGGTTGTAAACTATCAATTTGTTGAAAAAGTTGCAGGTTTATTTGTTTAAAGTCGAGGATAGTATCAATTTTAATTAAAGGTTTTAATTGTTCTATTTGTAAAATTTTGTGAGAAAATTGACTTAATCTTTGTTTAAATGCTAGTAAATTAGCTGTGGGTAAACTAAAACCCCCCGCCATTTTATGACCGCCAAATTTTCCTAGTAAATCTTGGCAAAATTGCAGGGCTTCAAAAACGTGAAATTCTTCAATTCCTCTGGCAGATCCGCGAATTTTACCCGTATCTTCTTCCTCGTAAGTACCAATAAAAACCGGCACTCCGTACCGTTCCACTAAACGGGAAGCTACAATACCAATTACCCCATGATGCCAATCTTTTTCGACTAATACTAAAACTCGATCTTGTTGCCAAAAAATCGGCGTTTCTTCCACTAATTTAATCGCTTCTTCTTCAATTTTTTCGCACAATTCTTGACGAGTACGATTAATTTGTTCGCACTGCATCGCTCTTTCTAAGGCAATTCCCGCCTCATCGGTGGTTAATAATTCAATAACTATCTGGGGATCACCGATTCTGCCAATGGCATTAATTCTCGGTCCCAATTTAAAGCCAATATCATCCGGTTGTAATTGCTTTTGTTCCTCGCTAATTCCCGCTATTTGCATGAGGGATTGAATCCCGACTAATTGGGATTTGGGTAATTTTCTTAAACCCCGTTTTAACCAGCGACGATTTACCCCAATTAATGGAGCTAAATCTGCTATAGTGCCTAGGGTAAATAATGCTAATAATGACTCGGTTAATCCCTGTAATTTACCCATTTTTTGGGCAGTTGTCACCGCTAAAATGTAGGCGACTCCCACCCCCGCTAATCCCTGATAGGGAGAGTTCGGTGTTAATAATTTTGGGTTGAGAATAGCGGAGGCATTTGGTAAAATTGGCGGCAGATCGTGATGATCGGTGATAATAACTTTTAATCCTAATTCTATCGCTAGGGCGATCGGTTCGTGAGCGGAAATACCATTATCAACGGTGAGAATCAATCCGACTCCCGACTCGGCAAATTCTTCGACAATGCGCTGATTAATTCCGTATCCCTCTTTCATGCGACTGGGTATGGCATGATTTACCCTAGCACCGAGATGTCTCAAGGCTCTTAACAGTAAAGATGTACTGGTCATGCCATCGGCATCGTAGTCCCCACAGATAGCAATTTTATCGCCCCTAGCGATCGCTTTTACTAATAAATTGACACTTTTTTCTAAGTCGGGAAATTCTCCCAGGGGAGAGGGTAAGGTATCCGCTTCAGGATCTATATAAGTTTTAGCTAATTCGGGGGTATCAATACCGCGATTAATTAAGATAGTTGCTAATAAAGATGATAGTCCCATTTCTCGCGCTAACCCCGCAATTTTTTCGGGATTAGTCGCGGCAATATACCAGCGTTGGATGGGATATTTGTAGGTCATTTTTTCTCAAACAAAAAGGTAGGGTGCGTTACGCTGTGCTAACGCACCAAAAACAAGGTTAAAAGCGGATTTGGATGGCCCCAGCAGGAGGTTGAAAGGGGAGATTATTATTATTAATTCTCAGGGGAGAACTGGGTATTACCTGCACATTTGGGGTGGTGGGTTGACTTTCGTTGGTACTCAGTAAAGTCAATTGATTAATACTAGAATTAATCGCAAATTGTTGGGTAATGACTCCCGACGGACAACAGGAAGGATCCCGGGGGAGAAATCTTCTCATGTTGACGGTGATCATACCATCTTTAGCACTCAGATTATCGACAATTACTCGATCGGCTAACAGGACAGTATCGGTGTTAGTGGCAGTACCGTTATTATCGATCACTAGGGCTAAGTAATGTAATTGCTGTTGATCTCTGGTAATCACTCTTAACACGACAATACCATCAGTCCTTTGATCATTATTATAGTCCCCCATCAAAGCTTCTCGACTGACTTGCACTCCTAAAATCTCTCCCTCATTGGATTGAAAAATACCATCGCTGACAATTACGGAACCCCGATTGGGAATGTTATAGACGGTATTCCTTAAATTATCCACGCTCAGGGGTGTAGATTGGGCAAGTAAGGGCAGAGAATTATTTAATAGTAAACTGATACCTAGGAGGATAGATTGAGGCAAAATTGCTAATTTAATCATGGTTTTGATGGGTTGGGTATATTTTCTTGAGTATCGAATAACTGCACGTTATTAATGGTACAAACCATCCCCTGTTGTGCTGCTAATTTATCTCGCCATTGGCTTAATTGTTGTTGACCATTACTACCATTTAACCAGTAAACTGTCAAGAGGCCGAGGGTTTGTTCTGGTTCACAGGAAAAGCCGAGAGTTTTATCGGGTATGTCGGTATTTCCCTCACGACATTGCCAACCTTGTTTTTCAATTAATTCTTTCCAACCTTTCTCTTCTTTGGCAGCCACGGCAATGCGTTGATCTCCTTGGGTACAAAGCCAATTTTTCTGCTGGGTGGGATCATTGGGTAGATCACCAAGATTGGGGGAATTTTGCTTAATTGGGGGAAGCGAGGGGACTTGAGCATGAACGGAAAAAATCGGTAGTATTAACCAAGTACCGATGAGCATTTTTAACAGTTTCATCCTTTAAAATTGTCATATTTAGGGATTTATGCCTTTAGAATATCACGTTTTTGAGATCTAGATAAAATACTCTCTTAAGATATGTTTAAATCTCTAATGATGGTTTCGATCGCATCAAAGGAAAATTCTCTGGCTAACTGTTGTAAACCTTGGGCAAGGGTAGCATAATCGGGGGGAATTTCTGCGGTTAGGGCGATAATTTTTTCATCATCACATTCTCGCGCCGCTTGTTGCAATTGTCTAATCCAGTCGGGACTGATTAATTTTAATAGGGATTGCAGGGAATCGAGGAAAACTGGCGAATAATTGGGTTGATTTGGCTCATTATCGGCATAAATATATTTTAATCCTAGATATTCGCTCATTTTTTGCCAGATAACTTCCTCTCGGAAAGGTTTACGCACGAAATCATCACAACCGGCGGCAATAACCAAGGCGCGATCCTCTTCAAAAGCACTGGCAGTTAGGGCAATTATCACCGTTTTTCCGCGATTATCAGCCTCTAACTGCCGAATTTCCCTAGTTGCTTCGTAACCGTCCTTCACCGGCATTCTCATGTCCATCCAGATAAGATGAGGTTGCCATGCTTGCCAAATTGCGATCGCTTCTTGACCATTAGCGGCCTCTTGCACGGATAATCCTAGGGTAGTCAGGAGTTTCAGCAACAGCAAACGGCTTTCCGGTCGATCATCGACGACTAATATGCGATATTTAGGCTGATTTTCCGCTAAAGCGATAACTTTTGCCCTATTGGTTTCGGTTTTAATCTCATTTTCTCCCACCAAACCCACCTGAATATCAAAACTAAAAATACTTCCTTGACCCAGAATACTACTAACTCCGATCGCACCTCCCATCAACTCAACAAATTTTTTACTGATAGGTAAACCCAATCCTGTCCCCTGTTGGGATTTTCGTCCCGTTTCCGTTTGGTTAAAGGGTTGAAATAGCTTATAAATCTCCTCTGGAGCGATTCCTAGTCCTGTATCTTCAATTTCCCAGAGCAATCGCTGATCATCTTCTCTTTTCTCCCCTAATTTTACCCGGAGAGTCACCCCTCCCGACTCAGTAAACTTCAATCCGTTACCCAAGAGATTGATTAACACCTGTCGCAATTTACTTTCATCAGTACATATATATTGAGGCAGATCGGAGCTGCGATCAAAAATTAAGCTTAAAGCTTTTGCCTGCGCTTGTGAGCGTAGCATTTCGGCAATATTATCTAAAAGAGCGTATAAATCGAAATTACTAGGATTAAAAACCGTTCTTCCCGCTTCTATCTTCGACATTTCTAGAATATCGTTGATTAACTCTAATAAATGTTCTCCGCTACGATTGACAATTTCCAAATATTGCCGATATTCACTGCTGATGCTGCTATCCCGGGATATTAAGCGAGTAAAACCCAAGATAGCATTAAGAGGAGTGCGTAATTCGTGGCTCATGTTAGCTAGAAACTCACTTTTAGCTTTATTTGCCTTAACTGCCGCTTCTTTAGCCTCTTTTAATTCTTTTTCCGCTTCATATCTACTTTCTGCGATCGCAATTAATTCTCCCACCAACCGCACAAAGGTGACATCTTCCCTTGTCCATTGCTTTTCTGCACTTGCATCCAATCCCAGATAACCCACCGTTACCCCACAACTATCCCACATGGGAACGATTAAGAGACAGGGAGTAGAACTATTAGCGAGAATAGCTCTTTCAGGGATAGCAGTAGCGGGTAAATCGTCTAAAGAGTTCAGTTTAACTGGAATACCGTTTAATAATTGTTCAGAAAACCAAGGAAAGGTTTCCGTTGAGAGATTTTGTGATTGTTCCCGAATCGGGATAACCTGCGGATAGTCGGGGTGACAGTATTCATAAACCATACTCCACTGCTGACGACAGGTGGAATATTGAATAATGTAACAGCGCGCACTCTGGGTAAATTGACAGAGCAGTTCTAGGGTATGATCGATCGCCAAGTGGATATCTTGAGAAATTAGTAATCTTGTCACCCGTGAGAGCAAATTATCGCGATGGGCCTGCATTTCTAGGGCTTTTTCCCGTTTTTTAGACTCTAGTTCCTCAAAATCACTCATAATCAGTTATCAGTTATCAGTTATCAGTTAAAAGGGTTTGGGTGTTGGGGTTGTAGGGTTGTAGGGTTTTAGGGTTTTAGGGTTTTAGTTGAATTTCCCCATCACCCCACTTCCCCACTTCCCCATCACCCCGTCTCCCGTCTCCCGTCTCCCGACTCAAAAAACAGTAAACTTTTCCCCTATTATGTTCTATAGGAATTTTACCGAATCAATATGCTCAAATTATTAGCTTCTCTCCTTCTCTCCTGCTGTATAGCCTTGGGTGTTTCCCTGTCACCGGCTGCTGCCATGGGAGTCTATGACCTCCCTATTTTAAGCCCCGGAGCGCCCACTTATGTAGTCGATCCCGTTGCGGCCATTAGTGCCGCTAACGAGGGAAAATTAAATAAAGACCTGAAAAATCTCGCCGAAAAAACCGGCCAGGAAGTGAGAATGGTAGTAGTCCGGCGCTTGGATTACGGTCAAAAAATTGACAATTTAGCCGATGATATCCTGAGAGAATGGTATCCTAACTCCGAAGATCGTGCCAATCAAACTATCATCGTCCTTGATACTTTAACCAATAAAACTGCTATTCGGGTTGGGGAGGAAGCAAAACCCCTATTAACCGATGCTATTGCTGATAGTATCCTCTCGGAAACTATGGCAGTTCCCCTCAAAGATGGGGGAAAATATAATCAAGCTTTACTCGATGCTAGTCGTCGTCTAACGGCGGTACTTTCTGGAGAAGCGGATACCGGACCGCCGGAAGTAGCGACAATTAATATCGAAAGTACCTTTACTACCGCAGAAGAAACTGACGATAAAAATGCCACGATTTGGGTGATAGTTTTACTGGTTTTAGCCACAGTAATCCCCATGGTTACCTATTTTTGGTACGCTGGTTTTGGTCGCTAAATTAAATTAATGATCTGGGACTGATACAGCTAAAATATTCCCACAGATAGCTCAATTCTCAGCCTGTATGAGCAAGATGAAGTAACTTCTAAGTGGGTGGGTGGAATTAAATATAAGATGAACGTAGGTTGGGTTGAAGCATGAAACCCAACGCCCTACAAATAATTGTGCCTACCTACTTAGTAGATTTTAGTTGTGTCAGTTCACCACATTTGCTTAACCTTAATAACTAATGTCTAGACTGGTAAATAAATTACAATCCTATTATCGAGAGGAGGAAGGAACTTACTTAATTGAAATTAAACTTAATCAGTTACAGCAAGTCTTTAATTCTCTCGATCCTTCGCCATTTTTAGATAGAGATTTAGACGATAACGCCGAAAACTATATTATTAACTCTGTGGATGAATTCCCCCTAAATACCCCCCTTAAATTAGTCTTTTATCTTCCCAGTAACGAACAGAATACCGCCCGACATCTGTTACCCTCAGCTTTACATAATTATTTTGACTATCGCCAACAGGGAGAACAAAGAAAATTACGCACAATTTGGCGACAGGGACGCATATCTTTGCTAATTGGTCTCTCCTTTCTTTTTGTTTGTTTGAGTCTCAGCGAATTAATTGGTCGTTTTGGCACCGATACATTTATTCACTTCTTAGAAGAAGGATTATTAATTAGTGGTTGGGTGGCCCTCTGGCGACCTTTAGAAATTTTTCTTTACGAATGGTGGCCTGTCAGTTATCAACAAAAGATTTTTGCTAAACTGGCCTACATCCCCATTGAAATCCGTCTATTAGAGGAACCATCCACCCCAGACTCTTTTCGATAGAGCTAATCCTCCCGATGGCTTGTCTTCAAAGTTACAAAGCTTTTATTTGAAGCAGTTTATAATAAAAGTAACTCTGTACAAAGCTTATCGGGTTTCAGCTTGGCTATTACTTTATTCTCAAACTTTTAACTAAGTAGGGTTTGCTGAATAAATCTAAAAACCTTGTTGGATAAGGCTTTTAGACTTTTTTTCCCTGAAAAAGTGCCTACCATTGGAGTGATTGGGGGGAAAATTTAGGGATTTTTTCCCTGAAAATTAGGTAATTGACCACCTGAAAATGGGTAAAACCCCACACCCCACACCCCACACCCCACACCCTGCCCCCACGAAAAACTTTTTCAGCAGCCCCTAAGTAGTCGGGCCTAACTTTTTTCAGTCTGGCGATTATTGGCGTTTCATCCCGACAAATCCCGACAAAATTGCTATCTAGATAGGAGTCCTAATGTTAATCCGTGTTGGTTATGAATTTGGCTTTGATGCCCCCTTACCCGTGGTTATGTTGTTAAAACTTTATCTACACCCCTCAATTTTAGCTCAAGTTAGACAATCGGAAAACTTGCAGGTGGAACCGGCAACAAAAATAGAAGAATTTTTAGATAGCTTCGGTAATCGAACCAGTCGTCTAATTTTACCCGCGGGACAGATCCGCATTCACAATGAAGCAGTTATCGAGAATGAATGGAAACCCGATATCGTTAATTGGAATGCCCAAGAAATTCCTTTAGCAGAGTTACCAACCCAAGTTTTTCCCTACCTAATGAGTAGCCGTTATTGCGAAGTAGATTTGCTTGCGGAAATTGCCTGGGAACTTTTCGGACAAACTCCCCCCGGTTGGGCAAGGGTACAAGCGGTTTGTGATTGGGTTCATAGTCACATTCGTTTTGGTTACGAATACGCGCGGGTGACGAAAACCGCCTATGATGTCTATCGGGAAAGAACGGGGGTTTGTCGCGATTTTAACCATCTAGCTTTGACTTTTTGCCGTTGCCTAAATATTCCTGCCCGTTATGCCTCCGGCTATCTCGGAGATATCGGTATTTCTCCCCAACCTCTACCGATGGATTTTAGTGCTTGGTTTGAAGTTTATTTAGACCATCAATGGTACACCTTTGATGCTCGTCATAACACCCCCAGAATCGGGCGGATTTTAATGACTCGCGGCTTAGATGCCGTCGATGCTTCCCTAACAACTTCTTTTGGTCAAGTAAATTTAACAAAATTTAAAGTATGGACGAGCGATGTTTCCCACCTCTATGCTTAATCAGAGTATTTATTAAACCTCTTGCATAATTAATTTTTGAGGGTTCAAAAACGGCAAAAATAAGGATTAAATTGCCTGAAAGTGCCAGCCATTGGAGTGAACGGGGGGAATAAAACCCTACACCCCACACCCTACACCCCACACCCCACCAACAAGCTTTTTGCCGCAACACCCAGATAAAAATTACTTTTCTACCTTAACCCGTTGAGTAACGACAACAATCCCATCGCCTTGAATTAAAATCGCCGATAACCAGCGATTTTCCGGTGTTGCCGGCGCTTTTACCCGCTTAAATAAACCGCCGGACTGTAATAATTCCAATTCTAGAGGCTTTGTATTAATATAACGATCAATATCTACTTTCTCATCGATCGCCGTTCCGGCCAATAAATCATCCCCCAAAGGTTCGCGGACAATCACATCAAAATCAAATTCTTGACCCACTTTCACCCTTTCGGGAATTCTCACTTGAATACTGGGGGGATTTTTGCCGGTGCTTAACTCGACTCTCTCGCTTAAAATCTCCTGATAAACCAGTTTATTCCCTTGAAATTGTTGACGAGAACGAATCGTAGCATTCATTCCCACCACTCGTCCCTGCACCTTTCCCGTCCCGGTAATTTTAGTAATTGTATTGGCCGTTAACTTGTCCCCGGAACGACTCCAAGATTCGAGAGTAGTGGTGTATTCTAGATTGTTATAACGTTCCCAAAAATGAGTTAAAGCCTTTTTAGTTTTTTCGTAGTTCAAGCCATCGGAGTTAGTAAATTTCGGGCTATAAAACTCCATTAATTGCTTGAGATCTCGCTCATTAGCCGCCGTTTCGATTTTGGAGATAAGCGTTTTTAAATTAGCCGGAGCAGTTTCTGGCTTTTCGGCCCGCAAACCGGTAGCGAGGGTGAAAGTTAACCCCAAACCTAACAGCAACGATAGGGAAAAATTGAGGGATTGACGAAAAAATTTATCGGGGATCGTGTTCAAGTTACGCATTAGTGATAGTTTGTGTAAGGATCGATCAATAACTATGGTAGATTATTTCATTCTAGGGCTGAATTTCCCCTCTCTCGAATTATGGCACGCACTCCAACCCGTCTACTGATTGCCGCTAGTGGTACTGGTGGTCATTTATTTCCCGCTTTGGCCCTGGCCGAGCGCTTGCCGGATTACGAGATTGAATGGTTAGGAGTTCCAGACCGTCTCGAACAGTCCTTAGTTCCAAAAACCTATCCCCTGCACACCATCCCCATTGAGGGATTTCAAACCCGTTTGGGGTTAAAAACTCTCAAGATTCTGTTCAGTCAACTGCGGGCCATTTGGCAAGTGCGTAGTTTAATCAAAAAACGTCAGATAGCGGCAGTTTTTACCACCGGGGGTTATATCGCAGGCCCGACCATTTTAGCGGCTCGTTTAGCCAATATTCCCGTCATCCTACACGAATCTAACTACATACCGGGCAAAGTCACGAAAGTTCTCGGTCGCTGGTGCGATACGGTTGCCCTCGGTTTTCAGGGAACCGCCAGCTATTTACCCGGCACTCGCACCACTTGGGTTAGTACACCAGTACGGGAGCAGTTTCTCATTCCCCAGTCCCTAGATTTACCGATTCCAGAGACTGCTTTTTTAATTGTCGTTGCCGGTGGTTCTCAAGGGGCCGTGGCTCTTAATCAACTTGTGCGACAAAGCGCTCCCCAATGGTTAGAAAAAGGCATTTATATCGTGCATCTCACGGGAGAAAACGACCCCGAAGCGGATAGTTTGCGCCATTCTAACTATTTTTCCCAGCCTTTTTACGACAATATGGCAGGATTATGGCAAAGAGCTAATCTGGCTATCAGTCGCTCCGGTGCCAGCACTTTAACAGAATTAGCGATCACTTGTACGCCTTCGATTTTAATTCCCTATCCTTTTGCTGCCGAAGACCATCAGTTCTATAATGCCCAAGTTTTCGCTGAAGCTCAAGCCGCTTATCTTTACCGTCAAAATGAGTTAACTGCTCAGTTTTTAAGCGAATTAGTCCTCGATTTATGGTCTAATCCCGAAAAATTGGCCGCCATGGCTCAACAAGCTTCTCATCTAGCCATTAGTGACAGTGCCGATTTATTAGCCGATTTGTTGAGAAGAAAGAGTCAAAAAGATAGTTTTTGAAACAAATCAGCCACGGGAAAAGTGAACCCCGGAACCACATCTTCCCCCTCCAAAAAATCTCCTGATGTTAATAATCCCTGCGGTTCGTACCCGGAACGATAAACTAAAACATAGTGTTGACCTGGACTGATAACCCAGAGCAAACGAGTACCATTGGCAAAATACTCGGCAATTTTGTCCTCGATTTCTGCCACTGTATTCCCTGGAGAGAGAATTTCTACCACTAAATCTGGCCCACCTTCTAAAAAACCCGTCGGCAATTCTTCCAATCCTTGCAGACGGTCCTTGGCAAAAAAGGCTATATCAGGAGAACGTTTATTGCCATTTTTCATAGTAAAAGCAGTGCTGGAGTCCAATAATACCCCTAGTTTTCGAGATGTTACTAAAGCGAATAAAGCAGCACTTAAAATAATGGCAATATAACCGTGTAAAGCCCCAGAATTCCCCATATTAGTTAACTCTCCCTTGACTAATTCGTAACGATTACCATCGTCAGGTAACGCCATAAATTCTGCATCAGTCCATACTTTTGTCTCTGGAGTTTTAATCACAGTAGTTTCTCGAATAGACATAACTTATCCTCGGTAAAGATTCACAAGTAAAACCCTTAAAGAATTTCCTGTAACATCCGATTGGCCTGGGAAGCGTAACCACCACCAAATAAATTAAAGTGATTGAGAATATGGTAGAGATTGTAAAGAGTTTTGCGCTGTTGATAACCAGCATCGAGGGGAAAAACATCGTTATAACCCCGATAAAAAGCCGCCGGAAAACCGCCAAAAAGTTCCGTCATGGCTAAATCTACCTCCCGGTCTCCCCAATAGGTGGCAGGGTCTAAAATTACCGGTTCCCCATCGACGGTAATTGCCGCATTTCCCGACCACAAATCACCGTGGACGAGGGAGGGATGGGGTTGATGCTGACTCAAAATCTCGCTAATAGCGGGAATAACTTGATCCTCGTCGGGAAAATTGCCGCCGCGCTCCTTTGCAAGTCTTAATTGATAGCCAATACGCTGATGAGCGAAAAAATCCGCCCAACTGTTACTAACGGTATTAATCTGGGGAGTAGAACCAATGGTATTATTACACTGCCAACCAAAGCGATCAGACAGGGAAACTTGATGTAAACGAGCTAAATTTTGCCCCATTTTTTCCCAGCTTTGACTATTGCCACCGCCGAATTCTAGCCACTCTAGCACTAAATAACTAGATTTCTCGGCAATTCCCCAACAAATTGGCTCTGGAACCCTGATAGTCTTGGTGGCGTGAATTTGCTTTAATCCTAAAGCTTCGGCTGCAAACATGGCCTCTTGGTTCGCTTGGTTAATCTTAACGAAATAAATTAAACCATTGCCACTGACAGCATAACCCTGATTGATGCAGCCACCACTAACGGGATGACTTTTCTCGATTTCAAAGGGTTTTTCCGTGGTTTGGGTAATATGTCGAGCAATTTGAGTCCACATGGTTTATCAGTTATCAGTTATCAGTTATCAGTTATCAGTTATCAGATGTAAGTTTTAAGTTAATTAGTTATTTAGTTATCAGATGTAAGTTAATTAGGTTCTTCGGTTTTTGTTATGCAATGGACGGGGGTTATAAGGGATGGAACCCTTATATAGAAAGGCATTTGGCGATTTTTGTCAATTATTTTTTATCTAGAGCGAACTAATCAATTAAGTCTCTTGCCAGATAAGGATTTAGTCGATTTATGCCCCCCTATCGAACCATACTAAGTAACGAAGAACCGTTAATTAGTTATTTAGTTATTTATTTATCTTCATCTTTATCCCTGATTACTGATTACTGTTCACTGATTACTGATTACTGTTCACTGATTACTGAATTGGTCTCACCACCACCACACCGTAAGCGTTAGGATTTAAATACTCTTGACAGGCATTTTGAATGTCCTCTAAAGTGAGGGCTTCAATGTGTTGGGGATAACAAAAAGCTGGTTGTAAATCACCGATCTGAGTATGATAATAACCGTAAAGGTTGGCCCGATCGCTCGGTCTTTCATTGCTAAAAATAAACCGATTGGCCACTTGGGTTTTAACTCGTTCCAGTTCAGAAACTGTCACAGCTTCCTGTTGAATTTGTCCAATCTGTGCTATCACCTCTCTCTCCACTTGCTCGATATTTTCCGAGGCTAATTGGGCCGACACGGAAAACACTCCTTGCACTGCTTGGGACATATTACTGGCAGTTATTTGGGAAACTAGCCCCTTTTCTTGGCGCAGAGACTGAAATAATCGCGATACCTTGCCCTGACCCAGAATAGCCGCTAAAACATCGAGAGGATAGGTTTTTTCTAAGTCTCTTAACCCCGGCACTTTCCAAAATAGGATTAAGCGGGCCTGCTGCAAATTTTCATCCTCGTATTCTTGACGGATAATCTCGTTAAAAGGAGCTTCGGGCTGTAGATTGGCGATAGGATGAGAAATAAGCCCAGAATTGCCCTTACTGCCTAAAGTATCTAAAGAATCCCTCACAATAGCCATTAAATCATCTACAGGTAAATTACCCACCACCGCCACCGTCATCCATTCGGGACGATACCAAGTCTGATGAAAATCGCGCATTTGTTGAGGAGTAAGATTTTCAATCACTGCCGTCGGACCCAACACCGGACGACGATAGGGTAAAACCTGAAAACAAGTCTCCATGGTGCGATAAAAAGTGCGCCGACGGGGATTATCCTGAGAACGACGAATTTCTTCTAAAATAACCTGTCTTTCCCGCTCAAAAGCTTCATCGGGGATTAAAGCTTCTAAAACCACTTCTAGCTGCAGCGGAGCTAGATGGGCGAAGTCCTGCGGGGCAGTGGTAATGTAATAATGGGTGTATTCTTGGCTAGTAGCGGCATTAGTCACCGCTCCCCTCGATTCGATCGCCCGTTCAAATTCACCACTGTCTAAGTTAGGGGTTCCCTTAAAAACCATGTGTTCGAGAAAATGAGCCATCCCATTGATCTGATCCGATTCTAAGGCCGAGCCGACCTGCAGCCAAACATTGAGATTAACCGCTTCTACCGGTTGACTTTCGGCAATAATCGTTAAACCATTGGCAAGACGGTGCAGAATCGGAGTGTTGAGCGTGGCAGGTTTCCCTAGGATAGCCGTCATTCTTTATTAGTCCTCGGTAATCACTCTGGCAAAAATTGTCACTTTTCTCTATTGTAGTCCCAGACTTTCACAGAGCAAACAAGATCAGGTGTTGGCCAGCAATTCCAAATTCAGAATGTAGCAAAATTGATCGAGGTAGGGTGTCGCTAGCGCCAGTGAACGCACCGTTAATGGAGGCTGCCGGGATATTCATTCCAAGAAATCGCTTTAGTGGGACTTAAACAAAACCTAAGACAAAAATAGCTTCAAACCCATACAGAGAGATGACTTAAGTTCAAACAACACTCAATCTAGTCTTCTTGAGGGTTTCAGTCATTTTTTTCTTATTTACCTCTTTCCCTTATTCAGAGGGTTTTTCAGTGCTTTTATGGCTCGAAAAGTGTCTAAGTCCCATTAGTCAATCAGGGGGTTGACCGTCATTTAAATTTCTAAAATATAAAGTTTTGTGACAACTTGAGACGTTCGCAGGAGTTTGAGGTGATTTCTTTTATGAATTGGACTTTGGACAAAAAAAATTAAATTTGCGTAAATATTACGCAAATTTAATTTGCGTTTAATTTTGCCTAGTCAGTCTCACATCAAAGAGGAAAGGGTTACTCCTCTTTTAATCCCTCGTTATAATAAGAAGGGTCAGGCTCCGTTTCCCCTCCAAAACAAACATCCAAGTAACTTTCATGGAGAGAATTAATAACTCTCTCTAATTCGTCAATAAGACTTCTTCGAGCTACTTTTTCCACCGCCTCAAGATGAGCTTCGCTTCCAGCTTTACCTAAATATAAATATTTACTTTTTTTGTTACTATCAGTTGCTGTTGGAAAAAGCGGTTCGTTGCTTTGTAGTTTATAATACCAGTAAATTTTTTGATGAAAGCTTAGTTTGATAACGAATCACATGACAAGGGGGCGGAGCGACTTCTCCTTCTGCTTCGATTTTCTGGATTTTTTGCTTCAACTTACGAATAGTAGCCTTGATTTGTTTGGCTCTAAGTCCAGCTTCTTGGTTCGTCTTCAAGAAATTATATTTGAGCATCAGCTTACAGATTGGGGGCTTCTTATATTATAAGAATATTTGCGTATATTTCACGCAGATTAATTTCTCATATATTTTTTCCGATGAAAAGTCAAGAAATTTGTCCTGATGTCGAAGAACTTTTGAAGTGGAGAAGGCAACTCTATAACGCCCTTGGTTCGAGACGCGAGACGGTCATGGAATTGCTGGATTCCCTCTCGTCGAATCGACAAGCTTCAACAGTTGCCGAATTATCTTTGAACCCTTTATTTCGTCGAGATTATAACAGTTTATATAAAGGGATTCAAGAGTTTTTACCAAGTCCAACAAATGACAATTATCAAAAAGCATTTGATAGCTTATTATCAGTCGTTTCGGCTACTATTCCTCCCCCCGTTTCTAGACAATTCTATTTATTTGGAGTAGATGTAACTCCTTGTCCAAGACCTTATTCGGCGACTCTAGAAGACAAAAAGTATATCTATCAACCCAATACTATCAAAGGCAATAAACCCATCAATATTGGTCATGCTTATTCAGTAATTGCTGCTCTGCCAGAACGAAGTGAAACGGGAAACGTGCCTTGGGCAATTCCCCTGTCAGGACAACGAGTATCTTCAGGAGAAAAAGACATTTCTGTGGCCAGTAACCAAGTCAAAAAAATCCTGAACCATTCCTCAGTTCCCTGGAAAGATAAATTATCAGTTTTAGTCGCTGATAGTCTCTATAGTCAGCGAGGTTTTCTTGGAGAACAAGTCAAGCAAAATAATTTAGTTACCCTCACACGAGGGAGAAGTAATCGGGTCTTTTATCGGCAATTTATTCCTGAAGATTATTCTCCCAAACAACCGGGTCATCCCCGTTGGTATGGGGATAAATTTGACCTCAAAGATGAGACAACTTGGCTCGAACCAGATGAAATCATTCAATCAACTTTTACGACTAAAAGGGGACGTGAACTTAATCTCAAAATCTCTGGTTGGAAACAAATGCTAATGAGGGGAACATCCGACTATGAAATGCACTCTCATCCCTTTACCTTACTACAAATTATTGTCAGTGATGAAACTGGTAAAGCCGTCTGGAAACCGATGTGGCTTATCCTTATTGGTTCTCGTCGTTATGAGTTAAGTCTTCAAGAATGTTATGAGGCTTATGGACAACGTTATGATCTGGAACATCTTTTTCGATTTGGTCAACAAAAATTGTTGCTGAATGCCTATTATACCCCTGAAGTTAATCATGAGGAAAATTGGGTTCAACTCACCCTATTAGCTGCTGTAAATTTATGGGCAACTAGGAAATTAGCTCTGGTTTTACCCCGTCCTTGGGAGCAGTATTTGAAAAAAAGTGAATCGGTAGAAATTACACCCAGCTTGGTTCAAAGAGACTTTTACAGAATAATTTCGGAGATTGGCACTTTGGTCAAATCTCCCAAACGCCGAGGTTATTCGGCTGGACGAATTAAAGGTTATAAAAAAGTGCCACGAACCCGCCATCAAGTTATCAAAAAACAGACAAAAAGTAAAAAAGAAAAGATGAAAGTTCCCTAAGTCTTGCTAAGAAGACCTTAAGAACCGCTATTTTTCAGCTTTTTTTCTGGCTGAGACAAAGGAGATATTGCCTCAAATTTTATTTGCGTAAGTTTTACGCAAATCTGTTTTTCTTTGTCCAAAGTCCAATTATGAAAGCAGTTGAGAATATCATCTATGCCGTTAACCCAACCCTGTTTCTCCTCTTCTGAAGTTCGTCTGAATTCCATTGTCTCCCATCGCGATCGCGGAACTTCCCTGAAGCAAACCGATGATGATGACCTGCAATACCTCGCCCTGCAAGCGCGTTCCTATACTGGGACAGTGGGTTTGCAGCAGCAAGCCGCGATCGCTCGGTTACTTGATGCTCTGCGATTTTCGGGTCGGCTACGGGGTCGAGGTCATTATTCGGTAGAGGTCTATGAGGATGCGGTTAATCGAACGTTATGTTGGGTTGCTTTCCACCTCGACCAGTTCGATCCTGACCGGGGCAGTTTTCTGGCTTGGGTCAACTATCGCCTGGATATTCTGTTGCGGGAGGCATATACCGAAACCCTTGACCCGCTGGTCAGGGCGCAAAAGCAGCAATTGATTCGCCGCAAGTACCAACTGACGGCAATGGTTAGTCAAGTCGGTAAGGTTGGGCTGGGATTCTGGTTAACGTTGCAGGTTAAAGGGATCGCGATTAATGGGCAAAGCTTTGTCTGGTTGGCGGTTCTCTGTCGGTTATCTGGGCTAAGAAAGGCTAATCGGGCTTTGGGCGATCGCGTTTTTCTGGATCTGGCAAGGGCAACGTTATCGGTATCGCCTTTACAGCAGGTGAGCGGTGAGTCTGTTGTCTTTGAGAATTTGGCTCAACCAGTGGAGCAGCTTTGTTTGTCGGAGTTGATCGCTGAGTATATTGAGTCTGATCCGGAGTTGTTGTCTCGCCCTCATGTTCATAATTGCCCGAAGGCGACTTTAAAGGCAATTTTGAGGGCGCGATTGGAGGCGCGATCTTGGCAGGAGATTGCGGATTCTTTTAGTTTGACTGTGGCGGTGGTGAAGAATTTTTTCTCGCGCCAGATGAAGACGGTTGCGCCTTTAATCTGGCAGGAAATTTTGTCTTAGTTGTAATTTTTTGAGGAGGTGAATAGCTTTTGAAAAACTCACTGGCTGAGTTTGCAGGGATTCTTGTGGAAAATTTAAGCTTCCAATGGGGGGAAATCAAGATAATGCCTACAGGAATTAATCATAGTTCTGTATTTTTGATTCCTCTAGAAAGGGAAGCCCATGAAATCGCGGATTACTTTTGTCAACAACATTCGGATTTTGCTCTAGCAGAACAAGTCTATCTCAATACTTTGGCTGTGTATGCGGTCAACTGTTGCTTACGGTCTCTGGGTATTGCCACAGATTTGGAAGCGAGTGATAGCTGGAATCCTATCATGCGATCGCATTTAGCTGTAGCGGATTTGGTGGTGAGGGGTAAGGGAAAAGTAGAATGTTGTCCTGTGATGCCGGGTGAGGATTTTATCGAGATTACTGAGGAGGTTTTATCGGACAGAATTGGTTATGTTTTTGTTGAGATTAATGCTGAGATGTCTGAGGGAAAGGTGTTGGGTTTTGTCGAGAAAGCTAATGAAACAAAGTTTAGTCTTTTGACATTAATTTCTCTCGATTATTTACCAAAATGTCTGTAAACAAATCAGATTTGTACCATTAAAAAAACAAAATTAAGTGAGCTTCTTTTTTAAAGATCACCTAATTTTTCTTTGATCGCCAAGTTTTCAACTGTTAATCAAAGGAGAAAATCCATCATGACTAATAATATCTTGTCTCGCGTTACTGTTTTTACTACGACTGCAACCCTGATATTATATTGTAATATCAACCCAGCTAAAGCAACTAATATTCAAGGGGCAATTTCAGTATCTACAAATTTAGGAGTGGGCAGCTCTGAATTTGATATCAGTAATATAATCAATAAATCCGGCTTATTTATTCCATACACGAATGGTCAAGATCTGAATGGCTATTTAGCCCAGAATCCCTTCCATACCTATGTTGGTCAAAATAATGATTGGTTTAGTGGATTCAATGCAGCCAGCATTTTGCCCGGAATAGTGGATTTCAATTTAGGCAGTTTATTTTCTATAACGGATTTTGTTCTTTGGAATGGTGATGCGGCTGGTATTCAAAATTTCGATCTTGTAGTCTCATCGGTTTCAGATTTTAGCTCCTTTACTTCAGTCGGATCTTTCGTTGCAAATTTTAATCCAAATGGAGTTAGTTATTTACCACAACGATTTAGTTTTAGTCCTGCTAATGCTCAGTTTGTTCGGCTAAAAATTAATACTTCCTATCCTTTTACGAATGGGTTCATTTCTATCGGAGAATCTGCATTTGGTGTAGGGACTAAATCCATTCCTGAATCATCTTCTGTTCTCGGACTTCTCGCGCTTGGCACTCTAGGTGTAGGCTCATTAATTAAGTCTAAAGTAATGGGCAAAAAACCAAAAAATGATTCCCAAGAAGTAGAAAATTAATCACAAATTCACTTTACCTATTTAAGGAGATTTCTTCCATGAATACTAAACATTTCACGAAAGTAATAATCGCAATTACTGGAACAACCGTCACATTATTCTTGAGTCAAAATAATTCTGCTCAAGCAATTACACTGACCACATTCTCTCCCATCAGCTTTAGTGATGCGATCGCGGGAATCACAGGATTTCAGATTGAGGATTTTGAAGATACAACCTTAATCCCCGGATTATCAGTAGAATGGGCGTCTCCCAATCTCGGTCCCGTTAGTACGTTACCCGCAACCTATAATCCGAATATTCAAGGTTTTACTGGTAATGCTTGGGATGGTAATTTAACATTAAATAATCTCCAGCAAAAATTATGGCCAAACCCTATCTCTTCAACCACAACCTTTAATTTTTTTAACCAGCCTACCTCTGTTGGGATAGGGATCTCTAACCTAGAATTTACAGGCTCTAATAGTTCTATTCTAGTAGTAAATGGCGTAGATTTTGCCGACTTTGATAATTTTGTTCCAGCACCCATACTAGGCACTACGGGCAGAAGTATCTATATCCGACTAGATGCTAATACTAATGAAGTCATTAATTCTATTGGTATTCGTGGTGGCTCAGGTGATTTTCTGTCCTTCGATCGCCTGGCAATAAAATCTGCCGCACAGCCTCCCAAAAGTGTTCCTGAACCTTCTAACATCTTTGGTTTAGGCTTGCTCGGACTAGGTTTAGCCGCAACAAAAGTAAAAGGTATCCTATCAAAAAAAGCAAAGTCACCAACAGATAACCCCCAAGAACCAGACAGCTAACTGCGATCTATTGCAGTAGGATAAATTAGTTTATCCTACTGCATAATCGGTCAATTGACGAAGTATAGGAGGATGAAAGCCAATGACAATATCTTTTTTAGGAACACCTAATTTAACTAAGTCTTCAGCAATATCTTGTTCTGTCATATTCCACTGAATCCAAATTTTATCAGACTTGAGGTCAATATGAATGAGACAATAATGTACATATTTTTCGCCTTCCCACCCAAAAGTAACGACCTGATAATGTTCTTCTTGTTCATCAAAAATAGCTTGAATCTCTAAATCATTACCAGTGGGTTTATATTGAGTATATTCTGAGAGAATATTTTTGACTAATTGACGATATTTTGCTAATTTATCCATGTTAAAATTACCTCCTGATTTGGCGAAAAAATGATTAATTTTAAATGGTTTTCTCTAATCATTAATTGGGTAAAATCTAAAGAGAAAAAAGTGTCGTAAGTAAAACTAGGAATAGCTAAAAACAAAACCCTATCTGGATCTTTTCTCTTTAAAACCGCCCGATAATTAATAAATTGTCCTAGAGCAGTATGAAATTCTGAGATCGCTGAAGACCCCTCTAAAAAACTTTTAATTTCTACGGCAATCTTTTGATGATCTTTAGTCGCAGCAATCAGCTTTTCTGCGCCTAAATCAACAGCCATATTCACCCCTCCAAAACTTATCGTATAAGGGTCATGAGTAATTAACCAATTATCTTTGATCAAAGCGTTTTTGGCTGCTTGATAAACTAAATCTTTAGCCAATTTTACCTTTCTCCTGATTTGATAGGTTATCTTTCCCTGTTTTGAGGTGCGGCTTGAGCAACAAGGACAACTAATTTTCTCTGAACTATAGTACTGAGTCCCATCTAGGGCGACGAGTAAGTTGCCATCCAAGGCTGCAAACAGCCTTAAATAGCCTTGGTCTCCCAGACCTTGATCAATCCATCTGAACAGGGGAAAAAGATGCTTTGCGGCTATTCCATCGAGGATGTTCCGCATCTGCTCTACTGTCGGGATATTGACCAAACCAAACATACTTTGAGCATTATCTCGTCCACAACGACTATTAAGTTGACGCTGATATTCTAGAAATGATTCATTCTGGCGAAAAAAGGCGGCGAATGCCCCTAATATTGCGTCTTTCAGACTGTAGCGGGTAGCATTGCTGGCACTTCGAGGGTCAGTTATCCCAGGGATAACTACCTGGAAATAGCTCAGCATCCCCATAAAACCCAGTTGTTTGACTTCCATTCCCCCGAAACCCACTGTTCAAACCCTTCACTCCATTTTGAAAGGCAAGAGTAAGACTGGTTCTGTATTCTGTGCTACCGTTTGAATTGGGAATTGCTGGGTGTTGGCAGGCTTTTTGGCTGTGGTCGGTAAACAGTAAACTGAAAACTCAAATCTGATCACTGATAACTGATCACTGAATCGCCCCTCTTGCCTCTGAGAAAAAAAAATGCTACGATAAAACCAAATCAGGCTTCTACGTTGGTGACTGCCTTTCAAGTTTTTTGATCTATGCTTGATTGTGATAAGGGAGCAAGTAACCAATCCGTGTGGTAGTAAACCGAGCTTGTACTCGGAAACAGAAACGCGGAATATAAGTTCCCACCTGGTTAACCCAGGTCATAAACTTAGGTAAAACGGCGTAGCGGTCTTTTCAAGTTTTTTGAGCAGATCAGAGTCCCTGTACTTCGTTGGTTTTGCCATCCTCGCTGGCCAAAAAAGCGAGTATCTATATTTTTTTCTAGATTAAAGACTGCTGTTTTCGGTAACGCTTGTCACCGCTAAATTGTGACAATCCGGACTACACTAGGGAAAAATTTATGAATTATTGTTAAGCAATGACTGAAAAACAGCCAAGAGTTGTTATCATAGGCGGCGGATTTGCGGGTTTATACACGGCCAAAGCCCTAAAAAACGCTCCCGTTCATGTTACCCTCATCGATAAGCGAAATTTCCATCTTTTTCAGCCCCTCCTCTATCAAGTCGCTACTGGGGCGCTGTCTCCGGCCGATATCTCCTCACCTTTGCGCTTAATCCTACGGGGCCATGAGAATACAGATATTCTCCTCGATCATGCCATCGATATCGATCCGGTCAAGGGAGAAGTGATCTTGAAAGATCACCCGCCGATCGCCTACGATCAATTAGTCATTGCCACGGGAGTCAGTCATCACTATTTTGGCAATGATCAATGGCAGCCCTACGCTCCAGGGTTAAAAACCATTGAAGACGCAGTAGAAATGCGTCGTCGCATCTATCTCGCTTTCGAGAAGGCCGAGAAAGAAATCGATGCCGAAAAGCGGCAAGCTTTATTAACTTTTGTTATTGTCGGTGGCGGACCGACGGGGGTAGAATTAGCAGGAGCGATCGCAGAAATTGCCCACGGTGCGCTTAGGTCTGATTTCCACCAGATTAACCCCACAGAAGCGAAAATTTTGCTCTTAGAAGGGATGGATCGAGTATTACCCCCATATTCGCCCGATTTATCCGCTAAAGCTGCCGCTTCTCTCATAAAATTAGGGGTGACAGTGCAAACCAACAGCATCGTTACCAATATTGTTGAAGGTTGTGTCAGCGTCCGTCAGGGAGAAAAGACGACAGAAATCGCCGCCGAGACAATTTTATGGGCAGCAGGGGTAAAAGCATCGAGAATGGGGCGAATTTTGGCCGAAAGAACCGGGGTAAATCTCGATCGCGTCGGCCGGGTAATCGTCGAACCGGATTTAAGTATCGCTGGTTATGCCAATATTTTTGTGATCGGGGATCTGGCTAATTTTGCCCATCAGGGAGATAAACCTTTACCCGGAATTGCCCCCGTGGCCATGCAGGAGGGCGAATATCTGGCCAATTTATTAATTTCTCGCCTAAAAGGGCAAACTATTCAACCTTTTCATTATATCGATCGAGGTAGTCTGGCAGTTATCGGCCAAAATGCGGCCGTGGTTGATTTGGGATTTGTTAAGTTTTCCGGGTTCATCGCTTGGTTAGTCTGGGTTTGGGCCCATATTTACTATCTGATCGAATTTGATAATAAATTAGTGGTGATGGTGCAATGGGGTTGGAATTATTTTACCCGCGGTCGTGGCGCTCGTTTGATTACGGGAGAGGGGCAAAATTTAGCTTCTGGACAATTGCCGCAAAATAACGGCCAAAATAATAATCTAGCCGTTTCTAGCCAGACGGAAACTCTCTCTCCACCGATCGTGAAAGTGTGAAAAAATAGCCGTGATTATCCAGTTATCAGTTAGCAGGTAAGAACAATCGATCGATCATGAAAATAGAACGTCCTAACAGTCTAGAAATTACCCCAGAGGAAAGCCAAGAATTAGAATATTTACGAGTTACAATTGAACGAGCGATCAAAGATGGTGTGATCACAAGAATAGAATTTGAATCGATTAAAATGATCATGTTTTCTAACAAGAAAAACAATCCCGACCAAATCCTTCGTCAGGTGACACTCTATCGCCATTTAGTCGTTGAAAAAATGAATAATGGCGAACTAATTTTTGAATCTCCCCAATAGGTGGAAATGCTGTTGTAAGCTGCCCACGCATTTAAATTGCTTGTTGAGATAGGGTGCGGTAATGATTTGGTAGTAGTGGCGTAGCCCTCTTGCTTACCTGGTATGAATTGTGTAAAATATTTATTAATAAAAATAATTGGAACCCGCTCAGTCTTTAAACCTCTAGCTTGATCATGACTTTTCTGATAAATATCTTTTTCTGGCTTCTGTCTGGCTTACTCAAATATCAGTCTAGCACCGAACAAAATCCCCCCTTCACCTCTATTCCCCTGTCCTAATTGTGGTTCTCACCATACGATTAAGAATGGTTCTATTCATAATGGAAAACCCAAACGTCAAGGTAAAGAATGTGGTCAACCGTTGGTGATCAATCCCACTAATAAAACTGTCTCTGACGAAACCAAACAATTAATTGATAAACTCTTGCTCGAACGAATTTCCTTGCGAGGAATTGCGAGAGTAATAGGGGTAAGTTGGTCATGGTTACAAAACTATGTCAACAATAAACTGGCGGCTGTCCCCCGTCAAATAAAGGTTTCGGACAAACTAAAAGGTAAATTAGTTAGAGAATGTGATGAGATGTGGTCTTGGGTTTTTTCTAAGACGATAAAGGTTTATATTTGGCGGTTAATTGATAGAAAGACAAGAGAAATTATTGGTTGCTATTTAGGGTTTGCTGAATAAATCTAAAAACCTTGTTGGGTAAGACTTTTAGACTTTTTGTCAATCAAAAAGTACCAGATATGGGAGTGGTCGGGGAGAAAATTCCGGGACTTTTTCCCTGAAAATTAGGTAATTTACCCGATTAAAATGGGTAAAACCCCACACCCCACACCCCACACCCTACACCCTGCCCCTAGGAAAAACTTTTTCAGCAGACCCTATGCGCGGAGATAGGAGTCGTCAATCAGCTAAAAAACTTTGGGGCCAGTTTACCCGGTGTTTACCGACAATGTGCTGTTGCTTCCACAGACTTTTGGGAGTCCTATAAGACAGTAATTCCTAGTAAACGTCATCGACCAGTCGGAAAAGAAACTGGTCAAACTAATCCTATTGAAAGATTAAATAATACCTTTAGACAAAGGATTTCTCGGCTGGTGAGAGAGAGTCTATCTTTCTCTAAAAAAATGGAGAATCACGTTGGGGAGCCCTTTGGTATTTTATCCATGACTACAATGCACAGCAAAGCAAAGGATTAAGCCGCCATCACTACTACCGAATCACCACCAAAAGCTGATTACTGATTACTGATCACTGATCACTGATAACTGACTCCTGAAGGCTTTTTCGCTTAAGATAAAGTTTAGCCCTCGATCGAGTTCTAGTGTTTTCATGGTATTACAACTGCGGGTCTACGTTCCCGAACATCCTCTGGTTAAGCATTGGCTGGCGATCGCCCGCGATCAAAATACCCCCTCGGTACTGTTTAAAACAGCGATGACGGAACTAGGGCGCTGGTTAACCTACGAAGCGGCGCGGCAATGGTTGCCGACCCTGGAAACTAGCGTTAAAACCCCTCTAGCGGAATGTGCCGCTACTTTTATCGATCCTAGCGTACCGATCGCCGTAGTTCCGATTTTAAGGGCAGGATTAGCCCTGTTGGAAGGGGCCCAAAGCCTTTTACCCCTAGCTAGTACCTATCACCTCGGTTTGGCCAGAAATGAGGAAACCCTGGAGGTGAGTTGTTATTTAAATAAATTACCGGCCAGTTTTGATCCGGCCACGAGAGTCTTAATTCTTGAACCGATGTTAGCCACGGGGGGATCAATTTCCATGGCAATGGCAGAAATTACCGGCAGAGGCGTTGATCCTACCCTGATTCGCCTGATTTCCGTGGTGGCTGCCCCGCCAGCTTTACAGAAATTGAGTCAAAATTATCCCAGCTTGAACATCTATACGGCTATTATCGATGAAGGATTAAATAGCCGCGGTTACATCGTGCCTGGATTGGGCGATGCCGGCGATCGAGCTTTTGGAACCTATTAGGAGAAAAAGGGATTATGAGTCAGCGAGATGGGTTTACGGGCGGTTTTTTAGCCGGTGCGATTGTCGGTGGTTTAGTGGGCGGTGTTTTGGGGACAGTGTTGGCTAATCGCGGCCGTCGCGGTTTAGCAGATGGGGATAATCAAGCTTTTTTGGAGGAGAGCCGCAATGGGCGCTTGACTCCAGAGGAAGGCATGGAAGTGGCCCGCCGCAGTTTAGAAGATAAAATTGCCCAGTTAAATCTAGCGATCGATGATGTGCGTCAACAGTTAGGAGCGGTACAGGAAAACGGTAGCGATCATTAAATAGGGCTGGCTGAATAAATCTAAAAACCTTGTTGGATAATATCTTAAGAATAATGTGTTGACAATTAGGCAGAGCCTTGCAACCAGTAAAAACAATCATCGCTTAGACTTGATCGCAGAAAAACAACGAAATCTAAAACCGTAATTTTCCGTTAGAATTAGCAGTAATCAAACACCACGCTTGTCGGAGCTATGGTTAACCTCACCTATAACAAAAATCGCCCTCTTCCCAGCGCCGAAGAATTGCCCTCTTCCGACGAAACTCCAGTGGATAATCAGTTACAGAATGATATTCCCAATCTACTGCTAAGTTTATTAGCTTTAATTTGGTCTGGTCGAGATGATTGGTATTTTGGGGTAGATATGGCTGTTTATTATAATCCAGACGAATCAGCTTTTGTCCCCGATGGTTTCTTAGCGGTTGGAGTCAACCATGATACGGGAGAAAGAGGTCGGTTAAGCTATATTTTGTGGGGAGAAAAGTATATCTTGCCGATTTTGTTTTTAGAGGTAATTTCCGAGAAGTATAATAGTGAGTATGAGGAAAAATTCTTAAATTACCAAACCCTGGGGATTCTGTATTATGCAATATACAATCCTTTGAGTGGCAGAAGGGGAAGATTTAAAAACCGACAAAGATTAGAGGTATATAAATTAATCTCAGGCAAATATGAACTTCTAGAGAGTGAGAATAATCGAGTTTGGTTGCCTGAAATTGGCTTGGCGCTAGGTTATGAAAAAGGAGAACATATTGCCTGGTATCGGGAATGGTTATACTGGTATGACGAGCCAGGAAATCGCTATCTAACGGCTGAGGAAAGAGCGAACCAGGCTGAGGCGATCGCTGCTCAAGAACGTCTGGCTAAACAAGAGGCTGAACAAAAAGCCATCCGGTTGGCTGAAAGGCTCAGAGCGCTTGGAATTAACCCCGATGAAATGTAGGCTCTGACTTCTCCAAGGTATAAGCGCCAGTGCTTCCCTAATTTCCCTGGCCGTGCCTTGGATTACTGTTGCTTGTGTAGTCATGATTTTTGCTCATTCTAGGGCGAATCCTAGCATAATTCACGACTGAGATGCTACCCATCGAAAAACCAAAAAAACAAAACCCCCTCCACTGACTGAATGAAGGGGTGTTTGTGATATTTTGTGGCCAATTTAGCCGACTTTTGTGGTTTACTTCTCGGCTGATTTGGATGATTTTAGTTTGCGTTTGAGGGTTGAAGCTGCGCCAAGAGTGCCGATAGCAAACAGTCCAAGAAGAGAATTGGGTTCGGGAACAGAAACTTGTTTGGTGACGAAGTTCAGGGAATTGGCCATTAACAGTGCGCCATCGGTACTACTGACCCAGAGACCGGAGAGAGCATCGCTTGATGGGGGATAAAAATTCAACCCAGCTATTTTGCCCGCAAATGTGGAGGTATTGACGGCGATTAGCGGTGCACCATTACTCCAGTCAGCCACTGCTACCGCACCGGGGTTGAGAGGTCCCACTGTATTGTAGAAACTCCTTGATCCGCCATTGAAGCTGGTAACGCCTGCGAGGATCGGGTTGGATGGATCGTAAATTGTTCCTAATGTTAGATTTCTGCGTTGGTTCTGTCCTCCTGGTTGCCAAACATCGTAGTTTTGCGCCCTCCACCGACCACCAATGTCTGCGCCAGCGCTCCAGAATGAAAAAGTCGCTTGGACTACTCCACCACCCGCATCGACGTAATCTGCTAATACGTTACCGAAAGTGGTTGGATCGGCAAAACCGAAATCAGAAAAGAATAGTACGGCATCATAAGCCTGTAATTGCGCGAGAGTCGGGGTAGAAGAACTGACATTCAGTATATCTACGCTCCCAGAAATCAGGCCAGTTCCAGCAATTTTTGCTTGAACGTCGTTGAGAAAACTAGCATCATAGGGAGCTCCGGCAATCAGAACGCTGGCCAAGGCTTGGCTAGTAGTGCCGAAGAAAACGGTTGATGCCACAATACCAACTGAGAGAGATTTTTGACTCAGCGCCGCTAAAATTGGATTTTTCATTTTTAGAATTAAACACGAATAGGGCTTAAAGGGCAACATACACACTTGCTTCCCCCGCATTGTATCAAAAGCTACAATTTAATAAATATTTACATTCCTTTCCCCCAGGGCTTACGCCGCTACAGTAATCACAGTTACAATGTTTGAGAGGTCTGAGTGGTAACTGATAACTGATAACTGATAACTGAAATGACTACACCTACCTTCACCATTCCCCAATCTGACCCTTCCCTTTCCCCCCGGCAATCCCTGCCGACGATGTACGATTTACCTAGTGATAATCCACTGGAACCCGGTTTGCCTGACGAATTTCACCTATTACAACCTCAGTTATTACTGCTGACTTTCCAGCCTCCCAACTGGGAACCAGAGCTAGTTTTTAGCGCCGCTGACCTTAACCTTTACTACGATGTCAGACACCCTCAATGGTACAAGCGTCCTGATTGGTTTGGGGTGGTCGGTGTTTCTCGCCTCTACGATGGCCATGACCTGCGCTTAAGTTATGTGATTTGGCAGGAAGGGGTTTCCCCTGCGATTGTGGTGGAATTATTGTCTCCAGGTACGGAAAATCAAGATTTAGGAGAAGAACTACGCCAACCAGAAGAACCGCCAACTAAGTGGACAGTTTATGAACAGATTTTGCAGGTTCCCTACTATGTAGTTTTTAGCCGCTATACTAACCAACTTCAAGCGTTTGAACTGGTAGATGGTCATTACCAACCCGTGACTTTAGTGGAGGGACGCTTACCGATTCCTCAACTGGAATTGAGCTTGGGTTTGTGGCAAGGTTCCTATCGGGGAATTGAGCGGCTATGGTTGCGCTGGTTGACGCTGGAGGGAGAGTTGATTCCCCTTGCCGATGAGGAGTTAATTGTGGCGAAACAAGAGGCTTCTGCGGCTAAACAAGAGGCTTCTGCGGCTAAACAAGAGGCTTCTGCGGCGAAACAACGAGCAGAACAACTAGCGGCACGATTGCGGGAATTAGGGATAGATCCTGAAACTATTCCTCAGATTGACTTTTAAATTTAGGCAGAGCCTAAATGTTTGGTTCCAAGGCTCTGCCTTGGAACCAGGAATTAAACAAACTACCCCAAAAAAAGAGAGAGGAAACCCGCGTCTCCTCTCCCTTGTAGGCATTATTTCCTCGCTTTGCGGACAGCACCCCCTAGCATTAAACCGCCCAGTGTGATATAACCAAGAAGGCTAGAGGGTTCGGGGACAGTGACTGCTGGAGTCGGAACTGTCAGGACTGAGGACATTCCATATAGAGATAAGCTTTGACTCACGCTCAGAAAGGTGATGTCGTTGATCCATCTGGAGTCGGTGTAAATAGTCGCGCCCATATTAGCCACAGGCGGAAATCCTATGGCATTACCCAACGGCGAACCAGTGGAGCCCCCCGCCTGAGTGCCCGTCCATACACTTGCATTCTTAGATGTGTCTATCTGAGTGCGATCGATAGATTTAGCGATTGAGCCATCCCAAAGATCGGCATTATTGTTGGCGACCCTGTTGCCATCTATGAGGTAGATGGGAACATCTGGCTGACTGCCATCAGTACCGGTATTGACTTTGGCAGACGTAGCGGAAGTAGAACCGATCGCCTTCCAAGTGATCGTACCTAGGTTAAATCCTGCCGTTGTTAAAGCCGTAGCAAGAGCGCTTCCTGTTACCTGGCTGGTAACAAAGTTATTGTAGTCGTTGATGTTGGTGCTTGTTGCATCCCGTTTGCCGTCAGTAACAAACACCAAGCGAAACTGATCGCCTGGATTCAAGCCAGGTGGGACGACCACCAAAGCAGCTTGTGCCGCACTGGTTCCCAGAGTTGCCAGGGCAACCCCGGCACAGACAATGCCGAGTTGTAATTTCATAACAAAGGGTTAATGGTAAATGATTTGAGTGCGTGACATTTAGATTTGGGTTAAGCGATAGGGCAACCCAAAACAATGACAAGCGAATGCTCAAAGACGAATTACACACTTTCTCCCTCCACATTGTATTAAAAGCTACAATTTAATAAATATTTACATTCCTCTCCCCCAGGGCTTGCGCCCCTTGTATATTGGAGAAGTGGTAGGGTGTAAGCCTTTTTTTCGAGAGGATTTGCCGATCACCAGAACCCCAAGAGAGCCATCTGATCACTTATAAACTGTTGACTATCTAAATTACTCGTTGAGATTGCATTAGAGGTAAATATTTCATGAGCCAAACCATCACACCTTCTTCCTTAAAAGCTAGTTTAGCCCCCAATCCCACTAGAGCAGCAACGGTGGACGATGGGGGAAATGTGCTAGGGGAATTTCTGCAAGAAACTCTGGCCATGACTAAACGTCTGTTCATCCAATTACAACGTCGTCCTTCAACCCTAATCGCGGGGGTAATTCAGCCCTTTATGTGGCTGATTTTATTTGGGGCATTGTTTTATAAGGCTCCCCAGGGTCTATTCGGCAACGATCTCAGTTATGCTAAATTTCTCGCCCCCGGGGTGATTGTCTTTACCGCTTTTTCTGGGGCCTTAAATGCCGGTTTACCGGTAATGTTCGATCGAGAATTTGGCTTTCTTAACCGTCTCTTGGTAGCGCCTTTAACCACTCGGTACTCGATCGTGGCCGCTTCTACCATCTATATTATCGCCCTCAGTTTCATCCAAACCGCCTCGATCGTGGCCGCTAGTGCCTTTTTAGGGGCAGGATTGCCCAGTTTAGCTGGATTAGGTGCGATCGCTTTGATTGTTTTCCTAATAGTTTTGGGTATGACTGCCTTAAGTCTCAGTTTAACCTTTGCTCTCCCCGGACATATCGAATTAATCGCCGTCATTTTCGTCACCAATTTACCGCTTTTATTTGCCAGTACCGCCCTCGCTCCCTTAAACTTTATGGCAGATTGGTTACAAGTAATCGCTAGTCTCAACCCTCTTACCTATGCGATCGAACCGATCCGTTATATTTATTTCAATCAGCACTGGTCTTTTGATAGCATAGTCTTACAAACCCCTTGGCTTGACCTCAATTTCTTGACAGTTTTAGGCCTGCTCTTAGCTTTTGATCTGCTAATCCTTTTGGCAATTCAGCCCTTACTTCGTCGTCGTTTTGCTTAAATCAGTTATCAGTTATCAGTTATCAGTTATCAGTTTACTTTCACTGAAAAGCCTGCAACTTTCTCACAACCAAAAACTAGACAAGTAAGTAGTTATAATTAAATTGAAGATAGATTTTGCCTCTGATCCCCCCTGCCCCCCTTGATAAGCTATCCATTAGTCGGATCTTTCTTAACAAAAAGAGAAGAAACTTAAAAAAAGGGGAAACGATTGATAGGTATAGTTTTGAAAGAAGGAATTAAGGTGGAGGTAAGCAAAAAAATGGAGAAATGGGCAGCCCAAGAATTACAGTATGCAGACCTAGGGGACACCAGAAGAAAGAAAAGGTTAATCAGTATCGTAGAAAACTTGGCCAGCCAACCTAGTACAAGTGTGCCACAAGCCTCGGGAAATCTAGCCGCAGCGAGTGCCACCTACGACTTTTGGAATTCCCCCTATTTTCACCCGTCAGATATAATTGCCGCCCAAGCTAAAAGTACAGTAGAAAGAATCAAAGAACATCCAATAGTTTTGGCAGTGCAAGACACAACAAGTTTAGACTTTACGACCCAAAAAGCCAAAAAAGGAATGGGTTATCTAGATTATAAAAAATCCTTTGGTCTCAAAGTTCATACCACATTAGGAGTGTCAGCGCAAGGAATACCTTTAGGACTGATTAATCAATATGTCTGGGCAAGAGAAGAAAAGAATTTAGGGATTGCCAAGCAAAGAAAAAAAAGAGAAACCGAAGAAAAAGAAAGTCAAAGATGGTTAGATTCTTTATCAGAAACACAACAACAAATACCCGAAGATATTCAAGTAGTAACAATCGGAGATTGTGAGGCAGACATATTTGATTTATTTGCCCAATCAAGAAGTCCTAACTCTCATTTATTAATCCGAGGAACTCATAACCGAAAAGTTAACTATCTCGAAGACAAGCAAAGGTCAGGGCATCCAGAGCCTAAATATTTACATCAATCCATCAGAGAAGTTAAAGCCTGTGGTAGCCTAGATGTGCAAGTAAAACGCAATCCTAATCACGAGGCTAGACTAGCTAAACTAACAGTTAGATTTGCCAGTTTTGAAATACAAGTACCTAAGCATCACTCGAAAGCGAACCCTCGTCAACCGGTCAAATTACAGGTAATTTTAGCTGAAGAAGAAAAGCCGCGTCCCGGAGTTAATCCTATCAGTTGGCTCCTCTTAACTAGCCTAGACATTAGTAGCTTTGAATCGGCGATAACCTGTGTGCGCTGGTATAGTTATCGCTGGTTAATAGAACGCTATCATTTTGTTTTAAAAAGTGGTTGTGGATTAGAAAAACTGCAATTAGAAACGGGTCGTAGAATTGAGATGGCCTTAGCTACCTATTCAATTGTAGCTTGGAGATTACTTTGGTTAACCTATCAAGCACGCTTACACGGAGAGGAGAGTTGTGAAAGTTTTTTGGAAGAACATGAATGGCAATCTTTGTGTGCCACTATTCATAAAAAGAGTCCGCCACCTGAAAAGCCGCCCTCCTTTCGAGAAGCGGTCAGAATGATTGCTTCTCTTGGGGGGTTTTTAGGTAGAAAAGGTGACGGTGAACCAGGTGTTAAAACTATTTGGTTGGGACTGCGAAGGTTACATGATATCAGCCAGACTTGGAAACTATCTCATCAAATTAGTCCCCCCATAGAACCCCCTTGAGCCATCTTGCACACTTTTCTCTTTTTGTCAAATTTTATGTTAAGAAAGATGTGACTAATGGATAGCTTGATAAGGGGGGTGCCGATCCCCCCTTAGTCCCCCCTTGATAAGGGGGGGGCTGACAACTTTTAACACCTACCCACTTAATTTTCTGAGGAGTTAGTCAGATTATGAATACTCAAAAAATGTTAATCAAATCGTCTTTATTCCTAGCTACTATTTTATTGGTCGGGGCTGATTTTAATCCGCAAGTGTTAGCTCAAAGCTTGAACCCCAGTCAGCCAGATTATCAAAAAAATGAACGTAGTTCCGATGGCAGGGATAGTCTCGGTGGTTTTAATCCTCTAGACTTGATTCATAATAGTAATTTTCGTCGTAGCCGGGACGGATCGGAATTTCAGGAAGATACTCGCAATAATATCAACGAAGCGGCCGAGGAGTTTAAACGCAAGCAAAGAGAACAACTAGAAAATCTCCAAAATCCTGCCCCAGAAACCAAATAAAAACCTTTTTTTTGAGTAGCTAGACACAATTAATTACACATATCTAACTACCTCTTACCCCCCCAATCCCCCCGACATCGGGGGGGCTTACCTATTGCCTATTGCCTATTGCCTATTGCCTATCCTAACCAAGAGGTTGATTTTGTTCCATGTCCTAGTATATATGATCGCTGAGTGCAGAGGAGCTTAGAAAGACCAATGATCTTCGGTCATTGGGGGGTTTATCGAAAATTTGGGTTGAAAACCCCGTCCTTTTAGGGCGGCTTTGTGTTAAAATCTTACTGGTCTAAAAAACCCGCCCTATCATAGATACGACCGAATAAACATACTAGGTTGAAATTCCTGCAAAGGGTTGACGATGAGTAAGGGGAAGCTGACGGCCGCTGGGAACTCCATGCTAGAGGCAAAACGTACCGCGGGTCGGTATGTACAAACCCAAAAAAGTATTGGTCGCCGGAGGACATTCGGAGACTTTAAACGGACGTGGAGGAAGGCATAAGACTACCGCTAAGGTAGCGGCATCCTGTGAAGCGTCAACCCCATTCAGCGACCATCTTAAAAAGGTGGCGTGGTGAGGAATCACCGCTCGTTTACGGCGGTGAGGATGTCAAATTAAACTTAGGATTGGTTTGTTGAATTATCGTCTTATTAAAACTGTGGAAGTAATGGAAATCGGGCAAAAAGTCAAGGTCTGTCGCTTAAGAGACCGCGTTAACTCGGATGTAGCGGGTAAATTGGGTAAAGTGGGTGTCATCAAAAATTTTAAGATGACCGATGGCAGCGGTATTGGTGCTGTTGTCCAGTTCGATGATAAGACCGCTACTTGGTTTTTTGAGGATGAACTCAAACTCATCTAAATACAACGCTTAGGAATTAACCATGTCCTTAATTTTGACCTTTTTGGGCAAGGGGGGCAGCGGTCGCAGTACGATAGCGATCGCTTCGGCGAAGAAAATGGCTGGTCTGGGGTCAAAAGTTCTCTTGATCGGTCAAGATTCCGGCCCTGCTTGGGGATTACTCCTCAAGGCCTCCCCTAGCTCCTCCATTACGGAAATTGCCCCCAATCTCTCGGTTGTGCAGCTTAGTAGTACACAGTTACTAGAAAAAAGTTGGGAAGAAGTCAAGGAATTAGAAAAGCAGTATTTGCGTTCTCCCACCTTGAAAAATGTTTATGGTCAAGAGTTGGGCATTTTACCCGGAATGGATCAAGCTCTAGCTTTAAATTTCCTGCGGGAACAGGATAAAAGCGGAAATTACGATGTCATCATCTACGACGGCAGCGGAGATATCAACAGTCTGAGAATGTTGGGGATTCCAGAGGTAGGTGGCTGGTATTTACGGCGTTTTCGGCAGGTTTTCAGTGATTCCGAGATTGGTCGCACCCTTTCTCCCTTTTTCCAACCGATTGCCGCTGCCGTGCTGAATTTCTCCTTTAATCCCGATGGTTTGGGGAAGAAGGCCGATAATAACATTTTAGACGAGGGACGTTCCGCTTTAGCCGATCCTCGGCGAGTTTTAGCCTATCTAGTCACCAATGATGATCCAATTGCGATCGCAGAGTCCAAATATCTTTGGGGTGGGGCGCAGCAAATCGGTTTAAATGTGGGGGGAGTGATTTTTAATCGCTGTCAGAGTGCCACGGAGGATTTTGCCCCGCTGCCGGCTGCGATTTTACCCGACCGTCAAGGAGAAGATTGGCAGGAGTTAATCGCCGAGTTACCCAATTTTCTCACGGTGCAGCCGCCCAAACCGTTAATAATCGATCCGGCAGCCGGTCAGGTCAAGGTTTATTTACCCGGATTCGAGAAAAAACAGGTAAAACTGACGCAATCGGGTCCAGAATTAACCATCGAAGCGGGAGATCAACGGCGTAATATTGATGTACCACCGCCTCTAACCGGAGGAGCGGTAAAAGGGGCAAAATTCCAAGACGGTTACTTAATTATTTCTTTTTAAGGGATTATGTCGAACACCGAGATAGAAAACAAGGACGATCGAGCGGCCAAAACTCGCCAATTATTGGGCATGAAAGGGGCCTCATCGGCAGAAACCTCCCTCTGGAAAATCCGCTTACAATTGATGAAGCCGATCACTTGGATTCCCCTGATTTGGGGGGTTGTCTGTGGGGCTGCTTCATCGGGGAATTATACTTGGTCTTTAGAAGATGTCTTAAAAGCGGCCACCTGTATGTTACTTTCCGGTCCATTGATGACCGGTTATACCCAAACTTTAAATGATTTTTACGATCGAGAAATCGATGCAATTAATGAACCCTATCGCCCGATTCCTTCGGGGGCAATTTCTATTCCGCAAGTAGTCGGCCAGATTTTGGTTTTATTAGCGGGTGGGTTAGGAATAGCCTATCTTCTCGATCGCTGGGCCGGTCATGATTTCCCGATCATGCTCTGTTTAACCCTATTTGGTTCTTTTATCGCCTATATTTATTCAGCGCCACCTTTAAAATTAAAACAAAATGGTTGGCTGGGAAATTATGCCCTCGGTGCTAGTTATATAGCATTACCTTGGTGGGCTGGTCACGCCCTTTTTGGTCAGTTAAATTGGACAATTATGATCCTAACCCTCATCTATAGTCTGGCGGGTTTAGGCATTGCTGTAGTTAACGACTTTAAAAGTGTGGAAGGTGACGAAAAATTAGGCTTAAAATCATTGCCAGTTATGTTTGGAATTACCACCTCGGCTTGGATTTGCGTGATTATGATCGATGTTTTTCAAGCAGGAATTGCGGGTTATCTGATTAGTATTCATCAGAATCTTTATGCCGCTATTTTACTGTTATTAATTATCCCTCAGATCACTTTCCAAGATATGTATTTTCTGCGGGATCCGCTCAAAAATGATGTCAAATATCAAGCCAGCGCCCAGCCTTTTCTAGTGTTAGGAATGTTGGTGACAGGTTTGGCTTTAGGTCAGGGGATACTCTGAAGATTGTAGTTAGTAAAAACAGGAAATATTCAGTTTACGGGACATTATCGCCTTGAATCGGGCTTCTGTTTACGGTAACTTGAGCGGTCAAGGGGGGTGAAAATGGATTTTCGGTTCGATCCCCCCTTAATCCCCCCTTGATAAGGGGGGTGCCGATCCCGCCTTGATAAGGAGGGTATCTGACAATTTTTAATACCTACCTACTTAGCTCGATCACCAGTCTTTTCGTTACAATCAAGAGGGAATCGATGCTGGGGGAAAAATTACTTTTTTTTCTTCCCTGCGATTCGGCATTCTTGACGAACTAATCAAGAATAGTTTCTGTTTAACAAGATTGATTGAGACAAGTATCTCGAATCCTAGTAACCATGAGTAATACCAGTAACTTTCGTCAAGCTTTACGCGAGGCTAAAAGCCAAGCTCTTATCGGCCCCAATGTTATCCCCAAGGCCCTGCCCTATCTCGGTGGCGGTCTAATTTTGACTGCGGTGGGAACCTATGGCGGTTTAGGTGTGATCCAATCCTATCCCCAGATTTTCTTCCCGACTTTCTTTGTCGCCCTGGTTGCCGAGATTATTTTATTTTTTGTCGCCCGTAATACTGCCGAAAGAGGCAATACAGGCACTGCTCTGCCCCTACTGACTCTCTATAGCCTTCTTTCTGGCTATACTCTCAGTGGAATCGTCTATGTGGCCTTAGGTACTTCCGGTGTCGGTTTGCGAGGAGTAGCAATTGCTGCCCTCGGTTGCGGCATTGCTTTTGTGTTGGGACGGAATATCGGCTCGAATCTGTCGGAAAAAGATGGTTTAGCCCTGACTCAAACCGTTAGCATCGGTATTCTCGCTCTATTTATTGTTATCATTGGTCAGCTAATTTTCTCTATCTTTGGTGGTGCTACTCCCACCTGGTTAGAAATCGCCATTTCTGGCATCGGGGTTTTCTTGTTTGCCGGCTCGGCAGTGGTGGACTTTTACATCTTGCCCCGTACCTACAGAGATGAGCAGTATCTCAGCGCTGCTTTATCGATGTATTTGACCTATATCAACCTATTTATCTTTATTCTGCGCCTTTTAATCGCTCTTAACGGTCGAGATTAGGGCAAATAGGGAGGAGTTAGAAATTAGTTACACCCTAAGTTCTAACTCCGCTAGAATGGTAAAGAAATGTAAACAGCCTGTAAAGATTATGACTGAACCACAACCGACTCAAACCCCCAAATTAGAAGATCCCAAATTTGGCTTTAATGACTATGCCGAGCGCCTCAACGGTAGGGCTGCTATGATTGGTTTTGTGATCACCCTGTTGATCGAGTATCTAACTGGCCAAGGTCTGTTATCTTGGTTAGGGTTACAGTAGTTTTTTAAGCTTTTTTAGGCATTCTAGGGGAAATACAGCCTTGAGTGTTAGTTAACGCATACAAGCTTCATGATTTTCCCCGTAGAATCCTTGCAAGACCGAATCACCTCGCTGTTGCGGTGTCCCGTGGGAGCGATTAGGAGCTTCAAAATCGCCCACTTCCGAAGCGGCTTCCGCTAGAAGTTTTCCCGCTATTATATAATCCTGTTTGGATAAACCTCTAGCTTCGGTAAATAACCAAGAAAGGGTATCTCCCGCTAGACAATCGGCCTGTAATTCAATGCCGATGCTCATCCCACCTTCATCGATGCCACCAATACCCCGATTCCACTGAACAGCGTGAGCGGCCTCGTGAGCGACGGCATAAAGGGGAAATAAAGGATTATCGCTAATACCAGTAACTTGCTTGAGATTGACATAGACTGTATTATCTACAGTGCAGAAAGCCGCTAGGGAAATTACACCGCAGGGAGTGGTTATCGGGCCATCGCTTAACAAATACTTAAAATTGATCTGGTGTAATTGAGCCGTATATTCAATTACCGCTTCTAGGGCATCCGTAATATCGTCTGCTTGCGCTCTCTGGGCTAGAGGGGATAAAATCAAGAGGGAACTACAAGAAACGGCAGATATCAGGGATAATAACCGTTTACGGCCAGAGTTAGGTTTCATGGTACTAACAAAGTCGGGAGTGAGGAAGAATTTTAATTGATCTGAATTAGCCTACCGCTACGATCACAATTTTAAAAGCTATATCTAAGACTTCCAGAGAAAATACAGAATTTACGCGGCTTTTGATCGAAGTTTACAGAATTCCTCGTCAAGGTTTAGGAAATTAATTGGGGTTTGCTGAATAAATCTAAAAACCTTGTTGGATAAGACTTTTAGACTTGTTTTCCCTCAAAAAGTGCCAGCCATTGCGGGGATCGGGGGAAAATTCAGGTACTTTTTCCCTGAAAATTAGGTAGTTGACCACCTCAAAACTGGTAAAACCCCACACCCCACACCCCACACCCCACACCCTGCCACCACCGAAAAGCTTTTTCAGCAAACCCTAATTGGGCACGACCACTTATTGTGTTGAAAATATGTCCGTCAGTCAGGCAAAAAGCTCCCCACACTTGTACTACAAGTCTATCCCCATTTCTCGCAAACGAGCCGCCAGCTGTTGAGAACGCTGTCTTTCCGCCTCCAGAGCTTGCTGAGTAGCATTTAATTGCTCCTGGGCCGCAGCCGCTTGCTCCTGGTCCGCTTCTTCTGGCAAGGGGATTAAATTGCCTTCCGAGTCATAAAATCTCGCCCAAATTGCCGTTTCTCGGTCAATAGTCCCCTCCCAAGTTCCCAACCAATAGCCTAAGGTTTCGCACCATAACCAGCCGCGCTCGTTTCGTTCTAAAGAATGGTAGCGTTGGTCTGCTCCTAAATGCCATCCTTGTAAAGAATTGGCATCAAAAGGATCGTAGATGAAATAATCTGGCGTGCGGAAGGTTCGCTCATAAATGGCTTTTTTTCGCACTTTATCGGTTCTCGCGGTACTAGGAGAGGTTAATTCCACGATAACGTCAGGATAACGTCCCTCTTCTTCCCAAATTACCCAACCCTGTCGCTCTCTGCTGCCATCGACATTGAGGACAGCGAAGAAATCAGGCCCGCGAAAATCGCGATTTTTCGCCTGTTCGCGGCTGAAATAAATAAACATATTGCCACCCGTGTAGAAGTCGTCTCGCTCACCGTAACCTTCCTGTAGGGAGCGAATCAGCACATTCATGGCAATGCGGTGTCGGTTGCTTTCCAAGGGTTCACCATCATCAAAAATTAAGTCTGTGGGGGGTGGGGGGGGTTCCCAGAAGTCCTCGAAATCTTCTTCTATCAGTGCCGGAGAGGTGGCAGTTTCGTCGCTTTTGGCAATCGTCATTTTTTTGGCCTCTCTAGGTGGGAGTATCCATGTTTTTGCTGATTATTGATCCTATGTTACATCAGAATTTAGGAGTCAGTCCCGATGAAAAATTTTTCACCCCCACAGATGAAAGAGGTTTCCTTCCCTACACCCCACACCCCACACCCTCTTTCAAGTCAGGAGATAGATAGGAGTTGAGAAAATTATCTTCGCTTAACAATGATCAAAACTTTTCTTCTGGGTGCGTTACATTGGGCTAACACACCCGAATAATATTCTTAAGCTAACCAAAAAACTTGGCTTTATCTTTAACTAATTTTGTCCCGATTCCGGCGGCAATGACCTCAGAGAGAATGCTAATTAAACGATAGATAGCAACGGTGATAAGTACGTTAGCGGCGGGAAAGTTTTCTGTGTCTAAAAGTGCGATCACTGTAGCTTCAAAAACTCCTAATCCTCCCGGCGCTCCGGGGACAACTAAACCCAATAACCAAGCAAAACTAAAGGTTCCTAAGAGTGGTAAAATCTGAGCGGGGGTAATCATTTTTAACACCATCCAAGCTAAAATAAAACCCGCACCGCGCCACAATAAAAATCCAGTTTCACCCAAGAGAGGGACGAGAGGATATTTAGTTAGATAAACAGGTTCTTGAGCAATCTTTTTCTTTTGGCTAAGGATTTTCAGAGGATAATTTAAAAATTTGGGATGAATGCTGATTAAAATTAATCCTAAAACTAATATCTGTATCCCTAGACTTGAGCTAGATTTCATCCAACCTAAACCACTACCAATAACTGCTATGGCTAAGGCTGCACACACCAGCAATAAAAGTTCTAATAAAACGCTTAAACTAGCGGTTCCCCAATCACTTCCTGCTTTATTAATTGCCACAATGCGAGCATAAAAGTGGCCGATATTACCGGGTAGATATTTTCCTAAATTGGTAATCATATAGATGCCAATTCCTGTGGAGGTTTTAATCGGTTGTTGATAGCTTTTGAGTATCCATGTCCACACCCATCCTGCCCAAATTTGAGCGATAACGGTGGTTACAAGTGCCAAGAAAAGAAATAACCAACCATGATTTTCAATTCTAACTGAGGTGACGTTATCCCAGTTATTTTTAAGGTTACTGAGAACAAAAAATAAGGTTCCCCCAATAATCAGCCAACGTAGAAACTTTTTCAGCATTTCATTTTTTCCTTTATTCATTTTCTGGGGGGAACCAATCGAGATCAAGAAGATTTTCTAAACTGTAGGGACATTCCCCAGGAAAACTAACTTGATTATCGGTTTTTTCTCTAACATAATTTAAAGCTTTCTGGTAAATACGAGGTAATTCTTGAGTGAGATAATTGCGGAGATTAGTAGTTAAATAAGTGTCGATCTGGTTTTTGAAATTGACGATTTCTGAACGCCAATGACTACGATTATATTCTCTTTCACTTGTCCAAAATTGTAATAATAAACAATCTCTAATAATTTGCTCTAATAAACTGGCAACACGAAACTTTTTTTCGTTTCCCAAGTCTTCTAATTCCTCGATTAAGTTTTCTAAGTCTAAAGCGTCAAATCTCTTCGCTTTTAAGAGTTCGATAGTTTCTTCCAACCAGAGGGAATCATCAATCTCGTAGAGAGTTTTTAAGTCGGGAATAACAGTCATTTTTTATCTCCTTTATTCGTATGGTGGTAGCCAATTGGGATCGAGAAGTTCTTCTAAACTGTAGGGACAAGTATTAGGGAAAGTAACTTGATTTTTTGTCTTTTTTCTCACATAACGGATTGCCTTCTGATAAATATTATCAAATTCTTGTTCTAAATATTTCCGTAAACTTGCCGTTAGGTAGGTATTTAATTGATCTTGAAAATTTACCAGTTCTGATTCCCAATGACTTTGATTATATTCTCTTTCCCTTGTCCAAAATTGCAGTAACAAAGCATGACGAATAATTTGCTGTAAAAAACTAGCAACACGAAACTTTTTTTCGTTACCCAAGTCTTCTAATTCCTCGATTAAATTATCTAAATCTAAAGCGTCAAATCTTTTCGCTTTTAAGAGTTCGATAGTTTCTTCCAACCAGAGGGAATCATCAATCTCGTAGAGAGTTTTTAAGTCGGGAATAACAGTCATTTTTTATCTCCTTTATTCGTATGGTGGTAGCCAATTGGGATCGAGAAGTTCTTCTAAACTGTAGGGACAAGTATTAGGGAAAGTCACTTTATTTTTTGTCTTTTTCCGCACCAAGAAAACTGCATCTTCATAAATGTTAGTTAATTCATTTTGTAAATAATTACGGAGATTGGTGGTTAAGCGTCTTTTTAGCTGAATTTGAAAGTTGACTATTTCTAACTCCCAGTGATCCTGATTATATGCTCTTGCCTCTGTCCAAAACTGTAGGAGTAAAAAATGTCTAATAATTTGCTCTAATAAACTGGCAACACGAAACTTTTTTTCGTTTCCCAAATCTTCTAACTCCTCGATTAAATTATCTAAATCTAAAGCGTCAAATCTTTTCGCTTTTAAGAGTTCGATAGTTTCTTCCAACCAGAGGGAATCATCAATCTCGTAGAGAGTTTTTAAGTCGGGAATAACAGTCATTATCATTTCCTTTATTCGTAAGGTGGTAGCCAATTAGGATCGAGAAGTTCTTCTAAACTGTAGGGACAAATATCAGGAAAGTTGACTTTATTATCAGTTTTTTGACGAACATATCGCACGGACTCAAAGTAAATTTGCTCAAATTCCTGTTCTAGATATTTACGAAGATTTGTAGTTAAATAGCGCTTTAACTGATATTGAAAACTGACTATCTCTGCTTGCCAATGAGCTTGATTATATTTTCTTTCACTTGTCCAAAATTGTAATAATAAACAATGTCTAATAATTTGCTGTAAAAAACTAGCAACACGAAACTTTTTCTCGTTTCCCAAGTCTTCTAACTCCTCGATCAAGTTTTCTAAATCTAAAGCGTCAAATTTTTTCGCCTTGAGCAGTTCAATGGTTTCTTCTAACCAGAGAGAATCATCAATTTCGTAGAGAGTTTTTAAGTCGGGAATAACAGTCATTTTTTATCTCCTTTATTTGTAAGGTGGTAGCCAATTAGGAGCGAGCAGTTCTTCTAAACTGTAGGGACAAGTATCAGGAAAGTTGACTTTATTATCGGTTTTTTGACGAAGATAGCGAAGGGCTTTTTCATAAATAGTTGCCAAATTATGTTCTAGATAATTTCTTAAATTAGTCGTCAAATAAGTATTAAGTTCATCTTTAAAATTGATAATTTCTGAACGCCAATGAGCCTGATTATATTCTCTTTCACTTGTCCAAAATTGTAATAATAAACAATGTCTAATAATTTGCTGTAAAAAACCAGCAACACGAAACTTCTTCTCGTTTCCCAAATCTTCTAACTCCTCGATCAAGTTTTCTAAGTCTAGCGCTTCAAAATTTTTCGCCTTGAGCAGTTCGATAGTTTCTTCTAACCAGAGAGAATCATCAATTTCGTAGAGAGTTTTTAAGTCTAGAATAACAGTCATTTTTTATCTCCCCTAGAATTGGCAATAGTGACCAGTTAAACCGATCACTAAAGCTTTTTTACTGTTTATATACTAGATAATTTTAGCGGAGCGCAGACCGAAAAAGAGACCGAGGGCAATTCCGGTAAAAACGATCAGATAACCCGCCAAAGCAGCAACAGCTAACACAGACATGGTGAAAATCTCCCAAGTAATTTAATCTTTTTTAGCATTGTACCGTTATTCTTGCCCTTCCCCTTCCTCGTCTTCTATATCTTCCCCAAAGCGCTGCTGGGGGGGGATTGCGGCGACAATTGCCTCGATTACCTTGCCGACTGGAACAATTTCTAAGCCCACATCTTCGGGATAAACTTGACCTCTAGGGACAATCGCCCGTTTAAAGCCCAATTTAGCCGCTTCTTTTAATCTTAGTTCCATTTGCGACACTAGGCGCACTTGTCCGCCTAATCCCACTTCCCCGATTAAGACTGTGCGCGGATCCACGACTCGATCGCGAAAACTGGCGACAACAGCGATCGCAACTCCCAGATCCGCCGCCGGTTCTTCCACTCCCAACCCTCCTGCGGAGGCAACATAGGCATCTAATTTCGATAAAGGAATGCCGACGCGCTTTTCTAAAACGGCGAGAATTTGCTGTAATCGGTTGTATTCTATGCCCGTGGTCGATCTTCGCGGGGAAGCGTAGCTGGTGGGGCTAACTAATGCCTGTAACTCCACCACAATCGGGCGTGTACCTTCACAGGCTACCACCGTCGCCGTACCAGGGGAAAATTCGTCGCGATTGCCTAAAAACAATTCTGAGGGGTTTTCCACTTCCACCAAACCGTGATCCACCATCTCGAAAATACCGATCTCATGGGTTGCCCCAAAACGGTTTTTCACGGATCTTAAGAGACGATGGGAGGCATAGCGATCGCCTTCAAAATATAACACCGTATCGACCAAATGTTCCAAAACTCGCGGACCGGCGATCGCCCCTTCTTTAGTAACATGACCGACAATCAATAAAGTAATATTCTCCCGTTTTGCCACCTGCATCAAGGCGGAGGTACATTCGCGAACTTGGGCGACAGATCCCGGTGCGGAAGTTAACGCCCCAAAATAAAGAGTTTGAATACTGTCAATTACCGCCACCTGTGGGCGTAGAGATTCTAATTCTCGCAAAATTTCCTCTAAATCTGTTTCTGGCAGAACGTAGAGATGATTATCGAGTTCTGCGGTTGATTCAGAGGCTTTTTTCTCCTTGCCATTGCCGTTATTTTCCGACTCCACGGCAACCACTCCCACCCCCAAACGGGCAGCCCGCAGTTTAATCTGTTGTCCCGATTCTTCGGCGGAAACGTAGAGGATGCGCGGTAATCTTTGGGCGAGTTGGTTGGTGACTTGCAGTAAAAGCGTCGATTTGCCGATGCCCGGATCGCCGCCGATTAGTACAAGAGAACCGGGGACGATGCCACCACCGAGAACGCGATCAAATTCCCCGTAACCGGAGGGAAAACGTTCCTGTTCATACTGGGTAATTTCCGAGAAGCGAACCGAGATGCGCGGCTGGGGGTTGCGTTGCCCTTTGCCGTTATTTGGGCGACTATTTTGCCATCCTGGGCGATTTACCGCCGGATTATTGCCACCAGCTACCACTTGTTCTTCTAGCGTCCCGTAGGTGTCACAACTGGGGCATTTTCCCAACCATTGGGGAGATTCCGCCCCACAAGCACTACAGATATATATTGTTCGCGATTTCGCCATGTTTTTTAAGAAAAGTTGAAGAAAAGCGGTTTGAGGATCAATTCTCTTGTCAAATTTAATTAAGTATGATATAGGGGAAGCAAGACCCTAAAGTTATTGATAATTGCCATAAAAGAAATAAAATAGGAAATTTAGGCTTAATGATAACGGCAAAAGGATATTCTATAAACAGGAACGCTCGTTATTTAACTTTAAAATTCATCACACTATTTAACTAAGGAGTGTTAATTCAGTTGGAGAACCAGAAGGAAAAAATTCTCGTTGTTGATGATGAAGCCAGCATCCGTCGTATCTTAGAGACTCGTTTGTCGATGATTGGTTATGAAGTCGTCACCGCCGCCGACGGCGAGGAAGCTTTAGAAACCTTCCGCACCGCCGAACCCGATTTAGTGGTTTTGGATGTGATGATGCCGAAATTAGACGGTTACGGTGTCTGTCAGGAACTCCGCAAAGAATCGGATATTCCTATCATTATGTTAACGGCTTTGGGGGATGTGGCCGATCGAATTACCGGGCTAGAATTGGGTGCCGATGACTATGTAGTTAAACCTTTTTCTCCCAAAGAACTCGAAGCGCGGATTCGTTCGGTGTTGCGTCGGGTAGAGAAAAATGGCGTCCCGGGGATTCCCAGTTCTGGTGTGATTCATATCGGTTCAATTAAAATCGATACCAATAAACGCCAAGTTTATAAGGGGGATGAACGCATCCGTCTGACCGGTATGGAATTTAGTTTACTAGAATTATTGGTCAGTCGATCGGGAGAAGCTTTTTCGCGCTCGGAAATCCTTCAGGAAGTTTGGGGTTATACCCCCGAACGTCATGTGGATACGCGGGTGGTAGATGTGCATATTTCCCGTTTACGAGCCAAATTAGAGGATGATCCCAGCAATCCTGAGTTAATTCTCACCGCTAGAGGTACAGGCTATCTTTTTCAACGTATTCTAGAACCAGACGAGGAATAGTTCTCAGCTATGGCACAAGCTGATCCCAATCGTATTTTAAGACTGTTACCCCTGTTCGCCGGCATCGTCGGGGGTACGGTATTAATGTTTAATCGTTTTGCCACTGCCGATTTAACCCCATCGCAAGCGCGTTCCGATGTGATGGGAGTGATTTTGAGTGGGGTTTTAATTTTGGTGGGTTTAATCTGGCAAAGAGTTCAACCCCGCTTACCGGATGCTGTGGAATTAATCGGGCGCGAAGGCCTGGAATTTGCCCCAGATTTGCCAGAACCGGTTAAAATTGAGCTTGCTTGGGCTTCCCATTTACTTTTAACTAACACCGTGACAAAATCTCTGATCGTTTATTATCGGGGAGAAGTTTTATTACGTCGCGGTATCCTAAGGGAGAATTCTGAAGTTAAAGTTAGTAATATTATCAAAAGAGTTTTAGAAACCGGTAAAGCCGTTTATTTAGTTAATTTAAATTTATATCCCGCTAAAATCGAGTTTGACTATTTGCCAGAAAACACCCAAGGCTTAATCTGTCAACCCATCGGTAAGGAAGGGGTGTTAATTTTGGCGGCAAATGCGCCGCGCAGTTATACTAAACAAGATGAAATTTGGATCGAGGGAATTGCTGATAAATTAGCCGACACTTTCAGTCAGTTTTAGACGATTTCAGTAAGATTTAAGAATTTGGTTAAGATGAGAGTAAACAGTTAGCGATCGACCTGTAGCTACAGCAGTTAAGCTTTTACGCATTTAAGTTACATTGACAGCATTACCCTTATTTTTAAGTTTTCTACTCCATTTAATAATCAATCCCCCTTCATTTAAAAGCTGATTGACTACTTTTTCCAGTTCTTCTTTATTTTCAAATTCTCGATTAGCTATGTATTCTTTAGCGGAATGCCATACTAATTCTATTAGGTTGTAATCTGGACTATAAGCTGGTAAAAACTCTAGCCTAATATTGGGCAACTCTTTTTCCACCTGCTCAATAACATCTTTCTTTTTGTGATAACTAGCATTGTCTAATATAATGATAATCTTCGGTCCCTTTTCTCGAAAATCTTCGGGCAGATTTCCCAAGTTTATCCATTCTTGACGAATCTCTTCATGAAGTTTCTTTAATTGTTCATGGAAAGTTTCTGAATTTCCTTTTTTGATCATAAAACAGACTCGTTTCTTATCATTATATCTTAAGGCTCCCATCACATTCACCCTTCCTCTTTTTCTTTGCCCATTCACTTTTTTTCGCTTTCCTTTTTTTGTCCAAGCTCTCCTTCTTATTACTCTCAAACTAAATCCACACTCATGAGGGGCTGTGTGGCGAACCTGCGTCGCCACCTTGAAAGCCCCGTCCCAAAACCATACCTGGATTGACTCTGGCTTTTCTTTAGCCAACCTTAAATATTCATCTAATTTTTCTTTAAATGCTTTTCTTAATTTCTTGTCTTGCTTATCTTCTAGACTATATTTCGCCCAGATATACACATACTTTTTTCTTCTCAATATTCTTCTCACTTGCGAGCCACTCAGTTTAATTCCTGTTTCCTTTTCTAGATGCTCTGCTAATCTTGCTGCTGTCCATCTCCCGAATTCATATCCAAATTCCTTCGGGTCTTCATCAACTATTTTCAATAGTAAATTAATATATTCCTCTGTGGCTTTTTTATGATTTCCATTTTTTCTCCCATCTTCTAGACTTTCTAAATTGTTAGGATCGCCGTGAACACACCAAGGGGCGACCGTTTTGAGTGAACAGCCAATAAACTCAGCTATTTCTCGTTGAGTTTTTCCGTCGTTTAGCAAGAGAAACATTAAAATTCTTTCCCTAACCTCTGCTCTTTCTTCTTCTTTAAGAGCTTTTTGTAAGTTTTTCTTTTCTTCTAAGTCTAGGAAATCTTTGGCTGGCATAAGTAGGATTTTTCTCAAGTTACTATTTCTATTTTAGGTGGTTTAAGTGCGTTTTAGCTTATCTCAATGGTGAGATAGCTATACTTTGCCGGCGGCGATCGAAGCTTTTAAAAATCGTTGACTGATGCCAAATCCTTTTTTAATAGTGTGATTAACTGTCAATCCAATCTTCAAAACCCAGTTGACAAAATGAAGCTAAAAAATCGGGATTTTAAACCGATAAGCTCTGAGGATTTCGTTTTATCCAGAACTGAGTTAACCTGGCTCTTCGGGAATTGTTATGCAAATAATTAACTTAAAATAAAATTCGATGAGAGCACCTACGCTCAAAAGTAGCTGAAATCCATACAGGGAAGGACTTAAGGCACAAACAGGTTAATACCAAAAGATAGACAATTGAGTTAAGATTTGATATAATAGCCAAAAACGAGATTATTTTACTTATGATACTTGACAAATTTTTGAACCTAAAAGGAACCTGTATTCAAGGCTATCTACACCTAGAAAATATCGGTATAGTTTGCCGAATCGAATCGAAAAATCAAAAAGCAACCTGTCCTCGTTGTGGGTTAGAGAGCGATAAACTCCACCAAAATCATCGACATTTAGTCAAAGATTTACCAATCTCAGGTCAACCAGTATACCTACAAGTTAATCGTCGTCAATTTAAGTGCGATAATTGTCAGAAACCCTTGAGCGAAGAGTTAGATTTTGTCGCCAAGAAACGAACCTATACGAAAAGACTAGCCGCAAATATACTCGAACAATTAAAAGAAGGAGATATTTTAAATGTTAGTCGAATAAATGACGTAACGGAAGAAGAGATTCAAAGAATGATAGAGGACATCGCCGAAGAAATTACAGAGCCAGACCTATCGGAATTAAAAAGACTAGGAATTGATGAAATCGCTCTAGTCAAAGGACAAAAAAATTACTGTGCGGTTTTAGTAAATTTAGATACGGGAAAACTAATAGCTATTCTAGAGAAGCGAACACAAGAAGAGTTGAGGGAAACGCTTACTGGGTGGGGAAAAGAGGTGTTAGAGCAAATTGAAGAAGTGAGCATAGACCTTTGGTTGCCCTATAAAAATTTGGTGAAAGAATTGATGCCATCGGCCGAGGTAGTCGCCGATAGATTCCATGTCATGAAACAAATTAATCAAGAGTTAGACGAACAGAGAAGAGCGGAAAAAAGAGCCGTAGAAGCGCAGAAAAATAAAAAACAGAAAGCGGAAAAAGAAGCGAAGCTAGAAGTTTTAAAGCGAAGTCAATATAGCCTGTTAAAAAATGAAGAAGATTTAACGGAACCCCAAAAAATTAAACTAGAAGCTATCAAAGAAAAATTCCCAAATTTGAAAAAGATGCAGGAATTAAAGGAAGAATTCAGAAAGATTTATGAAACCTCAAAGAATCCGACAGAGGGACTGCTATCCATCTCGGAATGGTTGGCAAAATCCTCCAGTGTTTTTACCAAGAGTTGTCAAACAATCCGAAACTGGTTTGGAGAAATCATTAGTTATTTTGAGCGAAGGACAACGAATGGGGTGGTCGAGGGAATCAACAATAAACTTAAACTAATAAAACGGAGAGGCTATGGCTTGAGAAACTTTCGAAATTTTTGGGTTAGAAGTATGTTATCTTGGCATCTTGTATGTTGATTTAGCATAAAGGGTAACGAAGAGCCGTTAACCTACTGTTCACGGCTGAGAAGATTCTAAGAGTGATAACAAGTTTTGACTATGTTCGATATCGTAGGTGACAGATCTTTTATTATTTTTCTTAACTAGGGCTTGCTGAAAATTACTGAAAGCCTTACTAGAAAACGGTTCTGGCACTTTTTTAGCCAAAAAAGTGCCAGAAACAAACGTTGAGAAATCGATCCGAGGGACTCAAAACCCTTGCACTTTCGCTCTTCGGTGGTGATTCGGTAGTAGTGATGGCGGCTTAATCCTTTGCTTTGCTGTGCATTGTAGTCATGGATAAAATACCAAAGGGCTCCCCAACGTGATTCTCCATTTTTTTAGAAGAACTCTTGCAAATTAATTATATGTTATAATGATGGGTTAACTAATTTTCCCCAAAAAATTAGTTAACCAGTACATTAGTCCTGAATGAAAACTTGAAGTTTAACTTTTAACTCAAAACTCTTTAGATATGCTTTAATTTGGTTATCAAAACCTCTTTATTTAAGCGGCACAAACTATCTCAATTTTTATAATTGAGAATAAATTCTCCTTGACTTGATTAATCTTTAGGCAACTTTTAAGAAGCTGCTATACCTATCCCTAACTCACAGTTATAAATAGCCGCCAACAAGTTAACTCTTAAACTATATCTTCGACGACGATTCCGATATTTACAGGATAAGATTTTAAAGATTTTGAGTTTCCTATTTATAGGTTCAATGATAATCCTTTCTTTGGCTAAAGCCTTGTTATACTCTTTTTCTAACTCTGTTAATTTTCTATTTTTCGATTTCTTTTTCGGTGTATAACTATTACTATGGTATGCAGCTATTCCCTGATAACCACTGTCTTCTATGCTGGTAGTTAAAGGATGAAAACGAACTCGACTTTTTTTAAATAAACTAAAATCATGACCTCTACCTTTCCCACAAAAGACACAGATAATTTCCTCGGTAGTTTGATCAGCTACTAATTGGGATTTTAAAGTATGATAACCTCTTTTACCCCCCAAAAAATCTTTCTGTTTCTTTTTGGGGCGTTCAATGGGAGTTTCCGTTACATCCATTACCGTTACGACCGGTATCTCTGCTTGATTTAGTAGAGCTTTTTTTCCTTTTAAACGGAAGTTTCCCGATTGTAAAAGCATTTTTTCCGTCTTATTTACAATCCGACATATAGTTGATTCTGATAGTTACCAGCTTGTACCAATGTGAAAATATGTTCTATATTCTCGCCAATATTCTAACGTTACTAAAACTTGTTCTTCTATAGATAGTTTAGGTTTCGGTCCCCTTTTAGATGGTGAATTAGAGTCGGCTTCAACACTTTTTACTGATTCTACCATCTTTCTATAGGTTTGTTTATACACACCGAAACGGCGTTTGAATTGTTCATCTGATAAGTTTTGATAATCCATAATTTTGCTAATAAACATAGCAAAATTATAGATGATTTCCTGACCTAAGATCACATTTTATTCTTTTTTCCACTTCAATCTAAGAATTGAGAAAAAAGCAAAACCTTATATTATACCATAAAAAAATTATGCAAGAGGTCTAGAGAAAGATAGACTCTCTCTCACCAGCCGAGAAATCCTTTGTCTAAAGGTATTAAGTAGTCATGCAAAATTAATTACCCAAATAAAAAATTAAGAAGTATAATACATAAAAAAACGAAGCAGCAGGAAAATACAATGAGATTGATTAGAGACCTAAACCCCGAGAGCCAGAAAATGCTAGAGAGAATTTATCGAGCTAGTAAACATCATCAAGTAAGAGAGCGAGCGAAATGTATACTCTTAAGTTTTCAGGGAACCACGATAGAAGAATTGAGCGGAATATTTGGAGTTACGAGAAAGACCATCTATAATTGGTTGACGGCCTGGGAAGATAGAAAACTAATTGGTTTTTATAATCGTCGAGGAAGAGGGAGAAAACCTAAATTGACAGGGGAGCATCTCACCTTTGCAATGAGCATAAATACTTAGTGGAAAAATAGGCTTTTCGAGGGTAATTCTTGTTTTAATTCTCCATGTACGCAGTCTTTAAAAGCCTCTATTTCGTTCCAAGACACGATTAAGAGTGGCTTTTAGGCTAAGTATAATTACTTATCGCGTAAGTGAGATGCTCCCAATTGACAAATTGACAGAAGCACAAGGTCAACAAGTTATTGACTGGGTAAAAGAAGAACCGAAAAGCTTAAAAAAAATCCAGATAAAAATTGTAGAAGAAGGGAAATTAACCGTAAGCAAAGACACGATAAAAAGACTCATAAAAAAAATCAACATGAGGTGGAAAAGGGTGAGAAGAGGGGTCGCCAAAACCCCTGATGAGTGGGAGCTTGAGGTCAAACTACCTATTTTAGAAGAACTAAAAAAACAGGAAAAAAGAGGAGAGATTGAGATAGGATATTTGGATGAAATGGGAGGGGATTCAAAGCCTTGTATTCCTGACGCTTGGCAAGAAGAAAAAACCACGATAAAGTTACCACCAATTGAAGGTAAAAGACTAAATATTTTAGGAATAATGAAACGAGATAATCAATTATTTTATGAGACACAGGTCGGAACGGTTACTAGCGAGATAGTTATTAATTTTCTGGATAAATATTGCCAAAATATACAGAAAAAAACTGTCATAATAATTGACCAAGCTTCCATTCATACCAGCGAGGCATTTATGGAGAAACTTGAGGAATGGGAAAAGAAAAACTTGAAAATATTTTGGTTGCCCACTTATTCACCTCATTTAAATTTAATTGAAATATTATGGAGATTTTTAAAATATGAATGGATTGAATTTAGCGCCTATAAAGACCGAAAGAGCCTCCTCGCTTACGTTAAAAAAGTGCTGGACAATTTTGGAGGCGAGTATGTAATTAATTTTGCCTAGGTACTTATTTAATCTTTCAATAGGATTAGTTTGACCAGTTTCTTTTCCGACTGGTCGATGACGTTTACTAGGAATTACTGTCTTATAGGACTCCCAAAAGTCTGTGGAAGCAACAGCGCATTGTCGGTAAACACCTGGTAAACTGGCCCCAAAGTTCGCCAATTCAAAAATGAAACGCATCAACCTCAAGAGTTGACAAAGAAAGGCTCATCAGGTACTGTCTGATCATTAACAAAAACAAATCAGACCCAAAATGAGCCACCAACATCTTAACATAGAACAAAGAAACTTGCTCTACCAACTTAGTCAGGAGGGAAATTTATCTCAACGGCAAATGGCCGTCTGGCTCGGATGTCATCAAAGCACAATATCACGGGAATTAAAAAGGAATCAAAGTTCCCTTGGCTGCTATCTACCTGACACAGCACAAGCTCAAAGCGAGACAAGGCGAAAAAATGCCAAACAACCCTTTAAAAATGTCAGCGAGTCAGCCTTAGAGTTGGTCAAAGAAGGATTGAAAGATTATCATAGTCCCGAACAAATAGCAGGTCGTCTGAAAAGAGCCAGTCAAGAATCTCTCAGTCACGAAACCATCTATCAAATGATCTATCAGAACTATCACGGATGTGGAGAGTACCAGAAATATTTACGCCGGGGGCTTTGTCAAAGAAAGAGTCGAGGCGGAGCAAAAAGTAAGCGTGGAGGGATTCCAGGGCGTGTAGATATCAGCGAGCGACCAGTAATTGCTGACCAGAAAACTGAAATCGGTCATTGGGAAAGTGACACAATGATTGGAGGCAATCATCTAGGAGTTCTCGTTACTCATGTAGATAAAGCCTCGAAATTTTTAGGAGCAGGATTAGCCAAAAACAAAACCGCATCGGAAATCAATAGAGTCACAGAAAAACTTTTTCAAGAGATTCACCCTGACAAAAGAAAAACCTTTACTTGTGACAACGGCAAAGAATTTTGTGGACATCAAGAGTTGAGTCAGAAACTAGGAGCAGATTTTTATTTTGCTACTCCTTATCATTCGTGGGAGAGGGGATTAAACGAGCATACCAAGGGACTGTTAAGACAATTTTTCCCCAAGGGAACGAATTTTAAAATCGTTAAGCCAGAGGAGGTGGAAAGAGCCGTAAACTTGATTAACAATCGTCCTCGAAAATGTCTTGACTATCGTACCCCGAATGAGGTATTCTATAAAGGTAGATCAGACAGTGATGCAATTCAGACTTGAATTGGCCTTGAAAGGTTGCAATTGTTCTAGTTCTTTAGCCAAAACCTTCACCCCTTTTTCATAAGTTCCTTCTACCAAATGCACTAGAGGTTTTATACCCTTCCAAGTCATGTTAGAAGCCCAATTAAGAGCCGCATCAATTGAATCTAAAATTGCCCCATTCCAATAGTTCTCTAAGACGGCCCAACACCGTTCAATGGGATTATATTTACTATGGCATTTGCGGGTAGTAAATGAGCCGTATTTGCCCCTGGGTTTTTTGGGCAAATTCTACCATTCTTTTGATAAATTGAGTGCGGTTGCTGCGAGTGGCGGCTCCTCCATCTAAATCAATGACTAATTCTTCTAAGCCTGGATAGATTGCTTGATTTTCTTGCCACCACAACTCTAAACAATCTGCCACAAAATCTGAGGTTTCAGCCGATTGACCGAAATAAATTGACAGGCGTTCTCCCCTCATATCTAGAATTCCTAAAGGGACTAAAACAGCCCGCCATTCACTATCATGATCATCCGCTTTTAATGGCTCGAGATAGCGGGCTTTACCCTCACGAGACAAATTTCCTATACTTTGCACGGCTATAACTTGCATTTTTTACTCAAGGACAATAATATAGTTTAAGAGTCATAATTAGAAGCAAAGCACTCATTGAAAACATGATTAACCTAGAATTCACCGAAGAAGAAAAGAACTCACTGTATTATGAAAGATTTCATCATCCTCATCCCCGGGTTCAACTGAAGATGGAAGTTCTCTGGTTAAAGAGCCAAAAGATACCGCACAAAAAAATTTGTCAGTTAGCAGGAATCTCGCCAAATACCTTATTAACCTATCTTCGAGATTATGAAGAAGGCGGAATAGAAAAATTAAAAGAAATCAACTTCTATCGCCCTAAAAGTGAATTAGAGTCTCAAAAAGAAACGCTCAAAAAATACTTCGAGAAAAATCCACCAGTCACAATAAATGAAGCTGTATATAGGAGAGAAGAATTGACGGGAATAAAACGAAGTCCTACCCAAGTGAGAAAATTTTTAAAATCAATGGGAATGAAATGTATAAAAGTAGGTTCTCTTCCTTCTAAAGCTGACCGGGATGAACAAGAGGACTACAAAGAAAAAAAGCTAGAACCCAGACTAAATGAGGCTAAAGAAGGAAAAATGGCTGTTTTTTTTGTTGATGCCGCTCACTTCGTCATGGGAGCATTTCTCGGTTTTGTTTGGTGTTTTGAGAGACTTTTCGTTAAGTCACCGAGCGGGCGTAAACGCTTCAATGTTTTAGGAGCATTAAATGCGATAACTCATGAAGTTATTATGGTTACTAATGACACTTATATTACAGCAGCTCAAGTCTGTGAACTTCTTAAAAAAATAGCTGCTTTAGGAATAACTATTCCCATCACTCTAGTATTAGATAATGCCGGGAGCAAGTCAAAGCTGAAGAACAAATAAACTACTTGACAAAAGCATCAATTGGGTATGGGATAGAGAAAAGAGTGGGGAAAAGACAAAAATGACTCCAGAGCAACAACAAGAACTTAACCAACATATTCAAGCGATAGCCAAGATTCTTCATCAGGAAGCTGAGGCTGAAAAAATCCAAACTTTAGAGGGAATAGAGACGACAATAAGAGAACAGACCTGAAAATATATAACTCCGAAACTAGGATTTTTTTTGGTCACAAAAACGACAGGAACTCAAGCCGGGAGACCGAGAAAAATAAAAAGCATCATCGGAGAATTATGCCTGACAGAAAAACAAGCAATCCGTTTAAATATTCCTCGTAATAACCAAATTAGTCCTTACTTAGAACGCTGTTGTTTAAGAGCTAGTGCCAATGTTTCTTATGAAAATGCCGCCAGAGATCTTCAATTTTATACAGGGATGAAGGTCTCGGCTAGGACTCAACAACGATTAGTCCATCGCCACCAATTTGCCGAAGAAGAATCAGGAAACCCCGTTCAAGAAATTAGTCTAGATGGAGGAAAAGTGCGCTTAAGAACCGAAACTAAGGGAGAGGCTTGTATCTGGAAAGATTATCAAGCAATCTGTGTTGATACTTTCCTAAGAAAAGCTTGGTTTGGAGAGAATGAATCGTTAATATATTGGGTTAATCAACAACCTTTATCTGACCCCCTTACCTGTTTGGGAGACGGACATCCCGGTATTGGGAAAATTGTGAAAAATTGGGATTGTCCAGGAGAAAAAAGAGAAATACTTGACTGGTTTCATTTGGTAGAAAATCTTCATAAAGTCGGCGGTTCAGTGAAGAGATTGAAAAAAGCAGCAAGTTTATTATGGCAGGGCAAAATTGAGGAAACAATAGCATTAATCTCTCCTTTAAAAAACGAACGAGCTGAAAATTTCTGTCGTTATTTAGAGATTCATCGTCATCGAATTGTTAATTATAATTACTATCAACAAGAAGAGATTTGCTCTATTGCTTCGGGAGCCGTTGAATCCACGGTTAAACAGATTGACCGACGACTGAAAATTTCTGGAGCCCAGTGGAATGAAGAAAATATCCCTCAAGTGCTTAAACACCGCTGTGCTTACCTAAATAACAGTCTTTAGCTATTGAATAGTATTTATGTTCTGACAAAACTGACTTGCTACTTGCGGGAGCATCTCACCTTTGCAATGAGCATAAATACTTAGTGGAAAAATAGGCTTTTCGAGGGTAATTCTTGTTTTAATTCTCCATGTACGCAGTCTTTAAAAGCCTCTATTGGGACTTAAACGCCAAATAAAGATCAAATCGAGTATAATCGTTAAAGAGTAAGCACTTTACGTTGAAAGATCAGCGATGAAAGAGACAACCCCAGCCGCGATGCCCCCATGCTTTGACCGATGGTGTCGGCGGTTTGACAATTGCTTCAAAAACGAAGCGCAAAAAAACGGCTTCAGACAATATTTAGGAGGATTATTAGGGGAAAGTGAGAGGAAAAACCTCACTCAAATGGCCAATAATGCCGTCGGAGTAGTTTATAACCGATTACATCACTTTTTGACCGAATCTCCCTGGTCAGACCGTCAGGTGAATGAATGTCGGTTGCAAGTGATGAACCAATGCCGCCAGACGCAAATCCCCCGAGGATTTTCCCTGATTGTCGATGACTCAGGACATCGAAAAAGTGGCAATCTGACCGCCGGAGTTGGCAGGCAGTACCTAGGAGAAATTGGCAAGACAGACAACGGAATAGTCGCCGTCACTACCCATCTCTACGACGGCAAAAAAAGTGTCCCCCTAGACATTGAAATTTATCAACCGGCTAGTTCCTTAGCCGAGGGGAAAGAAGACAAAGAATTTAAGAAGAAACCAGAGATAGCGATAGATTTAATTGACCGGAGCTTAACCAGAGGCTATCGACCGAAAATCGTCTTAATAGATGCTGGTTATGGCAACAACACAAATTTTCTCAAAGCCCTGGAAGAAAGAAAGCTAAAATACTTAGGAGGATTGGCAAAAAATCGAAAAGTAATTATTGAAAAAGAAGGGGGTGTGGAAGAAACAATCCAGCTTGAGCAACTAGCAAAAAGCCTATCAGAAAAGGATTGGGAGAAAATCACCCTAAATCTAGATAAAGAAAAAACGGTTTGGGTAGCGGTATTCAGAGCGAAAATATCTCAACTAGAAGGAGAAAGGAACTTGGCGATCGTCATGAATGCAAGTTCAATGGAAAAAGCCACAGAGGTGGACTATTTCATCACCAATGTAGTTGAGGCAGATACAGTAACAGCTTCGTGGATAGTGAGGACTTACACCGAAAGAAATTGGGTGGAAGTATTCTACCGAGAAGCCAAAGGATGGTTAGGGTTAAGGGAATATCAAGTCAGGGATAAACGAAGCTTACTTCGTCATTTTATCCTGGTGTTTTGTGCCTATACATTTATCCTGTGGCATAAGTTAACTGGGGGATTGCAAAGGCAGTGGGCGAATCGACCTTTAAACACTTTTGTGGAAGCCTTGGAAGCTTTTCGGACAGCGATGTCTTTCCGTTTCTTTGAGTGGCTGACCGAGAATCGGGATGTGTTTGCCGCTTACAAAGCCAGTTTAGGCTTTGTTTGGGCTTGAAATTTGTTTAAGTCCCACTATTTCGTTCCAAGACACGATTAAGAGTGGCTTTTAGGCTAAGTATAATTACTTATCGCGTAAGTGAGATGCTCCCCTACTTGCGACTTGCTCCCGATAATGCCCGCTATCAAAAATGTAAAATTGTTGAAGAATTGGCTCTTTCTTTGTCAATAGAGCTACTCTATTTGCCGTCTTATTCGCCTAATCTAAATTTAATTGAAAGGCTGTGGAAATTTGTCAAAAAGAAATGTTTGTATGGTAAATACTATGAAAACTTTTCTGACTTTTCTTCAGCTATTTATGAATGTCTGAATGATGCCCACCTGAAACATAAAAAAGAACTGGATTCCTTGCTCACTCTACGATTTCAGAAGTTTAATAAATCTCAGATTATGAACGTCTAAAGTATATCTTAACTTTAGCTTTGCTATCCAAGGAAATTCTCAAAGATTTAGTCTGGTTGTCAGCGGCTTGATTGGCTTGAGCTACATTGGCAAAAATTGCCTCGGTTTCTGGGATTTTTTTGAGCGGTTTTATTTTTTGTGTTTTTTTTAAACTATAGCCCATTCGATTCAAAATATCTCCAATGGTTTGACGAGAAGGCAATTGTTCATCTCGATAGCCTTTTTCTTCTTTTAATGCCTCTCTTACGGCTCTGGCACTAATTTTTGTCAAAGCAAAAGTTGATTGAAATTGGCTCTTCGGGAATTGTTATGCAAATAATTAACTTAAAATAAAATTCGATGAGAGCGCCTACGCTCAAAAGTATCTGAAATCCATATAGGGAAGGACTTAAGGCACAAACAAGTTAATACCAAAAGATAGACAATCGAGTTAAGATTTGATATAATAGCCAAAAACGAGATTATTTTACTTATGATACTTGACAAATTTTTGAACCTAAAAGGAACCTGTATTCAAGGCTATCGACACCTAGAAAATATCGGTATAGTTTGACCAGTCGAATCGAAAAATCAAAAAGCAACCTGTCCTCGTTGTGGGTTAGAGAGCGATAAACTCCACCAAAATCATCGACATTTAGTCAAAGATTTACCAATCTCAGGTCAACCAGTATACCTACAAGTTAATCGTCGTCAATTTAAGTGCGATAATTGTCAGAAACCCTTTAGCGAAGAGTTAGATTTTGTCGCCAAGAAACGAACCTATACGAAAAGACTAGCCGCAAATATACTCGAACAATTAAAAGAAGGAGATATTTTAAATGTTAGTCGAATAAATGACGTAACGGAAGAAGAGATTCAAAGAATGATAGAGGACATCGCCGAAGAAATTACAGAGCCAGACCTATCGGAATTAAAAAGACTAGGAATTGATGAAATCGCTCTAGTCAAAGGACAAAAAAATTACTGTGCGGTTTTAGTAAATTTAGATACGGGAAAACTAATAGCTATTCTAGAGAAGCGAACACAAGAAGAGTTGAGGGAAACGCTTACTGGGTGGGGAAAAGAGGTGTTAGAGCAAATTGAAGAAGTGAGCATAGACCTTTGGTTGCCCTATAAAAATTTGGTGAAAGAATTGATGCCATCGGCCGAGGTAGTCGCCGATAGATTCCATGTCATGAAACAAATTAATCAAGAGTTAGACGAACAGAGAAGAGCGGAAAAAAGAGCCGTAGAAGCGCAGAAAAATAAAAAACAGAAAGCAGAAAAAGAAGCGAAGCTAGAAGTTTTAAAGCGAAGTAAATATAGCCTGTTAAAAAATGAAGAAGATTTAACGGAACCCCAAAAAATTAAACTAGAAGCTATCAAAGAAAAATTCCCAAATTTGAAAAAGATGCAGGAATTAAAGGAAGAATTTAGAAAGATTTATGAAACCTCAGAGAATCCGACAGAGGGAATGCTATCCATCTCGGAATGGTTGGCAAAATCCTCCAGTGTTTTTACCAAGAGTTGTCAAACAATCCGAAACTGGTTTGGAGAAATCATTAGTTATTTTGAGCGAAGGACAACGAATGGGGTGGTCGAGGGAATCAACAATAAACTTAAACTAATAAAACGGAGAGGCTATGGCTTGAGAAACTTTCGGAATTTTTGGGTTAGAAGTATGTTGTCTTGGCATCTTGTCTGTTGATTTAGCATAAAGGATAACGAAGAGCCTTGAAATTTAGGGTCTGCTTGCGAGTACATCTCCACTAAACTTTTGATGTCTGCCTCTAAGTTTGGTAGCAGTTCCTCCGTTTTTTTTCTCCCCCTAGCACGATAATTATCAACACAAATAATCCCAGTTTCTAGCTCTTTCAATCCCGTTGCTATTGCCTGCCTAGACCATCCCAATTCTGTTTCGGCCCGGCGCGGCGAAGAGTTAAAATAGTCTATAGTTACTTGCGCCATAAAAGCCCTTTTCTTAAAACCTGTCAGCTTTTTTGCCGCATCTTTCAAGCTTGATTTGATTTTTTCAGTCAGTTCAGTTACCATAGTTGAGAGTGGGAGTAACAAGTTGCTTCTCTAGTCTAGATGGTAATTTATTAATACGCAAGTCCCTAAAGGAGTGATGACGCTGGTGGACGAAAATCGTCAAACCCAGTTGATGGAAAAATTGGCTCTTGATTGTAAACGCAGCGGTGGCGGATCGGCGGCGAATACCCTAGTAGCGATCGCTCAGTTGGGGGGTAAAGGTTTCTATTCCTGTAAAGTGGGCAATGACGAATTAGGTAAGTTTTATCTGCAAGATCTGCGGGCCTGTGGTTTGCATAAGCTAAACGGCTTTTACTTCGGATCACCGATATAGACTCCAAAAGGGTTATAGCTGTTGGATCATGCAGGTTAAGCGCCGTTTAGCTTACCAATGAACACGGTGGCGAAAAAGAGGTGGGAATCACGGGAAAATGTCTAGTTTTCGTGACTCCCGATGCCGATCGCACCATGAATACTTTTCTCGGCATCACCGGGGAAATTTCCGAACGAGAATTAGTACCTTCAGCGATCGTTAATGCCGATTATCTCTATCTCGAAGGTTATCTCGTCACCTCTCCCACTGCCAAAGCTGCCGCTATTAAAGGGCGAGAAATTGCTCAGGCTGCTGGAGTCAAAACCGCTTTATCCCTGTCGGATCCCAATATGGCGATCTTCTTCCGGGAGGGATTACTGGAAATGATCGGAACGGGGTTAGATTTCGTTTTCGCTAATGAGTCGGAAGCTTTGACTATACTTTGCACGGCTACAACTTGCATTTTTTACTCAAAGACAATAATATAGTTTAAGAGTCATAATTAGAAGCAAAGCACTCATTAAAAACATGATTAACCTAGAATTCACGGAAGAAGAAAAGAACTCACTGTATTATGAAAGATTTCATCATCCCCATCCCCGGGTTCAACTGAAAATGGAAGTTCTCTGGTTAAAGAGCCAAAAGATACCGCACCAAAAAATTTGTCAGTTAGCAGGAATCTCGCCAAATACCTTATTAACTTATCTTCGAGATTATCAAGAAGGCGGAATAGAAAAATTAAAAGAAATCAACTTCTATCGCCCTAAAAGTGAATTAGAGTCTCAAAAAGAACCGCTCAAAAAATACTTCGAGAAAAATCCACCAGCCACAATAAATGAAGCTGTATATAGGAGAGAAGAATTGACGGGAATAAAACGAAGTCCTACCCAAGTGAGAAAATTTTTAAAATCAATGGGAATGAAATGTATAAAAGTAGGTTCTCTTCCTTCTAAAGCTGACCGGGATGAACAAGAGGACTACAAAGAAAAAAAGCTAGAACCCAGACTAAATGAGGCTAAAGAAGGAAAAATGGCTGTTTTTTTTGTTGATGCCGCTCACTTCGTCATGGGAGCATTTCTCGGTTTTGTTTGGTGTTTTGAGAGACTTTTCGTTAAGTCACCGAGCGGGCGTAAACGCTTCAATGTTTTAGGAGCATTAAATGCGATAACTCATGAAGTTATTATGGTTACTAATGACACTTATATTACAGCAGCTCAAGTCTGTGAACTCCGGTCAAAAATAGCTGCTTTAGGACTAATGATTCCCATCACTCTCGTATTAGATAATGCCCGCTATCAGAAATGTAAAATTGTTGAAAAATTGGCTCTTTATTTGTCAATAGAGCTACTCTATCTACCGTCTTATTCGCCTAATCTAAATTTAATTGAAAGGCTGTGGAAATTTGTCAAAAAGAAATGTTTATATGGTAAATATTATGAGAACTTTTCTGACTTTTCTTCAGCTATTTATGAATGTCTGAATGATGCCCATCTGAAACATAAAAAAGAACTGGATTCCTTGCTGACTCTACGATTTCAGAAGTTTAATAAATCTCAGATTATGAACGTCTAAAGTATATTTCCGGCAGCGAGGAAATTGAGTCAGCGATCGCCTATTTTAAAACCATTGCCCAAGGATTCGCTATCACCCGGGGTGCCAATGGTTCTTTGATCTATCTGAACTTCCCCCGTATAAACATACTAGCTATGGCTAAAAGTCTTACAGAGCCTGAGTTAAAGCAATATAATACTAATGGACTACTGGACACAAAATCCTGAAGTCCTTACGCAGATAGGGTTTGAGGCAAAATTTTTCAAATTTGACCTTTCGACCATTATAGCTTGTTTCGGGGCAGAAAACCATCAAAAACATGGCTACAGAGGGAATCGCTGACTCTAGAGATTAATGACACTATCTGTTACCATCAGGTTAGCGATCACTATACAGCCAACTCTACGGAATCGCTCTACTTCAGATACAGTCAACGGTACAGCCATTTTCAAGCGAAAAATGTACCCAGTAGCCTCTTTTCAATTTTTTCTGAGAAGCTCCATGCAGTAAGGGTTTTGTTAATTTTTTAGTATTTCTGTATGGGGGAAGTCCAGATCTATGATGGCGAAAATCTCCTGGAAATTGACCCCCATCCCGTACAGGCGATCGATACCGTCGGTGCGGGGGATATGTATGCAGGTGCGTTTCTCTACGGTATTATACCATTTTTCAAAAAGTATGTCATACTTGGTAAAGGTATAGTTTGTGTGGTAAAAAGGCAATGAGTGGAGTCCCTAATATTAATGTTGCTGAGTCAGTAGAAGACTTAAAATCCTTGTTGAAGCAACAAGTAACCTCTTTAAACTTTGCTAAAGTACAATCCCTGTATCTACTAAAAATTAAGGAGGTAGAAACGGTTCGTCATCTCGCCGTGTTAATAGGACGCTCAGAAAGAACTATTCATCGCTGGTTAAGTTGTTATCGAGAAGGAGGGATAGAAAATCTCTTGTCAGAACCAGAAAAACTGGGAAGACCCAAAAAGATTTCAGTGGAAGAAGCCGCTCTAATTCAGAATGAATTAAAAGACCCAGAAGGATTTCAAAGTTATAAAGAAATTCATTTTTGGGTATCAATTATTTTAGAAATACCCACCAGTTATATAACTGTTTACCGTCTCGTAAGAAATGAATTACAAGCTAAATTAAAAGTGGCTCGACCTCAAAATTTAAAACAATTACCAGGAGAAGTAAAAATATTCCAAAATAATCTATCTGAACAGCTACAAGCTTTACTAGAAAAGGAATCTGAAAAAGTTAGTCAATATTTAAAAGTCCGCTTCTGGTGTCAAGATGAAAGTCGCTTCGGCTGTCATACCATTGTCAGAGATAAAATAACAATTAAAGGCATAAAGCCCCTTGGTAATTTTCAGTATAATTTTCAATATCTCTGGCTCTATGGTTTAATAGAACCTCGAACAGGTAGCAGTTTTTTCTATGAATTTTCTCATTTAGATGGGGAATGTTTTAATCAATATTTAACGCTTTTTTCTCAAGCTTTTTCTGAGGAATTACATATTATTCAATTAGATAATGCTCCCGCACATACGGCGACCGACCTAGAAATACCTGATAATATTATCCTATTTTATCAACCTCCCTATTGTCCAGAAGTAAATCCAATTGAGAGAGTTTGGCTATATTTGAAAAACCTATTGGCCTGGGGCAATTTTAACTCCCTTGATAACTTAAGAAGTAAACTTTACCATCTTTTAAATTCTCTATCCAATGACACGATCGGGTATTTGACGGGATGGTCTTGGATTTTAGAAGCTCTATGTCTGTCAGGAATTTAGAAAAATGGTATTACCCACGGTATGGGTTACAAAGGAGCGGGAAATCTCGCTTCTCTAGCGGCTGCCCGGGTGGTTTCTACTTTTGGAGCGCGTTTACAAACCGAGGAAATTCAATCCCTGCGCGATTTGATCGTTTTGGGATAGGTTTTGTCAGTGATCAGCTTGTAGTCAGTAGTCAGGTTTTTTCTCCCTGCTCCCTGCTCATAGACAGTCTTAACGAGTAATTTAGATAGTTAGACTAAATCCTGTTTAAAGAGTATAGGAGAGCGGGGAGAAGGGAGCGGGTTTTTGGTTCTTCGTTACTTAGTATGGTTCGATATGGGGGCATAAATCGACTGAATCCTTATCTGGCAAGAGATTTAATTGATTAGTTCGCTCTAGATCGAAACCAATTAACAAAAATCGCAGCCATGTCTTTCTCTATAAGAGTTTCATTCCTTATAACCCTGTACGTTGCACAAGACAAACCGAAGAGCCGGGTTTTTCAAGTTGGATTGGGGGTTAATCATGCTATTAAAAACCGATTCAGTATAACGGTCTAGTTCAGCCGCCGCAGATAACCTGTAATTTTTATAGGTATTTTTTGTGAAGTCGTCTCCAACGCAGTGTTAGACGGCACTTACTTTGCGGATTTCTACGCTGCCTTCTTCAAATACTTGAACCGTGAGTTGATAGCCTTCCATTAATAACATTCCAACTAGAGGTTCCGAATCAGCTTCATCAATTGGGATAGTCAGATAATCTCCATCCCAAATTACGAGAGCTTCATAGACATTAAAAACGCATTCGCTACCATCACCGAGAATAGCACGTCCTCGTCTTTTCCATTTCAGGTTTAGCTGATCGATTAGGTCTGGTGGCAATGAAAGCCAACCATTAAAACCTGTATCAACGATCGCATCTTGCGCGTAAATATTTCCTTCAGAGTCACAAGATCGAAAGTGAAATAATCGCCTCAAAATCCGCGTTAACGATTCCGGCGATCATACTAATCTCTTTGTCCGTCCACCAAATCGGCGAACATAGCGAGAACCGACTCGAACAATCCAGATTTGAGCATCTGGGTGACGGGCTTCGAGTCTATTGCAAGCAGATATTTCACGCGCATCAATTTCAAAGTCGCCAGTTTCAAGGTCAATTGCTACAATTTTGCCCTGATTACCCAATTCGACTTGTGGACGTATTTGAGTTTGATAAATCAGATCGCCACGCTGGGCAAATTCTTCTTTGCTATAGCGGGGTTGTCGGACTGTCATAGGATTGATCTTGTTGCAACTTTTGCCCCTCTATTTTAACCTAAACATTGGGAATCTTCGCTAACATTCCCCAACTGGTCCCACAAGAGCGGCATCGCACTTAAACCCACAGTTTCAATCAATGGGCATGGTGCGTTCCCCAAAATCGATCGCTGGAGCAGTGGGACTTGCATTAGGGAACGCACCCTACAAGATCGGCGATCGCTGCGGTTAGAGCAAGCTTTAGCTGTGTGGCGACCCCAGGCGGGTTATGCTGCAGGTTTATTGCTGAAATCCTTGCTGGACAAGTCCCATCAGTGGTGGTATTTCCTCGAGCATCCTCAAGTCTCTCCCGATCATAACCGAGCCGAGCGTTCTCTGCGTTTGGGAGTAACTAAGCGCAAGATAGCTGGTGGTTCTCGCTCCTTCAGTGGCTTTGTTGATACTGCCCGTTTATTGACCGTGATTCAGTCTTGTCGCGCCCAAGGCCGTTCGGTTTTAACTTTCTTCCGTCAGGCTTTGGCCTCTGTCCATCACCCCTTGAATACGGTTGTCTCTCTTATCCCCACTGCTGATTTTTCTCTCTTTGTCAACCCCTAGACCTGAATAGTTACAAAATGAGTTTTCGCTGACTTCACTTTCTCGCTTTGACGACCCCGAAAATATTAAAGTTATCCATCTGTACCTGGAAATCTTGAAAACCCGCATCAGTTGCCCATGCTTCGGTTAATTCTAGCGGTCTCAGGCGCATCACCCAAGGTTTACCTGTATGAGAATTTAATACCCTGGCAATAAACTCTAATTGGGGGTGGTAGGGTTGAATGGTAAAAATGAGCGTCCCGCCTGGTTCAAGAAGACGATATAATTGCTGGAAATGCTGACGAATTAACTCATTATCTGGTAATATTTCGTGGAGTCCCGAGACGACAATTAAATTAGGCGGTGGTAAGACCCGGTTTAAGTCGTCATCGTTAAAAGCGTCAGCTTGTTCGATAGTTGCTGATACGCCAAGGTGGAGAGCTAATTCTTGCGCTTTTTGCACATTTTCTGCCTTGTAATCTCGCAATAAAGCATTCACTGCACCACCCGAAAAATCTAGCAAAACTTCCAAGTCATAGCGGCCACCACCACAAGCAACATCGAGGAGGTTAGTTGTTACCCCTTGCTCAAAATTATCTTGGATAACTTGACGCAATACGCTTTTCAGAATTTCCCCACGTTGACGGATTCCCTGCCATCCCTGGGAGTCGAGATAAACACGGTCAATTATCTTGCCAAACCAGGTAAGGGACTTCCAGAGAATAAAATACCCAACAAAAAAATAGAAAAGTGTTTTTTTGAAAAAGTAATTATTTTTGTCTAGGAAAACAAAGAGTCTCCCATTACAACCTATTTTTCCGAAAAAATAGGCAGCACAAACTCTTATACTTCCGAGCTTTTTCGAGTATAACAAGGACAAGTTAAAGAATCAAAGACAGTTTTTAGCTAACCATCTTAGTTAACTACAAACTAGGTCTTATCATAATAGATATCAATAAACCATTGTCCCAAATCGGGAAAGTCTTGATTCGTTGATTCTGTGAGACGTTCGATTTTTTCTTCGATTTTTTCCATGGCTTTTTTAGTAAGCTTTACTCCTTTTTCATAAGTTTCAGTAATCAACTTAACAATCGGGTGTTTTCCTTTCCAAGTCATAGTTTGGGCGAATTTCAAAGCCGTTTCGATTTCATCTAAAATACTCCCATTCCAAGGGTTTTCTAACACAGCCCAGGTTCGTTCAATAGGATTATATTTACTATGGTAAGGGGGATAGTAAGCTAAACGTATATTAACTTGATATTTTTGGGAAAACTCAACTATACGTTTCATGAACTGAGTTCGTCTCGAATTATTTTCTGGTCCATTATCTTGATTAATTATCAAAGTTTTAATTTTCTCAAAACGAGATTTTTCCGACTCCCAGAAATCTTCTAATATATCAACAATAAAGTCACTGGTGACTGTGGAGGCAGTGAAATACAAAAACAACTCATCAAATTCTGGAATAAATATTCCGTAAGGGGTTAGGGTTGTTTTCGGATTAAAATCATGATCGTTTGTTTCGACAGTTATTCTATTCTTACCTCCTCGATCAAATAGTCCAATATTAACACGGGCTTTGGCATCCAAACTAAGACGTAACATCGTAGGGTCTTCATCCGCTTCCCGATTAATGTTAGCTAATTCCTCAAAGATTGCCTCGGTTTCTGGAATTTTTTTTGAGGTAAAACTTTAGCGACTCTTTTCAGACGATAACCTAAGTTATTTAATTTAACCCGAATAGTTTCCTCGCTCGGTAAATCCTCATCACTGTACCCATATTTAGAGATTAATTGCTTTCGGACTTCGGCCGCACTCAGTCTCACATAAAGCCTTTGGCTTTTAAAACTTGGGTCAGTTTGGCTTTGAGAATCCACTAAACTTTTGATGTTTTCCAATAGAAAAGGTAAATGTTCTTCTGCTTTTTTCCGCCCCTTAGCTGAATGATTATCAACACAAATAATACCTCTTTTTAGTTCTTTAATTCCTTTACGAATAGTAGTTCGATTCCAGCCTAACTCCTGTGCAGCAAGGGTTTGTCCCCCATAGCCTAATTCTAAGACTGTTTGGGCCATGAATCTTCTTTTAGCTGCACCTTTTAATTGAAGTGCAGTTTCACTGAGCAATTTCTTGAGGGAATCAGTTAATTCCATATACACTTACAAAGAAAAACTTGATTAATAATGTACAGGATTAATTCTACTACAAAATTGGAAGGAGGAGGCAACCATCGACCCCTACCTCCTACACTCCGAGAATGATTATTATTCTTGAGCATGAATAGTTTATTTTTTGGAAGTCCCTAATGCCGCTGGGACGATTGCGATAAACATACTCTAACATGACTCCTGAATCAAAGCCGTATTTCAAGCCCAGACGAATTCCGTCTGAAAGTTGCCCGATGGTTTGAAACAGCAATCTTACAAGGCTGTAGTAGATGGCTTTAGGATGCCAAATTGGCAGCGGACGACTTAGTGAATCATAGCTAGGTAAGGTTTGAGAATTCATGGTTAATTCCTTCGTTTAATCAAGAAAAATCAAGAACTTTTTTATTGCCAAGCAGAAAAATTTCCTGATGATGCCAACTCTTGTATTGACTGATTTAACAAATCCATAAAGCTTTGTTTATTGCCAGTCCAATGGAGAGGATTACCAAGCCAAACATCACAAAAGAAAGGGACTAATAAAGCTTCACCTTTGGGAAGTGTCTTGCCTAAACCATGCAAGAAAATTGGATAGATGGGGATTTCTGGATGCCGTTTCGCTAGATGGGCAATGCCACTCTTAAAGCTAGTTAAAGATTCAGGATTGCCGCGAGAGCCTTCAGGATAGATTAGCAGAATTTCTCTCCGCACTAATGCCTGAGAACAACTGTCTAGAGGATGCTCGCGAACATTCCCCATTTCGCGTCTTAAGGGAATGATACCAATAATATTTAGAGAAAACCAAGTCAGCCAGGGATTCTTTAACCAATAGTCCGCCGCCGCTACTGGACGCAATTTGTCTAATAACCTTAAGGGAAAGAGTGTCATCAATACCAGGGTATCGAGATGGCTGTTGTGGTTGGCAACAATTATCGCTGGTCCCGATTTTGGTAGCCTCTCTTTGTGACTGATTCTTAGTCCGATAATGACCAAGACAATCAGTCTAACCACGCAACCAAAAAACAACAATCGCAGTAACTTATTCAAGCTAACATCCCCCGGAAATAAAAGTAAACAGTAAAATGGAAAAATAGGGGAGCAGTATAAGTTAAACTGTCAATACGATCAAGAATACCACCGTGTCCTGGTAAGAGATTACCGCTGTCTTTAACTCCTAAGTCTCGCTTCAGAGCCGATACAGTAACATCACCAATAAAACCGGCAATTCCCAATAGTAACCCCAGCCAGAATGCGTGAGTTAAATTAAACGGAGTTAACCAAGGAGCCAAAATTACTGCCAATACTATTGTCGTTATTATCCCTCCTAGCAAGCCTTCCCAGGTTTTGTTGGGGCTAACTGTCGGTAAAACTTTATGTCTTCCCAAACTTTTTCCCCACAAGTACTGGGAAATATCATTCAGAGCCGTCAAAAATAAAAGATACAGTAACAATCCAGCACCGCCAGCTATGGGATTACCTGCGGGTGGTAGCCTTAATAAATAGGCGACGTGACTGATGCTAAATACTGTCAGCATCAATCCCCAATGTAGAGTTCCTATTGCCTTGAGAAAACCGTGTATTTCTCCTAAAATTACCATCCGCATCGGCAAGATAAGGAACATATAAACTGGGATAAATACTAAAAACATTCCGTACCACCGACTGTAAATCCAGTAATATTGTAAGATGATTGCTAAATAAGCCCAAAACAAGACGCGACGGTCTGCCCGCCGTGTCGGAATTAGAGATAAATATTCTTTCAGGGCCAGAAAACTGACAAAACCAAAAAAGATCACAGCTATTCCAGGACTGAGGATGAGAGAAGTTGAGAAAAGAAGGGTAATTGCCCACCAAGATTTGACTCGTTGCTTCAGTTCTGTATAATTTCTCTCTGGCAAAGTTAGGGAGAGAAGCTGAATTATGAGAGTCGCTAGTATTAATAGGATAAATACCCCTGCTAACCCCCAGATAACATTAATTGCTGGCTTCGTCCAAACCATGATACTCTAATTCCTTTAAGCTGCTGTAAGCCCGATTGATAATTGTCGAAAATAGCAGTAAGATTGTGGTAATCCAAATATAATCTAACCACTTTCCTGCTGTCAATCCTAATCCTAATAATAAAGCAATTATACCAAATAAAAAAGCACGATCACTTTTGCCCATTGGCCCTTGATATTGTCTTTTTCCACTCACTGTAACCCCGAGAACTCCAGTCATTTCACTGATGATTGACAGTAAGACAATTGGGACAACCAAAATACTAGAAACTCCTGGTATTAAGGCAAAGGGAAGGTAGAGGGCAGTATCAGAAATTACATCTCCTAGTTCATTTAAGATAGTACCTAACGATGTTTTCTGGTTGTAGTCTCTGGCTAACATCCCATCAATCGCATTCAGTGCAATTCGCATAAAAAGTACCAAAGGCATCAGCAACAGTAGCCAGCGCTGACAATGCCAAAGGACAATTGCTATTCCCATCAATACTGATAAGACAGCAGCAGATGTGGTAATTTGATTCGCCGTGATTCCTTGTTTCGCTAGTTGCTTGACTAGCGGACTCAATATCTTTTGAAAAGCTGGCTTTAATTGATAGATAGTAATCACGGAATTTAGATCAACTTTTATAAATTTAAAAATTTTTGTCCAGAGATATGGAACTATAAATATATCATACCAAGAGATAGGCGTAATCGCCAGAAGTTTTCCCCATATCACGTCCAAAAGCGTGTTAGCCAGATTAGCCTATTGCCAAAAACCTTGGTTAACTAAATTCCTGACAATTAGGCTCATTCTAGCGATGATTCTTCGATCTGACCGCACCCATTGACAAAAATTTACAATTATTAGACCTTTAGCGATCGCTATCGGGAGATAGTTGTTTTTTGTTACAGCAGTGGGGAGAAGGGAGCGGGTTTTTCAAGTTGGATTGGGAGTTAATCATACTATTAAAAACCGATTCAGTATAAAGACCCCGTTATGCCGTGTCCCTACAGATAGACTTCAACGGCCCTAGCATTCGCCGCGTCACGGAATGAATATTCGCCTTGCGCCTCGATAGGTATCAATATCAAGCACAATTTCAACAAGACTTTCAACACACCGACCTCGATATTCGGAATCATCGGAAATTTTGGGTCTGAAACCCCGCCGTTCTAGGTTGGCTTTACGTTAGAATTAAAAGGCCAGTCTCGAAAACCAAGTGGACGGCGCAGCACCTTGAAAACTCGGCTTAGGGGGTTCCGACCAGAAAAGCTTGGCCGGGTAAAAAGTCGCGCGCAACAAGTACAAGAAGCTATAGGCGGTCAACGTACCGTGGGACACACGGAATCGGGCTTCTGAAATGGGGCGAAAGTCTGTGGACTCTGTGTAAGACAGTACATGGTTTTTTAACTGTGGTATGCGACGGTGGTGGAAGCAGAAACTTAAATCGTGAGGTTTAGGAATCGCCGCACTTTTAGGGCGGCGAGGATGTCAATCAAAAGCCGATCAGCATTGCTAACGGTGATCACAGGCAATGACTCTGAGGTATTTTCTTCACGCAGGACCTGCTCTAGGGAATCTTTCCCTTCCATACTGTGATTAGCGGTAAGCAAAATCATCTGATTCTCTTGAGCAAGTCGCCAAACCGTCCTGTCATCACTGTTGATCGACAAATCCATCTCTGCAAAGGTGACGAACTGCATCGGGACGATATCAAGCCAGCCCTGAGTTGCGATCGCACCCAAGAAAACCAAGGCATGACCTTTGAGATTGTGATCAATCAAAAAAATCATACTTTCGACTCACGCTTTGCCTTAGCCACTCGAAGCTTTTCCCAAGCAGCCTCGGAGCCTGGCTTAGGTGGTTGCGCAGCAATACGGGCAACTCGCTCACGATTTTGCTCTTCGTAATACTGTCGGAGTTCTTCAGCTTCTTTGAGAACTTGCTGGTACTCAGCTTCCACATCCGCACGATGAGCCTCAATATAAGCCAGGGCAGTGTTAATTTGCTCTTCCGTCAGATCAAATAATCCCTGAATGAACTTAGGTGGATATTGAGCAGTCACATAATCCATTACATCATAGAGGGTGATGCGGGTTCCTGCGATTGTCAGTCCTCGCTCTGTACGAATGATAGCGGTTTTTCCATTAGATGCGAGCGTCATAGCTATAGTCTCAGTCTTTCACCATCTCATTCCATATTACCGCATGAAAAAGTAAGGTGAGCAAACGCCCACCCTGACTACTAATTCGCAAGCTCTTTAATCCTCGACCCAGACCTTCAAAATGTATTTCAGCCTCGTTCCTGCATCTAGCCAGTAGTGAACTCCAATATCTGGCAATTCAGTATCATTTGTGTGAGCATCACCAGGCCCCGTACTACAAGATCGGCGATCAAATTTAGACCACAGCTTCAATCAATGGGTGTGGTGCGTTCCCCAAAATCGATCAGTGGAGCAGTAGGAGCCACATTAGGGAACGCACCCTACAAGAGCGGCGATCTGCTATGCAGTGCCTTCGGCATCGCACTGACAATTAGGCTCATTCTAGCGATGATTCTTCGATCTGACCGCACCCCTTAACAGAAACTTACAGTTATTCGACCTTTTGCGATCGCTATCGGGAGATAGTTGTTTTTTGTTAGAGCAGTATGGAGCAGTCTAACTGATGGCTATATTTCCAGATTATCGCCCGCAGGAAACCAATCTTCATCGAGAATTTGTTCAAGGGAACCAATGGGAATAACGGGGAAAGTATCGAGGGGTAATTGAGAGCGGTCACTGGCATTTTTTCGGGCTGAAAGATAACATTCATCAAAAATTTCCAAAAGATAAGGTTTCAGACTAGGACTATCTTTAAGTTCATCTAATATATCGAGACGAAAAGTTCTAATCTCTCCCTTCCAGTGACCTTCGTTTCTCTCTCTTTCTGCCGCCCAATATTTGAGCTTAAGTAAATGTTCTAATAATCGGGTTAACAGACTTTTAATTGTGCGCTTTTCACTCCTTCCCATACTTGCTAATTCCTCTAGTAAATTCTCTAAATCTACCCGCTCAAACTGTCTGGCTTGCAGTTGATTAATAGTAGTTCTAATCCAGAGATAAAAGTCTTCTTCGTACAGGGTTTTATTATCCATAATTTACCTCTATATATTACTCGTGGTTATTAGTGGGAAACCAATCTTCATCGAGAATTTGTTCAAGGGAACCAATGGGAATAGGGGGGAAAGTATCAAGAGGTAATTGAGTTCTAACTTGAGCCTCTTTTCTAGCAAATTGATAGCATTCCTCAAAGATTTCCAGAATATAGGGTTTTAAACTAGGGCTATCTTTAATTTCTTCGATTATTTGTCGGCGAAAGTTGATAATTTCCCCTTTCCAGTGACCCTCATTTCTAGATTTTTCTCCTGTCCAGTAAGTTAGTTTCAGCAAATGTACCAGTAATTGAATCAAAAGATTTTCGATTTTGCGCTTTTCACTCCTTCCCATACTTGCTAATTCCTCCAGTAAATTCTCTAAATCTACCCGCTCAAACTGTCTCGCTTGCAGTTGATTAATAGTAGTTCTAATCCAGAGATAAAAGTCTTGTTCGTACAGGGTTTTATTATCCATAATTGACCTCTATATATTACTCATGGTTATTAGTGGGAAACCAATCTTCATCGAGAATTTGTTCAAGGGAACCAAGGGGAATAGCGGGGAAAGTATCGAGGGGTAATTGAGAGCGATCACTAGCATCTTTTCTAGCAAATTGATAGCATTCCTCAAAGATTTCCAAAAGATAGGGTTTGAGACTAGGGCTATCTTTAACTTCTTTGATTATTTGTCGGCGAAAGTTTCTAATTTCCCCTTTCCAGTGACCCTCATTTCTAGCTTTTTCTCCTGTCCAGTAGGTTAGTTTCAGCAAATGTACCAGCAATTGAATCAAAAGATTTTCGATTTTGCGTTTTTCACTCCTTCCCATACTTGCTAACTCCTCCAGTAAATTATCTAAATCTACCCGCTCAAACTGTCTGGCTTGCAGTTGATTAATAGTAGTTCTAATCCAGAGATAAAAGTCTTGTTCGTACAGAGTTTTATTTTCCATAAATACTCACTTAAACTAAATAAAACGGGGATAATCATAAAACTTAACTATACAAACTAGCCACATATTCACCATAGCCATTATAGGGCAGAGTTTCGATAATTTCCCAAGATAAATCACTTCTACTGCCGATAAATTTCTCCGTTGCTTGCGACCAACGGGGATGGGGTTTACTAGGGTTCACATTAGCCTCAAAATCGTATTCGTGAGCGTCAATTGTGTTCCAGTAGGTGGCGGGTTGTTTGGCGGTAAATTCAATTTTTACTATCGATTTTGCTCCTTTAAAACCGTATTTCCAAGGAATAACCATTCGCAAGGGTGCGCCCTGTTGTTTCGGTAAATCATGACCGAAAATTCCCACAGCAAAGAAAGCTAATTCGTTGGCCATTTCTTCAATTCTTAAACCTTCTGTATAGGGCCATGGTAAGGCTCCTAAATGTAATCCTGGCCCCTGGGTAATTTCTGGATTATAAAAGGAAGTAAAACGGACGAATTTAGCTTCTGGTTTTGGTTCCACTGCCGCAATTAAAGCACTCATGGGAAAACCCAGCCAAGGTAAGACCATTGACCAAGCTTCCACACAACGAAAACGATAGATTCTTTCTTCGAGAGGAAAGGTTTTTTTTATAGTATCTATATCGTAGGTTTGGGGATTTTTTACCAATCCTCCCACTTCTACCGTCCAGGGATTCGTCGGTAGTTTCTGCGCTTTTAACCAGATATTTTTCCCCCCTCCGAACTCATAAAAATTATTATATCTCCCCGCTACAGTTTCGGCAGCTATGGGGCGATTTACCGTTAAAAACTGCGGATTCTTGCTGAAACCTTCAATTTTAGGTAATTGCAAACTTTTTTCTAAAGCTTCCGAGGAGGAGGATTTACCACAAGCAGTTAATAATAGGGAACTCCCCGCAATTCCTGTCCCGATTAACCCCTGTAAAAAGCGACGACGGTTAAAATAAACACTTTCGGAAGTGACTTCATTTTCGGAAATTTGCCAGGATTTAGCTAAACGAATTAAGACCATAATTAGGATTTGCTGAAAAAGTTTGTTGGTGGGGTTAGGAGTCGGTCGTCAGGAGTCAGTAGCCGGTCGTCGGGAGTTTCAGGCTTTGTTGCCCTCTCTTTTTTGTACCAACTTATGTACTACAACAAGGATAATGCAAGGTTTTTGATGGTCCCAATCCGATTTTCGCAGCATGAACATCGGATTTTAACAGGTCAAAAGCCTTATTTTAAAAGGGTTTTCCCATTATTCAGCAAGCCCTAATTATTCCCAATTTTATTGACAAAAAAACAGAGTTATGATATGGGATACCACAACTCTGATTGTACAATAGTTTGTCAGTTTTTTTAAGAAATTTCGGCGAGCATGGGGGCAGTCACCAGAGGTTCCCGTCGTCCTTTTAAGACCATGGGAACTCCTCGCGAGGGAGCAAGGGTGACACCGCGACGACTGGGTTTTTCGGGGGTATTATTAACTAGAGTTAACTGATAATTAGCCAAAATTGTGGCGATAGCGATTTTCATCTCGTAGATAGCTAAAACTTCCCCGATACAACGACGCGCCCCACCACCAAAAGGCATATATTCATAGGGGGTGAATTGTTTTTCTAAAAAGCGTTCCGGTTTAAAAGTATGGGAATCGGGGAAAGTTTGCTCGCGGTGGTGAGCTAGATAAATACAACCCATAAGAATTGTCCCTTTTTCTAAAGGATAACCATCTAGTTCTACCGGTTTTTCCACTACTCGCGGAAAAGTTAACATTCCCACGGGATGAATGCGTAAAGTTTCCGAACAAACCGCCGAAAGATAGGGTAATCGAGTTATATCAATGGGGTTAGGATTATCTCCTAAAGTGGCTATTTCTTGCAGAATTTTTGCTTGAATTTCTGGATAGCGATGAGTCCAGTAGAGCGCCCAAGACATAGCGGTGGCGGTGGTTTCATGACCGGCGAATAATAAGGTCATTAATTCATCGCGCAATTCCTTATCGCTCATCGGGTTGCCTTCTTCGTCCCAGGCCGACATCAGGAGTGATAAAATATCGGTACGATTGGGGTTATGATTAGCTTTTCTTTCGGCAATTTCTGTATAGATAATATCATCAATTTTTTCTTGGTAACGCTGGTATTTTCCCCAGGGACTCCAAGCACCAAAATCAGCCCGCAAAATTGGGAAAAATAACAAAGAAGCCATCACCGGAGAGTTAAAAATATCGAGCATTTCAGCGAGAGTTTTTTTCAGGGTTTGATAACGTTCCCCTTGACTAATTCCAAAAACTGCCTCCATAATTACTTGTAAAGCAATCGCTGTGGTCGCTGAACGGGCCTTAAAAGGTTGATTTTGGGGCAATTCTGCCATTACTCTCAGGGTAATATCGCGGATTAAATCGCCGTAGAAACGCATTCTTTCCCCGTGAAAAGGTGGCAATAAAAGCTGACGGCGTTTTTTGTGGATGTCTCCGTCTAACATGACGACGGAATAATCACCAATAATCGGGGCAATAATCCGATTGGCTTCCCCCGGTGCCGAGAATTGTTTACGGTCATTAGTTAAAATTTGTTGTAGGGCCGAAGGACTACTGACAAAGATAAAATTATCTACAGTTAAACCCACTTTTGTGCTAAAAATATCGCCATGCTTGCGGGCGGCATTTTCCATAAAAGCTACGGGATTAATGATCCATTGTGCCATTTGCAGGAAGGTAGGGGCTTTGACCTTGGGGAGGATTTTCATAGATTAATTGCTATATCGAATGCTAATTATTTCTAATTGTGACATTTTTTCCCCAGAGACGGCAAGGTGTAATAAGCTGCCCGCGCATTTAAATTGCTTATTGAGATGAGGCAAGAGGCACTCTTGCAAGGGGCAAGAGGCAAAAGTAAAGGGATTAGGGGAGATTTAGCTAATCTAAGGATAGGCAGTTAAGATACCTCTTAGCTTATCAAGTAAACAGCAAAATTTACCGGGCTGTTGCTTGTCCTATCTTCTCCCAGAGAGGGGGATTTTCTGGGAATTTTCAGGATTGGCTTTCTGGTCTAAACAATGATAACTACGGTAGAATAGCCCCTAGTTCTATTTAGGGTTTGCTGAAAAAGCTTTTCCTAGGGGCAGGGTGTGGGGTGTGGGGTGTGGGGTGTGGGGTTTTACCGATTTTCAGGTGGTCAACTACCTAATTTTCAGGGAAAAAGTACCTGAATTTTCCCCCGATCCCCGCAATGGCTGGCACTTTTTGAGGGGAAAAAAGTCCAAAAGTCTTATCCAACAAGGTTTTTAGATTTATTCAGCAAACCCTATTTAATTCGCTTTTATAGTTTAATCTCTCTTTTATTCTCTTTTTAGGGACTTGTGATGATTATTTCCCAGTCCAGCAACTGGAAAAAGCTGGTTATTTGCCGTTATTTGCCGCTGCTAATCGCCTTTAGCGGCACTTTTCTCCTGATTACTCCCCCCGCTTTTGCCCTCGAATCCAGTGCCTCCACCGGTTTTAATCCTCAAACTATTCTTTTCAATGCCTTAACTTGGGTGGATAGTTTGGGGTCTGTGGGAGCGATCGCGTTTATAATTATCTATATTCTAGCTACTGTGGCCTTTTTTCCAGGTTCAATCCTGACTTTAGGGGCTGGTGTGGTTTTTGGCCTGGTTTTAGGCTCTTTTTACGTCTTTATCGGGGCAACTATCGGCGCTACTGTCGCTTTTCTGGTGGGACGTTATCTGGCTAGGGGTTGGGTGGCGGAAAAAATTCAAGGTAATAGTAAATTTCAAGCTATCGATGAAGCTGTGGGGAGAGAAGGCTTAAAAATAGTGCTTTTAACCCGTTTATCTCCCGTATTTCCCTTTAATCTGCTCAATTATGCCTATGGTGTCACCGGGGTTTCCCTGAAAGATTATCTACTAGGTTCCGCGGGCATGATTCCGGGGACGATAATGTATGTTTATATTGGCTCTTTAGCGGGTAATCTTGCCACTATCGGCACCTCAACACCAGCTACTAACCCAGTTTTACAATGGACTATTCGCCTGATCGGTTTTATCGCTACCGTTGCCGTCACCCTCTACGTCACAAAAATTGCCCGTCAGGCCCTGGCATCAGTTATCAATGAATAGTAATCATTTATCAGTCAGGGGTTGGGGAAGTGGGGTGTGGGGTGTGGGGTGTGGGGTGTGGGGTGTGGGGTGTGGGGTGTGGGAAGTGGGGAGAAAAAAGCTGCCGACCGCCGACCGCCTCCTGACTCCTGACTCCTGACTCCTGACTCCTCAAAACCTAAGACTCTGCACCTCACAACTATGGGAATTGCTATAACTGCTTTAATAAACCTCTTGCATAATTAATTTTTCAGGGTTCAAAAACGGCAAAAATAAGAATTAAATGGCTCTTCGGGACTTGGTATGGTTCGATATGGGGGCATAAATCGACTGAATCCTTATCTGGCAAGAGATTTAATTGATTAGTTCGCTCTAGAGCAAAAACAATTGACAAAAATCGCTAAATGCCTTTCTATATAAGGGTTCCATCCCTTATAACCCCCGTCCATTGCATAACACAAACCGAAGAGCCAATTAAATTGCATAAAATCTGTAAATAGACCATTTAACTGATTATTATTGATTCTTAATTATCCTGACTACTGACTACTGGCTACTGACTCCTAACCCTAACAACAATTTTTGATTTTTACAAGAGGTCTAATATGTTTGAAAATAGCTCTAGGGAAGTTAATGTTCTCCCCATGGACGAACATAATCAAAAATTAGTTAATTATGTTCATCCTGCCGATTGGGTCAATCCACAACCCCAAGATTGTTATGATTTAGTCGTCATTGGTGCGGGTACTGCGGGTTTAGTCGTAGCGGCGGGAGCGGCGGGTTTAGATATAGGTTTAAAAGTGGCTTTAGTGGAAAAACACCTCATGGGGGGAGATTGCCTCAATTTCGGTTGTGTTCCTTCTAAATGTCTGATTCGTTCCTCTAGAATTATCGGGGAAATTGAGAAAGCCAAAAAATTAGGAATTAATATTGGGGATACTAGGGTAGATTTTGCCAGAGTCATGACCAGAATGCGGCAAATTCGCGCCGATATTAGCCCTAATGATTCGGTGCAACGTTTCCAAAAACTAGGTATCGATGTCTTCTTGGGTAGCGCTCGTTTTTTAGGACAAAATGCTGTGGAAGTGACGGGAAAAACCCTCGATTATAAAAAAGCTGTCATTGCCACTGGTGCTGGGGCTTTTCATCCCGATATCCCCGGACTAAAAGAGGCTGGATTTTATACCAATGAAACAATTTTTTCCCTAACAGAATTACCTCCTCGATTAGCTGTTATCGGTGGCGGGCCGATTGGTTGTGAATTAGCCCAAGCTTTTCAACGGTTAGGCGCGCAGGTGATTTTATTTCATAATCATTCCCATCTTTTGAATAAAGAAGACCGAGAAGCGACCGAAATTATTGAGAATACTTTCCTGCGGGAAGGAATGCAATTGATTCTCTGCTGCCAAATTGAACGGGTGACAAAAAATGAGCGGGGTAAAACCATTGAATATACAAGCAACGGTCAAGGAGCAACTATCACCGTTGACGAGATTTTAGTCGGTGCGGGCCGGGAGCCTAATGTGTCAGGATTAAATTTAGAAGCGGTAGCCGTGGAATACGATACTCGTCGGGGAGTCAAAGTTAATGATTATCTGCAAACTACTAACCCGAAAATTTATGCGGCCGGTGATATCTGTATGGATTGGAAATTTACCCATGCCGCCGATGCAGCCGCCCGTATTGTGATTAAAAATACTCTCTTTTCTCCCTTCGGTTTCGGACGCTATAAGCTCAGTAATTTAGTTATGCCTTGGGTCACTTATACCGACCCAGAAATCGCCCATGTGGGCATGGATGAAACCCAAGCACAAGCCCGGGGATTGGCCACTAATACTATTAAAATTCCTTTGAGTATAGTCGATCGAGCTATCGCTGATGGGGAAACAGCAGGTTTTTTAAAAATTATTCACAAACAAGGTTCCGACCAAATTTTAGGAGCCACTATCGTCGCCGCTCACGCCGGTGAGATGATTTCTCAAATTACCACCGCTATGGTTGCTAAAATCGGACTGAGTAAACTCTCTACTGTTATTCATCCCTATCCTACCCAAGCGGAAGCGATTAAAAAGGCCGCCGATGCCTATCGTCGAACTCTCTTGACTCCTAATAGTCAAAAATTCTTGGAATTGTTGGCTAAATTATCGGGTTAAAATCAATGATTGCCACCGGAGAACTGCGGCAGAACTTTGAACCCACATTCCGCACCCTCAACTGTCACATAATACCAAATTTCTAAATCCATGACAGACATCCACGCTCGAATGCTTGCCAAGCCGGTGTTCGTTGTGACGCGAATAAAGAAAAATGGTGTAAGCTGTCCCCCTCCAGAGACTTGAGTAAAAATACCTAGCTGGTGAAGGTTTTCTCGGTGGCCGCTAGGGGGGTCTTGAGACCCCTAATTATGAAAAAATAGGAATTGTTGGAAAACTGAGGCGAGTGGACTGTTCGACCATGAATCAATCAACAGAAATTGAAGTCAAAAATCTAGACCATCTGGGATTAGTAGCCGGAATTATCGATGAAATAGGAATCGTTGAAATTATCAACGAACAAGTCTCAATTGAGCGAGGAGAAATTGTCACAGCGGGGCAAGTAGTGAAAGCAATTATCCTGAATGGATTGGGATTTGTCTCCCGAGCCTTGTATTTATTTCCTCAATTTTTTGAAGATAAAGCAACCGAACATCTGCTGGGAGAGGGCATCGAACCCAAGCACTTGAATGATGATAAAATTGGTCGAGTAATGGACAAACTTTATCAACTGGATGTTTCGGGTATTTTCCTACTCATCAGTTTAGCCGCCGTGAAAAAATTTGGTGTAGCAACCGAGAACTCCCATTTAGATTCGACTTCTCTATCAGTAGAAGGAGAATATAAAAAGGAATACCCAACAGTAGAAATCCTGAAATCAGGAGCAGTGGGAGAAGAAATTGAAACCAGACAACAGCCAATAAAAATTACCTACGGATACTCCCGCGACCGACGACCTGACTTAAAACAATTTATGATTGACTTAATCGTAAGTGGGGATGGAGATGTACCTTTATTCCTGAAAGTAGGGGACGGAAATGAAGCGGACAAAGCGGTTTTTGGTCAAATCGCCCGAGAATTTAAAAAACAAGTTGACTTTGACAGTTTAATAGTCGGCGATAGCGCCCTCTATAGCAAAGAGAATTTAAAACTAATGAAAGAAATGCGTTGGTTGTCTCGAGTACCATTAAGCATTAAAGAGGCTCAAGAGTTAGTCGATAGCATCTCAGAAAAAGAGTTAACCGATTCAGAAATACCGGGTTATTCCTGGCGGGAAACAAGCTCTAACTATGGGGGGATAGAACAAAGATGGTTGCTAGTTGAAAGTCAAGCTAGACAAGAATCAGACTTGAAAAAATTAGAGAAAAAAATCGAGCAGGAAAAGAATTCTGCCCAAGAAAAAATCCGGCAACTATCCCGAAGAGAATTTGAGAATAGAGCGGTGGCGTTGGCGATAGCCAAAGGATTATCTGACTCCTTAAAATCTCATCAGTTAACGGAGATTAAAGTCAATCTCATTCCGCCTGAGTCCCAGGGGTCAAAACTCAAATCAAAAGACGATTTACCCTCTCAAAGCTATCAAGTTCAAGCCAAATTAGAGTTGAATTTGACCGCCATTGAGAGGCTAAAGAAACGAGCAGGACGATTCGTTTTAGCAACTAACGATTTGGAGAAACAACGATTAAGCAGTGAGGATATACTCAAAAAATATAAAGGGCAACAAGCTCCGGAAAGAGGATTTTCTTTTCTCAAAGACCCCTGCTTTTTTGCCCACAGTGTCTTTCTCAAATCTCCCCATAGAATCGAGGTCATGGCCATGCTCATGGGCTTGTGCCTGCTGGTTTATACTATTGGTCAAAGACAACTTCGTTTAAGTTTAAAACAGCAGGAGACGGGACTGAAAAATCCGTTGGGTAAGTTAACTGACCGACCGACGTTACGCTGGATATTTCAGTGCTTTCAAGGGATTCATCTCGTCCGTATTCAAGACAATCAAAAGATTAGCAACTTAACGGATGAGAGGCGCAACATTTTGAGATTTTTTCCCAAACCTTGCCAGGAATATTATCTCTTATCTTGACCAGATGGATTGACTTCAAGGGGTGACAAAACAAAGCGAGCAACTGGAACATCTCCCCCTAGATGTTAAGTCTGATTGCCTAGTCATTCTCAACAAGCACTGTTTATTGAGAATGACCGGGGGAACTCTGAAATTTTCGGCTTAGTTGCCGGCAGCTTGCCGCCAACTCACTCCTCTAGATAAGTATTTTGACTCACGCCCCTTCCTCTTTTGAGACGTTGTGACACTTAGGGTGCGGAATGTGGGTTTGAACAATTCTGGCGGGAAGCTGCCGCGCAGTTGGGAAACGCCCAATCCCTCACCGAACGGGGGTCGGGGAAATGGCAGGAGTACCAGTTGGAGAAATACCAACCCCTGACGTAGCTCTGCCCTTTTTAGAATACAAGTAAACGGTGAAAACCTTCTTGCTCAAAATGGCGATCGGTGGTTAATGCTTCATTAATATTGAACTGACGCATCAATAAAAAGCTAACTGCATCACACAAGGAATAAGTCTTATCTTGCCGTGCCATCAATAGTTTGACCGCAGCACGATGTAAAGGCTCATCTATCCAAACTGTCTCGATATCTGGATTTTCTAGCAAATCGGTGATAAATTCTAGGGTAGCTAAACGCGGGTAACGCCGAACTTGAGCTAGAGCAACTAACTCTGCTAAAACGTAACTGTGGGTGATGCTTTTACCTGCACTATCTAACAATTGGACAGCTTCTTCATGTCCTGGTTGATCACGATAGACATAGCAAAGTAACCCAGAAGTATCGAGGAGTATCACCGATTTGATGTCTCCTCATGAGTATCTCCATACTCTCTCCCTAAGTCAGCATCAATGCTTTCATTATCTGCTCCTGTCGGATAGCCGCTAATTGAGCCAGCGTGCGCTCGAAAGCGTTGACGTGCTGCTTCTTTTTCGGCTTCCGTGCGTTGGTCTTTAGCTTTTGTTAAGCGATACTGTCGTTCGAGGGAAGTTGTTACTAATTCTGACAGGTCGATACCTAATATTTTAGCTTGCTGTTGCAAGGCGGCATAGACTTCATCGCTCAATTCTAGGGTTAAGACTTGACTCATTTGGCTGTACCTTCATTGTGGCTATTGATTAGATTAATTTCTTTTTTAACTCTTTGACCATTATAACCTCGGACATCAGCTTGTCTCTTCACAGTAGCACTGTAGGGTGGGTTAGCGACAGCGTAACCCACCGAATATTAGGAAATTGATGGTGCGTTACATTAACATTAACGCACCCTACTGGACTGTTTCAGCTAAAATAGGGCAATAGCTCGAACAAGCAGAGGACATCAATCATGGGAAGAGGTCGGCGAGATAAAGTCAATCTAACAGGGGAACAAAGAGAAAACCTCGAACAAATCAGTCGTAATGGCTATGCACCAGCTAAAAAAATTCTCCACGCTCGGATTTTGCTGATGTGTGACGAGGGAGAACAGGCGAAAAGGAAATGGACAGATGAAGAAATAGGCGAAGCTTTAGAAGTTCATAGAAATACAGTGGGACGTATTCGTCAAAGATTTCTTCAAAAAGGCGAAAAACCAGCATTAGAACGGAAATCGAGAAAAACTCCCCCCACTCCGGCAAAAGTTGATGGAGCCGCCGCCGCCCAAATCATTGCCCTGTGCTGTTCGGAGCCACCATCTGGCCGAGCCGAGTGGACAATCCGACTATTAACCTCGGAACTCAAACAAAGACAAATTATCACCGAGATTTCCAGTCCAACGGTGTGGCGTACTCTAAAAAAAACCAATTACGCCCTTGGAAAACCCAAAGATACTGTATTCCGGAACAGGATTTAGCCCGATTTGTTGCCCAGATGGAAGTTGTCCTTGACCTGTATGGCACTCAGCCATCGGAAGAAGAACCGTTAATCGCGATGGATGAAGCATCAAAGCAACTACTTGGAGAAGTTTACCCTCCGATACCCATGCAACCTGGACAAGATAAAAAAGAAGACTATCACTATAGTCGTGAAGGGGTTCAAGCCTTGTTCATGTTTTTTGACCCCCATCGAGGATGGAGACGGGTGAGTAACCGAGATAGTCGAACCCGAATAGATTGGGCAGAAGAAATTCGTCAATTATTGGATGTGGACTATCCAAAGGCTCGAAAAGTCAAGCTCGTCTGTGATAATCTCAACACTCATAACATAGCCTCGCTTTATGAAGCATTTCCAGCACCCGTTGCTCATCGTTTAGCTAGAAGACTGGAAATTTATTACACACCTCGTAATGGTAGCTGGTTAAATGTAGCCGAAACTGAACTAAGCGTCTTATCGAGGCAATGTTTAGATAGAAGGATTTCTAGCAAGGAAGAACTGAAAAGGGAGATAGAAACCTGGCAAAAAGAACGTAATCAGACTGCATCTACAGTAATATGGACGTTTACGACCAGCGATGCTAGGGTCAAGCTGAAACATCTTTATCCTGTGTTTGAGGAGGAGGAATCGGGAGAATCTATTGCACCAAATTAGCTGAAACAGTCCACTACGAAAGCTTATAAGTCATCTTCCGATAATCGAGCTATTTTCATAATTGATTTTAAAGTTCCAATTTTTAAGTCCTGATTGCGGTGTACAGGAATAGATAGAATTTTATGGTTCTTCGTTACTTGGTATGGTTTGATCGGGTGGCATAAATCGACTAAATCCTTATCTGGCAAGAGACTTAATTGATTAGCTCGTTCTAGATCGAAAACAATTGGCAAAAATCGAAGCAATGTCTTTATATATAAGGGTTTCATCCCTTATAACCCCCCTCCATTGCATAACAAAAACCGAAGAACCAATTTTATCTTCATCCTCCTTTTCATAAATATGGTGACTACTGGTAATTTTTTTGAGTATCCAACCTTTTTTTTCGACAATTTTACAGAGTTTTTTCCCTGATATTGATTTCATACAGCAATTTCAATCACTTCTGACCTAGATTCAGGTTGTTTGCTTTCATTGGCAACTTCTAACCAGCCTTGTATGGCATCTTGGAGGTTATCGACAACTTCGTCCATACTATCTCCTTCTGTTATACAACCGGGCAGAGCGGGAACTTCAGCCCAGTAACCGCCTTCTTCGGCTGGATGAATAATAGCTTTGATTTTCATCAGGTTCAGAATTTTTGAAAACTTATCTTTTATTTTAATATGAATATGGAAGTTGGGTTTCCTTGCGTCAACCCAACCTACAGGCGATGCGATCACACTATTAGATATGTAGATATGATTAGATAAGGTACAATGAAAGATGTAGATGCACCTACTTAAGCCATGAAACAAGTTCTCAAAAATATTGAGGTATCAGAGATTCCCACACTAATCGATACATGGATAGATATTCCTGTAAATTAATCGATAGTAAAAAATGTGGGATATCCCGAACGATCAGCCCCTATGGAATAATATGTATTGACTGGAACACCATGTAAAGGTGGTATGGCTAAATAACAACGCCGGAAAGTTTTATCCAAAATAGTTTTTTGCATACATCTTTTTACCAATTTTGCGGGGATCAGGCAACTAATCCTACTAAAAGTTGCACCAGGAATACCTGGCACTATCGAAAATCTGTCATGATCATTTATACACTTATATACTTGACCAGATTGAGCTATTAAAAAGTCTTTGTTTTCACTTAAGTTAAATGTTTTAGCTTGTCGAGACACAGTTAGTCCCAATAAAGTTAATACAGCCGTTATGTATATTACACTTGTTTTCATTAATGTATCTCCTCAAAGTGCGATCGCTCCCCCTCGCAGCCAGATTAAGCAACAACCCAACACCAAAGGCGGACAAAACAACAATACACACTCACCCCCCCACAACTGTATTAAAAGTTACAAAATAATAAATCTTTACATTCCTCTCCCTAGCAGCGATTCACTGGGGACAATTGAGATATTGGGACTTAGGCGTTTTCGGTCAGCAAAAAAGGCTCAAACCATTACGGGACAAAGGGTTAACCTCGATTTATGATTTTCCTTGATATATCTGGGTTTCAGCGATTTTGGGCTTCTCGAAGTAAATCCCAAGCGGGGATTGGAGTTGAAGCTTTTCTCGATTTGTTTTTTGTCTAAGTCCCAATATTTCCTCTTTGCGAACTATAATCCAAAAATTAGTAGTGAAAAAATTCAACCAAGCGATCAGCCACTAACATTGCCATTTGTTCGTCAAGACGGCTAATTTGAGCGACGATTCGGGTTTTGTCGATCGCTCTAATTTGGTCTAAGGCAATACTACCTCGCACATTTTCTTGGTCAATCGGGATTCTGGTGGGGTATTTTTTGACTGTGCTGGTGATGGGAGCGACGACTACTGTTCTCAACCGAGCATTAATCTCGCTAGGGGAAACAATAACACAAGGTCGGGTTTTTTGCAGTTCGGAACCCCTAGTCGGATCGAGTTCCACTAGAACCACAGCAAATCTTTCTACCATAGATTTTCTTGCTCGAACTCGTTTTCCACTCCTAACCAATCCTGTAACTCTGCTTCGAGCGGTTCGTCATCAAATAATTCAGCCCACCCCTCTCTCACCTTCTTTTTAGCACTCAGAATAATTTTTTTACCTTCGACTATCGCTTCGACTTCATCAGTGAGTTCGCACTGTTCCATAATCGCTTGAGGAATTGTAATTCCTTGAGAATTGCCGATTTGTACGATTTTCAGCAACATTTTTGACTGCTTGGTAAATACATTGTCATTATATCAATCAACCGCTTAAACAGCCCCACCCAACCCCAAAGGCAGACAACATAATAATTCACACTATCCCCATAAAGAAAGTATTTTAAGACACAATTTAATAAATCTTTACATTTTTTCCCTAGCTTAGGGATTGACAGGGAAAGTTGTTTTCTCCTGTTTTACCCCTTCTTAGGCGACCTATCCTCATTCCGTGAGATATTGTGACGCAGTATGTCCTATTCGCCTTTGCCTTCTCCCTTGACGGACTCTCAACTCGATCGCTAACCAAATTAAGCCCGATTACCTCCCATCAACCAGATGATAAACTGGGGATAAGAGACCTTATCAAGGCATCAGCATGACCACCAACGTAGCGAAAACTCAATGGCAGTATTTAGAGAAACGTCCTCATCCTTGGCGACAACAGCTTTGTTTTCAAGGCAGGAGGCTGAAAGCTTTTGATGTCTGGTCAGATATGATTGTCAATGACATGACTCCTCAAGAAGCAGCCCTTAATTGGGAGTTACCCCTGGCTGCCATCTACGAAGCAATTGACTACTGCGAGGCTAATCAGCAGCTACTCAAGCAAGAAGCGGAAGAAGAACGCCACCGTCTGGAAGCAAAGGGGATTAGTATTGAGCCTAAGATTATTGCTTGATGAGGACTCGCAATCCCAACTTCTGGTTAAGTTACTTACGGCTGCTGATCATGACGTACTGACGATCAATGAAATTGGTTTGGCTGGCTGCACAGATAATGTCGTACTTGACTATGCTATACAGGAAAATCGGATTCTGCTAACTCATAACTGCGATGACTTTGAAGAGTTGCACCAAGCGAATCCAAACCATTCGGGGCTCTTCGCGGTTTACCGTAACGCTAACCTCTTAAAAAATATGGGCTTCAAGGCAATTGTCAAGGCAATCGCCAATCTCGAAACTGCTAACGTCCCCCTTGCTAATCAGTTCATCTCCCTGAACCACTGGAACTATTAATTCTGGTTTGTCTCGATCTTGTCACAAATCTTAACTTAATCTCTCCCTAACTATTGAAAACAACAATACACTCTACCCCCCGCACAGTATCCTACGCTACAATTTAATAAATCTTTACATTATTCTCCCTGACTAGGGATTCACATCGGATTTACACATCCTCACCCAATATTTCGTCAAAACTTACCGAAAAATTGGGTTTAAAGCCTCGCTCTTTTAGGGCGACTTTATATGATGTATGCTATTAAGAATAGCGGGCAGGGTAAGCAACCGCTTAAAAAACCCAGTCATCGCCGGATGAACGCACCGTTCGGATCTCGGCGTGAGCTTTTCTCGAACGCTGAGCTCAGGGCAGCGCGGTCAAAAACGACATCGGTAAGATTGCCAACCAAATTATGATGGCTGTCACCTTGCGTTGGGAAACCATTTTGATGCCAGAGGAAAGAAAAGAGGGTCATCAGTCATCAGTTATCAGATTTGCGTTTTCAGTCCACTGATTACTGGAAATACTCCTCAACTCCCACTCTGCAATAACTACTGGCAGCCAGAAATACGTTGGTTACATATCATGCTTTGTGCTTTTTGTCAAAAAAACTTTTTTTTTGCAATAAAACTACACAAAAAAAAGATCATCGTTGTGGGTGAAATTGACTGATTTACCCGTCTTAATTAGGATTACCTTGTAGGTGTGGCAAGGGTTTCAACCATTGCTGTTCAAAAAAGCACATAATAACCCACTATGAAATTCTATCAAATCGCTGTAACCATTGTAAAATCGTTGTTAAATAAAAATCTTTCTCAATTAATTCTTAAGAATTTATAAATATTGCGGAATGTTAATTTAAATATTCTCAAGTTTTTGGAGTCAGTATATAATGGTTGCTTATCTTTGTTGAAAAATAGAACTCCTGCAAAAATCCAACATCTACCATTGGGTTAGAAGTCAGTTATCAGTTATCAGTTATCAGTTATCAGTTATCAGTTATCAGTTATCAGTTATCAGTTATCAGTTATCAGTTATCAGTTCACTGAGAAAACTCCCCACACCCCACACCCTACACCCCACACCCTACACCCCACACCCTACACCCCAATTCTTATGAGAGATTCCCTATCGAGCCATCTAAGAGTACAACAACATTGCCTCAATCAAGTTAAATTAGCCGTGAGAAAGCAGGGCTTTAGCAGTCAACGCTCCTTAGCTAAAGAAGCTGAATTTAGTCTGGCTATTGTCAGTAACTTCCTGACCGGTAAACCGGTAGAAAAAGCCACTTTTGCCCAAATTTGTCGTCGATTATGCCTCGACTGGCAAGAAATCGCCGCCCTGAATGTTCAGCTAACAGCACCCCCTCAAGACAAAATTCTGGTTAATTCTCCATCCAAGAGCGAAAAATTGGACACATTACCCCCCTATCCCAATGGGGCAGTTCCCCTTGGTTCCCCATTTTATTTAGAACGTCTTCCCCTCGAAGAACAGATAAGGCAGGAAATCAAGAAACCGGGGGCTTTAGTGCGGATAAAAGCCCCGAAAGAAATGGGCAAAACTTCCCTACTTTTGAGAATGCTCGATTTTGCCAAACAGCAAGGCTACCGCACGGTGAGTTTGAACTTAGAACAGGTGGACCAGACGATTTTGGCTGATTTAAACCAATTTTTGCGCTGGTTGTGTGCCAATGCCGCCCGTCAACTACAGTTAAAACCGCAATTAGATGAGTATTGGGATGAGGATTTAGGCAGCAAGATTAGCTGTACGGTTTACATTCAAGACTATCTGCTTGAATCGATTACCGCCCCCATTGTCCTCGCTCTCGATGAACTTAATCAGATTTTTGAACATCCCCAGGTGGCCAAGGATTTTTTACCGCTGCTGCGTTCTTGGTACGAAGAAGCCAAAACCCTACCTATTTGGCAAAAACTCCGTCTTATCGTCGTCCATTCCACGGAAATTTATGTTCCCCTGCAGCTCAATCAATCCCCCTTTAACGTGGGATTCCCCGCACAGTTAAGTCATTTTAGTCTTGAGGAGGTATTGCAATTAGCCCAACGTTATCAACTCACCTGGGAAAATCAGGAAAAAGTCAAACAATTGATGGAGTTAGTGGGAGGACACCCGGCTTTGGTACAAACTGCCCTCTACTATCTCAGTCGGGAGGAAATAACCATGACGCAAATATTAACCAGTGCCACCTCCGTCACGGGGATTTATGCCCATCACCTGCGACGCCATTGGGCGGTATTAGAACAACAGCCTGAACTAGCAAAAGCCCTCGATCGGGTGATGAGCGCGGTGGAACCCGTACAATTAGACCCAATTCTCGCTTACAAACTCAGCAGTATGGGGCTGCTCAAACAATCAGGAGATAAAGTAGTACCAGGCTATGAATTGTATCGACGCTATTTTTTAGAGGTGAAATCCTCTATCAGTTATCAGTAAACAGTAAACAGTAATCAGTAATCAGTGAGGGTGTGGGGTGTGGGGTGTAGGGTGTGGGGGGAGTGGGAATTATGAATTATGAATTATGAATTATGAATTGGGGAGGTGGGGAAGTGGGGAAATTGAACTAAAACCCCAAAACCCCAACACCCCAACACCTAAAACCTGTCTCCTGGCTCCTGAATCCTGACTTCTGAATCCTATCTCCTGACGACCGACGACCGGCTCCTGACCCCACCAACAAACTTTTTGCCGCAAACCCTACTTATGAATATGTCAATCAAAGATACTGTCCAAAATACTGTCAACGTTAGTAATTTTAGTCGCTCGCAACTAGGTCAACCGGATGAGAACAATTTATATCAAGCAGTCGCCACAATTACCGAGGGACGTTGGCCAGAAAATCTGTCGGGATACGTTTTTATCGTCTGTCCTTTTCATAGAAAAAATGACCGTCATTTGTTCTCTGGCGAGGGTGTAATTATTAAATGGGACTTGCAAGGGAAAAATAATCAAGTTAATGTTTACAGTAAGAAACTGAAAACCTGGGATAGTTTTTGGCGAAAAGTTTTACCGATATTTAATATTAGTCAAGCCACTTTTCCTGCCGTGGTCAGCATTTTGGGTTGTTCAGAAATAGCGAATACTGCTATGATTAAACTAGAAAAAGTTGCCGAAGATCAACAACTAGAAGAAACCAGATTAATTCTCACCGCCGATGCGGGACGTTACTGGGAAGTGGACCCCGTTTCCCTTGATACTATCACTCCGATTGGTTATTTTGACCAACATATTGTTTCCGTGCCTTTATCTTTTTTCCCAGTCCTAGAAAATACCGCTCATCCCTTCTACGACAAAAAAACCAAAGAATTTATCACCTGTGAATTAAAGCTAAAACTTGTATCGGGAGGTATGTTAAAAGACTTAGATAAATCGGCGTATATTGTTCTTTGGGATCAACAAAAACAACTTAAACCTTGGAAACTACAGGGAGCTATCCTCGATGGTAGTCCCCATTCGGTCATCGTCACCGAGGATTATATCATGATTCCCGATATGCCTTTTCAGATGGGAGTAGCCAAACTATTAGGTATCAGAATTAAGCCGGAAGAAACCTATCCGAAAACTCAAATTTATCTGGTTAAACGTCAAGACCTCAAGGAAGAAGAAACCACCGTTCCCTCGCAATTAATTACCTTCAATGGCGACAGTTATCACTTCCTTTGTAATTACCATAGTACCAACGGTCAAATTCAGCTGGTGGCCATCCAAAACGCCACTATTAGTTTAACCGAAGCGATCGAAAAAGACGATATCCAACATTTTACCGGTCAGGGTTATCCTCCCGAATACCACGGCATTCCCTGGATGTTTTCCTTTGACCCCGGAGTGCTGCGCAAAGTGGTTATCGAAGATGCCAGGGTGATGAGCGAACAAGCTTTCATCCATCCGGGGTGGTTCTCTACCACTCTCTACACCGCCGACCCGCGGGAATCGGAACAGGGATACAGCGCTATTTATCAGGTTTATGCCGGTTATGTGCGCGAATTAATCTGTCGTCGTCAGTATATGGATTTTCGCGACCAAAGTAATCGCATCCTCAGGGATGCCGAACTTCCCTGTCATGACTTGCCCTCGGTATTAGCCAAGGTTTCCTTCGATAAGGATTGGAATCAGTTAACTGAACAGATTAGCCAAGAAAAAAAAGCCAGTAATACTCATGTATCACATTTAGGTCGGGGACTACTGGATTTTTATGTTTGTCCCGATGGCTATATTTTAGATAGCATTCAGTTTATTCCCCAAGAACAGGGCTATCTATTTACGACGGTTTTAACCCCGACCAGAGTATTAGAAGCTTGGTTATTTAACCCTGACAATCTCAAGGACGGACCGATTGCTAAACTGAGTTTGCCGGAAGATGTTCACTTTGGTTTTACCTTGCATTCCGAGTATTTCGAGCAAGTGCTGCCTTCTCCCCGTCCTTCCGTCTCACAGGTAAATCGAGTCCTGTCAGCCTTGCGGAGTCTTGTTTTAGTTCCCGTAGAATTTTTCTTGGGGAGACCCGCAGCCATTTACAATCGCCAAGTAAAAAAATGATTGTTCTCAACGGATACGACATTCTTGCCCAAATCTACGAAAGTGTTAACTCAGAAGTCTATCGGGCCATTCGCATCGCCGATAATCAACCGGTTATGCTCAAAATCCTCAAGCAAGAATATCCAACCGCACAAGAACTAACCCACTACAAACAGGAGTATAAAACCATCTGCGGCCTGAACTTCGAGGGGGCGATTAAAGCCTATGGTTTAGAAACCTACCGCAGAACTCCCGTGATTATTTTGGAAGATTTCGGGGGTATATCCTTAAAAAAATGGCTAGAGGGCAAACCCCTGGCCTTAAGGGACTTTTTAAGCCTTGCACCCCGAATAGTGGCTAATTTAGAGAAAATTCACAACGCCAAGGTTATTCACAAAGATATTAATCCTGCCAATATAGTTCTTAACCCCGAAACCGGACAAATTAAAATCATCGATTTTGGCATTGCCAGCGTCCTGCGGCGGGAAAATCCGGGGCTAAAAAATCCCAACGTCCTTGAGGGGACTTTAGCCTATATTTCTCCGGAACAAACCGGACGGATGAATCGCAGTCTCGATTACCGCACGGATTTTTATTCCTTGGGCGTTAGCTTCTACGAACTTCTCACCGGACAATTACCTTTTCGGGCTAAAGATGCTTTGGAATTAGTTCACTGTCATCTGGCAAAACAACCTCTGGAGATTAATAGTCTCGTCAGGGAGAAAATTCCCCCGGTGGTGGAGGCAATCATCAGGAAACTGATGGCTAAAACCCCCGAGGAACGATACCAAAGTGCCTATGGTATTCGGGCAGATTTAGAAGAATGTTTAAGACAACTAGAAACAACGGGTAAAATTGAGGATTTTGTCATCGCTGGGCAAGATCTAGCCAATCAGTTCCAAATTCCCCAAAAACTCTACGGTAGGGAGGCGGAAATCGCCACTCTCCTCACTGCTTTTCAACGGGTAGCCACCGCAGATAAAAACTCCTCTCACACCGAACTGATGCTAGTTACGGGTTATTCTGGCATGGGTAAAACCACCCTGGTTAGGGAAATTTACCAGCCAATTACTGAAAAACGCGGCTTTTTTATCTCCGGTAAATTTGACCAATTTCAGCGCGATACTCCCTACGCTGCCGTGGTTAGCGCTTTGACTCATCTCGTCAAGCAACTTTTGGGGGAAAGTCAACCACAACTGGAACTATGGCGACAAAAACTCCTCAAGTCTTTGGGGGCGAATGCACGGGTTATTATTGATGTGATTCCTGAACTAGAATTAATTATCGGTCCACAACCAGAGGTGTTACAATTAGGAGCGATCGCTACTCAAAATCGCTTTAATTTAGTCTTTAAAAATTTTATTCGGGTCTTTTGTTCCCCGGAACACCCCTTAGTCATCTTTCTCGATGATTTGCAATGGGCAGACTTGGCTAGTCTCCAGTTAATAGAATTAATTATGCTCGATGGCGATATGGACTATTTGTTTTTAATTGGCTCCTATCGCAGTAATGAAATTAATTCCACCCATCCCCTAACCGCTACTCTCGATAAATTAGAGCAGGGGGGCATAATTATCAATCAAGTTATTTTAAGACCTCTAGGTCCTGCACAGGTCAATCAGTTAATTGCTGACACCTTAAATCATTCACCAGAATATGTGCAATCTTTGGCCGCTTTAGTCTGGCAAAAAACCCACGGTAATCCTTTTTTTGTCAATGAATTTCTCAAAACTATCTACTGGGAAAATTTGCTATTTTTCCAACTGGAGCAGGAAAAAACCACTAAAACCGACAATAATAGGGGTTATTGGCAATGGCATCTCGGTCAAATTCAAAGGATTGGTAGTACCGATAATCTGATTCAATTTATGGTCGGTAAAATGCAGAAATTGCCCCCCGAAACCCAGGAAATTTTAAGTTTAGCAGCTTGTCTTGGGCCAGAGTTTAATTTATATAGTCTGGCAGTAATCTCTGAAAAATCACCTCCAGAACTTTTACCAATTTTAACTTCTAGTAGCGAAGCTGGTTTAATTATTCCCCTCTCAGAATTGGATGAACAATTACTGATTCAAGAATATAAATTTGCTCATGATCGCATTCAACAAGGAGCTTACGCTCTCATCGAAGACAGCAAAAAATCTTTAATTCATTTAAAAATTGGTCGCCTCCTTTGGCAGCATACATCTGTCAACGAATTATCGGAAAAGATTTTTAAAATAGTCGATCATCTCAATCTTGGTTATCGACTAATTAGCGAGGAAAAAGAACGAGAGTCAGTGGCTAACTTGAATTTACTAGCAGCCCAAAAGGCAAAAGCCGCTAATGCCCAAACTGGAGCCTTAAAATATATTAAAATCGCTCAAAAACTTCTCAAAAAATCCAGCTGGAAAAATAACTATCAACTGACTTTAAATATTTATTCTGAAGCCACAGAAATCGCCTATTTAAGTGGGAACTTTGAGCAGATGCAACGCTGGGCTAATCTCGTATTAAAACAGGCAAAAACAACCCTAGATAAGGTTAAAGTTTATGAAGTCATCATCGAAGCCTATCACGCCCAAAATCAAGAACTAAAAGCGGTAGAAATTGGTTTATCCGTCCTCAAAAGCCTAGATTTCGAGATTCCTGAATCCTTACAATCATCAGATATTCAAAAAGAACTAACTAAAACCAGACAAAAATTAGCGGGTAAAAATATCAAAGATTTAATTAATTTACCGCCGATAAATGAAGAAGAAAAATTAGCAATCATGAAGATAGCAAGTGCCATATTTTCTCCTGTTTATATTGCCGCCCCTCATCTCTTACCCATCCTAGTATCAAAACAGGTTAACTTATCAATTGAATACGGCAATAGTTATCTAGCGGCTTTTACTTATGTCAATTATGGCTTAATTCTTTGTGGTCTTTTAGAAGATTGGGAAACGGGTTATCAATTTGGACGATTAGCTTTAAACATTGCTGATAAATTTCATGCCAAAGCCCTGATGCCGAAAATAATTGCCGTCTTTTCCGCCACTATTAGTATCTGGAAAGAACCGATTAAAAATTCCCTGTCCTTGTTAAAATCTTCCTATCAAACCGGTTTAGAAATGGGCGATCTCTACTACGGAACAACCTGCGCCTATCTTTACTGTTTTCATTCCGCCTTTATCGGACAGGAATTAACCGAATTAGCCCAAGAAATAGCTAACTATGATCTGGCTTTTGTTAAGCTCAAACAAGAAAACCCCCGCAACTATCTAAAAATCTATGGTCAAACAGTTTTAAATCTGCTGAGGCACTCGGAAAATCCCGGTCATTTAGAAGGACAGTACTATCAAGAAACTCTTATGTTACCGTACCATCTAGAGGCTAATGATCTCTTCGGTCTCTGTGCTTTATTTGTTAATAAATTATACCTTTGTTATCTATTTGGACAGTACGAACCAGCCATTGAAAATGCTAACCAAGCCCAAAATTATCTAGGGGGAGCTACCGCTACTTTATTGATTCCTCTGCATAATTTCTATGATTCCCTCGCCCATTTAGCTATTTATAATCATCTGGATAATGACCAAAAACAGCAAGTATTAGAACGGGTGACGAATAATCAGAAAAAGCTACGGGAATGGGCTAATCAAGCACCCCCTAACTATCTCCATAAATTTTATTTAGTGGCAGCGGAAAAGGATCGGGTGCAGGAATCCTATCTAGAAGCCATAGAAAACTACGATCTAGCCATCGCTAAAGCCAAGGAAAATGAATACATTAATGAAGAGGCACTGGCTAACGAACTAGCGGCGAAATTCTATCTCGATTGGGGTAAAGTAAAAATTGCCAAAACCTACATCAATGAAGCTGCTTATCTCTATTCTCTTTGGGGAGCAACAGCTAAAGTCAAAGATATAGAAAGCCGTTATTCTCAGTTAATGGTCAATAATTATGGTTCCAATTCCCTGACCGAAACTAGGAGAACTTCCACCAGAAAAAATTCAGCTAGTCATTCGGGAGAACTGTTAGATTTAGCCACGATTATGAAGGCCTTCCAAGCCATTTCTAGCGAGATAGTTTTAGATAAATTACTCGCCACCCTGATGAAAATTCTCATCGAAAATGCTGGGGCGCAGCTGGGCTATCTTATCCTAGAAAGCGGCGGACAACTATTGATCGAAGCCTCCGGTTCGGTGCAGGAAGATGGGGTGACAGTCTTTAAATCTAATGCCATCGAAGAACATCTTCCCGTCTCAATTATTAACTATGTAGCCCGGAGCGGTCAAACCGTTCTTAATGACGATGCTGCCCATGAGGGCAATTTTAGCAATGATTCCTATATTAAAACCCATCAAACCAAATCCCTGCTCTGTTCGCCCCTCCTCGACCAAGGACAACTGCGGGGAATTGTCTATCTAGAAAATAATCTCACCGTCGGGGCTTTTACCCAAGAAAGATTGGAAGTGCTGCAACTGCTCTCCAGCCAAGCGGCGATCGCAATTACTAACGCCAAACTCTACGCCGAAATCAAAGCCAAACAGAGACAACTAGCGCAATTTTTAGAAGCGATGCCAGTGGGGGTATTCGTCCTCGATGCTGGCAGTCAACCCTATTATGCCAATCAAACCGCCCAAGAGATTTTAGGCAAAGAGATAGTTAATATCACCACGGCTAATCAGTTGGGGGAAACCTATCAGTTATATCAAGCTGGAACCGATCGATTGTATCCCACAGAATACCATCCGATTGTCCGAGCTTTAAGGGGGGAAAAAAACACGATGGATGATCTAGAAATTCACCAAGGAGAGAAGATTATTCCCCTAGAAGTGTATGCCACGCCCGTTTTTGACGAAAAAGGAGAAATTATCTATGCGATCACCGCTTTTACCGATATTACCGAACGAAAACAGGCGGAAGCGGAACGGATTCGCTTTACCGAAGAATTAGCCGAGTATAGCCGCACCCTAGAACAGAAAGTGCAGGAGCGCACCCTAGAACTCAGCCAAACCCTAGAAATTCTCAAGGCCACCCAAGCAGAATTACTGTTTGAAAACGAACTCCTCAAAACTAACGAACAATCTAGCACCTTTGACTACCAAGTGGGGGGCAGTTTACCCATGGATGCCCCCACCTACGTGGTCCGCGCCGCCGACCGTTATCTCTATAAAGCCCTCAAACGGGGCGATTTTTGCTATGTTCTCAATCCCCGTCAAATGGGTAAGTCTAGTTTAATGGTACGCATGATCGACCACCTCCAACACGAGGGGGTCTGTTGCGCTCCCATTGATTTAACCCGCATCGGCAGCGAAAATGTCACTCCCGACCAATGGTACAAGGGGATAGCCTTCGAGTTAGGGCGACGTTTTGGACTGCTCAAAAGGGTCAATCTCAAAGCTTGGTGGCAAGAACGGGAAGATGTCTCGGCAGTACAGCGCTTGGGCGAATTTATCGAAGAAGTGTTATTGCTGGAAGTGGGGATCGTGGAAGGTTCTCCCCCGAAACCGATCGCGATTTTTATCGATGAAATTGATAGCGTTTTGGGCTTAAATTTCGCGGTTAATGACTTTTTTGCCCTGATTCGTTCCTGCTATAACCAGCGTGGTTTTAACCCGCTCTATCGGCGTTTGACCTTCGCTTTCTTCGGTGTTGTCACCCCCTCCGATTTAATTACCGACCACCAAATCACTCCTTTTAATATCGGTCATTCGATTCAATTGGAGGGTTTTAAGGAACACGAAGCCCAGCCTTTACTGCGCGGATTGGCCGAGAAAGTTAGTAACCCGCAAACTGTCTTAAAAGAAGTCTTTGCTTGGACAAACGGTCAACCTTTTCTGACCCAAAAACTCTGTCAGTTAATTCGCACCGCCGCCTCGCCGATTCCCCCCAATGGTGAGGCCTCCTGGATTGAGGACTTGGTACAGAAGAAGATCATTGACAATTGGGAGGCTCAGGATGAACCGGAACATCTGCGGACTATTCGCGATCGGCTTCTCAACAGTCATCGCTCCCAGTTGCTCCTGAAACTCTATGAACGGATTTTAAGGGAAAAAGAGGTAATTTCCGAGGATAGCCCTCCAGAAAAAGAGTTACTTTTATCGGGGTTAGTGATCAAAGACCAAGGCCGGCTGCTGGTCCATAATCCCATCTATCAAGCAATCTTTAACCCCCATTGGCTGGCCCTGGCAAAATCAACCTAATACTAAATCCTGTTTAAAAGGCATAGGATAGTGGGAAGTTAAAGTTGGATTGGGAGTTAATCAAACTATTAAAAACGGATTTGCTAAGTAATGGAGGTAATATAGCGTTTTTCAGTCTGCTGAGGTACAAAAGTTATGGGTTTTAGGCAAAAGGGAAGAAAAATATGTGTACCTCACTAACTTAGGAAACGCTATATATTACCTCGTTCTTAGGTTCTACTGGGGAACGCTATGGGGAGCATCTCACTCTTGTAACCCCTAAATCAGGTTTCATGTCAAGCTATTTTGAAAGCCTTGCTAGAAACCAGTTTTAGAGACAAGTATAATTAGGACTTGCTGAATAATGGTAAAACCCTTTGAAAATAAGGCTTTTGACCTGTTAAAATCTGATGTTAGTGCAAGAAAATAGGATTGGGACATTCAAAAACCTTGCATTATTCTCCTTATAGTACATAAACTGGTACAAAAAAAGAGGGCAACAAAGCCTGAAACGACCGACTCCTGACTCCTGACTCCTGACTCCTACCCCCACGAAAAACTTTTTCAGCAAACCCTAATTACTAGCTTGCATAAATGAGATGCTCCCTGGAGATTCGTGCGATCGCTCTGTATAATCAATGATCCCGAACCTTGGTGATTAAAAAAGCGTTAATTGCTTTTTTATCACTGTTCTCTGCTTGAGAGAGAAAAAAACCTTAACCGAGTAGTATTGACTCCCCCCTCATCACCCCAGCAATTTGTCGGTCTAACTGTTCTAAATTTTCCGCTGGTTCAAGGCAGCATAACCCTTGACAAATTAACCCAAATGTGCTAGAGGGCAAACTGGCATCGACTCGATACACCGCAGTGGGCAAATAGCGACTTAACAGCGACTCGATCGAGCTTTCCGGGGCGCGCAGACAGAAACCGTGACGATAGTGATCGAGGGCAACAAATAAACTGGGGCAAGCGGTGGGGGACTCTTCTAGGATGGTACTAAAAGATTGCAAGGCCTTTTCGGCCCGATCGAGATATTCTAGATTTTCCGTCAATCGCGACAGACGCAATAAATTAGCGATCGCAATTCCGTTGGCCGAAGGGGTGGCATTATCCGTATAACCCCGTTCTCGCACGATCAGATCGAGACTATGATCAGAAGCAGTATTAAAATATCCTCCCTCATCCTCGGCCCAAAACCAGCGATCAAATTCCCCCTGTAAATCGATAGCCGCCTCTAACCAGCCAGTTTCTTGCGGTTTAGCGGTTTGCAAGTCCAGCAAAGCCTTAATAAAATAGGCAAAATCCTCCGATTGGGCCAAAACCGAGGCCTGACCCTGATAATTCAAGCGCTGAAAACGTCCATCTAACCACTGATGCTTGAGAATAAACTCGGCCGCGACCGTAGCCATTTGCCAGTACAAAGGTTCACCAAAGACGGCAAAGGCCCGGGCTAAACCGGAAATCATCAAACTATTCCAAGCGACGATCATTTTCGTATCCGTTACCGCCGGAATGCGTCCCGGCCAAGAGACAGTTTTCGCCTCCTGATTGTCTCTGGCCGGGGGAAAAAGAGCTAATTGGGCTTGAGAACTGCCATAACGCCGAATAAATAACTTATCGAGCATATTTTCTATCTCCTTCCCTAATTCTCCCCCTTGCCGACGTTGCAGCACATTACGACCCTCAAAATTCCCCTCGGCAGTGACGGTAAAATTAGCCTGCAGCAGCCCCAATTCCTCGGTCGAGAGATAATCCCTTAACTCCAGATCCGACCAGACATAAAAGGCCCCTTCCTCCGGTTCCCCATCCGTGGCCTTCTCAAAACTATCGGCATCTTGGGCCGCATAAAAATAACCTTCTGGGGCGGTCATTTCCCGTTTTAGCCAGTTAACCGTGCCTTTAATCCCTCTCTCAAAGGCCGCCTCTCGATTACCCGCACTCCACAAATTGGCTAAATATTCGACAATTTGCCCGTTATCGTAGAGCATTTTTTCAAAATGGGGAACTGTCCACGTCGAATCCACCGTATAACGATGGAATCCTCCCCCCACATGGTCATAGATTCCCCCCAGGGCCAGATCTTCCCCCCGTTGATAGGCCGCTTGCCGGAGGGAATCGTCAAAATCGTCACCAAAGCGACTACCCTGCAAAGCCAGATGAGAATATGGAATCATCGGAAAACTGGGCCGACCGTAGTTATTGGGATTAACCCGAATCACCGCCGTATTTGTCTCGATTCCTGTGGCTAAAAGGGAAGGAGCGGCTAAATTAGTCTCTGATCGGGGTAAAATAGCTGATTGACGCAGTGCGCCCAGCATTTCGGCCGTAAATTTGCTTAATTTCTCCTTTTCCTCGTCATAATAGCGACGTACCGATTGCAACACTTGCAGAAAACCGGGCCGGTTAAAGCGCGGTTGCACGGGAAAATAGGTGCCACCATAGAAGGGAATTAAACTATCGGGTGTTAGGAAGACATTCAGCGGCCAACCCCCTTGACCGACCATCATCTGCAATGCTTGCATATAGATACTATCGATGTCCGGTCTTTCCTCGCGATCAACTTTGATCGGCAAAAAATACTGATTGAGATAATCGGCAATGGCCTGATCGGAAAAAGCTTCTCCTTCCATAACCGTACACCAATGACAGCTAGAATAACCGATCGAGAGAAAGATCGGTTTATCTTCTCTCCTGGCAATTTCTAGGGCGCTGTCACACCAATACCACCAATCGATCGGGTTTTCGGCGTGTTTTCGCAGGTAAAGACTTTCAGATGCAGCCAGATGATTAGCCATGGGAAAAGGGGTATTTTTGCTCTTGCTGCTTATTAGTTTAAGCTAATTAGAGACTAACCGGAATCAAGCCTCTGCTTATGCTGAAAACTTCGATCGCCCTAGGATTTTTTCTCACTCAATCTTTGCCCCTTAACCCGCAAGTGCAGGGGGTGGCTAATCATTTAATTGGGGTTATGGATACCAGGGAACAAGCGCAGACTAACCCGCGTATTGCTAAGGTGCAAATGACTACCTGTGCGGTGGATTTTTCCCCCAAACAGGATAGTATTTATCTTTATCAGGAACAGGCAATTATCGATCGCTTAAATCAACCCTATCGTCAAAGAATTTTAGTCATTCAACCTAGCGCTGATAATTCCACTGTGGAATCGAAAGCTTATAAGTTAAATAATGCCCCTAACTTTATTAATTTTTGTAACAAAGACTTGACAGAAAGAGAATTGAATGTATCAGATTTGGCTGAGTCGGTGTGTACTGTGTTTTTACAACCGATAGCGGGGGGTTATCGGGGAGAAACTCCCCCCCAGGGTTGTCCCACTAATGCCAGAGGTGCGGTGAAAATAACTAATACAATTATTCTACATTCCCAGGGCATGGATACCAGCGATCGAGGTTATGATAGCCTTGGGCAGCAGGTATGGGGAGCGCAGGATAATGTCTATCAATTTCGCTGGCAAAAACCCTAAAATCGGCTTTCCTGTTTCATCGGAAATTTTGGGTCTGAAACCCCGCCGTTTTACGGCGGCTTTGCTGTTAAATCTTAGCGCATTTACAAAATATGTGTTAGAATGTGAGGTATGGAAAAAGCCTATTCGTTTCGATTTTACCCCACACCAAAACAAGAGTCGCTATTGCGGCGCACATTGGGCTGTGTAAGATTAGTTTACAACAAAGCTCTCCACGAACGAACACAAGCTTGGTATGAAAGACAAGAAAGAGTAGGATATACTGAAACTTCTTCAATGTTGACCGAGTGGAAAAAGCAAGAAGAATTAGACTTTCTCAATGAGGTAAGCTGTGTACCTTTACAACAAGGGTTAAGACACCTACAAACAGCTTTCACTAATTTCTTTGCTGGTCGTACTAAGTATCCTAACTTTAAGAAAAAACATCAGGGAGGAAGTGCCGAATTTACCAAATCTGCTTTTAAGTTCAAAGACAAACAAATCTATTTAGCTAAATGCACAGAACCTTTACCTATTCGATGGTCAAGACAAATACCAGACGGATGTGAACCAAGCACAGTAACAGTCAGATTACATCCCTCAGGACGTTGGCATATTTCAATTAGATTTGATGACCCAACGATTAAGCCATTACCAGTAACAGATAAAGCCATTGGAATTGACTTAGGAATTAGTAGCCTCGTGATTACCAGCGATGGCGATAAAGTGTCTAATCCCAAGCATTTTAAAAGGCATTATCGGAGACTGCGAAAGGCACAAAAAAGCCTTTCTAGAAAACAGAAAGGGTCAAAAAATCGGGAAAAAGCAAGAATCAAAGTAGCCAAGATTCACGCCCAAATTACTGATAACAGAAAAGACCATTTACACAAGCTAACCACTCAATTAGTTCGTGAAAACCAAACGATTGTGGTTGAGAATTTAGCCGTCAAGAATATGGTCAAAAACCCGAAATTATCTCAGGCAATATCTGACGTTAGTTGGGGAGAAATCACTCGACAATTAGCCTATAAATGCCGTTGGTATGGAAGAAATTACATCGAAATAGATAGATGGTTTCCTAGCTCTAAAAGATGTAGTAATTGTGGGCATATTGCTGAGAAAATGCCGTTAAATGTTCGAGAATGGGACTGTCCAGACTGTGGGACTCACCATGACCGAGATATTAACGCCAGTAAAAATATTTTGGCCGCAGGGCTTGCGGTGTCAGTCTGTAGAGCGACCATAAGACCAGAACAGAGTAAATCTGTTAAGGCAGGTGCGAAAAATCCTTCGGGAAAGAAGCAGAAACCTAAATCGTGAGGTTTGGGAATCACCGTCCGTTTACGGCGGTGAGGATGTCAATAATGCCACATCGGCAGCAAAATAGGTCAAAATCAAATCGGCCCCCGCTCGTTTCATACTGGTTAAAGTTTCCAAAATCAGGCTTTTTTCGTCAATCCAGCCCTGTTTTGCCGCCGCTTTAATCATTGCGTATTCACCACTAACATTGTAAGCGGCGACGGGAAGATGGCTACTATCGCGCAGACGACGGATAATATCGAGGTAGGCCAGAGCGGGCTTAACCATAATAATATCTGCCCCTTCTGTTATGTCTAAACTGGCTTCCCGTAAGGCTTCCCGACTATTAGCCCCATCCATTTGATAGGTTTTCTTATCACCAAATTTTGGGGCTGATTCTAAGGCATCTCGGAAGGGACCATAATAAGCAGAGGCATATTTAGCCGTATAAGCGAGAATTCCCACATCCAGATACCCAGCCGCATCTAAAGCTCGACGGATCGCCCCGACCCTACCATCCATCATATCGGAAGGGGCGACGAAATTAGCCCCGGCTGCCGCTTGCGAGAGCGACATTTTCACTAAAACTTCCAGGGTTTCATCGTTGAGAATTTTACCGTCCTCCACAATACCATCATGACCATAAATCGAAAAAGGATCGAGGGCAACATCGGTAATAATAATTATTTCAGGGACTTCTTTTTTAATCGCTTTCACCGCCCTTGGCACTAAACCATCGGGATTATAACTTTCTCTACCGAAATTATCTTTTTTATCTTCGGCAATCAGGGGGAAAAGAGCGATGGCATTAATGCCTAAATTATAAGCATTAACTACTTCTTTGAGCAATAAATCGAGGGAATAACGATAACAATCGGGCATAGAAGGAATAGCCACCTTTTGATTTTCTCCCTCCATGATAAAGAGGGGATAAATCAAGTCATTAACGGTTAATTCAGTTTCACGAACAAGACGGCGAATCGCTGGATTATAACGAAGACGACGGGGACGAATCAGCATGATAACAGCGAGTTAAAAATAAAAAGTAAACAGTAAATAGCTGGTTTTGCTCTAGTTTTTTACCTAGGCAAAAACCGGGGATAGGACGATCAAATAATCCTGATCCCCCTGACTAATTAGTGAAAATCGGGACTATGACGAATCAAACTCATAAACTCTTGACGAGTCTTAGCAGAATCGGCAAAAATACCGCGCACGGCACTCGTAGAAGTCCAAGAACCGGGTTTTTCAACCCCGCGCATTACCATACACATATGAGTCGCTTCAATCACCACAGCTACCCCTTGAGGTTGTAGTAATCCTTGCAAAGCATCGGCAATTTGTGCGGTTAAACGTTCCTGTACTTGCAGTCGTCTGGCGTACATTTCACAGATGCGGGCAATTTTCGATAAACCGATCACTTTCCCGTTAGGAATATAGGCAACATGAGCGCGGCCGATTATCGGTAAAATATGGTGTTCACAGGAGCTAAAAATATCGATGTCTCGGATTAAAACCATCTCGTTAGCATTCTCGTGAAAAACTGCCCCATTCAGCAATTCATCCAGGGATTGCTGATAACCAGAAGTGAGAAATTTTAGGGCTTTTACTACTCGTTTAGGAGTGTCTCGTAAACCTTCGCGATCGGGATCTTCTCCTAATCCTAACAGCAGTGTTCGTACTGCTTGCATCATCTCGGCTTCCGATACCGGCGATTTAGGTTCGGTAATCACTTCGGGAAAGTGATTGTAGTCATCATTGTCGAAAATTGCTTTGGACTTAGCTAAGGTCATAGATATTTTATGGACTCCAATAGTTAATTAATCGGCCAAGTTTTCTGATGTTACCAATTGTCAATAAATACCCTTTGCTAGAGTATTTATTTTTCTGGACATCTAGACGACAACTAATGAATGAAAGCTATTCGGTTATTCCCTCGTCTTTGGGGTTATCTCCGTGGGGAAACCTGGAAAAATTGATTTTCCTAGTCACCGAAAAAGTCTTGAGTATCTCCCTAGTTAATTGAGGGCAGAGTTCTACTGCATAATTAATTTATTTTGTCAAGTAGTTCATTTGTTTGTTAGGGCAGGTTTCCTAGAATGATAATCGTTATCATTTTAACAAAAAATTTAGATTTACCAACAAAAATTTTGTCGCCAGATAAAGATAGTCCCGTTAAGCTATTTAACTTATTTTGAAGATGTAGAGAGATTTTGCGATTTTATCGCTTATATTCAGCAATATTACTGATTTTTTGGTATTCTTCCTCCGAGTATAAATCCGCCGGAGAAGCAAGGCGATCGAGAAAGAGGATTCCTTCCAGATGATCGTATTCGTGTTGAAAGATGCGCGCGACAAAATCCCTGAAAACTTGACGGATTTCGCGACCATTGCGATCGCAATAGGCCACCTCGATCCACTGATGACGGGGGACAAAACCGCGTAAATTGGGGACACTGAGGCAACCTTCCCAACCCTTGACCATTTCCTCGCTGACCCGCAAAATGCGAGGATTAATCACGGCAGTGGGTGGCATCATCGGAGCGTCGGGATAACGAGGATTGGGGTGAGAAGCAACGATAAACAGACGCAGAGACCGAGCAACTTGGGGCGCGGCGATTCCCACCCCGTGGGCAGCTTGCACGGTGGTAATCAGGGAATCGATCAAATTTTGACAGTCAGCATCGAGAAGATTATCGATCGCTGCTGCTTTTTGCTGTAGAATTGGATTTCCTAATTGGGTGATTGTTAAAACTTGCGTCATCTGTCTAAAGATTAATTGTTTCGCTCTGAAAATCATTTTATCTTGAGGGGAAAAATCTCGCTAAACTGATAAGGTTTCCCCGCAGCAGCACTAGAGCAACTTTGTTAATCAAAATTAACCGTGGATAGGCGTTGGGTTTCATGCTTCAACCCAACCTACGTTCATCTTATATTTAATTACACCCACCCACTTAATCAAAATTAACCGTGGACAGCAGCGCCCAACAACTTTGGCATAATCTCCTAGAGCGTCTAAAATTACTATTAACCCGTCCCGCTTTCGAGACTTGGTTTCAAACGGCGACGGTTAAAGAATGGCAAAACGATCGCTTAGTAATTCAGGCTGCCAATCCCTTTATTCTTAACCATCTTCAGAAAAATTATCTGTCAACAATTGCCGAAGTAGTGCAGGATATCGTCGGTTATCCCGTCGAGATTCAACTCACGGCACAACAGGGCGATTTGATCGCTATTTTCCAGCCTCACACTAGCTTAGAATCAGAATTATCTCCCACCAATCAACTTAACCCTAAATATAATTTTTCCCGTTTTGTTGTCGGGCCAACTAATCGCATGGCCCACGCGGCCGCTTTAGCGGTGGCGGAATTACCTGGACGCGAATTTAACCCGCTTTTTCTCTGTGGTGGGGTGGGGTTAGGTAAAACCCATTTAATGCAAGCGATCGGTCATTATCGTCTAGAATTATATCCCCAATCTAGGGTTTTTTATGTATCGACGGAACAATTTACGAATGATTTAATCACCGCTATCCGTCAAGATAGTATGGAAAGTTTTCGTAATCATTATCGCCATGCGGACATATTATTAGTGGATGATCTGCAATTTATTGAAGGAAAAGAATACACTCAAGAAGAATTTTTTCATACCTTTAATACCCTGCACGAAGCGGGAAAACAGGTAGTTTTAGCCTCCGATCGCCTCCCCAAACAGATTCCCAGTTTACAGGATCGTTTAATTTCTCGATTTTCTATGGGATTAGTCGCCGATATCCAAGCACCGGATATCGAAACTCGCATGGCAATTTTACAAAAAAAGGCCGAGTACGAAAATCTGCGTCTCCCAAGAGAAGTTATCGAATATATTGCCGTTAATTATACTTCTAATATTCGCGAATTAGAGGGGGCATTAATCCGGGCTACCACTTATATTTCTATCTCTGGATTGCCGATGACGGTAGAAAATATCGCGCCGGTTTTAAATCCACCAATGGCCAAAATTGCCACTTCTCCTGAGATTATTATGGCGGTAGTAGCGGAAAAGTTTCAACTCTCGATCGCCGATCTAAAAGGAAATTCCCGCCGACGAGAAATTAGTTTTGCCCGACAGATTGGGATGTATTTGATGCGTCAACACACGGATTTAAGCTTACCGCGCATTGGCGAAGAATTTGGCGGCAAAGATCACACCACCGTTATTTATAGCTGTGATAAAATCAACCTTTCCCAGCATCAAGACCGACAATTACAAGAAATCTTAGCCCAACTAATCGAGCGAATTAACTCCCTCAGTCGCAATCAGTAGTCGGGGGTAATTTTGACATCCTCGCCGCCCTAAAAGTGCGGCGATTCCTAAACCTCACGATTTAAGTTTCTGCTTCCACCACCGTCGCATACCACAGTTAAAAAACCATGTACTGTCTTACACAGAGTCCACAGACTTTCGCCCCATTTCAGAAGCCCGATTCCGTGTGTCCCACGGTACGTTGACCGCCTATAGCTTCTTGTACTTGTTGCGCGCGACTTTTTACCCGGCCAAGCTTTTCTGGTCGGAACCCCCTAAGCCGAGTTTTCAAGGTGCTGCGCCGTCCACTTGGTTTTCGAGACTGGCCTTTTAATTCTAACGTAAAGCCAACCTAGAACGGCGGGGTTTCAGACCCAAAATTTCCGATGAATTATCAATTATGAATTGGGGAGATGGGGAGATGGGGAGACCACTTCGTGCGCGTTGCGGGGGGAGATGGGGAGACCACTTCGTGCGCGTTGCGGGGGGAGATGGGGAGATGGGGAGCATAAATGAAAATAATCTCCTGACTCCTGACTCCCGACTCCTGACTCCCGACACCACCAACAAACTTTTTCAGCAAAACCTAACTACAGGAGAATAAACTGGCAATTGTAGCGATGAGATGAGAGGTCATGGGTAAACTATCGATCACCATAGCTGTACATAATAACATCATGTAAAGAATGGAATATTTAAACAGCGATCGAGCGATATCCCGATCAAAAGGATTCTGTTTTAATCGCCAAGCTTTTTTCAGGAAAACAAACCCTAAAACCAAAGCCGCTACACCATAGACCACACCACAGGCAGCCAAGGGATAAATCAGGAGGAAAGTGAAAGGAACGACGATTAAAGTATAGAGCCAAATCTGCTCGCTAGTGGCTTCTTCCCCTTTAACTACGGGCATCATCGGTATATCTACTTCTGCATAATCATCCTTGATCATTAAAGCCAAAGCCCAAAAATGGGGAGGAGTCCAAAGGAAAATAATGGCGAATAAAATCCAGGGAATCCAACCGAGATCGCCCGTTACTGCCGCCCAACCGACGAGGGGAGGAATCGAGCCAGCCGCGCCACCGATAACAATATTTTGGATACTATGACGCTTGAGCAGATGGGTATAAATCAGCATATAAAATGCGATACCGGTCATTGCTAAAAATCCGCTCAAAGTATTGACAAAAAAGACAAAAAGTGCTAGAGAAAGGGAGGCTAAAACGAGGGCAAAAATGAGGGCGTGGAGGGGTTGCACGCGACCGGAGGGGATCGGACGGGCGCGAGTACGAAGCATGGTGTGATCGATGTCGCGATCATAGATGCAGTTTAAGGTTTGAGCGGCGGCGGCGGCGAGAGTGCCACCGAGGAGAGTAAGAAAGAGTAAGAGGGGGGAAACCTGACCTTTAGAGGCGATTTCCATGGCAGCGGCCGTAGTAATCAGCAGTAGAGGAATAATTCGCGGTTTAGTGAGTTGATAATAACTTTTAGCGACTTGTAAAAAATTATCGTGGTGGCGAAGGGCTTGAGTTCCAGTCATCGTGATTAAATCCTTAGAGATGGCTTATAGGCGCGAAAGAACGATCGCGAAGGGCAAAAGTGGTAAAAGCGACGAGGGTTCCCACCAATAGCGCACCGATGCTGTGGTGGGTAATGGTTAAGGGTTCCACCTGGAGATGTAGTTTCAGGGTGGCAACGCCTAAAAACACCTGTAGGGCGACTAATCCCCCGGCGCTAAAAGCTAGTTTTTTGAGGAGAGGATGGATAGCGGCAGCTCGCCAAGCGAAGAAAACTAGGGTTAAAACCGAGATAGTGGCGGGAAAAACCCCGATAATGTGGCTATTCATCACCGTGCAGAGTTGGGAAACCGTTAAACACTGATGGGCTGCCCAACGGGAACCGACGAGACCGCCGAGGAGACATTGCAGATAAACTAGACTGGTGGCGACCATTCCCATCCCGGTTAGTTTTCCGACCGTACCTGTGCCACGGTAGGGAGTCAGACAAATAGCAATGACGATTAAGGTGGCAAAAAAGAGCAAAGCTGTGGCTAAATGGGCGGTTACGATGTCAAATCGCAGTAATTGGGTGACGGTTAATCCTCCCAGGACTCCTTGCAGGAGAATTAAAGCCAAGGCGGCGATCGCAGATGGCCACAGCCAAGGGGGAAGATGGCGACGATACCAGCAAGACAGACCGACGAGAGCGATCGTACTAAACCCGATCAAAGAGGCATCGAGACGATGAAACCACTCCAGAAATACCTGTAGATTCATCTGCTGACTGGGAATCCATTGACCGTAACAGAGGGGCCAATCGGGACAAGCTAAACCGGCGTTCATAACTCTGGTGGCAGCGCCCACCACCATGAGGGCGAAAGTAGCGATCGCAATTTTCCAGACTAAGCGGCGCATCCACACCTGAATATTGCCGGTTTCTCTTAGGGGTGTCGGGTTAAAAACAGATTCGGTCATCGGTTTGCCTGTTCTCAAGGAGTCTGTCATCAAAGATCCTGGCTTTGTTTGCCAGTCAGTTATCACTGTGAATGAGTTTTTTTACGACTGGTAAAACCTTTTAGATATTCTTTAGATTTCTGGCCATTTCCGTTACATTTGTTTACATAAACTCAGAATAAAACATAAAAATTAGTTATTTTAAATACTTTCCCCGAAAACGATCCCAAAGAAAAGATAAAATTCTCAGAAGATGCTGGTTAAATTTCCCATCTATAGGGGAATCATGTTTTAGCCTTGAATAAGTAGCCACTATTAAAAATATTGAAAAGACCGTGAAAATTCCCAGCAGTATCCTGACGCTCGTACTCGGGATCACCTTAACCTTAATTAGTCTCTGGTATGGCCAAAATCATGGCTTAATGCCTGTGGCCGCTTCTGAAGATGCTCAGGAGATAGATAATATCTTTAATCTGATGATGACCATCGCCACGGGACTATTTTTAATAGTTGAAGGCGTGATTATCTATATAGTGATTCGCTTTCGCCGTAAACCGGGGGATCAAACCGACGGGCCGGCAGTGGAGGGCAATGTCCCCCTAGAAATCTTCTGGACAGCCATCCCGACGGTAATCGTTTTTATCCTTGCCGTCTATAGCTTCGAGATTTATAACAATATCGGCGGTCTCGATCCCTTGATTTCCAAGGGTGGCAAAGGAGAAATCGCCCACCACAGTCATCACCACGGCACGATGATGGCCATGGGCGGCGATCGCAGAGTATCCCTAGGTATCGGCAATTCCTACGATGGTGAAGGAGTTCCCCCCCTAGTGGTCAATGTTAAAGGCATTCAATACGCTTGGATCTTCACCTATCCCGAAACTGGCATTGTTTCCGGGGAACTGCACGCTCCCGTCAATCGCCCCGTGCAACTGAATATGGAAGCGGGGGATGTGATCCATGCTTTCTGGGTTCCCCAATTGCGTCTAAAACAGGACGTTATCCCCGGACAGGAAACGGTCTTATCGTTCACATCCAACCAAATTGGTCAATATCCGATCATTTGTGCGGAACTTTGCGGGGCCTATCACGGCGGCATGAAATCTAGCTTTGTAGTTCACTCCCAAGCCGATTACGACCAATGGGTGCAGGATAACACGATCGCCGAAGTTGACAGCGATCGAACTGTAGCCATGACCACTAAAGATCGCTCTGATAGTCAATATTTGACCCCCTACACCGAAGAAATGGGCATAAACGGTGAAATCCTCGCCCAAGTTGCCCATCAGCAGCAAATGTAATTTTTCTTGTCATCTAAAATCTTGGCCTTATGACAGCATCAACGGAAATAACCACCCCAGCAACCGTTCCCGAGGTGATCCATCACCGCAAGTGGACCGATTACTTTACTTTCTGCACCGATCATAAAGTCATCGGTATTCAATATCTGGTGACTGCCTTTCTTTTCTTCTTTATTGGCGGTGCTTTCGCAGAAGTGCTGCGGACGGAATTAGCCACTCCTGACCCCGATTTTGTCTCCCCAGAACTATATAACCAATTCATGACCATGCACGGAACGATCATGATCTTTCTTTGGATCGTTCCAGTTGGGGCAGGTTTTGCCAATTATCTCATTCCCCTGATGATTGGGGCCGAAGATATGGCTTTTCCTCGTCTTAACGCTGTGGCTTTCTGGCTTAACCCCCCCGGCGGGCTGCTATTATTATCCAGTTTCTTTGTCGGCGCCCCCCAGTCCGGTTGGACTTCCTACCCACCTTTAAGCTTAATTAGCGGCAAATGGGGGGAAGAATTGTGGATTTTGAGCCTTTTATTGATCGGGACTTCTTCGATTTTAGGCTCGATTAATTTCATCACCACGATCCTGAAAATGCGGATTCCTGAGATGGATTTGTACAGTATGCCGCTATTTTGTTGGGCAATGCTGGCCACCTCGACTCTGGTACTGCTTTCCACTCCCGTTCTCGCTTCTGCTCTTGTTCTCTTGTCCTTTGATTTAATCGCTGGCACGAGCTTTTTTAACCCTGCCGGCGGCGGCGATCCGGTGGTTTATCAGCATATGTTCTGGTTTTACTCCCATCCTGCTGTTTATATCATGATTTTGCCCTTTTTCGGCACTATATCGGAGATATTACCGGTTCATGCGCGTAAACCGATTTTTGGTTATCGAGCGATCGCCTATTCCAGTCTCACCATCTGTTTCTTGGGTTTAATCGTCTGGGCCCACCATATGTTCACCAGCGGCACCCCCGGCTGGTTACGGATGTTTTTCATGGCGGCAACTATGTTAATCGCCGTTCCCACGGGCATTAAAATCTTTAGTTGGTGTGCCACCCTTTGGGGGGGTAAACTTAGTCTCAATACGTCTTTATTATTTGGGATCGGTTTCCTGTCTTCCTTCCTCATCGGTGGTTTGACTGGGATTATGTTGGCTTCTGTTCCCTTCGATATCCACGTCCACGATACCTATTTTGTCGTCGGTCACTTCCATTATGTACTATTTGGTGGTACGGCAATGGCCCTGTTTGCTGCCGTTTACCATTGGTTCCCGAAAATGACCGGACGGATGTATAACGAGACTCTCGGTCGTATCCACTTTGTTCTCAGTTTTATCGGTTTGAATTTAACTTTCATGCCGATGCACGAATTGGGATTATTGGGTATGAACCGTCGTATTGCCCTGTATGATGTGCAGTTTCAGGATTTAAATGTTCTTAGTACCGCAGGGGCTTATATTCTCGGTATATCGAGTATTCCCTTTGCTATTAATATGGTCTGGAGTGCCTTTAAAGGTCAACCGGCTGGTCGTAATCCTTGGCGCGCTTTAACCCTAGAATGGCAAACCTCCTCCCCCCCAATTATCGAGAATTTTGAGGAAATGCCGATTCTTTGGTCTGGCCCCTACGATTACGGTATTGATATGGAAGAATCGGAAGCAGCGGAATCAGTACAAGATCTCCTCGCTGAAGTGGGTGCTGAATCCCAATAATCAGTTATCAGTTATCAGTTATCAGATGTGAGTTTTCAGTTATCAGTTATCAGATGTGAGTTTTCAGTTCACTGTTTACTGTTTACTGTTTACTGATCACTGAAAAAAAGCTTCCCACTTCCCACTTCCCACTTCCCACTTCCCACTGACAAAAAGCTCCCCGTCTCCTGTGTAAACTAAGGACATTCAATCATGCAAGGTTCAACGCTCGAAGATTCTCAACTCTCTGTCAATTATCATCAGGAAACGGTGGAACACGGACATCATGGCCACCCGGATCATCGCTTATTCGGTGTGGTTTTGTTTCTAGTGGCGGAAAGTTCCATCTTTTTAGGCTTATTTGCCGCTTTCTTGTTCTACCGTACCATGTTACCCGTTTGGCCCCCCGCCGGCACGCCAGAATTAGAGTTAACCCTACCGACAATTAACACGATTATTCTGGTGTCCAGTAGTTTTGTTATGCACATAGGACAAAAGGCGATTAAACAAAACAATAATGCCGGTTTACAATTGTGGTTCGGCATTACTGCTCTGATGGGAATTATCTTCCTTTGTGGTCAAGGATACGAATATTATCACGCTGAATTCGGTCTGACAACTAATGTTTTCACCAGCGCTTTTTATGCCTTAACCGGATTCCACGGTCTCCACGTTACTTTTGGTTTAGTGCTAATTCTATCTGTCCTCTGGCGTTCTCGTCAAAAAGACCACTATTCTAGTCAATCTCACTTTGGTGTCGAAGCGGCAGAATTATACTGGCATTTCGTCGATGTGGTCTGGATTATCCTGTTTTTACTGGTGTATATCTTGAGATAATTTTTGTTATTTACTAGGAGAAAAGGGCGATCAATTGATCGCCCTTTTTTGTATATTTCAATTTACAGCAGTTATCTGATACTCAATCCGTTGAGTATGGGCTACATATCAGGACAGGCACTCATGCAAAAGTAGGGAATAGATAATCAGTCTTTAATAACCGGATTTAGTATTATACTTCATTTTTAAGAGAAATGCCGTAACTGATAACCGAGTAACTGATAACTCTCCAGAAACTAAGACCTAATTGGTTAAGCTAAAAGCTTTGATGTGCTTAGTTTCTAACCTTCTTTTTAGGTAGGAGAATTGTCAGATTCTGTCTTTTGCCTATTGCCTGTTGCCTCTTGCCTTCAGAAGCTGATAACTGATAACTGATCACTGATCACTGATAATTAACGACGACCGAATAAACTCCAACCTTTGCCACCACTAACGGCCGGTTCAGCTTTTTCAGCGATGGGAGCAACTTCTGCGGGGGTTTCCTCACCGGAAAGATTAGAAAGATCGTAGTTTTCTACTAGGAAAAGAGACGCTTTTTCAATAGTAGAATAATCCCAGAAAAGGGTAGAAGGTAACTCTTGACCGACCCAATCTTCTAGATCACCGACCATCGTTACCGCATCGATCGAATCTAAACCATAACGGGTTAAAGGTTCAGTCACATTAATCGTTTTTGCATCCAAAGATAACTGATCGGCTAACTGTTTAACTAACCAATTTTGTACGAGATTATTAAGATTGGAGTTGGAGTTCATGGGTTTTTTCCTCGGTAGTTTGTGAATGGGCTAATTGAAAAGGCACGATCGAAAAATGTTGATTTTCTCGATATAATTTCAGCAATTCTTGGGCAACATTTTCTACATACACCTCAGATAGAGTGTAAGGCAGCGGCCGGAGAGTTCGCAGTAATCGGTGTAAACTCAACACCAACCATTCCCCCCGGGCAAAAAATTCACCCAAGATGGAACGATTATAAAGCCAAGTGTGTAAACAAGCGGAAGCGGCGTGTAAAGTACAGTATTTCTTGGCAATCTCGAACAATTCGGGTGATTGGTCGTGACCATACTCGAATTTCGATTGACTAATCTGTTCATCGTGAGCATTTAGTTCCTCTAAAACTAAATTACCCAACATCAACAGATTTTCTAATACTTCCGGGTCCACCTCCTGAGAATCTTTCAATCCTTCCAGCATATCAAGGGCAATCTCTAAACCCTGTAGGGAATCATCCATTCCCCGGCCAAATAATTCTAAATTATTGGGTTCAAAGGGAGGAACTGACTTTTCTAGGCTAAAAATCGCCTCTAAACGGGTTTTTAACGCCGACATGGTGCGCGAGTTGCGTTTAGCCCGATATTTAGTTAAAGGACGCAATTGTAGGATTAAAGCATGAAGATTGACGATCGAACTGCCGTCAAACATACTGATAATCGAATTATCCCGCAGTAGCTTCTGGAAGATGCCGAATTCGTGTTCTTCTCGCATATAAAAACGCGATCCCAAGACCACATAAACACTATTAACCATCTCCTCCAGACGGACGGTGACAAAATATTTTACCACCGAAGCCCAGACGCTAAACTGTTCGGGGATAATATGAAAACCTCTCGCGGCCGGAATCGTCTCGCAATCACAAATAAGGATGTCAAGGAAAGCATCCACGAGAGTGCGCCGGGGTTGGGGCAAATCCATCACAGTTTTGTTATAAATTACCCGATTAACGGCAAAACCGAGGGTAGTTCTTAAAGCGGTATCGGCTGCCCCGTGGGAAAAAGCGGCGCACAACATTCGGGTAATCTGGAAACCTTTCAGGGCTAATTCTAAACCGTCTCCCTCCTCCCGTAAACGCATGGAATCGGGGACGAAACAATCCTTAAAACCAATGCCACTCATATCCGAGGCGCGCACGCCATGGGTGTATATTTTCGGCAAATTATAGTATTTTTCGGGGTCTAATTGCCGTTTATCTACCATAAATAGGGTTAAACACTTTGGCCCGCCGTTAGCATCGGTTTTCGCCAAAATAAAGGAAACTCCAGAGATAGTCGCCCGGTTAATCGGCCATTTCTCACCATTGAGAATATAACCTCCTTCCACCTTCGTCGCGGTCAGATCACCATTGATCAGATCGCTGCCGTGTTCCTTTTCCGAGTAACCCAGACACATCGCCCCATAGTCATCCATGATAAAACGGGCGAGCTTCTGTTTCTGTTCCGGGGTTCCCGCCATCCAGTTTAAAAACGACCAGAATAGGGTAGTAAAAGCGATGCCGATAGTTTGATCCCGTCGGGAAAGTACCCGCACAAAAGCGACAAATTCCTCAAAAGAGGTGAACTCACCGCCGCAATCCGTGGGAATGTAGTAGTGTTGGAGTTTCCAGTCGTATAACCAGCGAATTTCCTCGTGGGGAAATTCTTCGCTCTCGTCAATTTCGATCACCCGCTTGTAGGATAGAGGGTTATCGGGATTGAGAGGATCGCCTAAGTCTTTTTCCAGTGCTTCAGCAGTCCAGTATTGCTTAAGCTTTTTCATAGTGCCTCTAGGACAGATACAATGTGTTTTTCGTCAATGCCTTCGGTTAGAAGACCCGACCATGCACAAAAATTAATGACCATTCTAGACGTTTGGCTGTAAGATGGCAACAATTACGCAATGTGCAACTAAAAACGACAGAATCAGGGTTCCAGAGGATACTTTATCTCTGCCGATTTCTGAAAGCCTTGGCAATCAAGACTAAAAATACAGTTGCACAGGGTGTAAATTATGTAACCCACATTCCGCACCCTAAAGTGTCACATTGAAAATTTTATCTAAATCGTCAAAACGATTGCCGGCTCTGAATTACAGGCTAATTTGTTTGCCCAGCAGATGCACAATTAGCCCTAAAAATCTGATAGCTCTGATACCAAATTATTGAGATCAACTCTCATTAAGCTGGCGATCGCTGACTAGAGTGTGACACTTCATAATTCTTAGTAATCGCTAAAAGTCTTACTATACAAGGGCTAGAGCAACTTTTGATTTCAACGACTAGGGTGCGGAATGTGGGATGTAATTGTGAAGGAGGGTTAAATTTATGGCCATAATTACAGGAACTAATGGCAACGACATACTGTTTGGTACCTTTGACAACGACACCATCAATGGTGGCCTGGGTGCCGACACTATGGATGGTGGTGATGGCAACGACACCTACTTCGTGGACAATGTGGGCGATATCGTCAAGGAGGTCTTCGATGATGCCCCGGGTGGGACGGCTGATACGGTATTGGCCTCAGTCAGTTATTCTCTAGCACCGGGGACATTTGGTAACCAAGGATATGGGATTGAGAACTTGACCCTGACGGGGTTTGGCAATATCAACGCTACTGGCAATAGCAAAAACAACATCCTCACGGGCAACATCCGCAACAATGTCCTCAATGGTGGCCTTGGCAACGATACCATCAATGGTGGCCTTGGCAACGACACCCTCGATGGTGGTGTTGGTGTTGACTCGATGGATGGTGGTGATGGCAACGACACCTACTTCGTGGACAATGTGGGCGATATCGTCAAGGAGGTCTTCGATGATGCCCCGGGTGGGACGGCTGATACGGTATTGGCCTCAGTCAGTTATTCTCTAGCACCGGGGACATTTGGTAACCAAGGATATGGGATTGAGAACTTGACCCTGACGGGGTTTGGCAATATCAACGCTACTGGCAATAGCAAAAACAACATCCTCACGGGCAACGCCTCGGCCAACACGTTCTTCGGCACCGCTGGCAACGACACGATTAATGGTGGTGCCGGCTTCGATACGGCCAACTACAGCGCTCTGAGCAATGTCGTCACTTTGGGTGCCTTCGGGGTGTTGAACAAGGGAGCGCTGGGTACCGACACCTTGATTGCCGTGGAATCCATTGTGGGCAGCAGCCTGCTGGGCGACACGGTGGATCACAGCGGCGCCAGCGTGGCTCTCGCCACGGGAAGGGTGACCAACCTCGCCACCGGCGTGGTGACGGTGAACGGCACGGCTGCGCCGCTGCCCTTGACCTTCCAGGTGAGCCAGTTTGAAAACGTCATCGGCAGCAGCTTTGCCGACACGATCACGGGCAACAGCGACAACAATATCCTCAATGGCGGTGCTGGCAACGACAGCATCAATGGCGGTGCTGGCAACGACAGCATCAATGGCGGTGCTGGCAACGACAGCATCAATGGCGGTGCTGGCAATGACACCCTGATTGGCGGCGCTGGCAATGACACCCTGACTGGTGATGCTGGTGCCGATAAGTTCCGCTTCAATTTCCTCTCCGAGAAAGTTGATACTATCCAAGACTTTTCCCGGCCAGAAGGAGACAAAATTGAAGTTAGCAAATCGGGTTTTGGAGCCACTTCTCTGAGTCAGATCAGTTACAACGCAGGGACTGGATCACTTTCATTTTTGGGGACCGAGTTTGCCAAGATAGCAAACCTTCCAGCTGGTTTTGCGGTTTCTCTTGACGTAGTTCTTATTTAGTGAACCTAGAAACGCTATATATCAAAATTGAGTCATGGATGGAGCCGAAACTTCCTCGCATGACTCAATTTCTTTTTCAACCAGATTTTGGAATACCAGCTATTAGTTGTTGAGCAACTGAAGTAAGGTGGGTATTGCCCACCCTATTGTTGTATGGATGTAAGTTGGATTGCAAGCTCCAGTTTTTAACCAGGGAACCAATCTTCATCAAGAATTTTCTCAATTGTCCAAGGACAGTCAACTGGTAAAGTTAATCCACTTTTGCGGCTCGCTTTTCCCAGAGCTTTTTGATAACAATAACCAAACCGTTCTAAGGCATGATTGTAGATTACCTTAGAGCGAAACAGCAAGCTCAATTCCAATCTGAAATTATCTATCTCGTCTGTCCAGTGGGGTAGGTAGTAAGGATGCTTCCAGTAGGCGTAAAGTAGCAGGTGACTGAGGAGTTGAATAAGAAAGCTTTCTGCTTTGTATTTGCGTTCATCAACCATTTCCTCTAATTCCTCGGCTAAAGTTTGCCAATCTAAAGTATTGCGATCAGGCGATCGCAGTTTTTCTGCCTGGTCTTGCAGCCAAGCTACATAGTCTTTCTCATATAGGGTTTCAGCCATTAATTTTACCTCTATACTAATCTTTTTTTATCCTATCAAAATATAGATCTCATTGTATAGCTCAAGCACCAAGAAAATGCTGGTTATTGAAATATTACATTCCATCATTCAGTCAATAGACCTCTCTTAAAACTGGCCATTTTTTAAAATTACAGGGTGAGCCTGATTGGTCAGAAAAAATTTACCGATACTTTTATGGGGAAACCTTTTTTGAATAATGAATGAAGTTTTTTTAGATACATATTTTGCGATCACCTTGTCTTCTGTCACCGATCAAAATCATCTACAGGCTGTTAAACTTGCCAATCAAATTGAGACTAATAGAACCCATTTAGTCCCAAGGTGATCTTGTTAGAAATAGGTAATGCGCTTTCTAAGCAAAAATTCAGGGCTCTTCTCGACTTGGTGTGATAATCAGTGCTTATCATTCGTAGGAGTCTTGCTAGGCAAGGCTTTGAAGACTATATTTCTGGAAAATTATCGGCTCTTCTCGACTTTGTGTGATAATTTTTGCTTATGGAATCGTGAAATGCTTACTGGGCAAGACTTTTAGGACTATTTTGCGGATATTCTATCAGTATAGACCTCGTTTCCACACAGAAACCAGAAGAGCCAATTATCCCTATTCTTCTTACTCCCACACAGAAACGAGAAGAGCCAATTCAGGGCAGCGGCAATCGAGCTTTTAGAAGCTCTCGAAACTGATCCAAGCATCGAAGTTGTTTTATTAACCAATAGCCTTGACAAATTAGCATTCGATTTGTTTAAGAATGGGGTTTAGTGGACTGTATATCATTGGTTGTAATGCAGGATCGAGGAATCTCTGACGCACTGACTGCCGATACTCATTTTCAACACAGTGCGGTATTAGGTTTTATTGAGGGGGTGTGAGACCGATGGGGGTGGGATATTAGGACAGAGGGGGTGGCTCGACCGCAGAGAGCGCTATAATTAATATTTAGATGCCTCCATGGCTAACTTGAAGTGAGAGTATATGTTTAAAGAAACTACTTATTTGCATAAGTTCAGTTATTTTCTTGGATTGGTTCGAGAGATTGGCGGCTGGGATTTCCTATACCGCTATGTAGTACGAGCATTTTATAAAATAACCAAGCTCAACCAGAAAATGGTTCTATTTAATAATGTAGAAATGATGCTGCCGTACGATAGTCGATTCGGAACGGAAATTTTCCTCAAGGGAAGCAAGTTGGATTGGGGATCTGAAATTATCCTTCATCGGTTCTTAGATATTAATAAAGACTTTATTGATGTTGGAGCTAATATTGGTTATTACAGTTTACTGGCTGCTCCTTTATCCAATCAGGTTTATGCCTTTGAACCCGATCCGAGAATGGTTGAACACTTAAAGAGAAATCTTTCCCAGTTTCAAAATTGTCATGTTCTAGAAGAAGCACTTTTTTCCGAGCCTGGCACCATGGATCTTAATTTAAACTCAATGCCTGAACTAAATTCGCTGGTCAGGCATAGTCCCCAAGAGAACAAGGTGACAGTCAAGGTAAATACTTTAGACAAATTGATGTCTGATTATCCGTTACTAAGTGTTTCCTGTATCAAAACAGATGCTGAAGGAGCAGACTTCGATATACTAATGGGTGGCAAAAATCTTCTAATTCGAGATCAACCTTTGGTCTTGTCGGAAATTTATCCAACAAAGAAGCTCCTTGAATTTATTAAATCTATTGAATTTACCTGTTTTGCTTTCGTCAAACCTAAGGATGAGGATGGAGCTAATTTACAACCAAAATTCATCAAGATTGAAACAAAACCGACCAACTCTCATATTAAAATGATTTTCTTAGTTCCTAATCGGCTCTTGTCAAGGTTTGAAGAGCTAAAAGATGTCTAACACTGCTTATTCCTAGTAGTGCGATGCCGAAGGCACTGCATAGCAGTACGCCATCGCTGTAGAGTGCGTTCCCTGATGTGGCTCCTACTGCCACACCGATAGATTTTTGGGAACGCACCATGCTCATTCATTCGAGCAAGTGATTACAAGCTATACTTTAGAAGGTCATAATCTGAGATTTATTAAACTTCTGAAATGGTAGAGTGAGCAAGGAATCAAGTTCTTTTTTATGTTTCCGATGGGAATCATTCAGACAGAGAATCCCAACGATGGCACTGTTGAAGATATCGAACTAGGAATCCCGCTCGGACAAGCTGAAAAAGTTTACCGTAAAGCGACGTTACCCGTGTGCAACTATATCTTTAGTCTTGATTTACAAGGCTCTCAGAAATCAGCCGAGATAAAGTATCCTCGGGAACCCTGATTCTGTCCCTATTTAACCCCAGTTCGGGTTACTATAGCTAATTTTTGGCTGTTAGCAATTATAGCTCTCAAAAGGGGGTGGGAATGATGAGATCAAGTTTATTTTCGGTCTGAGGATGACGAAAAGATAATTGTTTAGCGTGTAGGTGTAAACGGTCGGACTGCTTACCATTGTACAAGCGATCGCCTAAAATTCCTATCCCTAATCCCTGTTGACTATGAACACGAATTTGATGGGTTCTTCCCGTGTAGGGAATAAATTCTAGCCGAGAATAATTGCCTTCTTTACCGACAACTTTAAAATAGGTTTGACTAGCTTTCCCCCTTTGCCAGTCCACAGTTTGATAGGGTCGATTTTGCGGATTTCCCCAGAGAGGTAGGTCAATTATGCCTGATTCTCGCTCAATAATTTCTGATAATATAGCTTCGTAGATTTTCTCCACTTCTCGCCGTTGAAATTGTTGGGATAAACAACGATAAATATCTAAACTTTTAGCTAGTAATAATATACCAGAAGTTTCTCGGTCTAAACGATGAACGGGAATGAGATTTTTTCCCTGACGACGAAAACGATTGACCACAGCATCTTGACTATCTTGATAACGTCCTGCTACCGATAATAATCCCGCGGGTTTATTAATAGCAATTATTCCCTCGTCTTCGTAGATAATTTCTAGAGATAAACGTAAACCAGAGAGTAAAAAACCCATGAGAGGTTGACATCTTTCTTGACAAGCGCCATAAAATTCTCCCTGTTTTCTATCTCGATTCGATTCTCCCCACCAAAATTCGGCCATGGCGACAGGTTTTAATCCTTTCATGGCGGCATAATTTAATAATTTCGGGGCGCAACATTCCCCTGTTCCCGTCGGTAACAAATTACTGCCCATCAATTTAGCCAAGGAGAGAGATTGTCCAGAAAAGTTGTTTAAACAGTAGGATTGATACAGCAATTCCTGTAACTGTTTGGAGAGGTTCCTACGCTGTTGCTTAAGTTCAATAATTCTCTGATTGGCGAAGTTTATTTTCTCAATTAAGGGTTTTAAAACTTGTTTTTGTTCCTGTTTTAATTGCTTTCTTTCTCTTTTTTCCTGACGACTGATATTATTTAATTTTTCTAATTCTTCTGGGTTTAAATCTCCTAAATTTCTTAACCTATCTCGTTCCTGTTTATGGTTTTGATGTTGTTGCTGTAAAGCTTGTATTTTACGCTCAAAATTTGCTTGATTGAGTCGATATAAATTATGTTCGGGAATTGATTGTAGGTCAATAATTTCCTGTTTAATTGTTTCTAAAAGTTGTAAAACTCGCTCTTCCTCCCGAATAATTTTTTCTCTCCCCACTAGGGACGGAACCCAGCCAGCAGCTTCTCCCTGTCCAGAAAAAGCTTTTAAAATTTCTATTTCGCCAGCAGCATTTTCTCCTAACAAAATTCCATACATTTTACCTTCAGGATTGGTGATAGTTGTCATCAAATCTTGGGCAATTTTTTCAGCCAAAAGAGTGCGGGGCAAGCGCAATAACTCGCCCGTTTCGCGACAAATTCCTTGATAATAATAAGTAACTTCCTTCACTATTTAAGAACAGGAAAAGGGGCCAGAGATACCCCTAAGAAAAACAATTGGCAAAGAAATCAATAGTTTCCTGTAAAGCGACAATAAAGCGATCGATTTCTTCTCGGGTATTATAAAAATATAGACTTGCCCGCGCGCTGCCGGAAGCATCAAAAAAGCGGTGTAGAGGTTGGGTACAGTGATGACCGGAGCGAATAGCGATTCCTTCCTGGTCTAATAAAGTGGCTAAATCACTAGCATGAATCCCTTCCACATTAAAGGCGGCTAAACTAGCCCGACCTTGGCCTGTTAAACTAGGTGGCGGCCCGTAAATTCTTAAACCCTCAATTTCTCCTAATTTTTTGAACAAATGGGCGGTTAATTCTTCTTCGTAGGCATGAATATTATCCATCCCTAAACCCCTTAAATATTCTACCGCAGCACCGAGGGCAATCGCTTCGCCAATAGCGGGGGTTCCAGCTTCAAATTTGTGGGGCAGTTCGGCACAGGTAAAATGGTCTAAATAGACTTCCGCAATCATTTCGCCACCACCAAAAAAGGGCGGCATTGCCTCTAAAATCGCCTCTTTGCCGTACAAAAATCCAATACCGGTGGGGGCGCACATTTTATGACCACTAGCCACCAACCAATCACAATCTATGGCCTGCACATCAATGGCTAAATGGGGGACACTTTGACAGGCATCAATTAATACTTTCGCCCCGACTTGATGGGCAAGGCTGACTATTTCGGCAACGGGATTAATACAGCCTAATGTATTAGAAACATGAAGGACAGCAACTAATTTAGTTTTGTCAGATAACAAAGATTTATATTGTTCTAAATCAAAGCTTTCGTCGCTGGTTAACTGCACATATTTAATCACTGCCCCCGTCTTTTGGCAGACAATTTGCCAGGGGATTAAATTACTGTGGTGTTCCATGACCGAGAGAATAATTTCATCCCCTGCTTTCAGGGTATTTAATGCCCAACTGTAGGCGACTAAATTAATCGCTTCCGTGGCGTTGCGAGTATAGACAATTTCCTGACGAGAAGCGGCATTAATAAACCTAGCCACCTTATCTCTGGCCCCTTCGTAGGCTTCCGTTGCCCGGACACTTAAAGTATGCGCCCCCCGATGCACATTAGCGTTATCTTTTTCGTAATAGTTTCGCAGGGTTTCTAATACTTGAATGGGTTTTTGGGAAGTGGCGGCACTATCGAGATAGATAAGGGGTTTATCGTGTACGGTTTGATGGAGGATAGGGAAATCGGCGCGGACTTTTTGGGCGAGGGTTTTTTCTTGGATAATTGTCATTTTAGTCAGGAGTCAGAGGGGTACTTTGGGCAGGTTGACACCCACCCCGGTAGAGTTATTCCACACTGCGACAGGCGACGCATTGCCCCAATCTTTGGCGGAGGGATTCTAGAGGAATTTTAGCTAAAATCTCGGCCGAGAAAGCATCAATTAACAAACTGCGGGCGGTGTCGGTGCTTAAGCCCCGGCTTTGCAGATAGAATAAATCATCGGCTTCCAGTTGGCTAACGGTTGCCCCGTGGGAACATTTGACGTTATCGGCGGTAATTTGTAATTCGGGTTTGGTGTTGACTCGTGCCTTGTTAGAAATTAACAAATTCCGATTTAACTGGGAGGCGTTGGTTAATTGGGCGGGTTTGGGAACAAACACTTTACCATTAAAGATAGCGTGAGCGCTACCATCAACTATACATTTATGCAGTTGGTTGGCGATGCCGTGGGGATGGTTGAGATAGATGGCGCTGTGGGTATCGGTGGTTTGTTGTCCAGTAATCATGGCTAATCCGTGCAGATTTGTCTCGGTTTGTTCTCCTTTTTGCAGGATATCGAGGTTATGACGGCAGAGTTTAGCTCCTAGATTTATCTCGTTGAGAGTGTAACGGCTATCGCGCCCTTGTTCAATTATCGTGCGTCCGATGTGAAAACCATCTCCCGATTCCCGTTGTACTCTGGTATGGATGACCTCGGCGTTGGCTTCGAGGTAAATTTCCGTGACAGCGTTGGTGAAATAAGAGTAATTTACAGGTAAATCGGAGCAATATTCGGCTAAAGCCCCGTAGTTCTCAATAATATTGACACTGGCTCCCGTTTCCGCCACGATTAGGCTATGGGGCTGATAAAAGCGGGGAATTTCCTCCACAACGGTGATAAATAAGAGATGTATGGGAGTTGTGACGACGGTGTTAGCGGTGACGTGAATTACTGCCCCATCGCTTAGTCCAGCTTGGTTGAGTGCGGTAAAAAATTCGGGGGTTTTTTCTTTCCCTAGATAGTTGACAAGAACATCTTTTTGTGCATTGGCAAGATTGCTGACGCTGACACCAGGGGGTAAAGCGGAGATATCGGACAATTCAGGCTGATAAATGCCGTTAACGAAGACTATACGGCTGTTTTTGGCTTCGGGCAGCAAAAAGGTAGCGAGGGCATTTTTATCGATTGTAACGGTTTGGGGAGCGCGAAAATCGATCGCCCAGAGTTGACTTAAATCGGTGAATTGCCATTCTTCGTCTTTTCTGCCAGGGATGGCTAATTCGTGAGCTTTACTGGCTCCCGATTCTCTTAATTCGAGAATTTTACTGTTATCGACAGTGGGAACCGTTTCTCGCGACAATTTTAACAATAATTCTCCTGATTGTTCAGGTTTCGTGATTATGGCTGTCATTGGTAGGAGGGTGTGGGGTGTAGGGTGTGGGGTGTAGGGTGTGGGGTGTGGGGTGTAGGGTGTGGGGTGTGGGGTGTAGGGTGTGGGGTGTGGGGTGTAGGGTGTGGGGTGTGGGGAGAATAAGTAAAAATAATCTCCTGACTCCTGCCTCCTGACTCCTGACTCCCCAGACTACTGATAACTGATAGCTAGATTACTTAACGGCTAATAATTGTTCGTCGAGGAAATCGTAGCCAGTTCTTTCTAATTCGAGAGCTAATTCTTTACCGCCACTGGTGACAATGCGCCCATCGTACATAACATGAATAACATCGGGTTCAATGTAGTTGAGCAGACGCTGATAGTGGGTGATAAGTAAAAAAGCGTTATCGGGAGTAGCTAAGTGATTGACTCCCTGGGCAACAATTCGCAAAGCATCGATGTCTAAACCGGAGTCAATTTCATCGAGAATTCCTAAAGTAGGTTCTAATAAAGCCATTTGTAGGATTTCATTACGTTTTTTCTCACCACCGGAGAAACCTTCGTTTAAACTTCTGCCAAGAAAGCTAGGATTCATCTGGACAACTTCTAGTTTTTTCTCGACTAATTCCTCAAAGTCAAAACTATCTAATTCTTCCGAGCCTAGATATTTTTGTCGGGCATTGTAGGCAACGCGAAGAAAATCGAGGTTACTAACGCCGGGGATTTCTAGGGGATATTGGAATGCGAGAAAGATACCCATAAGCGCTCGTTCATCGGGTTCTTTGTCTAAAAGGTTTTCGCCTTTATAAATTATTTCTCCCCCAGTTACTTCATAATCGGGATGTCCAGCGATTACTTTTGAAAAGGTGCTTTTTCCTGAGCCATTGCGCCCCATAATTGCGTGGGTTTCACCTGCTTTAATTTCGAGGTTAACTCCTTTAAGAATCTGATTTCCATCAATACTAGCGGTTAGATTTTTTACCGATAAAATTACTTCACTCATGAGATGTTTTTCTAGAACAAAAATATTAGTTTTGGTGGTTGACGGCGAATCATCAATTGATGGATAAATTGTCTTAGCTTTTGGTGGGTTACGGCTATCGCCTAACTTAGCTTTTGGTGGGTTACGGCTATCGCCTAACTTAGCTTTTGGTGGGTTACGGCTATCGCCTAACCCACCCTACTTTACTACTTTACTGATTATCCGACGGTTCCTTCTAGCTTGAGACTGAGGAGTTTATCAGCTTCAGCGGCGAATTCCATCGGTAATTTACTGAGGACATCCTTACAGAAACCACTGACTAACATAGAGACAGCATCTTCTTCGGAAATACCCCGTTGTGCGAAGTAGAATAATTGGTCTTCACCGATTTTAGAAGTAGAAGCTTCGTGTTCTACTTTAGCACTGTTGTTATCCACCTGAATATAGGGAAAGGTGTTAGCTTCAGCATTATCTCCAATCAGCATAGAATCACACTGGGAGTAATTTCTTGCTCCCTTGGCTTTCGGTCCCATTTTCACTAAACCGCGATAACTATTTTGGGAGTTACCCGCAGAAATTCCCTTAGAAATAATCGTACTCTTGGTGTTGCGGCCAATGTGAATCATTTTCGTACCTGTATCGGCCTGTTGTTTGTTATTAGTTAGGGCAATTGAGTAGAATTCCCCGACGGAATTATCGCCGACTAAGACACAACTGGGATACTTCCAAGTAATTGCCGAACCAGTTTCCACCTGCGTCCAAGAAATCTTAGAATTAACTCCTTTACACAGACCCCGTTTAGTGACGAAATTGTAAATACCTCCCTTCCCATTGGCATCGCCAGCGTACCAATTTTGTACCGTCGAATATTTAATATCCGCATTATCGAGGGCGACTAATTCCACGACGGCGGCATGAAGTTGATTACTATCGTACATCGGAGCAGTGCAACCTTCTAAATAACTTACCGATGCCCCTTCCTCAGCGACAATTAAAGTTCTTTCAAATTGTCCCGTCTCACCGTTATTAATCCGAAAATAGGTGGACAATTCCATCGGACAGACGACACCTTTGGGTATAAAAACAAAGGAACCATCGCTAAAAACGGCCGAATTAAGAGCGGCAAAATAATTATCACCCACGGGGACTACACTGCCGAGATATTTCTGCACTAAGTCGGGATGTTCCTGTAAAGCTTCCGAAATAGAACAGAAGATAACCCCCTGTTCTGCTAGTTTTTCTTTAAAAGTTGTGGCGATAGAAACGCTGTCAAAGATAGCATCGACGGCCACGTTAGACAGGCGTTTTTGTTCCGAAAGGGGAATGCCTAATTTTTCAAAGGTTTCGATTAAAGTGGGGTCAACTTCTTCCAGACTGTTGAGTTTTTCTTTTTTCTGTTTGGGTGCAGAGTAGTAGATAATATTTTGATAATCAATGGCAGGATAGGAAACGTGCGGCCAACTGGGTTCGGTCATCTTTTGCCATTGATGGTAGGCCCGGAGACGAAAATCGAGCATGAATTCCGGTTCCTTCTTTTTCGCTGAAATTAGGCGAATAATCTCCTCATTTAAACCGCGGGGGATGGTTTCCGATTCGATATCGGTGATGAAACCGTACTTGTAGGGTTGGTTAACGAGATTTTTAACGGTGGTTGCACTCATGGGGGTTAGTGTTCTCTCTACGCGGTAGGCAGGGGAGGCAGTTAAACAACAATAAAGTTGTTTAAATTGATTATATAATAGATTAACAACAAAGCTGTTGTCAAAGTCACGGAAAATTTCAGAGGATGCTGGTAAACCTCTGTTATTCAGGTTACTCTGTAGGGGTAATTGGCCGCTCCTTGACCCTCAGCAATTGTACGCTAAAGCCTCTGTTTTTGGTATCATGACCACGACTCAACCCGCCTCGACGAAAGACGATATTCTGCAATATTTGCTCAAAAACGGTCAATCTACCGCCCAAGACTTGGCTGAGGAGTTAAGTATTAGTCCGCAAGCGACGCGCCGCCATCTTAAGGATTTGGAGGAGGAAGGACTGATAGAATATTTTGCCGTACAAAATAAGATAGGACGGCCCCAGCACATTTATCGTCTCAGTCGTCAAGGTCGTGGCCGTTTTCCCCATAATTACGATAATTTCGCCGTTTCTTTCCTCAATACTCTCGTGGAGACGGTGGGAGAGCAACAGGTGGGGGAAATTCTCAAAAAACAGTGGCAACGCAAAGCGGCAGAATATCAATTGCGCCTCGGGAAGGGGTCTTTAGGGGAAAGAATGAGAAAATTGCTGGAAATTCGCCAAGAGGAGGGTTATATGGCAGAATTAGTGGCACTGGAAGCAGAAAATAGTTATGTCCTGGCCGAGCATCATTGCGCTATTGCTGAGGTGGCTGGTTCTTATCCCAGTATCTGTGGCCATGAATTAGAAATGTTTGCGATGCTGCTTCCCGATTGTACGATCGAACGGACTCACTGGATCAATCAAGGTGAGCAACGATGTGGTTATCTAATTAAGTGCAAGGGATGACAGAGAAAGATTAGTTATCTCTAGACTACCAGCTGCTGTTCCGGCGTTCCCTAAAACCAGAGATTTCCTACCTTGCCATTAAGACAACTGCTATAAGAAAATAGTCATCGAAAATTTGGGTCTGAAACCCCGTCGTTCTACGACGGCTTTACTGTTAAATATGAGCATCGTTTACGAAATATATGCTAAAATGTGAGGTATGGAAAAAGCCTATTCGTTTCGATTTTACCCCACACCCGAACAAGAGTCGCTATTGCGGCGCACTTTGGGCTGTGTAAGATTAGTTTACAACAAAGCTCTCCACGAACGAACACAAGCTTGGTACGAAAAGCAAGAAAGAGTAGGCTACGCTCAAACTTCTTCAATGTTGACTGAGTGGAAAAAACAAGAAGAATTAGACTTTTTAAACGAAGTAAGCTGTGTACCTTTACAACAAGGGTTAAGACACCTACAAACAGCTTTTACTAATTTCTTTGCTGGTCGGACTAAGTATCCTAACTTTAAGAAAAAACATCAAGGAGGAAGTGCCGAATTTACCAAATCTGCTTTTAAGTTCAAAGACAAACAAATCTATTTAGCTAAATGCACAGAACCTTTACCTATTCGATGGTCAAGACAAATACCAGAAAGCTGTGAACCAAGCACAGTAACAGTCAGATTACATCCTTCTGGACGTTGGCATATTTCAATAAGATTTGATGACCCAACGATTAAGCCTCTACCAGTAACAGATAAAGCCATCGGAATTGACTTAGGAATTAGTAGCCTCGTGATTACCAGCGATGGCGATAAAGTGTCTAATCCCAAGCATTTTAAAAAGCATTATCGGAGACTGCGAAAGGCCCAAAAAAGCCTTTCTAGAAAACAGAAAGGCTCAAAGAATCGAGAAAAGGCAAGAATCAAAGTAGCCAGAATTCACGCTCAAATCACGGATAGTAGAAAAGACCATTTACATAAGCTAACCACTCAATTAGTTCGTGAAAATCAAACGATTGTAGTTGAGAATTTAGCTGTCAAGAATATGGTCAAAAACCCGAAATTATCTCAGGCAATATCTGACGTTAGTTGGGGTGAAATCACCCGACAATTAGCCTATAAATGCCGTTGGTATGGGAGAAACTACATCGAAATAGATAGATGGTTTCCTAGTTCTAAACGGTGCAGTAATTGCGGGTATATTGCTGAGAAAATGCCGTTAAATGTTCGAGAGTGGGACTGTCCGAACTGTGGGACTCACCATGACCGAGATATTAACGCCAGTAAAAATATTTTGGCCGCAGGGCTTGCGGTGTCAGTCTGTAGAGCGACCATAAGACCAGAACAGAGTAAATCTGTTAAGGCAGGTGCGAAAAATCCTTCGGGAAAGAAGCAGAAACCTAAATCGTGAGGTTTGGGAATCACCGTCCGTTTACGGCGGTGAGGATGTCAACGGATAGCCAGTCGTCTAGAAATTAGTGCCTAAAAAGCTTGACATATAGACAATTATTTCCTAAGATGAACTTGTTTTTTACAACAATACAGCGTTTCTCAGATACATGAGGTTCATTCTTGCATCTGAAATACTTGATTAGCAAGGATTAGTCTCTGCTTCGCCTTTACCAGAAAGGCTGTAACTAATATGAACAACAATCAAGACTTGAACGACTAAATTAGTCAAAAAAATCTGATAATTATGTTAAAACAACCTTCATTTTTTATTGTTGGCGCACCAAAATCTGGAACCACGGCTCTTTGTAAATATCTGAGTAGACATCCTCAAATTTTTATCCCAGCAGAAAAAGAACTCAGATATTTTAATAGTAATGATCCTGTTTTCACCTTAGAAAAATATCTCAATTTTTTTCGGGATGGACAGAAAATGATTTGTGGAGAAGGAACCCCCTCTTATCTAAGGAGTGAAACTGCCGCCGCTCGAATTTATGAATTCAATCCCGAGGCGAAAATTATTATTATGTTGCGCGAACCCGTGGCTTTACTCTATTCTTTTCATGCTCAACTGTTATGGGACGGCAGCTCGGAAGATGAGACAGATTTTTTAAAAGCACTTAATTTAGAAAATGAGCGCAGAGCAGGAAGATGTATACCAGAAAAGTGTTCAAATGTAGAAAAATTATTTTATAGAAATGTTGTCCAATTTACGGCACAAATTAAAAGATACTTGCGGTATTTTGACAAAAGTAAAATTCACATTATTATCTTTGATGATTTCGTCAACAAGACCGATGAATCTTATCGAGAAGTTCTCAGATTTTTAGAAGTAGAGTATAGTTTTACTACCACATTTAACTCAACTAATAGCCGAAAAAAGGTTCGTAGCTATTTTCTACAAGATCTGTATAAAAGACCACCAGCAAAATTACTAGAGATTGGTAAATATTTTATTCCTTTACCTCAAGAACAAAGAAGAGAACTCTTGAAGAAAATTAAAGACTATCTCAAAAAAACGAACAAGCAAGTCCTATCCAAAGACGAGAAAAAACTGCCCATTGATATCCATAAAGCCTTACAGCAGGAGTTCATTCCAGAAATACAGCAGTTAAGTCAGTTGATTGATAGAGATTTGAGTCATTGGCTCTTATAGCTGAACTTTCCCCCAAGAAAAATCACGAAAGCCTTCCCCCGAGGTAGTTGTATCGATTTTTGAACTAGCCGTTATCGGGTACAATCGACAAACAAGGCTTCCTTAAAAAATATTCGCTGAATAGTTCAGATACCTAACCTGCACCGCTGCCTAATAAAAATAAACTTAACAGGGTGCCACCATTCCAGAGACTATGAACCAACATCGAGGATAATAAATTTTTCGATCGGGTGTAAACAAAGCCAAGAACACAACCTAGGACGGTTAAAGGCAGCACTTCTGACAAATTTTGGTGAGCCAGGGCGAAAATCAAACTACTAAGAGCGATCGCAGCCCAGACGGGTAGATAACGAGTCAAAGAAGCTAGTAAAAAGCCGCGAAAGACAATTTCCTCGAAAAAAGGAGCGGCAAGGGAAGCAGTAAAGGCAAAACAGAGTAAAGCGAAGGTATTCTGGGATTCTAGAGCTAAAGTCAGCAGCGGGTTACTGCCCCCTTGTCCTTGCCAAATTAGTTGATTAAGCAAAGAAACGATAATAACGAGGGGTAAAGCGACGAAATAGCCGGCCAATCCCCAGAGAAGCCAAGGACTAAAGAGGTTAAAACGAAACCAATCGGGAGGTAAAGGGCGAAAAGGCTTGATCGCTAGGTATAAAACCGATAAACTGCTCACTGTTAAGGCTAAATAACTAACTACAACGTATATTGCTTTAGCTTCTAGGTTAAATTGTTCGGGATTGAGACTCAAGAAACTCGATAAAATCACGAAAATTACCGGTAAAACAATTTGTCCGACGAAAAAGAAACCGATAATTATTCCCCACCAGAGGGTTTCTCCTCCCCACTTAGTTTGCCAAGCGAGACTATCATCTAAAAAGAGCAGCGATCGCTGTTGACGGAGAAGCCACTGCACTAATAAAAAGATCAACAGCACAACACCGATTAAACCACCGATAAGAGGCAACAAAGCCAGTAAAATTAGTTTAATTAACGCATTAGCCGCCACTTCACTCTGTTCTTCCTCTAAAGCGAGTAAATCCTCTTGACGATTTTCGAGACTATATAATTTTTCCAGAATGGTATAACGAAACCATCCTTGAAAATTGCGCTCGATTCTCGCTTCAGCATCGGCAGCAATTTGGGGGGGGTCACTGTACAATCCCTCTAACAGCAGCGCATTTCGTAAAATAGCAGGCTTATAGTTCTTAAATTCTGATTTTTCCTTGATATCTTGCCAGATTTGCCGTGCTGAATCCAAGTCACCTTGACTAGCTTGAATGAGACTTAATTTTAGCTCTAAATCTTTTAAGGAATTGATTTCGCGCTCAAGAGATTTTTTTTGTTCGGGATTAACTGCTGATTTTTCTAGTTCGGTGATTGTTTTTTTGGCACTTTTCTGGGCTGATAAATACTGTTCCTCGGCAGTGGTATAAGGAGCTTCACCGATCAGGGAAGTTTGAATTAATTTAAGATTAGCAAATTCCTCGCTATTAGGGTCAGCATCGCTGCTGAGAGTCGTGGCTTGTAGATTGATATTGGTTTGATACAGTTGAATATTCGATTGGATTTGAGGCTGATTAACACTAGAAATTAAAGCTGTAACCACTGGAGTTAAAGCAATAATTGTTAAGAAAAAAGCGAGCGCTTGTTTGAGACTTTGCCAGGGGAGTTTTTTTGAGAAATTATCGAACATGAAAATAGTTAAGTGGGAGTTAGGGGTTAGGTGATGGGGTGATGGGGGTTGGGTAATAGGTGTTGGGGTTTTAGGGTTTTAGGATTTTAGGGTTTTAGTTGAAATTCCCCTATCCCCCCATTACCCTATTCCTCCATTTCCCTATCCCTAATCCCTATACCCTAATTATTAACTAACTACTTGAGAAAAAAGATTTTCGTATTGATCCAAAGTCTTTTCAAAGGCATAATTTTCCTCCGCGTATTGTCGTCCTTTTTCTCCTAGTATAGTTGCTAAATCTGGGTTTTTGTATAATTTTAAAATAGCCGTAGCTAATGCCTCTGGATCTTCAGGAGTAACCACCAAACCACCACCACTACGCTCGATCGCCCTAGCGGCGGTTCCATCGGCGGCAACAGAAGCAATAATAGCACGGCCACTAGCTAATAATACCTGAATTTTGGACGGCATATTAAAGGAAATAACGTTATGTTTTTGCATCACCATACCCACATCGGCGGCTGCTAACATTTCTGGTAATTTTTCCCGGGGTTGAAAGGGTAATAAAAGCACATTACTGGCCCCCTGTTGTTGGCGATACTTTTCTAGGCGATCGAGTGCTTCTTTTTTACCAACAATTACCACTTTAATCTCAGGGATGTCAACTAAGTAAACTGCAGCATCGATCAGGGTTTCTAGGGGTTGGGTTAGGGCAATATTGCCAGAATATAAAACAACAAATTTGCCCTCAAGATGATTTTCTTGGCGAAAATAATTATTGTTTTTCGGCAGAGGTTTAATAAAGCTTACATCCACCCAATTAGGAATTTCAATAATTTTCTGACTCGGCACATTTTTAGTTAGGAGATTTTTGGTAAAACCATCGGCAATAACCGAGATTTTGCTGGCAGTTTGATAGGCAAATTTTTCGAGACGACTAAAAACCTTAATCATTTTCTCATTAGTTAATAATCCCACATGAACTGCCGCATCGGGCAAAATATCCTGTAAATTTAGAATAATCGGTACCCCATATAATTTACTCAATAAAGCGGCGGGAACGCAAACGGGTAATCCGGGGACAGTTAAGAAAATTAGATCGGGTTTTTCACCCTTGAGAGCCTGAAAGAAACTCAAAAAAACAAAGCTCAATTCAAATAAAATTCGATTTTTTAAACTTCTTTGGGGACGCGCCCAGACGTAGGAACGTTGAATTTTAACACCATTTCGTTCTTCTTCTAGATAGATTTTTCCTCGGTATTCGGGATCGATTTCACTATTAGGATACCAAGGAAAAGCGGTTAAAACCCTGACTTGATGACCTCTTTTAACCAATCCTTCCGCTAATTCCGTCATCAGGGGAGCGATGCCGATCGGTTCGGGATAATAGTTATAAGAATAGAGCAAAATTCGCATAGGGATGGCAATTTGGTTGGGCGATTCAGTTTCATGATTTTATCAATAGTTACTGTTTTTTTGACAAATCAGATGCGCTTTTGTCAGGGATGACCCTAGAAAGAGGTTTGGCATCAGGTGAGGATTAGCGGTGAGAGATGCGGAAAAAAAGGGAAATTGGCTAATAAATTAATCCTCAAAACCCCTAACTATTCCCCCTTTTACCCCTGCCTAAATACTGACCCTTATTTTTCCCTTACCCGGTGGCCGATATCACGACGATAATAGATGCCCTGAAAGTGTATCCTTTTCACCGATTGATAGGCAAGTTCGATCGCCTGATTAAAATTAGCTCCCATAGCCGTGACACCCAAGACGCGGCCGCCATCGGTGAAGATATCGCCGTGTTTTAAAACCGTGCCGGCGTGGAAAACGATCGCTCCCGCGGTTTCAGCTGCCTTAATTCCAGTGATTAACTGGCCTTTTTCGTAGTGGTCGGGATAACCGGCAGACGCGGCCACCACACAAACGGCACTACCGGATCGCCATTGTAAAGAGGGGAAATCAGTTAATTTTTGTTGAGCGCAAGCCAGCAGCAGCGGTGCCAGGGGAGTTTCCAGTAGGGGTAAAACCGCTTGGGTTTCGGGATCGCCAAAACGACAGTTAAATTCGAGAACTTTTGGCTCTCCGGCGGGGGAAATCATTAAACCCGCGTAGAGGACTCCCCGATAGTCAATGCCGCGTTTTTGCAGGGTGGCGACGATGGGGGCGAGGATGTCTCGGTTTACCGCTTCGATAATGGCGGCGGTGGCTATGGGTGCGGGGGCATAAACTCCCATACCGCCGGTATTTTTGCCGGTATCGCCTTCACCGATCCGCTTGTGATCTTGGGCGGGTAGCAGGGAACGAAAACTGATCCCATCGGTGAGGGTGAGGATAGACACTTCTTCTCCCTCTAGGAATTCTTCCACCACCACTTTAGTAAAGCCACCGGTAAAAAGATCATCGATCGCTTCTAGGGCCGTATCTACGGTTTCGGCGACAATTACCCCTTTTCCTGCGGCTAATCCGTCAGCTTTCACCACAATTGGCGCTCCTTGCTCTCGGATATAAGTTTTTGCTAATTCTGCATCGGTAAAGGTTTCCGAGACGGCGGTGATAACTGCTGCTTCGCTCATTAATTCTTTTGCCCAGGATTTGCTCGATTCAATTAAGGCCCCGGTTTGTGTGGGGCCAAAAACGGCAATTTCTTGGCCGAGAAGATGATCGGTAATGCCGAGGGAGAGGGGATATTCTGGCCCGACAACCACGAGATCGACGCAATTTTCTCGGGCAAAGCGGCTAATTTCGGCAAAATCCTCCATTGCTATGGGGATATTTTCACATTGAGGTAAAATTGCCGTTCCCCCATTACCTGGAATACAGAACACTTGTTCTACTTCGGGCGATTGCAGCAGTTTCCAAGCCAAGGCGTGTTCTCGACCACCACTGCCGATAACGATAATTTTCACGGATAAACGCAGCCTGAATGACGATGGTTTAATTATCCCCTAGCTCCGGGTCACCATTGGCTAGAAGTTGAGATTACTTAACTTTTTAATCGATTTGACGGATTCAGGAGGCAGGATTCAGGATTCAGGATTCAGGAGTCAGGAGTCAGGAGATAGGAGATAGGAGATAGGAGATAGGAGATAGGAGATAGGAGTCAGGAGATAGGAGTCAGGAGATAGGAGTCAGGAGATAGGAGATTATTTTATTTATTCTCCCCACACCCCACACCCCACACCCCACACCCCACACCCCACACCCCACTTCCCCACTTCCCCCCTTCTCCTCTCATAGACAGTCTTAACAAGTAATTTAGATAGCGAACAGCTGATCACTGGATTTGACGGAGACAGGACAAATCAGCTTGACCGAAATGAATACTAAAAGCTACTTGCAGATTTTCTAGGGATTTAACCAACCAAGGCACCCGCTCGCAAGAATAACTCTCGTAGTGGTTAAATAGAATCGCAAAACGTTTATCTAAGTGGGGTTTTGCCTGGGGACAGATCAAAATCAACTTGAGCAATAACCCCACAGTCCGAGTTACCCCCATATTGGTGATCATATCGATAAAAATGTAATGATCGGGTTTTTGCCCGCTTTCCACCACCAGATAATTTAACAGTTGGCTAGAAGTACGCAGCATGAGAAATTCACTCGGTTTTTGTTGATCGCAGTGGGGTAGAGTATTTTGCAGGACATCGTCGAGTTTTTTGTTAAATTGCCCCTTGCCGTAGTCTAGGGAGGTAATCAGATAATCGTAGAGGTCATTTTTAAAATCTTTATAGGTAGGGGTATAAACTGTATTCGCCAGAAAATTTTGCGAAAGCTCCTTATAAGTATAATTTCCTGCTACCGTCCCCAGATAATACTTGAGGGCGCGATTTAGCTCCTTATCATTGAGCAGGGTGGGATTTTCTACCGATTGAATGATTCTTCCCGCTTCTTCCCTGATTTTTGGGCGATGAGCAACCTGTGCCAAACGTACCTGATAGGTGACATAACGAGAGATATTTACCTCGAAACGGCTCTCGGTTTTCACCTTAATACGTCTAACGGTTTGTCGCTGTTCTCGGGGACTTTCATCACCGAGTAAATAGTAATCATAGAGATAGGGATAACGACTAATCAGGGTTCCCAGGGAAGCGGCGGTTTTTTCGCTGTATTTGCCGCTAATAATTCTCGCCAGACGCTGCAGCCTAACGTAGTCATCCGAGAAGGTAAAATTTTTGACCAGATGGCCCAAATTATTGGGGCTGCTGTAATGTCCGGGACGTGGGGAGGGCAAATTTTCCAGTAGCGATACCAATTCGGGAATTGCCGGCTGATGGGTAGGCTGCGTTTGCCATCGATTCACTAAAATATGACAGCAGCGGTTAAAGACATGATAAAAACGAATTTCGGCATCCTTAGCCTTGACAAGACGCTCTAGGGCTAAATAAATAGGAGCTTCTTGATAACCGCCACCTTCGATAAACAAACGACAAAAATCCTCGATTAATTGCTCGGGGGAATCGGTCCTGGCGCGGTCGAGCCAATAATCGTATAGTAGCTGTTCTTCGTCTCTTGTTTGTCTTTGTCCAGTGTTTAGACTAGCCATGGTTATTTGATTCAGCCCTCCTAAATCAGTAAGCGGATGGATTTTAGGGCTATGACCATAAAGGGGTCAATTGTGATTAGATAGTAGATGCTCCCTTCTTAGGATGCCCCTATTTTGGGTCATTGCACTGATCGAGTCGATCCATTTTAGCTTGGCAAGTTTGGGAAAATTCCCCTTGGCTTACCTGGCCAAGCTTGCGGACTATACCCAGATTACTAAAAATTTAGGCAGCGTACCCTGCTAATTAAGGCTCTTCGGTAATTGTTATGCAATGGACGGGGGTTATAAGGGATGGAACCCTTATATAGAAAGGCATTTAGCGATTTTTGTCAATTATTTTTGATCTAGAGCGAACTAATCAATTAAGTCTCTTACCAGATAAGGATTTAGTCGATTTATGACCCCCTATCGAACCATACCAAGTAACGAAGAACCCTAATTAAGTTAGCGAAAAGAAACCCCGATTGTATGTGATCTAAGTCACATTTAAACCTCAATCCATCTTCGAGATAATTCGGAATTTACCTAAAATGTCGGATGAATACCCACGCTACATTTTTCGACAAGATACTCACCTTTGCGGGGGATGAAATCCGACCAGAATATCAACCGCGTAGCATCGGTTTAATTCCATCATCTGTGGGTAAACTGTGTTATATTTAATTTAGCCAATGGTCGAGGATTGTTAGATGCTAGTCGTAGAAGCAAAGCTAAAAAACGGAACCCCAGAGCAATATCACCAGCTTGATGAAGCTATCAAAACTTCTCAGTTTGTGCGTAACTATTGTGTTCGTTATTGGCAGTCCAATCAAGGGACAACCCGCAATGATCTCCAAAAACTTTGTGCGGTACTAGCTAACAATAAAGAGACCCCATGGGTTAATAAATTAAACTCTCAAGCTCGTCAATCGGCTGCTGATAGAGCCTGGCAATCAATTAATCGGTTTTACCAGAATTGTCATGCTAAGATACCAGGGAAAAAGGGTTTTCCTCGGTTCAAAAAGCATAGTCGTTCGGTTGAGTATAAACTAACAGGCTACAAACTATCTGATGAGCGACATCAAATTAAGTTTACTGATGGTTTTAAAGCAGGAGAATTTGATTTATGGTGTAGTCAAAAAACCTTAGTTTATTATTCAGAACAACAGATTAAACGGGTAAGAGTTGTTAGACGTGCTGACGGTTATTATTGTCAGTTTTTGATTGACGTAGAACGGCAAGAATACCATAAACCAACGGGACAAATAACAGGAATTGACTTAGGGTTAAAAGAGTTTTATACTGACGCTCAAGGCAATACTGTAGAGAATCCACGTTATTTAAGCAAGTCAGAAAAACGACTGAAAAAAGCACAAAGGAGATTATCAAAACGATTTCGTCAAGTAAACAAACAGTCTAAAAACTATCACAAGCAACGGATAAAAGTAGCTAGGCTTCATCTTAAAGTATCAAGACAACGTAAAGACAAAGCAATTAAAGACGCTTTGGCGTTAGTCCAGTCTAATGATCTGGTAGTCTATGAGGCTTTAAAGGTAAGAAACTTAGTCAAAAACCGTAAGCTATCTAAGTCGATTTCTGATGCTTCTTGGTATCAATTCACTGAATGGTTGAATTATTTTGCCAAGATTTATCGGATTGTCTGTGTTGCTGTACCACCGCATTTCACTTCTCAAGATTGTTCAGTTTGTGGGACGAGAGTTCAAAAAACATTAAGTACTAGAACTCATCAATGTCCTAATTGTCAAACAGTCTTGGATAGGGATCATAATGCAGCAATAAATATTCTTAAAAAAGGGTTGCAATATTTGGGAAATTATCTCAACGGTACTGTTGGGCAAACAGAAACCGACCCAAACGACTTGGGAGAGTCCGGTCTCTGGATTTTCAGTGGAGACATTGAGAATCTAAGCTGTCTCGTTGAACAAGGAATTTCCGATAGTGATAGGTCAAGAATCCCCCGTCACAGCGTAGCTTGACGGTGGGAGTATGTTAATCCTAAGTATTTTTATTGTCTATGGCCTTTCATTTATCCCTCAATCAACTAGCTCAATTATTGTCCTTACAAGATAATGGTGACATAAGTTTTAGTCCCGATAGTTTAGTATCTGGCATTAATACTGATAGCCGTAGTATTGAGTCAGGACAAGCATTTTTGGCCTTAAAAGGTGATAATTTTAATGGTCATGATTTTATCGATATGGCTATCGAAAAAGGAGCGGCAACCTTGATTGTCGATCAGCCAGTTTCGGTAAATTCCTCTAGTAATATTCCTGTATTCCTAGTCCATAATACCCTAGAAACCTATCAGCAATTAGCCCATTGGTGGCGGAATCAATTTACTATACCCGTGATTGCTATTACGGGATCGGTGGGGAAAACCACGACTAAAGAATTAATCGCTTCGGTATTAGCAACCCAGGGAAAGGTACATAAAACCCTGGCTAATTATAACAATGAGATCGGAGTGCCGAAAACTCTCCTCGAACTGGATGAAACTCACAATAGTGCCGTAATCGAGATGGGAATGCGGGGACGGGGAGAAATTGCCCTGCTCGCTCAAATCACCCGACCGACGATCGCAGTGATTACTAATGTGGGAACCGCTCACATCGGTCGTTTAGGGTCGGAAGCAGCGATCGCAGAGGCCAAATGCGAGTTATTGGCCGAGTCGCCTTCTAGTAGTATAGCTGTTCTTAACTACGATCACCCTTTACTTACCGAAACAGCTAAACGGGTATGGCAGGGGGAAACAATTACCTATGGCTTCTCTGGCGGCGATATAGTCGGGGAATTACTGGATTTAACTACTTTACGAGTAAATGGACTAGATTTTAACTTACCTTTATCCGGTCGTCATCATGCTTTAAATTTTATGGCGGCCTTGGCCGTAGCGAAAATTTTAGGCATCGATTGGACTTCTTTGCAAGAGGGAATTAAAGTTAATTTACCCAGTGGTCGGGCCAAACGTTACCAATTAGCAACCGATATCCTACTCCTCGATGAAACCTATAACGCGGGTCTAGAATCAATGTTAGCGGCCTTGGATTTACTGAAAGCTACCCCCGGTCAGCGTCATATTGCTGTTTTAGGCACGATGAAGGAGTTAGGGTCTTTTTCGGAGCAATTACATCGCCAAGTCGGTGAGAGGGTGCAAAAACTAGGCATAGATCGCTTGTTTGTCTTGGTAGATGACCCGGAAGCTAAGTTTATTGCTGAGGCGGCTACTGCGGTCGATTGCGAATGTTTTCAAACTCACGCAGATTTAATTAATCGTTTAAAGGAAGTGATCGATTTCGGCGATCGCATTTTATGTAAAGCTTCCCATTCCGTCGGTTTAAATCGGGTGGTGGAGGAGTTAATTCAGTGATATTGGGAGTTAGGGAATAGGTGTTAGAGAAGAGAGCATTTTTTAGCAAGAATAGCCGATTAAAAACTGTTTTTTCGGGGATTTTAGTCCTAGTTTTCTTTTTTTCGGCCGTTCAAGTCTCTTTTGCCCAAGAATCGAGACGACTGGATACTTATCTCCCGGATCTCAGTGGTTTAGCTTGGGTAGAAGCGGATATTTTTCTAGGGGTTCACGATGCCAAAAATAAGGGCAAAAACAGTGATCCATCTCAACCAAGGCTGAGTCTTTTACAGCTGCCTACAGAGGAAAAACCGCTATTATGGCAGGTTTTAAGGGTAGATTGGCCAAATCCAGAGGGATTGAGTAACGATCTCGAAAGTATTACTTCTATCCCAGAAACTAATTTATTTTTGTTGGCTGAAAGTGGCGAGAAAAAACCTTTTCAAAGACTATTTTTAGTAGCATATAACCAGCAAAAAGTCAAGATAGTTGAGCAAATAAATTGGCCGATCGCGGTGGAAAATGTAGAGGCGATCGCTGTTAGTCGGCAAGGCGATCGTTATCTATTTATCTACGCAGAACGGGCCGATAGTCAAGAGAGTACAAAGATTCGCTGGACGGATATCTCCTTCAATCCCTTAAAATTCGGGGAATTTCAGTCGGTAACTTTTCGGAGTCCTTTTGGTAGTGGTAAAAATATTCGCCTCATCTCCGATTTAGCCGTAGATAAGCAAGGTAATATCTACATAGCTTCCGCTGACGATCCAGATAGTGCGGGAGTGTTTAGAAGTGCTGTTTACCGTATCGGTCAAGTTACAGCCGATAATAGCCTAATTATTGCCCCTAATCCCCAAAAAATTGCAGAAATCGACGGCTCCAAAGTGGAAGCGGTGACTACCAGAGAATCTCCTAGAGGTAAAGTAGAAGTCTTTATCGGTACAGATGATGAGAATTATGGCGGTTTTATGCGACCTCTGCTGTTAGATAATTACTCGCAGCTAGAAATCCGCTAGACCGCAGCATACTTTGTGCTTTTTGTCAAAAAAACTTTTTTTTTGCAATAAAACTACACAAAAAAAAGATCATCGTTGTGGGTGAAATTGACTCATTTACCTGTCTTAATTAGGATCACCTTCTAGGTGTGGCAAGGGTTTCAACCGTTGCTGCCCAAAAAAGCACAGAAAGAGCCACTATGAAATTCCATAAAATCGCTGTAACCATCATAACATCGTTGTTAAATAAAAATCTTTCTCAATTAATTTTTAAGAATTTGTAAATATTGCGGAATGTTAATTTAAATATTCTCAAGTTTTTGGAGTTAATCAATAATTTTTGCTTATCTTTGTCCAACATTGGGTTAGGAGACAGTTATCAGTTATCAGTTATCAGTTATCAGTTATCAGTTATCAGTTATCAGATGTGAGTTTTTAGTTTAGACCTCTTGCATAATTTTTTTATGGTATAATATAAGGTTTTGCTTTTTTCTCAATTCTTAGATTGAAGTGGAAAAAAGAATAAAATGTGATCTTAGGTCAGGAAATCATCTATAATTTTGCTATGTTTATTAGCAAAATTATGGATTATCAAAACTTATCAGATGAACAATTCAAACGCCGTTTCGGTGTGTACAAACAAACATATAGAAAGATGGTAGAATCAGTAAAAAGTGTTGAAGCCGACTCTAATTCACCATCTAAAAGGGGACCGAAACCTAAACTATCTATAGAAGAACAAGTTTTAGTAACGTTAGAATATTGGCGAGAATATAGAACATATTTTCACATTGGTACAAGCTGGGAACTATCAGAATCAACTATATGTCGGATTGTAAATAAGACGGAAAAAATGCTTTTACAATCGGGAAACTTCCGTTTAAAAGGAAAAAAAGCTTTACTCAATCAAGCAGAGATACCGGTCATAACGGTAATGGATGTAACGGAAACTCCCATTGAACGCCCCCAAAAGAAACAGAAAGATTTTTTTTCGGGTAAAAGAGGTTATCATACTTTAAAATCCCAATTAGTAGCTGATCAAAATACAGAGGAAATTATCTGTGTCTTCTGTGGGAAAGGTAGAGGTCATGATTTTAGTTTATTTAAAAAAAGTCGAGTTCGTTTTCATCCTTTAACTACCAGCATAGAAGACAGTGGTTATCAGGGAATAGCTGCATACCATAGTAATAGTTATACACCGAAAAAGAAATCGAAAAATAGAAAATTAACAGAGTTAGAAAAAGAGTATAACAAGGCTTTAGCTAAAGAAAGGATTATCATTGAACATATAAATAGGAAACTCAAAATCTTTAAAATCTTATCCTGTAAATATCGGAATCGTCGTCGAAGATATAGTTTAAGAGTTAACTTGTTGGCGGCTATTTATAACTGTGAGTTAGGGATAGGTATAGCAGCTTCTTAAAAGTTGCCTAAAGATTAATCAAGTCAAGGAGAATTTATTCTCAATTATAAAAATTGAGATAGTTTGTGCCGCTTAAATAAAGAGGTTTTGATAACCAAATTAAAGCAGCTCTAAAGAGTTTTGAGTTAAAAGTTAAACTTCAAGTTTTCATTCAGGACGAATGTACTGATTAACTAATTTTTTGGGGAAAATTAGTTAACCCATCATTATAACATATAATTAATTTGCAAGAGTTCTTTTATTGTTTACTGAAAAAGCTCCCCACACCCCACACCCTACACCCTACACCCCACACCCCACACCCCACATCCCTCTCCCTGCTCCCTAACCCGCAACCCCTATTTTCCGTCTAAACTTTTGTATAGGGATAGTCTGGGAAAGTATCGATAACTCTTAGACTAAGTAATTCGGGACTCACATCACAATATAGACTATGGCTTACTATTGGTTTAAAGCATTTCACCTGATTGGGGTAGTTGTTTGGTTTGCGGGACTATTTTATTTGGTACGTTTGTTTGTCTATCACGCGGAGGCAGCAACAGAAACGGAACCCGCACAAGCTATTCTGAAAGCACAATACGAGATCATGGAGAAGCGACTCTACAATATCATTACCACACCGGGGATGATTGTCACCGTAGCCATGGCGATCGGTTTAATCTCCACAGAACCGGAAATTTTAAAATCGGGATGGTTACATATTAAATTATCCTTTGTGGCTCTTTTACTGCTCTATCATTTCTACTGTGGTCGCATCATGAAAAAGCTAGAAAAAGGGGAATGTAATTGGACGGGACAGCAATTTCGGGCCTTAAATGAAGCACCAACCCTGTTATTGGTAGTTATTGTCCTTTTGGCAGTATTTAAGAATCAATTACCCCTCGATTTGACCACTTGGTTAATTGTAGCTTTAGTGGTATTAATGGCGGTGACAATCCAACTTTATGCTAAAAAACGTCGCAAAGATCAAGAAAAACTTCGGCAAAATACTCCCCAAAAAGAAGAAGTAGCGATCAGGTAAATTATCTCAATCATTCCCTAGGTTTCTAGGATAACAGTTAAGAGTGGTTTGACAGCTGTGGGATGGTCTTTTTAGTCCATCCCAATTGTATAGGTAGCAACGTTTAGCTTTTAGCTTTTTGGCTTTTTGCTACTTTTGAGCTTATACAAAAACTATTTTTAATAGTGTGATGAACTCCCAAGCTATGGATTGTTTCTCCCTGCTCCGGCGCTCCGCTGCTCCCCTATACCTTTTAAACAGGATTTAGTATAAACCTCTTGCGAACAGGAAACGCTATAAATAAAAACAATCTCCTGACGACCGACTCCTGACGACCGACTCCTGACTACTGGCTACTGACTCCTAACCCTAACAACAATTGTTGATTTTTACAAGAGGTCCTATGAATAGTTGCTGGATAGATTGGGAAAAAATAACTAGAGATTTTCTCAGTTCCCGCAAACTCAAGCAAGTTGCTGAATTGCGAGGATTCTATCGAGTTAATCCCTCTGGTATTCCTAGAATTCCCCCCGATTTAGAATTGAGAGACTACCAAAATACAGCGATTATCAGTTGGTTTCGTAATCGGGGACGGGGAACTTTAAAAATGGCCACCGGCAGCGGTAAAACTATTACTGCTTTAGCTATTGCCATGGAACTTTACCAAGCGATAGAACTGCAAGTATTATTAGTAATTTGCCCCTATCGTCACCTAGTCAATCAATGGCAACGAGAAGCGGAAAAATTTAATCTTAAACCGATTTTAGCCTACGAAAGTGTCCATACATGGCAAAGTCAACTAGCCACAGAATTATATAATGTGCAAGCGGGTAATCAAAAATTTGTCACTATTTTAACTACTAACTCAACTTTTATTAGCGAGGGGTTTCAATCACAAATAAAATTTTTTCCCGATAAAACTTTAATCGTTGGTGATGAAGCACATAATTTAGGTTCCCCCCGATTAGAAGAATTATTACCCCGTTCTTTAGGTCTAAGATTGGCTTTATCCGCTACTCCTGAAAGATATTTTGATGAGGAAGGCACTGACGCTATTCTTGATTATTTTGGACAAATTCTACAACCAGAATTTACCTTAGCTGATGCTATTAGTAAAGGAGCTTTAGTCAATTATTTTTATTATCCAGTCTTGGTTGAATTAACCGACGGTGAGGCTTTATTATACGCAAAATTAACCCAAAGAATCGGCTGGACTTTGCAGAAAAATAGTAATTTCAATGGTAATGAAAACCTCACCGCTTTGTTAATGCAAAGGTCACGATTAGTCGGTTCAGCAAGTAATAAATTACAGGCTTTACAACAACTGATGCAAGAGCGTTTAGATACGGATCATACTTTATTTTATTGTGGGGATGGTTATGTGGAAAATTATACTGCTAATTATCGTCGTCAAGTAGAGGCAGTTACTCATTTATTGGGCAATCAATTAGGTTATCGAGTTGCTACCTACACCGCAGAAACTTCCCTAGAAGAACGAGAAAAAATTCGCCAACAATTTGAGGAGGGTTATCTACAAGGATTAGTGGCAATTAGATGTTTAGATGAGGGAGTAGATCTGCCATCAATTCAAAACGCAGTCATTCTGGCTAGTAGTGGTAATCCTCGACAATTTATTCAGCGTCGCGGGCGAATATTGCGACCCCATCCCGATAAAAAACAGGCCACTTTATTTGATATGATTGTTATGCCACCGACCTTAGATCGAGAAACTTGGGAAGTAGAAAGGAATTTATTACGCAAGGAATTAAAACGCTTTCTGGAGTTTGCCCAATTAGCTATTAATGCTCAAGAAGCTGAGACTAAATTAGGGGAGATTCAAGATAGATATTGTCTTTTGTCTAATTAAAACCTGAAAAATTAAATCTTGGCAGCTTTTATGCTAGAATAGAAGTTAGTCAAGAATTGATCTGAAAGTCAAGATTGATCGCCGAGAAAAATTAACCCAACCGAATAGCGATCAATAAAGTTGTATAATTTTCTTTCCTCTACTTCTAAACTTCTATGTCTCCCCGTCAACAACCCCGCCGCATTGCTCGAGAACTTGCCCTTTTGAGTTTAAGTCAGATTAAAGGCAATCCTGAAAACCTAGAACAGCAAACTTTAAACGATTTAATTTTAGTCGCGGTTAGAACCTTAACCCTGGAAATTCAAGAAACCTTAGAAACCGCCGCTGCCGAAATTAGTCGTGGTAATGAACGGATTCTCGCTAGTGATACTAAGGCGACAAATCTAAAAAGCGCCCAAACCATGGTAAAAGAAGCGATTTCTCTTACTCACAATGCCATTAATCGTTTAGGAACCGTGATAGATTTTCCCGAAATTGTCCAGTTATCTAGTCAGTACGAAGTGCGGGAATATGCCCTAGAATTAATCGGTACAGTCTATCGTCGTCGTGCGGAAATCGAACAGGAATTAACCGGTGCTTTAGTGGATTGGCAACTACATCGTTTACCAAGAATTGATCGGGATATCCTCCAAATTGCCGTGGCAGAAATGCTCTATCTCGATCTACCTCAAAAAGTAGCGATTAATGAAGCAATCGAATTAGCAAAACGTTATTCTGATGATGAAGGTTATCGCTTTATTAATGGCGTTCTCCGACGGGTAACGAATAAGCTAAACGAATCAGAAAAAGCCGTATCTACCCAGAGTTAACCCCGAAAGAAATTAATACTACAATGACCACATTTTATAGGGATATTCCTGTAAATTGATATTGTAGTATCGCTCATCTCCCGTGACTTCTTCGCCGATCCAATCAGGAATAGTAATGACTTGATCCTCTTGTTCTAACTCAATTTCAGCCATAATCAAACCTTGATTATCCCCTAAAAATTCATCAACTTCCCAAGTTAAATTATCCAGAGAAATGCGATGACGAATCTTTTCAATTAAAGGTTTCTTACAGAGGTTTTCTAACATGAGCGCCGCATCTTCTAGGGGAATTGCATACTCGAATTCCAGCCGACTAATGCCCTCAGTCTTGCCTTTAATGGTTAAATAACCCCGATCTCCAACTACACGAACTCGCACGGTTGTCAATCCATCTTGGGTAGGAATATATCCCTGACGATACAACCCACTGGCAGCAGCCAGCGATCGCCAAGAATCCCCTTTAACCAGAAACTTCCGTTCAATTTCAACAGTCATAAGCTTTTGATGGCAATAAATTTAAGCCGTAGCCACGGCAGCAGCTTGGGTTCCTAGTTGAATTAACTCGATCTTGTAGCCATTAGGATCTTCCACAAAAGCAATCACGGTAGAACCGTGTTTCATCGGGCCCGGTTCCCTGGTGACATTGCCACCAAGGGCTTTAATTTTCTCACAGGTGCTATAGATATCATCCACGCCTAGGGCGATATGACCGTAAGCATTACCGACTTCGTAGCGATCGACTCCCCAATTATAGGTCAGTTCGATGACAGCATGATTAGCTTCATCGCCATAACCGACGAAAGCGAGGGTAAACTGACCATTGGGATAGTCTTTCTGGCGCAGTAACTTCATTCCTAGCACATCGCAGTAAAATTGTAGAGATTCCTGCAAGTTATTGACCCGGAGCATGGTGTGTAAGAGACGCATGATTATTTTTAGATGACATCGATCGAAAAATTACTTATCCTTGATTGTAACCAGTCCTTGTGCCTTCTTATCTCCTTGAGGGTCAACAATTATACCAATACAAATGTACGAAAACTCACCTGTAAAATCACATATACTTTAGACGTTCATAATCTGAGATTTATTAAACTTCTGAAATCGTAGAGTGAGCAAGGAATCCAGTTCTTTTTTATGTTTCAGGTGGGCATCATTCAGACATTCATAAATAGCTGAAGAAAAGTCAGAAAAGTTTTCATAGTATTTACCATACAAACATTTCTTTTTGACAAATTTCCACAGCCTTTCAATTAAATTTAGATTAGGCGAGTAAGACGGCAAATAGAGTAGCTCTATTGACAAAGAAAGAGCCAATTCTTCAACAATTTTACATTTTTGATAGCGGGCATTATCTAAGACTAGAGTGATGGGAATAGTTATTCCTAAAGCAGCTATTTTTTTAAGAAGTTCACAGACTTGAGCTGCTGTAATATAAGTGTCATATGTTACCATAATAACTTCATGAGTTATCGCATTTAATGCTCCTAAAACATTGAAGCGTTTACTCCCGCTCGGTGACTTAACGAAAAGTCTCTCAAAACACCAAACAAAACCGAGAAAAGCTCCCATAACAAAGTGAGCGGCATCAACAAAAAAAACAGCCATTTTTCCTTCTTTTGCCTCATTTAGTCTGGGTTCTAGCTTTTTTTTTGGTAGTCTTCTTGTTCATCCCGGTCAGCTTTAGAAGGAAGAGAACCTACTTTTATACATTTCATTCCCATTGATTTTAAGAATTTCCTCACTTGAGTAGGACTTCGTTTTATTCCTGTCAATTCTTCTCTTCTATATACAGCTTCATTTATTGTGGCTGGTGGATTTTTATCGAAATATTTTTTGAGCGTTTCTTTTTGAGACTCTAATTCACTTTTAGGGCGATAGAAGTTGATTTCTTTTAATTTTTCTATTCCGCCTTCTTGATAATCTCGAAGATAAGTTAATAAGGTATTTGGCGAGATTCCTGCTAACTGACAAATTTGGTTCTTCGGTTTGTCTTATGCAACTGACAGGGTTACAAGGAATGAAACTCTTATATAGAAAGACATTCGGGGATTTATGTCAATTGTTTTCGATCTAGAGCGAACTAATCAATTAAGTCTCTTGCCAGATAAGGATTTAGTCGATTTATGCCCCCCTATTGAACCATACCAAGTAACGAAGAACCACAAATTTTTTGGTGCGGTATCTTTTGACTCTTTAACCAAAGAACTTCCATCTTCAGTTGAACCCGGGGATGGGGGATGATGAAATCTTTCATAATACAGTGAGTTCTTTTCTTCTTCGGTGAATTCTAGGTTAATCATGTTTTCAATGAGTGCTTTGCTTCTAATTATGACTCTTAAACTATATTATTGTCTTTGAGGAAAAAATGCAAGTTATAGCCGTGCAAAGTATACTCCCCAAAGCGATTAATAGCTTTGATCAAAATCACCTCTCTGGCCACACCTAAATCACTATCTAGAGGATTTTCTCGGTTTATCCTGTGGTTAGTGGTGAAGTTAGTTAGGTCAAGACATTTTTGATCGGGAGTTTTCTGGGGAAATTGTCAAGGAAATAGGTAGTAGTAAATTTTCACTGGTTTCCGAAAACCCTTTTCGACTTGATTGACCGATAGTTTAATAAAATCTGCGTGATTGTAATAAATGTTAAATATTTAGGCAAGTATATAATAAAATGGGAATCGGGACAGGTTAAAACTATGCGTTTTTATTTAGAGTACATCAATCACTCAGGTCGTTTGCAGAAAAAATCTGCTCATCGTCGTCTGCAAGCGGGTTTCACGATTACAGAAGTCTTACTGGCAGGTTTGATGATGCTGATTGCCGTCTTGGTGGCGGGAAATGGCTTGATTAACCTGCTCAGAAGTAACTATCGAGCTAATGCCGATAGTGAAATCCAGAATAATCTTAATCGTACTCTAGAGTTTGTTTCAGATGAAGTGAGACGAGCAAAAATTATCGCTGAGAACGAAAATGAGATCATACCGACTCAACAACTCAATTTGAAAGGAATACCAGGAGCGCGAGCAGTTCTAGCTTTCCAAATTCCTGATCCCAGCAATCCCAGTCATCCGCTCGATCGACAGATCGTTTACTATACCAGAAACCCTGCTCCTGATGAAATTAGCTTGACCGGTCCGCGAGTCTTGTGGCGCTATGGTCCGCAATTGGACGCTAATGGCAACTATGATACTTTGACTTGGCAACATTCCCCTGTCATCGATAGGTTAGCAGCGGCTGTTAATGACCCCATTTGTGATGATCCGACTTTTACCCGAATCCCCCAGACTGGCAATGTGGACGATTTTTATACCTGTGTTCCCAAAGGTCGTAATCAAGTGATTTTGCATGCCAAGGCTCAGGTAAGGATGACTACCAATGAGGAACTTGAATACTCTGTCAGTACCAGAGTTTTCCCGATACCTTGTCAAAAATTTTGCGACCTAGACTCCCCCACCTATTTTTATCTGACGGCTGATGCCGGGGCTGACCCTGACAAACGACATATACCCATCGTTATCGTGCCTGCAACTGTTACAGCTGAAATTATTCAAGGAGGAACTTGTACATTCAGTCCTTCCTGCGGTGTTCTTACTGCACCTAAAGGAGATTTGCCCGGGACACCGGAACCAAATGGCGAGTTTGGTAGACCTGTTGATGCAATTCCTGGAGATGGCATTGCGGTCCATGTGGATGGGTTGCATAATGTCTATGGAGCTCAAACCAGAGATGTAGATGTATATACCTCTGATAGCAGGGATTCACCCAGAAATCTTGATAATAACCAAGTTTTATTCGTGTTTACGACTAAAACGACTCCACCAAACTCCTATCAGATTTTAGTAACCATTGAACCCAAGTAGCTAAACTTATGGCAATAAGCTGAAACCTTGATGTTATCCTGGTTAGTTGACCCTATTCCTTCTCGGAAATCATGGCCAAATCCCCTTAACTGGAATGAGGTTAAATAGGGCTTGCTGAAAAAGTTTTTCCTGGGGGTAGGGTGTGGGGTGTGGGGTGTAGGGTTTTACCCATTTTCAGGGGGTCAATTACCTAATTTTCAGGGAAAAAGTGCCTAAATTTCCCCCCCGATCACTCCAATCACTGGCACTTTTTGATGGGAAAAAAGTCTAAAGGATGATCCTAGGCTAAAAAATCTAACTTAAACAGCGAATTGCCTCCAATAAACCCCTGGCTTTGTTGAGGGTTTCTTCATACTCTTTCTCCGGCTCAGAATCGGCTACTAACCCGGCTCCCGCTTGCACAGAAACCAGATAATTTTGATTACCTTGGGGACGAACAATCATAGTGCGAATTGTGATGGCACTATTTAACTGTCCCTCGAAATCGTAGTAACCATAAACCCCTGAATAGGGACCACGACGACAGGGTTCCAATTCATGAATAATTTCCATGGCGCGAATTTTCGGGGCCCCACTGACGGTTCCCGCGGGAAAACAAGCTTTTAATAAATCCCAAGCACTTTTATTGGTTGCTAAATCCCCGACCACATTACTAACAATGTGCATAACGTGGGAATAACGTTCAATTATCATTAATTCATCCACTTTGACCGTACCTCGATCGCACACCCGACCTAGATCATTTCTCCCCAAATCCACTAACATAATATGCTCGGCAATTTCTTTGGGATCTTGCAATAAATCCGTTGCTAAAGCTTGGTCTTCACTGAAGTTTTGTCCCCGGCGACGGGTGCCAGCAATTGGTCTGACCGTAGCCTTTATTTTACCTAATTCGTCCCGTTCTGCCTTAACCATCACTTCAGGACTAGAGCCAATAATTTGCCAATCCTTAAAGTTATAAAAAGCCATGTAGGGAGAAGGATTAATCAGACGCAGGGAACGATATAAATCGAAGGGATGACCCTGATAATTGGCATTTAAACGCTGGGAAATAACCACCTGAAAAATATCCCCCGCTTTGATGTAATCCTTCGCTTTCAAGACATTTTGACAGAATTTTTCCTGAGTTGTATTGCTTTCATAGACTAATTCTTTCCCCTGACCAACCGGTAATAATTCCAAGGTTTTGGCATTAGTTGGTAGGGGTAATCGTAACTTCAGAACTAACTGTGTCACTCGATCGCAGGCCGCTTGATAAGCGGCCGCTAAATCGGGATTTTTACCCCGGATATCGGCATAAGCGATCGCCCAGATTTTCCGTTTAACTTGATCGAAAATAATGAGATTATCCACCTGCATCCAAATACCATCTGGTAGATCGGCATCGGTAGCAGCATAAATAGGCACTCGCGGTTCGATCCAATTAATTAATTCATAACCCCAAAAACCAAATAACCCCCCTATTCCGGCGGGTAATTGCGGCAATTTAACCGGCACGATCGGGGCTAAACATTGGGTTAAAATCTCGAAAGGATCCCCCGAAAAAATCTCTTGAGAACCATCGCGAAAAGTTTGGGTAGTGGTGTTTCCCCGTGCTTCTAATACCCAGACGGGATCGCCTCCTAAAAAGCTGTAGCGTCCCAAGGTTTCGCCCCCTTCCACCGACTCTAATAAAAAATTGTAGGCTTGATTGGCACAAACTTTATACCAGGCCGAAACGGGTGTTTCTAGGTCAGCGATCCATTCTTGATAGACAGGAATAAAGTTACCTTGACCGGCGAGTTGACGAAAGCGATCGAAGTCGGGGAAGATCATATTTTGATGGTTCAGGAAACGGATAGCACAACACTTGTAGGGGAGAAAACGGAATGATGAATTATGAATTATGAAGGAGTGGGGAGTGGGGAAGTGGGGAAGTGGGGAAGTGGGGTAGTGGGGTAGTGGGGTAGTGGGGAAGTTGTCTCATCACCCTAACACCCCAAAACCCCCCGCAATGCGCACGCAGTGACCACCCTATCTCCTGAATACTGACTCCTAACTCCTAACCCCAGGAAAAACTTTTTGCCGCAAACCCTAACTAGCAATTAATTGCCGATTGCGATAAGAGAAATCGAGAGTCAGAAGTTAAATCTTGGGGCTAAATAGCTTCTTAATCTAACTCCCCACTCTCGATTTTAGGGATTATTTATTATGCTTCGTAGGGAGTGACACCAGAGAACTTAATTGTCGCTGGTTCGGGGTTTTTGCCGATATTGCGGTCTTTTTTGCCGAAAAATTCACGACCGGCGTTAACTTTTTCGGGGAAGACACCATCAGCAGGGTGGAGATATTGCACTTCACCACTGGGGTAAATCCGATAGATTTTGTAATCTTCGATTTTGGGCTTGAATTTCGTCCGTAATTGGGTACCAAGAGCGAGCGCGTGTTCTTTGCGGGCCAAATAGAGGAGATTTTCGCCTTCGTTCATGATAGCGGCGCCACCGGTGGGCATTTCAAAGACTTGTTCTTTGCTGCTGGTCCAGGTGATGGCGTACTTTTCTTCCAGATCGGCTTTGGTGAGTAAACCGCCCGTGCTGCCACCGAACTTAGGAGCTTTTCCAGAAAGTTCTGTCATAGGATTTTGTTCTCTCTACAAAAATAAACAAAAGGGGTTTTAGGGAATCCTATCACTGACACCCCCTCTCTCTAGTAGTCTTGTCAAGAACTGTAACATTATTTTGTACTAGACTATAGAACTAGGATTTACCGAAAAAGTTTTTCCTCGGGGCAGGGTGTGGGGTGTGGGGTGTGGGGTGTGGGGTGTAGGGTGTGGGGTTTTACCCATTTTCAGGGAAAAAGTGCCTAAATAGAACTAAGCGGACTGGCGCTCGCCAACTGGTCTAGGAATCAGCCGCCACTTTAATCGATCGCCCGTCGGGAAATTTGCCAACTCAAAAAAATTACCGGAATTAATCCCACTAAGACAATGGCCAGGGCCGGTGCCGCCGCTTCCACCAAACGTTCATCACTGGCGTATTGATAAACGCGCACCGCTAGGGTATCAAAATTAAAAGGTCTTAAGACCAAAGTAGCAGGTAATTCCTTCATCACATCGACAAAAACTAACATAGCCGCCGTCAATAATCCCCCCGACAAAAGAGGAATATGCACTTTAATTAAAGTGGCACCAGTGCCATAGCCAAGGCTGCGGGAAGCATCATCTAAACTAGGTTTAATTTTACTTAAACTCGATTCTAACGTGGAAAAAGCTACGGCTAAAAACCGGACAATATAGGCAAAAATCACACAGAAAATCGTGCCGCTCAGAATTAAATTGATATTTAATCCTTGATTGAAAAAGTTATCTAATTTGCCGATAGGAATTAAAACCCCCACCGCGATAACAATGCCGGGGATAGCGTAACCAGCCGCCGCAATCCGCACAGAACCCTTAAGAGTTTTATTCGGATTAAGTCTTTCCCCGTAGGCGAGAATTAAAGCTAAAACTACCGCAATAATTGCGCTTAAACTAGCCAGAAAAAAACTGTTTACCGATAAACTAAAAAAGTCATTATTAAAAGTTTCTTGGGCGTGATTAAAGGCTAGATAGGTCAGATAGAAAGCAGGGGCGATAAACCCAAGAAATACTGGCAAAAAACAGGCGATAATTGCCAAAAAAATCCGAACAAATCCTAGTTCGTACTTAGTCGGTGACTGGAAACGATTGGTCATTTCATAGTAACGAGCTTGACGACGGGAGGATTGTTCAAGGAAAACTAAAACGAGGATAAATACCATTAAAACTGTTGATAACTGCCCCGCCGCTATGCGATCACCCATACCGAACCAAGTATTATAAATCCCCGTGGTAAAAGCATTAATTCCAAAATACTGCACCGTACCAAAATCGTTCAGAGTTTCCATTAAAGCTAGAGCTAATCCCGCCATAATTGCCGGTCTTGCTAGGGGTAAAGCGACAGTAAAAAAACTGCGCCAAGGATTACATCCCAAGGAGCGACTTGCCTCCACCGTGCAGACAGATTGCTCTAAAAAACCGACCCTTGCTAACAGATAAACGTAGGGATAAAGCACCAGTATTAACATCAGAATCCCCCCCCAAAGAGAACGGATACTAGGAAACCAATAATCCTCGACACTATTCCAACCGAAAACACTTCTTAAGAACGTCTGCACCGGACCAAAATAGTCCATCATATTGGTATAAGTATAGGCCAAGAGATAGGCAGGAGCGGCAAGGGGTAGTAATAATAACCATTGAAATTGTTGACAACCGGGAAATTGACACATCGTTGTTAACCAAGCTGTGCCGACACCGATGATTAAAACGCCGCTGCCCACCCCGCACATTAACCAAAAAGAATTAACTAGATAATCCCAGAGAACAGTTTCGATCAGATGTTGCCAGACTTGACTGGAATTAGTTAATAAACTACTGGCAACCGATAAAATTGGCAGGGAAACAAGCAGGGCAATTAGTAAAACCGCAATTGTCCATCCCTGTCTAAAAAAAGAGCGAGATTCTTTCAGAAAAAACATTTTTAATAAGATTGTTAAAGCAATTTTTAGAGAACTAGGAGATGATCTACAGTCCCGTCGATCGAGGAAAATTAGCTAATCAATAAGCCTAGGTCATTGGCTCCTAAAAATTAGGATTTCTCTAACAGCTTGCGGTAGTCAAACACGCGAATGAGCGTCCCTTTTTTGGGTAAATCGGCGGCACGAATCCGTAATTTATTGTCCTCGATCAAACGGATATTTTTATCCTTGACTAACTTGAGAAACTCATCTACAGACACCAATTCACAGGCATTTTTATCGGCGGCACTGGTAAAGTATTGAGTTGGTATAGCAATTCGCGGTTGTAAAACTTCGATCGCCTGTTTTGCTTCTTGGGGATTATAATTTTTTGGACCACCTCCCACGGGAATAAAAGCTAAATCCGGCGAACCTAGGAGAATTCTTTGTTCTAATTCGATTGGGGCCGCTGCCCCCCCTAAATGGACAATACTAATCCCCGCTTGGGTCCAACGCCAGGCCACATTCATACCGAAACGTTGCCCACCCATGCGATCGTGGGCGATACTAATACCCTGTAGTTTTAATTTACCCAGATCGTAAGCCCCCGGCTCAAACAAAATTTTCGGATTACCGGGTAAACCCTCGGCCGCCCCTTCATCCCACAGTTGACTACTAATTAAAACGATATCTGCTTCTACTTTTGGCAAAGGAAAACCCGCCGTACAACCAATTGCCCGGAAAGGATTAACTAGGACTCTTTGCCCTCCTCCGGTGAATAAAAAGCAACTATGACCCAACCATTGAACTAAGAGGGAATTATCGGGTTTTTGGGGGGAAGTGGGGTTAGTGGGTTTCGGTTTAGTTTCCGCTAAAACTGAGCTTACTGCCACGGTTAAGAAACTTGCCCCCGCCGATAAGATAAAATCTCGCCTTTTCATAAATGTAGATGCAGAATTAATCAATTGAAGGTTAATTTCAGGGGTTGGGGATTAGCAAACACTAGAGGGATCGCAGAAAGTTTCTTAAAAGTTCCTTGCCAGCAGTGGTTAAAATACTTTCGGGATGAAATTGTACTCCTTGAATGTGGGGGTAATCCCGATGACGGACTCCCATGACCGTGCCATCTTCTACCCAGGCCGTGATCTCTAAATTATCTGGCATAGTTGAGCGCTCGATCACTAAACTATGGTAACGGGTGGCAGTAAAAGGATTTTCTAAGCCTTGAAATACCCCTTCGTTGTTGTGATAGATTGGGGAAGTTTTGCCGTGCATCAAGACTGGGGCCCAGACCACATCCCCCCCGAATACCTGACCGATACTTTGATGACCGAGACAGACCCCCAAAATCGGCAAATGGGGGCCAAATTTAGCGATTAATTCCAGAGATATGCCCGCATCGACCGGACGACCTGGACCGGGGGAAATGACAATTCCATCCGGCCGCATTTGTTCGATCGTGGCCAGATCGATTTTATCATTACGATAGACCTCGATCGGCACGGCGATCGGGAACTCGGAGGCTAATTCTCCCAAATACTGGACTAAATTGTAGGTAAAACTATCATAGTTATCGATGACGATTATCAAGAGTCCCTCTCCTTTCTCTAGCCTCGCTCAGTATTTTCATTCTACATCCTGGCTGTCTCGATCGAGATAGCCGGAGTGTAGGGGGTAGGCTATTTTTGAGCAGTCAGCTAGAATCTGCCCGGAATTGCTAATCACAGCCTAAACTATCTCTGGTGGCCACTCCCGTGACCGGATTAATCCCATCGGCCCGTTCACACATTAACTTGACCTGATAGTTATCAATGACCGCGTTAGTGAAATCGGCCCCGGTAATAATTGTGTCATAAAAACGGCTGCGAGTAGCGATCGCATCGGTAAAAATAGTATTAGTTAAATCGGCAAAATCGAGGGTAACTCTATCTACCAAAGAGGCGGTCAAATCGGCCCCTTTTAAGTTAGCTTTTAAGAGGACAGCCTCGGTAAGAATGCTATAGGATAAATCGGCCCCTTCTAGGTTAACTCCCCGCATAGCAGCAGCGGCGAAAACTCCTCCGCGTAAATCCTGATGGGAAAAATCCCGATCTTGCAGCTGGGCAAAACTATAGTTAATCGTTTTATCTTGGGCCAAAGCCACCGGACGGGCCGCGAAAAGTAGCCAAAGAATCGCCAGCAAAATAATTAAAACCAGACTGAAAATTTTTTTCAACATTGTTACTGTTGAGCGTCGAAAAACTGGGCTGCATCATCACCCACCCGAATAGTTAGGTCTGAGTCTAAAGCACCAGTGGAGGATGATTCTACTTTACCGATTCCCAATTGATTTTTCAAGAGGTTAGCGGACTGAATATCACCTTTTTGAGCAATAATTGCCGTGGTTTCTAGCTTTTGGGAGGAGTCATCGCTAATATAAACATTTGTGTAGCCCTGTTTGGCCAGATAATTGCGAGTACGACGGGCTAAACCTTTGGTATGGGTGGCATTTTGAATGGCAATCCGCAGACTATAAATGGAGGTTTCTCCCCGCGAATAGTTATCGGTAAAATTATTAGCCACAATGGTTCTAATTTCGCGACGGTTCAAAATCCAATAACTGCGACCATCGTATTCCTCGAGGTTATTAAACCGGCCGGGGAGTAGGATCATTCTTAAGTCATCCTGTTTAATTTCCCGGCCAAAATTAGCGATAGCCAGCATTTCCTCGACGGATAAATTCGTATCGATATATTGTTGTAAAACCTGTACTGCTTTCGGGAGACTGGGGAGAATTGTCGGACTAAAAATCTTTTGTTGTAGTGCTTTTAATAAAATTTGTTGTCTTTGTACGCGACCGATATCGCCGTATTGCTGGTTACGAAAACGGGCAAATTGTTCGGCTTGGTCGCCGTTGAGATTTTGCCAACCCTCTTGTAAATCAATTTCTAATTTTTGGGTGACATCTTTATGATACATTCGTTCGGGTACATAAACCTCTACGCCCCCGACTAAATCGACTAATTCCTTAAAGGCATCGGTAGTCACCCGGACATAGCGATCTACGGTGACATCCCCTAAAGTATTACTGACCACTTCCGCCGCTAGAGTTGGTCCACCGTGAACATTGGCATCGTTAATTTTAGTGAAACCGTGGCCAGGAATTCTGACGCGGCTATCGCGAGGGATAGACAACATTCTCACGGTTTTATCGCTAGGATCGAAGCGCACTAGGAGCATGGTATCGCTGCGACCTTTAAATACATCGTCGCCGTTTTTGGCATCTAAAACTCGATCGATGCCCATAACTAAAATATTAACAGGACGAGAAAGCTGCTGGTTAATTAAGCTATTCCAAGCTTGAGCCTCAAGGATGTCTGTTTGGGTGGGAAAAGTCGTTTTTTGGAAGATGGCCCCAATTGGTGCGGGTAAGGGACTAATTAAAGCGACGGCAGCCCCAACAGTGGCGGACACTAGGGCGGTAAAACTGAGGGTTATTCCCCAAAATAAGCCCTTTTGCAGGGGAGATGCTTTTTTTAAACCGGACATGACCGAACTGACCACCGTGACGGTATTTTCTGAGTTTTGGCTGTATTCCTGCTTTTCAAACCGCCCCGAAACATTGGCCATGGACTAACCTCAACATCTGATTAAAAGCTTACTTTAGGAGGTGACTGCTGATCCCTAGAATCTATCTCTAGCCCAAAAGTTCCAGATATTGGCCACCCCCCTCTCGCCGGCTATTGTAACATATTGTTAAGGAACTGGCTATAATAGACCTCTTGTAAAAATCAAAATTTGTCTTGGTTGGTTAGGAGTCGGTCGTCAGTAGTCAGTAGTCAGTAGTCAGGAGAATTAAGAATGAATAATGAGCAATTAAATGGTCTATTTAGAGATTTTATGCCATTTAATCCTTATTTTTGCGGTTTTTGAACCCTGAAAAGTTAATTAGGCAAGAGGAATTTGAGGGATTCAGTTCGGTTATAAATTATCTCTGTGGCCAAGAATTAAGAGAGGTGGAAACTTGAAGATGACAGAACTAAGGTTATTCTCCTTGTTTTTATCCCTTAGCTTTTGGCTAGTTGGGCATTTGTTTCTGTCAATATAATTCTGATCTATTTTTTATGAAAATCATCTCTATTCCCCCATCATCGACCCAAGAATATCTCTGTATAAGAGACTTAAATCTCTACAATTCTCCCAGTTGTCAAGAGTTAGCTACCCAAGCACAACAGGGAAGACAATTAAAATTTATTTCCCTAGAAATTACCGAAAAAGGGCTACAAATTCAGCTAAGGGAAGATAATTATTTAGCTTGGTTATGCGGAGAAGATTTAGATGCAATTGCGTTGGCCACCACAGCTTATCAAAAAATTCCTCTAACTCGTTCCGACATAGAAAAACATATTCCTGAGATTATCACTTTTACTCAGGAAGCAAGGAACCGTACCAATCATTATCTCTGGGGTGGAACCCTTGCACCTAATTACGATTGTTCAGGATTAATCCAGGCTGCTTTTGCCACTTTTGGCATTTGGCTGCCGAGGGATTCCTATCAACAGGAGGCTTTTTGTCAAAAAATAAACCGAGAGGAATTACTCCCAGGAGATTTAATTTTTTTTGGTGATAAAAGAGTTAATCATGTTGCGTTATATCTAGGGAATAATCAATATATCCACAGTTCAGGAAAAGAAACAGGTAACAATGGTATCGCTATAAATCTACTTACTGATGATAGGGATAGCGTTAGTCGTCATTATTATCAAAAATTATGGAGTTTCGGTCGAGTTATGCACAATTAATCAGTTATCAGGGAAATGGGGAAATGGGGAAATGGGGAAATTTCAACTAAAACCCCAAAACCCCAAAACCCTAAAACCCCAAAACCCCAAAACCCTAAAACCCCAACCCCTAACTCCTCACTCCTTACTCTCCCCCATAGGTAATCATGTCAGAAAACATCTCCCTAAGCGGTCTGTCAATTCGTCGTCACATAGGAGTATTGATGTTAACTATAGCAGTTATCATCATCGGTCTTTTTTTTCTAAATCGTTTAGAAGTGGACTTGCTTCCTTCTATCACTTATCCCCGCATTAGTTTAAGGATGAATGTACCTGGAGTTTCCCCGGAAGTCATTCTCGAAGAAGTAACTAAACCCCTAGAAGAAGGAATGAGTGCCACCGAGGGAGTAGTGCAAGTTTATTCAGAAACTCGCGAGGGAAGGATGCGAGTAGATTTATTTTTTCAACCGGGGGGAGACTTAAATGTCGCTTTAAATGAAGCTACCGAAAGTTTTAATCGTGTCCGACAAAATTTACCCGATATTATTGAGGAACCGCGCTTAAACAAATTTGAACCCTCTCGTTTACCCGTCTATGAATTCGCTGTCGTTTCTGATACCCTACCCCTAAAAGATTTAAGATTATTTGCCGATGAAGAATTAGGGAGAGAATTAGGATTTGTGGAAGGAGTGGCAGTGGTGGACGTGATTGGGGGAGTTAGAGAAGAAATTCAAGTTAATATTGACCTGCAGCGATTACAATCTTTAGGAGTGGGATTAAATCAGGTTTTAGACACCCTAAAAAGACGCAATCAGGACATCTCTGGGGGCCGACTAGAGGGAGAAACCGGGGAACCTTTAACCCGTGCGGTGGGGAAATTTAAAAACGTAGCGGATATCCAAGATTTAGCACTGACCGATAGTAATAATCCCGAAGAAAAAATCTATCTGCGGGATGTGGCCAGAGTTATCGATGGGACAGAAGAACAAAGAATTTTTGTCACCCTAAATGGAAAAAATGCCGTGAGGGTTAGCGTCCAAAAACAACCGAATGCGAACACGATTGCTGTGGTAGAAGGGGTCAAAAAACGCATTACAGAATTAAAAAAATCCGGGTTAATGACCGGGGGAATACAAGTCGTCCCCACTACTGATGAGTCTGTATTTATCCAAAACGCGGTTAATAACGTGGTTTCGTCGGGACTAGCGGGGACAATTCTAGCAGGACTGACTGTATTCGTCTTTCTCGGTTCCCTGCGACAGACTTTTATCATTACCCTAGCGATTCCTCTTTCTACCCTCGTCGCAATTATCTGTATGAAGTTATTCGGGTTATCGATAAATGTGTTTAGTTTGGGAGGATTGGCCCTAGGGGTGGGTATCGTGGTGGATAATTCCATTGTCATGCTGGAAAATATTGCCCTCAAAGTTAATCAAAACCAAAATAAGCAAGATTTTTTAGAAATTGCCCGGAATAGCAGCCAAGAGGTAGAATCTGCTTTATTGGCCTCCACTGCGACTAATCTCGTCTCTATCCTGCCATTTTTACTACTGGGTGGTTTTATTTCCCTGCTGTTTAACGAGATTATCCTCACTATCAGTTTTGCTGTGGCTGCTTCTCTGTTGTGTGCGTTAACCGTTGTTCCCATGTTAGCCAGTCGTTTGTTAAATATGCAGGTTTCTAGTGGTATCCATCGATTTTGGCTCTTAAGAGTCTTTAGTCAACGTCTAGAAGGTTTAACCATCCTCTACGGTCGTTTTTTAGCTAAAATCATCCACTACAGAATACCTGTTATCCTGCTGGCCTTTTTAATTTTAGGGGGAAGTAGTTTCTATCTCTGGCAATATATCCCCCAGGAAGTCTTTAGTCGTATTCAAACTGGACAGGTGAACGTTTTTGCTCAATTTCCCCCGGGTACCAATTTAAATACTAACCGTCAGGTGATGCGGGAAGTAGAAAAGATTTTATTATCACAACCGGAAACTGAGTATGTTTTTACTACCAGTGGCGGTTCTCTTTTTGGCACAACTACCAATGAAAATATTTTGCGCGCTTCTAGTACGATTAATCTCAAAAAAGGCACTAATACAGAAGCATATATCGAACGGATGAGCAAAGCACTAGAGCAATTAAACCTCGTTAACGTGCGTTTGCGTCTCACCCCCGGTCAAGTGCGCGGTATTATTCTTAATAACTCTCCCTCCGTTGGTGCTGATGTGGATGTGATGTTACAGGGACGCGATGGGAAAACTTTAGAGCAAGCTGGTGAAGAAATCCTCAGTATTCTCGATGAAAAAGTCCCTAGTGCGCGTTTTCGTGCCGATGCTGACCCCAGACAACCAGAAATTCAGATTAAACCCGATTGGACCCGCTTAAATAGTTTGGGATTGAGTACCCTGGAAGTGGGACAAACGCTACGGACCGCTATTCAAGGATCGATCCCCACCCAACTGCAACGGGGAGAAAGATTAATCGATATCCGGGTGCAATTGGACCCCAACTCGCGGCAAAAAATTAGTGACATATCACAAATACCTATTTTTGTCAATAGGCAAGAAGACTTAAAATTAGCAGATATAGCCCGGATTGAAGGGGGAAAAACCCCCGGAGTCATCCAGAGAATCAATCAGCGTCAAGTTTTTATTATTATCGGCAGTTTAGTCGAAGGGGCGAAATTAAGTGACGCACTCGCGGGAGTACAATCGCTTTTAAATTCCACTCCCTTACCCGATGGTATCAGCATTTTACCCAGTGCTGCTGCCACGTCTAATCAAGAAATTCAGGGTTCTTTGGGTTTATTAGCGGGTTTATCGGTATTTTTAGTCTTTGTAGTCATGGCCGTGCAGTATAACTCACTCATAGACCCTTTGGTGATTATGTTAACCGTTCCTTTGGCCCTAGCGGGGGGAATTTTCGGGCTATATTGGACTAAAACCCCGATTAATGCCATTGTCATCGTCGGGGTGGTTTTATTGGTGGGGATTGTGGTTAATAACGGGATTATTATGGTGGAATTAGCCAATCAATTGCGGCAAGAATTCGGTTTTACTCGACTACAAGCCATTTTAAAGGCCGCTCCCCAACGTTTACGACCGATTTTAATGACTACCGTGACCACGGTTTTAGGTTTATTTCCCCTCGCTTTAGGATTAGGAGAGGGGGGACAATTCCTGCAACCTTTAGGAATTGTCGTTTTTTCGGGTTTGTCTTTAGCAACTCTGTTAACTCTGTTTATTATTCCCTGTTTTTACGTTTTATTCTCTAGAAAATAATCCCCCTGCACAGTGGGAAGTGGGGAAGTGGGGTGTGGGGTGTGGGGTGTGGGGTGTAGGGTGTGGGGTGTAGGGTGTGGGGAAGTGGGGAGAATAAATAAAAAAAGTCTCCTATCTCCTATCTCCTATCTCCGGACTCCTATCTCCGGACTCCGGACTCCTGACTCCTATCTCCTGACTCCTGACTCGGAGAATACTGTCTCCTAACCCAATGTTGGTCAAAGATCTGGACTTCCCCCATACAGAAATACTAAAAAATTAACAAAACCCTTACTGCATGGAGCTTCTCAGAAAAAATTGAAAAGAGGCTACTGGGTACATTTTTCCCTTGAAAATGGCTGTACCGTTGACTGTATCTGGAGTAGAGCGATTCCGTAGAGTTGGCTGTATAGTGATCGCTAACCTTATTGTAACAGATGGTGTCATTAATCTCTAGAGTCAGCGATTCCCTCTGTAGCCATGTTTTTGATGGTTTTCTGCCCCGAAACAAGCTATAATGGTCGAAAGGTCAAATTTGAAAATTTTTGCCTCAAACCCTATCTGCGTAAGGACTTCAGGATTTTGTGTCCAGTAGTCCATTAGTATTATATGGCTTTAACTCAGGCTCTGTAAGACTTTTAGCCATAGCTAGTATGTTTATACGGGGGAAGTCCAGAAAGATAAGCAAAAATTATTGACTGACTCCAAAAACTTGAGAATATTTAAATTAACATTTCGCAATATTTATAAATTCTTAAGAATTAATTGAGAAAAATTTTTATTTAACGACGATGTTATGAAGGTTACAGCGATTTGATAGAATTTCATAATGGGTTATTTTGTGCTTTTTTGGGCAGCAATGGTTGAAACCCTTGCCACACCTACAAGGTGATCCTAATTAAGACGGGTAAATCAGTCAATTTCACCCCTAACGATGATCTTTTTTTTGTGTAGTTTTATTGCAAAAAAAAAGTTTTTTTGACAAAAAGCACAAAGTATGATAGCACCCCAATGTATTTCTGGCTGCCAGTAGTTATTGTAGAGTGGGAGTTGGGGAGAAGGGTGTAGGGTGTGGGGTGTAGGGGAGAGGGAAGATGGGAGCGCCGGAGATGGGAGATGGGAGCGCCGGAGAGGGGAGAATAAATAAAAATAATCTCCTGAATACTGACTCGGAGAATACTGAATCCTATCTCCTGAATCCTATCTCCTGACTAGAAAATAGAGGCTGAAATAACGCAAATTCGTCGATCATCGAAAATTTGGGTCTGAAACCCCGTCGTTCTACGACGGCTTTACTGTTAAATATTAGAACATTTACGAAATATATGCTAAAATGTGAGACATGGAAAAAGCCTATTCTTACCGATTTTACCCCACACCAGAACAAGAGTCGCTATTGCGGCGCACTTTGGGCTGTGTAAGATTAGTTTACAATAAAGCTCTCCATGTCAGAACACAAGCATGGTACGAAAGACAAGAAAGAGTAGGCTAAGCTCAAACTTCTTCAATGCTAACCGATTGGAAAAAGCAAGAAGAATTAGACTTTCTCAATGAAGTAAGCTGTGTACCTTTACAACAAGGGTTAAGACACCTACAAACAGCTTTTACTAACTTCTTTGCTGGTCGTACTAAGTATCCTAACTTTAAGAAAAAACATCAGGGAGGAAGTGCCGAATTTACCAAATCTGCTTTTAAATTTAAAGACAAACAAATCTATTTAGCTAAATGCACAGAACCTTTACCTATTCGATGGTCAAGACAAATACCAGAAAGCTGTGAACCAAGCACAGTAACAGTCAGATTACATCCCTCAGGACGTTGGCATATTTCAATTAGATTTGATGACCCAACGATTAAGCCTTTACCAGTAACAGATAAAGCCATTGGAATTGACTTAGGAATTAGTAGCCTCGTGATTACCAGCGATGGCGATAAAGTGTCTAATCCCAAGCATTTTAAAAAGCATTATCGGAGACTGCGAAGAGCATCGAAAAATCTTTCTAGAAAACAGAAAAACTCAAAGAATCGAGAAAAGGCAAGAATCAAAGTAGCCAGAATTCACGCTCAAATCACGGATAGTAGAAAAGACCATTTACATAAGCTAACCACTCAATTAGTTCGTGAAAACCAAACGATTGTGGTTGAGAATTTAGCCGTCAAGAATATGGTCAAAAACCCGAAATTATCTCAGGCAATATCTGATGTAAGCTGGGGAGAAATTACCCGACAATTAGCCTATAAATGCCGTTGGTATGGAAGAAATTACATCGAAATAGATAGATGGTTTCCTAGCTCTAAAAGGTGTAGTAATTGCGGGTATATTGCCCTTGAAAATGCCGTTAAATGTTCGAGAATGGGACTGTCCAGACTGTGGGACTCACCATGACCGAGATATTAACGCTAGTAAAAATATTTTGGCCGCAGGGCTTGCGGTGTCAGTCTGTAGAGCGACCATAAGACCAGAACAGAGTAAATCTGTTAAGGCAGGTGCGGAACCCCGCAAGGGAAAGAAGCAGAAACCTAAATCGTGAGGTTTGGGAATCACCGTCCGTTTACGGCGGTGAGGATGTCAAGCTAAATCCGTTGAGTAAGTAGTCATGCAAAATTAATTACCCAAATAAAAAATTAAGAAGTATAATACATAAAAAAACGAAGCAGCAGGAAAATACAATGAGATTGATTAGAGACCTAAACCCCGAGAGCCAGAAAATGCTAGAGAGAATTTATCGAGCTAGTAAACATCATCAAGTAAGAGAGCGAGCGAAATGTATACTCTTAAGTTTTCAGGGAACCACGATAGAAGAATTGAGCGGAATATTTGGAGTTACGAGAAAGACCATCTATAATTGGTTGACGGACTGGGAAGATAGAAAACTAATTGGTTTTTATAATCGTCGAGGAAGAGGGAGAAAACCTAAATTGACAGAAGCACAAGGTCAACAAGTTATTGACTGGGTAAAAGAAGAACCGAAAAGCTTAAAAAAAATCCAGATAAAAATTGTAGAAGAAGGGAAATTAACCGTAAGCAAAGACAAGATAAAAAGACTCATAAAAAAAATCAACATGAGGTGGAAAAGGGTGAGAAGAGGGGTCGCCAAAACCCCTGATGAGTGGGAGCTTGAGGTCAAACTACCTATTTTAGAAGAACTAAAAAAACAGGAAAAAAGAGGAGAGATTGAGATAGGATATTTGGATGAAATGGGAGGGGATTCAAAGCCTTGTATTCCTGACGCTTGGCAAGAAGAAAAAACCACGATAAAGTTACCACCAATTGAAGGTAAAAGACTAAATATTTTAGGAATAATGAAACGAGATAATCAATTATTTTATGAGACACAGGTCGGAACGGTTACTAGCGAGATAGTTATTAATTTTCTGGATAAATATTGCCAAAATATACAGAAAAAAACTGTCATAATAATTGACCAAGCTTCCATTCATACCAGCGAGGCATTTATGGAGAAACTTGAGGAATGGGAAAAGAAAAACTTGAAAATATTTTGGTTGCCCACTTATTCACCTCATTTAAATTTAATTGAAATATTATGGAGATTTTTAAAATATGAATGGATTGAATTTAGCGCCTATAAAGACCGAAAGAGCCTCCTCGCTTACGTTAAAAAAGTGCTGGACAATTTTGGAGGCGAGTATGTAATTAATTTTGCCTAGGTACTTATAAGCTACATATCAGAAGAGGCACTCCACTTGCAGGAGTGCCTCTTAAATTATTACAGATGTGTCAGCGGCTGCGTGTAAGCATCTCACCGAAAAACTAATGCGCTCCGGGGTTTGGGTAGGGCTGTTTCATTTAAATTAATTACAGCTGATTTTGAGTCAATAAATTTGACCGAAGATTCTCAAGTTTATCTTTTTCTAATCAAAAGAGTTAGTCACAATAACTAATCTTTAATCTTCTGCCAATATTTATTATGAATAAATTGATAAAGCCTGTTCCCAAGCCACTAAAAGCCTATCTCTCTTGAAATTGTCTGAGAGTACATCCTGTTAATTTAGCTAATTTTTCTGCTTCTTACGTCGATAAAACTATCAATTTTTCCCAACGTTCAGCTAACCACCTCTGTCCCTCTGTTATTGAGAGAAAACCCAAACCTCTGAAAAGATTCAATCCTATAGTTGTGAGAATTGACCAATTGCTGGCCGCTTGAAAATCACTTATCTCGCTTTTATCTTCCTCAAAAATTACATCTTTTACCCAATGTAACTGATTTTCTATTTTCCAATGTCCTCGAATAATTTTAGCAAATACTTGAGCGGATTCGGTTAGGCTACTGATATAGTAAGCTGTTTCTTCATAGGTTTTATCCCCGCGACTACCCTTTCTTTCTACTTTAATAACTCTTCGCAGATTTTCAAACCCTTGTCTTTCATTTTTTCTCACTTTAAAAACTTCTATTTTTCTTGATATTTTTCGTCCATGACTATTATCTTGTTCAAGAAAGCAACTTTCTGGCTTTGAGGAATTACTCAGGTCTTGTATTCGCTTATAAAGATTTTTCTGATTTCCTTTAACGGTGATAACATAATCATTTTTAGTCTTGGCTATTAAGCTGATTGTTTTTTTCTGACAGTGTAAAGCATCGCCAGTAAAAACTTTATTTTGGAGAGAGCAATCCTCAATTATAGCTTGCCCTTCGTCGATTTCAGACCCTTTTTTGTTTTCGATTCTTTTTAAGTGTAATACTAATCCACTTTCTTGACTAAACAATGAGACAAACATGATAAAATTTTGTTGTTCATTATTAGGATTCTTTCGGGTGTTTTTGAGACTTTTTCCATCCATACCTAGCCAATTTATATCATCTCTTTGTCCATATTCTTCTAATGCCCATTCATTAAACATTTTTAACAAACTCTGCCAGTCAACTCCCATCATTACCCTTCTAATTGTTGAATAGGATGGGACTCTTTCTGGAATTATGTTAAATTCTTTACTGAGCCTGTGCCGATTATTTTTAGCAAACTCTCCTAGTTCTCTATAACCTGAGTATCCTAGCATTGTTCCCAGTATTATTACTACTAATACTATCCATAAAGGGTGTCTTTTTCCTTTATCTTTCCTAAAGTCCTTGACTTGTTTCAGTTTTTCTATTAAGCTCAACATATATTTTAAAGGTTGGCGGTCACTCCTCATTTTACCTGATAGTGATCGCTTTTACTTTTGATATTCTGATGGGAGAATGAAACAGCCCTAGGGGTTTGGGGGGTAGAACCCCCCAAAAGCTTGGATTGAGTGATCAAGTGGCAAGTAATACTAAATCCGTTGAGTATAGGCTACATATCAGGAGAGGCACTGACTGGAAAATAGAAGCTGAAATAACGCCAATTCGTCAATCAGAATATTTTCATGTTTGGCGGTGCCAAGTTTGGCATCGGGACTGACTTGAAAGAGGGTGTGGGGTGTAGGGTTTTACCGATTTTGAGGGGGTCAATTACCCAATTTTCAGGGAAAAAGTACCTGAATTTTCCCCCTGATCACTCCCATATTTGGTACTTTTTGATTGACAAAAAGTCTAAAAGTCTTACCCAACAAGGTTTTTAGATTTATTCAGCCAGCCCTACTTTAGCACTTGATCACAGCAGTTATTTCCTAGGCGACTAGGGTAAAATCACTGGCGGTTAGCGCTGGACTCCCCACTAAAACTGCGAATTCGACTCCTGTTCCCAATCCGATCGCACTTCCGTTTTCATTGTAGAAAAGGCTGCCGCTGTTACTGCTATAGACGATAAAAGCGGCGCTGGTTTCGACGAGGGCATCATCTTCTACGATGGCGAAATCCGTGGCTTGACTAAAGCCATTGCCGACGGTGCTGGTTAGGGCGCTAAAGGTGGTTTTGCTCAGGCTCAATTTATCGGCGTTAGGGGTAAAGTCGGTCAGGGTATCAAGTCCGATATCGCTGGCCATAAACGCTCTTCCCGTCAGATAACTAAATCGGTCATTACCCACGCCTCCAACAAGAATATCATCTGCTTGATTACCGGTCAGGATATCATTGCCTGCACCCCCACTCAGGGTATCATTGCCTGGGCCGCCGTTAAGAGCGTTACTGAGACTATTACCCGTAATCCGGTCATTACCACTGCCTCCAAAAGCGTTTTCAATGACATTGACAGCGGATAATTTCAGGGTTAGATTGCCGGTAACAACAGTTTGGTTGCTGATGCTGCCCAAATTAAGGCGAATTGGATTGTTTGTACCAGAAAGGTTGAGGGTATCGATGCCTCCTGTCGTGGTTTCACTGATAGTGTCCAGACCTAAATAGCTATTGGCAGTAAAGACATAAGCATCATTTCCTGCTAACCCAGCCAGGGTATTGTTGGCACTATTGCCCGTGAGAACGTTATTGCCGGCGTTACCTGTGCCATTGATGGGGTTATCACCAATTAGTCGCAGGTTTTCTACTCCACTGGGTAAAGTGCGAGTTATATTACTTTGCCAAGTATCGGTGATGATAACTTCGCCTACTGAGTCAGCACTGAGGGTCGCATTGATGGGATTGGAAAGGGTGACAGTAAAGGCTTCATCGACTTCGTTGAGGTTGTCATTGAGGATAGGAATGAAGATAGTCCCTATACTGGAATTGGCAGCAATAGTGAGAGTCCCTGTTTGGTGAGTGTAATCACTGTTTGCAGTTGCGTTAATCGGAGTAGTGGTGTAGTTAACGCTGATGGATTTACTGCTAAGACTGCTGAGGCTGACGGTGAGGATCGCCCGGGTATCTTTGCCCTCAATCACGGTGAGGTCGTTGATAGAAAGGGCGGTAGCAGGCGCAGGGTCATCATTGAGAATGGTTCCCGTAACGGCGGTGGTTGTCCCAATTTTGTATCCTGTTCCAGGCGCTAGGGTTAAGGCGACCGTTTCATTACTTTCTACTGTGGCATCCGCCTTAGGGTCAACCGTGACGGTGGCGATGGCTGAATTCTGGGCAAAAGTAACGCTTGTGCCAATATTTGCGTAATCTGTCCCTTTGGTTGCTGTCCCACCGATGGTGTAGTTAACGGTTAAGGGATTGGTCAGGGAACCATCCCGGGTGAAGGTGTAAATGAGGTTGGTGGTTCCGTCTTCGTTGACGCTGAGCGGGTTAACCGCGAGGGTAATACTGGGAAGATCATCGTTGAGGATGGTTCCTGTGACGGCGGTGGTTGTACCAATGGTGTATCCTGTGCCACTCCCTAGGGTTATGTCAACGGTTTCATCACTTTCTAAGACAGTATCCGCTGTCGGATTGACAGTCACAGTAGCTGTGCTTGAATTGGCGGTAAAAGTAACGCTTGTGCCGATATTGCCATAATCTGTCCCGTTAGTTGCCGTCCCACCGATGGTGTAGTTAACGGTTAAGGGATTGGTCAGGGAACCATCCCGGGTGAAGGTGTAAATTAGGTTAGGGGTTCCGTCTTCGTTGACGCTGGCAGGGTTAATAGCGAGGGTAATGTTGGGGAGAGCGGAAAAATAATTAAAGTAACTGCCCGTTAGACTTAATCCTGTGCGGTTTTGGAGAATCGCGATCAGTTCATCGGGTTCGCTGCCCGGTTTGTCGAGGTAAAGTTGAGTATCAGTACCCGATACCATCAGCAGATAGTTACTACTCGTTCCCCGTAGCTGAATAATGTCATCTGTGGGGTTGAAGTCGCTTATTTGAGCGTAATCGTTGTTACCTGCTAGGGTGCTATCGCCATCATCGTAACCCAGCCAACTGACATCTCCCAGGATAAAGCGATCGCGCCCTAACCCGCCGGTGAAAGAATCGATTTCTCCCCGTCCGGGGTTACTGCTATTGGGATCAACCCCGATGAGGATGTCATTACCATTCCTGACATTAAGGGTGTCATTCCCCATCCCGCCGGTTATGATGTCGTCCCCATCGCCTGTATTGAGGGAATCATTAAAGTTAGTCCCCGTGATTTGGAAACGTTCGATATTGCTGAAAGTAACGTTGTCATAGTCACCATCATTTCGGCTGTAGGCATAAAAGTAGCCATTCCATCCCCCAAAACCATTCGGGTTGATAGAACTCCCAATTCCCCCAGAGTAAGTGGCGTTTCCTGCGTAGAGGTTACTGGAATAGTCAACGATTAAGAGGTCATTGCCGGCTCCCCCATCGACTGTATCCCTTCCACTTCCGGTGTTAATGGTGTCGTTCCCCGCACCGGTATTAATATTTTCGTAATTGCGTAGCCCTACGGAATAGTTGATAGTATCGTTTCCTGTTCCCGTCCACAGATTTGCAAACACTTCCACATTTTTGACTACATTGCCGTTAGCTTGAGTTAAGGTGATGCCACTGTTATCGACGGTTAAACCTGTAGTCTCACTACTCAAGTCAGCATACCGGATGACATCTGTTCCCGTACCCCCATCAATGTTAAAGACACCATAACCCCCTCGGTCAAAGGTGTCATTAAAATTAGTCCCCGTGATTTGGAAACGTTCGATATTGCTGAAAGTAACGTTGTCATAGTCACCATCATTTCGGCTGTAGGCATAAAAGTAGCCATTCCATCCCCCAAAACCATTCGGGTTGATAGAACTCCCAATTCCCCCAGAGTAAGTGGCGTTTCCTGCGTAGAGGTTACTGGAATAGTCAACGATTAAGAGGTCATTGCCGGCTCCCCCATCGACTGTATCCCTTCCACTTCCGGTGTTAATGGTGTCGTTCCCCGCACCGGTATTAATATTTTCGTAATTGCGTAGCCCTACGGAATAGTTGATAGTATCGTTTCCTGTTCCCGTCCACAGATTTGCAAACACCTCCACATTTTTGACCACATTACCATTAGCTTGAGTTAAGGTCACACCACTGTTATCAACGGTTAAAGCAGCGGTCTCACTACCAAAGTCAGCATAGCGGATGATATCTGTCCCTGCGCCGCCATCAATGTTAAAGACTCCATAACCGCCTCGGTCAAAAATGTCATTAACGTTAGTCCCCTTGATTTGGAAACGTTCGATATTGCTGAAGAAAACATGGTCAGAGTCACCATCGTTTCTGGTGTAGGCAGCAAATATGCCATTCCATCCTCCAGTGCCGTTAGGATTGATAGCATGACCCAAAAAACCGCTAGGGTAAGTCGTCGTTCCTGCATAGAGGTTACTGGAATAGTCAACGATTAAGAGGTCATTGCCTTCTCCTCCATCGACCGTATCCTGTCCACGTCCGGGGTTGATGGTGTCATCCCCCGCACCCGTATTAATATTTTCGTAATTGCGTAAGCCAACAGAATAGTTGATGGTGTCGTTTCCCGATCCCGTGCTTAGGTTAGCGAACACCTCCACATTTTTGACCACATTGCCATTAGCTTGAGTTAAGGTGATGCCACTGTTATCAACGGTTAAACCTGTAGTCTCACTACTAAAGTCAGCATACCGGATGATATCTGTCCCTGCACCCCCATCTATGTTAAAGACTCCATAACCGCCTCGGTCAAAAATGTCATTAACGTTAGTCCCCTTGATTTGGAAACGTTCGATATTGCTGAAGAAAACATGGTCAGAGTCACCATCGTTTCTGGTGTAGGCAGCAAATATGCCATTCCATCCTCCAGTGCCGTTAGGATTGATAGCATGACCCAAAAAACCGCTAGGGTAAGTCGTCGTTCCTGCATAGAGGTTACTGGAATAGTCAACGATTAAGAGGTCATTGCCTTCTCCTCCATCGACCGTATCCTGTCCACGTCCGGGGTTGATGGTGTCATCCCCCGCACCCGTATTAATATTTTCGTAATTGCGTAAGCCAACAGAATAGTTGATGGTGTCGTTTCCCGATCCCGTGCTTAGGTTAGCGAACACCTCCACATTTTTGACCACATTCCCGTTAGCTTGAGTTAAGGTGATGCCACTGTTATCAACGGTTAAACCTGCGGTCTCACTACCAAAGTCAGCATACCGGATGATATCTGTTCCTGCACCCCCATCTAGGTTAAAAACACCATAACCCCCTCGGTCAAAGGTGTCATTAACATTAGTCCCCTTGATTTGGAAACGTTCGATATTGGTAAAGTTAACAACGTCATAGTCACCATCGTTTCTGGTGTAGGCATACAAGTTACCATTCCATCCTCCATTACCGTTAGAACCAAGAGAACTCACAACAATCCCACTAGGATAAGTAGCCGTTCCTGCATAGAGGTTACTGGAATAGTCAACGATTAAGAGGTCATTACCTTCCCCTCCATCGACCGCATCCTTTCCTCTTAAGGGACTGATCGTATCATCCCCCGCAGTTCCGATAATATTATCATTTCCATTAGTCCCCGTGAAATCCTGCATTTCTACGGCGACAATCTGCCCATTGAGGTTGATAACCCCCGTATCGTCTTCAGCCTTCAATGCCTGTAGCGTTTTAGCATCCAGACTTTCCCCCAACACTAACGCCGCAAAAATCGCTCCCTCATCCCCGGGGCTATCTGATTCATTCAGTCGCCCATCAACGGCGTGTCCAATTTCTTCTAAAATAACTCTGGCGGTCAGCGAAGCTGCGCCCATATTACCAGCATTTTGATTTAAAAATTCCTCAGAGATAAAAATCCTATCGAGGGCTGCGGCATAAGCCCCATTCGCCCCATTGAGGTGCGAGCGCAATCGCACTTCAATCCGGGGTAACTTACTAAAATCTCCTGCTGCCCACGCTGTCTGCAACTCAGAAACATTCACATCTTGCCCAAAAGCCAGTTCCATCTTGGCAGCGAACTCTGGACTCCGGGCAAAGTCCCGCAACCTTTCCGTGACTGAACTCCAAGCTGTCTCTAAGACGTAAAATAGACTGCCCCCAACTCTTGGCAGAGAATCGAGTAGGAGACCTTCATCGATAATTATGGGAACGAGCGTATTACTAGCCATGGCACCACTCCTAAGCCTTTCAGGCAATCCGTAGCGTTTTTCTCTCTTTATGGGCTGAAGGAAGGGCTTTTTTGCCCTTCACGCAACAGTCTTATCGAGTGGGACCACAGTATTCGGTTGAGAGGCACGAGGTTGTCTAGTCTTTCATCAAATCTTCCGACTTCGGCAAACGGGGTGTCTTGTCTAATACATTCCCACTTTTGCTCAACTATAAAGTGACCGTCCTTTTTATGTAACCTTCACTTGTACCTACATGGTAGCTCGTTGAGAACAGAGTGTTCGTTAAGTTATATTTAAGGATAAATGGTGGGGTTGGCGTGGAGCGATTGCGGGTAACACTCGGTCAGAAAATTTGGCGTTGTCAGATCAGAATAGGAAAGATGCCATGTAATCTTTCCTATCAAAGTAATTTCAGTTCCGGTGCTGATTCGGAGCATCTTTCAATTTGACAACCCCCATAAGTAGCCTATACTCAAGGGATTTAGTCTCACCTCTGAAAACCCTAAGTTAAATAAGCGATAGTTACCCCCGAACCGCCCTCATTTTGGGGTGCTAATTGAAAGCGTTTTACCTGGGGATGACGGGATAAAAAATCGTGAACACCTTGACGCAATTTCCCCGTACCTTTACCGTGAATAATCCATAATATACCCGATGGGGTAGCGCGGGTGATCGCCTGTTCGATATCCGTTTCTGACTCTGCCACCCTGGAACCGCGAATATCGACAGTATTATTAGCAGTACGAATTAAAGGAGTCTCCTGGGGTTTTGTGGGAGTTTGTGGCAAATTTTTGGCAGGTTTTGGCGCAGTTTCCACTTTTTGACCATCCAAAGACTCAATCTGATCTAAGGGTAGGGTCATCTTCATCATACCGAAACGCAGGGAAATCTCGTCTGATTCCGGTGAAATTGCTAAAACTTCGGCAGTTTGTCCCAAATTGGGCAAGCGCACCCTTTCCCCCACTTGCGGACGATAATTAACCTTAGTTTTTTCCGTTTTTGGTAATAACCTTTCTGCGATCGCAGTTAACTCCTCTGTGGCTTTTTGGGCATCTCTACCAGTTTTTGTTCCCGCTTGCAATCGGCGAATAACCTCATTAATCTCTGCTTTTGCCGATAATAAAGCTTTTTGTATCTCCTGCTCCTGATAACGTTTTAATTCTCGCTCTCTCTCCTGTAGAGAATTGGCCCGCGTGGACACTTCTGTATAAAATTTCTCCGTTTGTTGGAGTAATTGACTAGCTTCTTGAGCTTTTGACTCCTGTTCCCGTCTTTGCGCTTCCAAACCAGCAATTACTTGATTTATCTCCTCCGATAACCCCCCCAGATGATTTCTCGCTTCGGCCACAATTTCGGGACTTAATCCCAAACGCTGGGCAATAGTTAAAGCATTAGAACGCCCCGGAATGCCCCATAATAGTCGATAAGTAGGGGAAAGAGTGCGATCATCAAACTCTACCGAGGCATTTTCAAAGCGAGAATCTCGATACTTTAACGCCTTTAATTCTCCGTAGTGAGTGGTAGCCACCGTCAGTAAACTATGATCGGCGAGGTATTGTAAAATAGCGATCGCTAAAGGACTTCCCTCGGCCGGATCCGTACCTGCTCCCACCTCATCGAGTAAAACCAAGGAACGAGAATTTAAAGCCGCTAAAATGCGAACAATCCGGCGAATATGACCCGAAAAAGTCGATAAACTCTGTTGCAAAGACTGTTCATCCCCGATATCGGCTAAAACGTGATCGAACCAGGGTATCTCTACCGGTTCCCGCGCTGGAATAAACAGGCCCGCTTTCGCCATTAAAGCCGCTAATCCGAGAGTTTTTAAAGTAACGGTTTTTCCGCCGGTATTTGGTCCGGTGATGGCAACAACGCGAATTTCTGGGCTAATCTGCACATTTATTGGTACGACCTCCCCCCCCTGTTCGTGGTGTTTTTGCCACCAGAGCAAAGGATGACGCAAATTCCGCAAAGTAATCGTTTCCGAACCATCGATAAAGTGGGGGGGATTACCCTCTAACCATAAACTGTAACGGGCCCTGGCGGTGGCCAGATCGAGCCTAGTAGCGATCGCTAGTAAATATTCTAAGTCCTCAAAGGCTTCGGCGATTGTATTACTTAACTGCCGCAGGATTTTTTCTTCTTCGATTTGTTCCTGACGACGATATTGCCGCAGTTGATTGCCTTGGTCAACGATAGAGTGAGGTTCAATGTAAAAAGTCGCTCCTGTGCTGGAAGTATCGTGAATTATCCCCGGTATTTGCTCTTTTTGTGCTGCTTTGACGGGAATCACCCAGCGGTCGCTTCTTTGGGTAATCACCGCTTCTTGGATAGCACCGCCCTGTTTTTGCATGATATCCTGTAATTTGCGGTAAATTCGCTCTCTAATCACCTTCATTTGTCCCCGAATTTCCCGTAATTGGGGACTAGCGCGATCGGATATCCGGCCATCTTCATCGATACAACGGTGTATCTCCTGTTCTATCTCTGGATAGGTGCGAATTTCCGCTACTAACTCTTTTAAAACCGGTATATCTTCTTGTTCGTCAATTAAACGCCGTAAACGTCGCACTCCGGCCAAAGTCGTGGCAATATTTAAAAGTTCCTGTCCCGATAATAAACCCCCCAGATGCGCCCTTTCTAGGGCATCACCGATGTCGGTAATCCCATCAAAGGAAAGACGACTATCTAATTTTTGTTCTAAGCTATAAACTTCTTTGGTTTGGCAGAGTAGGTTTAAACTTTCCTCTTTGCTTTCCGGTAAGGGCAATTGACGAATCGCCATCGCACCGAGTTTAGTCGCTGCAAAAGTAGCTAGGTGTTGACATAGCCGCGGCCATTCCAATAATTCTAGGGTTTCGTCTTGAATCAATTTTGTAGTTTTTTATAATACGCTTTGTATTTCTAGTCTAACCGGATTTGGTCTGATTTTTACAGGAGTCATTTCAGCCGACAGTAATCAGTCAAGGGAAAAGACAGCACTGTTACTCGCACCTAATACCTGTCACTTAACAATCTCGCCAATCTGTTGACTATCTAAATTACTCGTTAAGACTGCACTGGAGTGCCGGAGTTGGGAGCAGGGAGAGGAAGTTCGAGCATTTGTACTAAAATTTCTCATACGCAGTTTAAATTCAGTACAGCTTATAATATTAGGTCGAGTTCTACTGATAACTGATAACTGATAACTGATAACTGATAACTGTATCTAAATTCCTTTCTGGAGAGAGAATTGCACCTGTTTAAATTCTTGTTTTAAACGTTGTTTGAGTTTGTCGGGGATGGGACGGGAACCGTAGGCGGTATAATAACCTGCCAGAGAGTTTAAGGCTGTTTGCATAGTAGTGAAAGAACGCAAACCCCCGGATTTTTTATCTCGTCGGTAGAGGGAGATGTAATCGTTGATTTGTTCCTTTGCTTGCGACTCAACTGCCGCTTTATTCGGGTCATCTTTGACCAAATCAAGGGCTGTGGTTAAACTTTCAATCACCGTCAGGGTATCTTTTCCATAATTGCCCGTTAACCCGGAACTACTAGAACAACCCATCAATCCGATGACCAGGACGAGAACCAAAGCTAATAAGCGAGAAATGTAAGGTTTTAGAGACATATTTTCAACACCATAAGTTAATCCCAAGTCACCTTATCCTATCAGGAAACCGTGACCAGTTCCCCAGGAGAGTCAACCTGCTGCAAAAATCAAAAATCTTTCCTTTAGTCAGGGGTCAACTGGGGGTAAATAGCCCAAATATAGGCTTTTTGGGCGGTAAAAGCCCTATTTTTGCCTAAAATTTCGATGCCATCAACCCGGAGTGAGTTGATTCTGGACTAATTCGGGCTGCGATCAGGCACTGGTGGCGGTTTCAGGGTCGATCGAGATTGGACTTTGCGAGCGATCAATCTAGAAGATAAGTAGGTAGGTGTTAAAAGTTGTCAGACACCCCCCTTATCAAGGGGGGCAGGGGGGATCCCCCCGCCTATCGGCACCCCCCTTATCAAGGGGGGCAGGGGGGATCAGAGGCAAAATCTATCTTCAATTTAATTATAACTACTTACTTAAAAATTCTTCGTTGCTTTCGTCCCATTTCGGAAGAAAGAAAGTTAAATTTTGTCATCTTTGGGCCGCTCAAGCTGGAACTAGGGTGAAATGGGCAGTTTGACGGTAAAGCTTGTTCCCTTATCCACTTGGCTATCTAGGGCGATTTCGCCACGGTGGAGTTCGACGCATTTTTTAACCACTGCTAACCCCAATCCCGTGCCGATAATATTTTCCACATTCTGACCCCGATAAAAGGGTTCATAGATCTTACCTCTATCTTCCTCGGCAATGCCGATACCGTGATCCCGGACTTGAAAAACAATGCGATCGCTATCTTTCCACAAAATCAAACTAATCCCTGCTCCTGTGGGGGAATATTTAATCGCATTTAAGAGTAAATTACTTAAAATCGAGTAGAGCAGTTTCTCATCTAGATAAGGACGGATCATCAATCCCTGACTGACAAATTTAATCGGCGTATTATTTTTATTGATAAATTGAAAATCCTCGACCAAATTTAAGCAAAAAGCTTCAATATCGAGCGGCTCTAACTGACAACTGAGATTGCCAGATTCTGCCCTTGTTAAAATCAAAATATCTGTTAAAAATTGATTCATTAGCTTGACAGAAGACTGGATTCTATATAGGTTTTTTCTGCTCGACTGATCTGCATCTTTTAAGCCATTTTCTAATAACTGCGAGGCGGAAAGAATCACGGTTAAAGGAGTTCGGAACTCATGGGATATCATAGAAAAAAGCTGAATTTTTAGATCGGAAAGTTCTTTTTCCTGTAGTAATAACCGGTGAATTTCATCACTTTTTTGTCGCCGTTTCTCTTGCCAAAAAATCAAAAAATAAACTCCGCAAATAATCCCAAAACTGATAAAAGTTCCCAGTAAACCCAAAAGAGAATTTTCGCTGATACTATCCCTAGAACTAGCGATGCTACTTCTTAAATTCCTTTTCTGACTAGCTTGTAAATAGGTAAGAAGATTTTGAAACTTATCCCGGACTTCGACACTTTTAACCGTGATTGCATCTTGAGAAATATCATCGGATCGATCGGATTTATAGGTAGCGATCGATTGCTCGAATAGGACAATTCGCCGATACATTAAATCCCCGATCTCAGTCACCATTTCCCGCTCGAAATCCGTGCCGTTTTCTAATTGTTTAGCCAGGAGTTGCCAGTTAGATTGCATCAAAGCGATCGCCCGATGATGACGGCTTAATTCCCTAGGGCTGCCAGTTTTGACATAATCCCGTCTTCCCGATTCGGCCACCGCCATGTTAGCGTAAAGATTAGCGAGATTATCGATGATCTCGTAGGTAACTTCCACCTCGGCAGCGCGCTGACGCAGGGCGAGGGTATTGCGATAGGAAACTAGGCTAATAGTTCCCATCAATAAGACAGTTAGCCCGAAACCTCCCGCGATCCATTTTCCTTGTTTGAGCCAATTCATCAGCAGCAAACCGAAGCTATTTCCAGCTTACTCTATCTAAATGGAGCAAGAGGACTCCCGTTAAATTTCTCCTTAATTAAAAATATACCAGAAATTAACGGGAGATGAATTGCCCCCAGAATCTAAACTAACGCGACAGCGTTTCCTAATAAGGAAAGGCTTGATTCTCAAGGTATGTATGAGCTTGACATATTTAAGCGGTAAGTGTTATACTGAAAAGATAGCACAGATGGGGTCAGGCTGATGTTAAATGTTTTAAAAGTGAGAATATACCCAAACAAAAAACAGGAACTAGCCTTAGCTAAAAACTTTGGTTGCGTCCGTTTTGTTTGGAATTACTACTTAAATAAAACTAACAATCAGTACCTAGAGACTGGTAAAGGAATGACCTACTGTGACATGGCAAAAGACCTTACCCAACTCAAGAAACAGCTGGATTTTGAATGGTTAGCTGAGGCTACTGCCGCTACCTTGCAGCAATCATTGAAAAACTTAGAATCTGCTTTTAAGAACTTCTTCTCAAAAAGAACAAAATTCCCTAAATTTAAAAGTAAGCACAAAAAACAATCAATCCGTTATCCTGAAAGTTGTTCAATTAGAAATAAGGGAATTAAGCTACCTAAATTAGGGGTTGTAAAAGCTAAGATTTCTCAAGTAATAAATGGTAAGATTAAATCCGTAACTGTTTCTAAAACCAGTACAGATAAATATTTTGCTGCCATCTTGTTTGAGATGGATGACTCAACAACCATTGAAAAACTAAAAATATCAGGGATAGACCTAGGTTTATCTTCTTTAGTTACGGTTTTTGATGGTGAAACAACCTACAAGATTGACCCAATCAAACCTACCAGAAAATATGCTAAACGTTTAAAGCGGAGACAACAAGCATTGTCTCGTAAAGCCAAGGGGTCTAATAATCGCCAAAAAGCCATTAAGGAGGTAGCCAAGGTTCACGAAAAGATAGCAAATACTAGACAGGATTTTCTTCATAAACTCTCCAGAAAGTTATGCGATGAAAACCAAATCGTTGTAGCCGAGAATCTGAATATTAAAGGGTTAGCAAGGACTAAATTAGCCAAATCAATACATGACGCTGGTTTTGGTATGTTGCTTAATTTCTTGGACTACAAGCTAAAAAGAGAGGGAGGAAAACTTGTAGAAGTTGACAGGTTTTATCCGAGTACAAAACTCTGTTCTTGCTGTGGATTTAAAAATGATTTATTGACTCTCAGTATTCGTGAATGGATTTGTCCAGAATGTAAGACGCAGCACGATAGAGATGAAAACGCCGCCAAGAATGTAAGGGAAGAAGGTATGAGAATACTGTCAACAAATACCGATGGACAGTCGGAATTTCAAGCTTGGGGAGAAACTGTAAGACTCGTTGGTACTTGTACCGAAAAGCGGGTTTGGGGTGAATCAAGAATCCCCCGTCACAGCGTCAGCTTAACGGCGGGAGTGTCAAGTCTAGACCATGCGAATTTTAGTAGTAGAAGATGATATGCAACTAGCCGAGATTTTGCGAGAGGCCTTGAGCGAGCGACAATACGTTGTCGATGTGGCTAGAGACGGAGAAGAAGGCTGGAATTGGCTAGAATTAGGCAAATATGACCTTTTAGTTCTCGATGTCACCCTGCCCAAATTAAGCGGAACTTTGCTCTGTCAACGTCTGCGACGAGCGGAATCCCATCATCCCGTCTCTGCTAATGCCACCGTTCCCGTCCTATTATTAACCGCAAGGGATACGGTAATCGATAAAATCGACGGATTAGACGCAGGGGCCGATGATTATGTCACTAAACCCTTCGATTTGGGCGAATTAATGGCGCGGATTCGGGCCTTGATCCGGCGTGGCAGCAGCACCAGCAGTGTTTTATTATCTTGGGGGGGGTTGCAGTTAAATCCCAGTACCCACGAGGCCAGTTATAACGGTCAACTTCTTTCCCTCACCCCCAAGGAATTCGCTCTCTTAGAATTACTTGTTACCCATGGGCGCCGGGTCTTAAGTCGATCGGGTATTATTGAGCGAGTTTGGTCTTTGGACGATTCTCCGGCCGAGGAAACCGTTACTTCCCATATTCGCGGTCTTCGTCACAAGCTAAAATCCCTCGGTGCGCCGGAAGACTTTATTGAAACCGTTCACGGTCTTGGTTATCGTTTAAAGTAATATCTGCCTTGGGACAGTAGACAAAATCATTTCTGCACGAAATCTGCACGAAGTTTGCAGAGGGTTTCCATAATCACCCGTTAAATTAGAAAGTTAGACAGGTGCAGGGCTTCTAGACAATCAGAGCGGTCAAACCTGTGACTCTCCTCTCCTAAAAGGGGCTGCTTGAAATGATTTATACGCGATTTGACTATCACGGCTGGCAGATTGAATTGATCCTAGAAATGCAGGGTTATTCTTTTCAATGTTGGCGAGTGGATGGCAGGGAAGGAATTAGCGATTGCCTAGTTTATGCCACCTCTGAACAAGCTTTAGCGGCTGCCCGACACAGAGCGGATCTAGAGTCCGCTTGTCTTGCCCTACTGCGATTTCTCAATGATATCGGCGGCCGGAATTATTACCTCACCCGCGATGATCGCGATGCTCTTAGCCGGTCAATTTTAGAATATGCCCGTCTAGGTGATGTTTTCTAATTTCTTCCCCAGAAGTTTTCCCCTCATATCGTGATTGGTAGGGAGTGAGAATCATTCTCGCTCCGATTTTTTTCAGGCCACTTTCGGTAATAGAATCGTGACAGTGGTTCCATTACCGGGGATATTAGCAATTTCGATCGAGCCTCCGTGTAGTTCCACGCATTTCTGCACTACCACCAAACCCAAGCCGGTGCCGGCGATGTGACGGACATTTTTATATAGGGTTTGCGGCAAAAAGTTTTTCCTGGGGGCAGGGTGTGGGGTGTGGGGTGTGGGGTGTGGGGTTTTACCAGTTTTGAGGTGGCCAATTACCTAATTTTCAGGGAAAAAGTGCCTAAATTTCCCCCCGATCACTCCCAGAGCCAGTACTTTTTGATTGACAAAAGGTCTAAAAGTCTTACCCAACAAGGTTTTTAGATTTATTCAGCCAGCCCTATATAACTGTTTTGATCTTCTCTGCTTGGAGAAATTGCGATAAAATTAACGATCATAACGATCAATAAAAAAATTTTATGGTTGTCACTGTTAATAATTCCCTGACACTAAGGGAATTTCTGCAATTACCAGAAACTAAACCCCGCAAGGAATTTATTGACGGTCAAATTATTCCTAAACCCATGCCCCAGGGTAAACATAGCACTATTCAAGGTGATTTAGTTCCAGCTATTAACGCCAGTCTAAAACCCCAACGAATTGCCCGTGCTTATCCCGAATTGCGTTGTACTTTTGGCAGTCGTTCTCTAGTTCCTGATGTTTCAGTTTTTCTCTGGGAAAATATTCCCCGCGATGCCGATGGAAAAGTATTAAATAATTTTGCGATCGCTCCTGACTGGCTGATTGAAATTCTCTCTCCCGATCAAAATCAGACTAAATCAGTTATCAGTTATCAGTTATCAGTTATCAGTTATCAGTTATCAGATGTAAGTTTTAAGTTAAAACTCTTCTAGAGTAGTTATGATATATTAGCAAAAAATAATCGACGCAAGCTTTGCCAAGTAAGGCTCACCAGAATTTGAAAAAGCAATTTTAATAAAAAAAGCTTTTTGCTTTGTTGGATTCCAGGCTATTTAAGGCTTTAGGCTCATTTAAACTACTAATTTGCTATAAGCAGTCTAGGAGAGCCTAAGTTAATTAATTAGGGAGGCACGATTATTTGTAGGATGGGTTGGCGGTAGCGTAACATGAGCGGGGGTTGGGTTTCATACTTCAACCCAACCTACGTTCATCTTATATTTAATTCCACCCACCTACTTAATTAGTTATTTATTTATTTATTTATTTATCTTCATCTTTATCCCTGATTACTGATTACTGATTACTGATTACTGATTACTGATTAGGTGACACTTTGAAACAATTGGGGCCAATCGAGATTGGGAGCGTCTGGGGGGGCAACAATTTCGAGAATTTTATTGTTAGCGGCGGGATAAAATAGGGATTCTACGCAAACGGAAGCCACTTTCGTGCGGGGAATATTGCCCTCAGACAGGGTATCGGCGGATGACATTTTAAGGGCATTAAGATTATCATCGTTTTTGAGGCCGCCGGGGCGCACAATCGTGTAGGTTAAGCCACTATTGATTAAATAGTCCTCCGCTTGTTTTTTCCAGAATAAAATTAACCAAAAGAGATTGAGGGGATGGAAAAAGTTAGATACACAGAGGGAAGTAACGAGAACAAAATGCTCGATTCCTTTCTTTTTTGCGGCATCGATGAGATTTTTAGTTCCCAAGTAGTCCACTAACAAAGGTTCCGTGGGATTAAAACTCGGTCTGGCTCCCGTGGCGCATAGCAAAACGCTACAATCAGCGATGAGTGCCTCTAACTTATCGGCCTGTTGCACATCTCCGACGACGATTTCTACCCCTGCGGGCAAAATTTCCGCCGCTTTCTCTGGGTTTCTCACCAAAGCGCGGACGGGAATCTGACGTTCGACTAATTGGGCAACAATTCGCCGTCCCGTTTCCCCCGTGGCTCCTGCTACAAATGCTTTCATCGCTTCTTGACCTAATAGTTTTTAACAATACGTTACACTAATCTCGATTCTACAAATTTCCCTGATCCTTTGGCGGTTAATCCCCAAATGTTTCTAGTACTATCATTTGCCAGGTTTATAAGTCATGCAGCGTCCCCTCATTAACTCCCTAGCTCGCGAATCTGTAGAAGTCAAAGAAGACAATCAATTTCTCGGTTTTCAAACCCGTTTTGCCGGAGCCATGGATATGTATAGCAATCAGGACAAGGTTGCCGATTATCTGGGCGCTCACGAAGGTTGGTTTTGTCGTTGTGCCGAACCGATGAAAACTCTGCCCTTCGGTGAGAATGGTTATATTATCACCATCGGTAAATATGGAGCTTTTGGCTATGAACTGGAGCCGAAAATCGCTGTGGTTCTGGAGCTGCCCGTCAATGGAGTCTATCATACTCGCAGTGTTCCCATTCCCGATCAACCGTTTTTAGGCTATCTAGTGGATTATCAGGCAATTATGAAACTAGAGGAAATGCCCCTATCTTCTCCTAGTCGGGAAATAGAGGCAATTTTTCGGCAACAGGGACGGGATATTCCGGCGGTTATCACCCAAGTCACCTGGGAACTGCGTATGGATGTTATGGTTAAGTTTCCCAAGTTTATTTATAAGATTCCCCGTCCCATTCTCCAAAAAACCGGTGATAAACTGTTGACGCAAATTGTTCGCCAAGTTTCCCCCCGCTTAACCTACAAAGTTCAAGAGGATTTTCACTCTAGCTTTAATTTACCCCTACCCCCTGCCTCCAGTCGTCTTTTCTATCGTCTGGACTCCTGTGAGGGTGGGTTGCTTGCCTAGGGTTTGGGGGGCCTGTCAACAGTAAGCAGTAGAGCTTGCTGATGGGAAACCAAGGAAAAATAAAGATTTGCTAACGGTGCTGGTCAGTCTAAGCTAGAATTATTAAGAAATGTTTACTTGTAAAAATAAACCTAAGACTACTTCAATATTTTATGTCTCTGCCTATCCGTAACGTTGCTATCATTGCTCACGTTGACCACGGGAAAACCACCCTCGTCGATGCACTCCTCAAACAGTCGGGAATCTTTCGAGAAGGGGAAGATGTACCCACCTGCGTCATGGATTCCAATGACCTCGAAAGAGAACGCGGTATCACCATTCTGGCCAAAAACACCGCCGTTCGTTACCAAGACACCCTGATTAACATCGTCGATACTCCCGGTCACGCCGACTTTGGTGGCGAAGTGGAACGGGTTTTAGGTATGGTGGACGGTTGTATCCTGATTGTCGATGCTAACGAGGGGCCGATGCCCCAAACCCGTTTTGTGCTGAAAAAAGCCCTAGAAAAGGGATTAAGACCGATTGTCGTGGTTAATAAAATCGATCGCCCTAACGTCGATCCTAACCTAGCCGTGGACAAAGTTTTCGATCTGTTTGTGGAACTGGGTGCCGATGACGACCAATGTGATTTTACTACTCTGTTCGCTTCCGGGATGCAAGGATTCGCCAAAGAAAGCCTCGAAGACGAAGACAAAGATATGCAGCCCCTGTTTGAGGCGATTTTACACCACGTTCCACCACCGGCCGGGGACGTTAACAAACCCCTACAGCTGCAAGTAACCACCCTCGATTACTCGGAATACTTAGGACGCATCGTTATCGGCCGCATCCATAACGGCGTAATTAAAGCTGGTCAACAGGCAGCTTTAGTAAAGGATACGGGCGCGGTTGTCAAGGGTAAAATAACAAAACTTCTTGGTTTTGAAGGTCTTAAACGGGTGGAACTAAACGAGGCCAGCGCCGGTAATATCGTCGCCGTGGCTGGTTTTGCCGACGCTAACATCGGGGAAACCGTAACTTTAGCCGATGACCCGCAAGCTTTACCCCTAATTAAAGTCGATGAACCGACCCTACAAATGACCTTCTCGGTGAACGATTCTCCCTTTGCCGGTCAGGAAGGCACTTTTGTCACCTCGCGGCAAATTCGCGATCGTCTAATGCGAGAATTAGAAACTAACGTCGCCCTGCGGGTGGAAGAAAGTGATTCTGCCGAGAAATTCCTAGTTTCGGGACGGGGAGAACTGCATTTAGGCATTCTCATCGAAACCATGCGTCGGGAAGGCTACGAATTCCAAGTATCGCAGCCGCAAGTTATCTACCGGGAAATTAACGGTCAACCCTGTGAACCCTACGAATACCTCGTTTTAGATGTACCCGAAGAAGCGGTGGGTTCCAGTATCGAACGTCTCGGCCAACGGAAAGGGGAAATGCAGGATATGCAGACGGGCAGCAATGGCCGTACTCAATTGGAATTCGTGATTCCGGCCCGAGGTTTAATCGGTTTCCGGGGCGAATTTATCCGTCTGAGTCGCGGTGAGGGGATTATGAACCATAGTTTTCTCGAATATCGTCCTTTCTCCGGGGAATTGGCCACCCGTTACAATGGCGTGATTACTGCCTTTGAGGAAGGAGTGGCCACTTTCTACGCCCTCAAAAACGCCGAGGACCGGGGAGTATTCTTTATTACTCCGGGGACAAAAGTGTATAAAAACATGATTATCGGCGAAAGCAACCGGCCTCAGGACGTGGAGATCAATATCTGCAAAACTAAACAGTTAACTAACCATCGTTCCGCCACCGGGGATGAATTGGTTCAGTTACAATCCCCCGTGGATATGAGTCTCGAACGCGCCCTCGAATACATCGGACCGGATGAGTTGGTAGAAATTACCCCGAAATCGATCCGTCTGCGTAAATTACCGGTGAAAAAGTTAGCCAAACGTTAATCGGTTTTGACAAAATCCGGCGGCAATATCTAACAAAGAAATCCACTCAGATTTTCAACAAAACTGAGATGATAGAAAAAAGTGCCTTGAGTTTGAGGGTAAAGAATCTGCTGTGAGCTATTCTGCTACTTTGATGCGACATCCGATGTTTCCCGCCGCGTCGGACAGCAATCGTCTTCGTCTCTTTTCGGGATCCGCTAATGTATCTCTTGCCCAAGAGGTGGCCCGTTATCTGGGCATGGATGTGGGTCCGATGATTCGTAAACGTTTCGCCGATGGTGAATTGTACATCCAGATTCAGGAATCGATCCGGGGCTGTGATGTCTATTTAATTCAACCCTGTTGCAATCCCGTCAACGATCATTTGATGGAATTGTTGATCATGATTGATGCCTGTCGTCGTGCTTCTGCCCGACAAATTACCGCCGTAATTCCCTATTATGGTTATGCTCGCGCCGATCGCAAAACCGCCGGCCGGGAATCGATCGCCGCTAAACTGGTGGCTAATCTGATCACGGAAGCGGGGGCAAGTCGCGTGTTGGCCATGGATTTGCATTCGGCCCAAATTCAAGGTTATTTCGATATTCCCTTCGATCACGTTTACGGTTCCCCAGTGGTGGTGGACTATCTTCTCAGTAAACAATTACCCGATATCGTCGTGGTTTCTCCCGATGTGGGTGGGGTGGCCAGGGCGCGGGCTTTTGCCAAAAAACTCAATGATGCTCCCCTAGCAATTATTGATAAACGCCGGCAAACCCATAATGTGGCGGAAGTGATGAACTTGATCGGCGATGTTAAGGATAAAACGGCGGTTTTAGTCGATGATATGATCGATACGGCCGGTACGATCGCTCAAGGGGCGCAGTTACTGAAAGCCAAGGGGGCGCGACAGGTTTATGCTTGTGCCACCCATCCGGTTTTTTCTGGTCCTGCGATCGAGCGTTTATCCAGTGGCATAGTCGAGGAGGTGATCGTTACTAACACGATTCCCGTCCCCCAAGAACATCTTTTCCCGCAACTGAAAGTCTTGCCGGTTGCCCCGATTCTGGGTGAGGCCATATGGCGCATTCATGAGGACAATTCCGTGAGTAATATGTTCAAATAGATGGCCGAATCCCCCTAAAACTAGGGGGAATTTTTATATTTAGCCCTTTTCTGTGGAAATGGGGTGGGTTAATGGCATTATCAACCACTCCATCTCGCAGAGAGAGGGGGAAGGTGTAGAGAGAGAATCGATCGGAAAATTAAATATAGCAATTCTTAAACTTCACTGGTTATTTCACAGTCTTGCCGTACAATGGAGATGCAGAACAGTTCTTCCGATAGTTATTGTGTTCTATTAGCTAAAAACGCTTAATATAGGAGATAAATAGCCTAAAATGTCCAAAGTGGTCGATATTAACAATCCACTGATCGATCCAACTCCTCCAGAGGTTCACTTAACTAATGCACCTCTAGTGTGTGTGCTTGGACAAGTACGGTTCCCACAAATTCTGGCCGTTGAGGATAGGAAATTTGTGACTCCATTTCAGGAAGCTATTAGAACAAAGTATCCTAAGTTACGGCAGGAACGAACTTATCAATTAACTTTTGATAATCAAGAAAAAGATGCCGTCAGATCTCAAGCTGAGGTTATCTGGCAATTTACAGATGCCAATAATCATTGGCGAGTCTCATTAGCGTCTAATTTTGTAGCCTTAGACACATCAAAGTATGTCAGTCGTCAGGACTTTTTAGAGCGAATGAGAGAAGTTTTAACTGCGGTTAATGAACATATTCAACCCAACCTTGTTGAGCGAATCGGTATTAGATATGTTGATCGTATTGAGGGTATTGATGTAGGGAATATTTCTAATTTAGTCAGATCAGAACTGATAAATATCACCGCGTCAACATTTCAAGAACATATTCTTCAAAGTTATAATGAATCTCTGTTTCAGTTACCTAATACCCAAGGGACACTTGTAGCAAGATGGGGATTGATTCCCAGTAACGCTACTTTTGATCCAAATGTCCTTGAACCGATTGATCAACCGAGTTGGTTTCTTGATTTAGATATGTCTATTTCAGAGAATCAAGAATTTGACGTTGAAAAAATTTTAGAGGATGCAAAACGATTTTCTGAAAGAATTTATACTTTTTTTAGATGGTCAGTAACCGAAGAATTTCTAAGACGCTTTGGAGGTGAACAATGAGTAACTTAGTGATTGAACGTTCAAATACTTTTGGCTCAATCAATCCTCAAAAACGATTTAGAATGATTCCTGGTATTGCGGAATCCAGTACCATTGGCTATGATAATCTTGCCGCTCAAAAGTTACTAGCGATTTCAGAAAGAACTAATAGCGAAATAGTTGTTCCGAAGCACAATCCTCATCTTTTTCAAGATAGTCAAAAAGCGATTAATGAACTCAGAAAAACCAGTGGACTGACCTGGGAGCAAGTTGCCAAACTATTTAATGTTTCACGTCGAAGCATTCATTTTTGGGCAAGTGGACAGCCTCTAGCTAGTGACAATGAGGAGAAATTAAATAGATTACTGGGAGTGATTAGATATATTGATCGAGGAAGTGCAAGTCTTAACCGTAAGTTATTATTGAATCCTAATGCTGATGGGGAACTGCCTTTAGACCAATTAATATCAGGAGAATATGATAAAGTAAGAGAGAATCTTGGGCGTGGTAATCCACCCAAAAGACCGCAATTAAGACCTTTGTCTGAGGAGGAGAGTGAGCTTCGTAGGCCTTTACCACCGGAGATATTAATTGATGCTTTACAAGATTCTATTCATCATGATGTTGGACGTTCTAGACCTGCTAAAACATTGAGGAGTGGTCAAAATCGCAGTGGAAAGCAAACAGATTGATCTCATTAACAATGAGTTACAAACATGGTGTCAAGGGGATTTTGTTTTAGGAGAACAGTGGTTTGTTCATCGATTTAATCCTCAATTTCCTCTTACACCTGATTCTACAAAGCAAGATGCTGAAGAAAATGATCTTGTAGAATCGGAAGTAAAAGGTCTAGTTGTTGTTACACAAACTTGCGATATTGTCCGTTCTTGTTGTGAACGTCCTTTTCTAGAAGTTGTTCCTCTGGTAGAAATTGAAGCTGAAAAAATTAGTGAGATAAAAAAAGGCAGACGACCTCAATACGTTTACATTGAAGGAGTTGCCAAACTAAACTTAGTAGCTGATCTCGATAGGGTAATGACAGTCGAAAAAGCATTGATCTTACAATGGAATCGTCAACAGGGTTGTGTAACTGATCAAGAAAAAAGACTCTTAAGACAAGCGATAGCAAGAAAAAGAATTCGTTTTGCTTTTCCAGATGATTTTGTTCAATTTGTCAGTAAACTTCAAAACCGGATGCAAGATAAGCATACTAAACAAAGTGATGAAGGGGAAGCCTTACGAGCTTTGCGGGAAATTAGAGTTAGTGCAAGACCTTCGTGGAATGATGAAAATCCTGAACTTATGTTTTATTTTATTCGTGAAGAAGAACAAGAGGACTATAATGACATTGGATGGGACAAATGGCTAGACAAGTGGTTAAATTTATTACCTAACTCTGGACGTTTTCAGTCTGATGGTTTAGTAGTAAGCTTAGAAGATATGACCGCAAAAGATTATGTTGAGAGTGATCAACTGGATCTTGAGCATTTGTCTATGGCCCAAAGCAATATTGAAAATTTAGATTTATAGAAAACTATAATTACAAAAGTTTTCCAAATATTGTCGCAATTCTGATACTGGTGAGATACAAAGTCTCCAGTTTTAGGGAAGAGGGAGAAACAAGCTGATGGCTAAAAAACTGATAACTGATATTAGTTACTGTACCTCATAATACTGAAAAATCTCTAGTCATTTCGATCGGGATTGAGAAGACCAATATTAGACCAGTGGAGGCTTTCACCGGTCAAGAATGTCTAGAATTTATTGAGAATGACTAAATTTTCTTGACATTAATTCTGATTTATGGCAGCGTCGGGGTTGTCAAGTCCTCCCAGACGATCGAAGGGCCAAAAACGCACCACGGCGCGACCGATTAAGTTTTCCCGGGGAACGAAGCCCCAAGCGTGGGAATCATAACTATTATTGCGATTATCGCCCAAAACCAAATATTGATCGGGGGGAACTGTCACCGGTCCGAAAGTATAATTAGGTTCTTCGGCGATATACTTTTCCGCTAAAACTTTACCGTTGACGTGAACTAGACCGTTTTTGACTTCCACCTTATCCCCCGGCAGTCCAATCACCCGTTTAATAAAAGCATCCTGAAAATTTTGAGCTTTCAGGGCGGCTGTCGGACTAAAAACCACTATATCACCCCGTTCTGGCTTCTGAAAATGATAGCTAACTTTCTCGATAATTAGGCGATCGTTAATCTGGAGAGTGGGTTCCATGGAAGAAGAGGGAATATAACGGGCCTCGGCCACAAAAGTGCGGATGCCAAAAGCCAAAATTCCAGCCGTGACAATGGTTTTAACTGCTTCTAGCCAAGGGTTTTCTTGGGGGACGGGAGGAGGAGAGGGTTTTTCGGATTTATGGTTCAAGCTTTCAGCCATAGAATTTAAACTTTTGAGAAGGATTAAGCCAATACGCTCTTTAATGTTCTAGTCTAGTGATAGTAGCAGCGTAGATAATATTTTAAGACAATTTTCCCACATATACTGGATCACTGTTAATTTGTCAACGCCGCACCCTGCTGCCTGAAGGGGAATTTCCTCGGGGGTAGAAAAAGGCAATGCAGTCTCTCAAAAAGGCAAGTTTTTCGCCGCTATTAAAGTAAAAGCTTGATAATTCGAGGATTGAAGCCCTAATCTCCCTTAAAAGTCTCTTCTCCGTCACTACTTAGACCTATGTTTGCACAAATTCCCGAACGATCAATGCACTATCTGCGATGGGTTGTTACCATCGCTTGGTTAATTCTGATATTTTCTCTGTTTTTTGACCCGATTTCGGCACAATTAACCGATACTAATAATCTCTCTAGTCCCCTGAGAGTTGCTCCCGATGTGTGCATTAAAGTCCAGGGAGTTTGCTTACCCCAATCCTCCTATCAGTTAGCTGCGCCGATTTTTTGGGGAATAGTGGTTCCTAGTAGCATTTTTATCTTATTAGTATTCGGTCACGAACTCTGGCGGCGTATCTGTCCTTTATCCTTTCTTTCTCAAATACCGCGCGCTTTGGGTAAACAGCGTCAGAAAAAATACACCGATAAATCGGGGAAAGTCCGCTATGAAATCTATAAAGTGCCGAAAAACTCTTTTTTAGCTCGGAATTATCTCTATCTACAATTAAGTCTGTTATTTTTGGGTTTATGCGGACGGATTCTCTTTGATAATTCCGATCGCTTAGTCTTAGGCAGCTTTTTAATCTTTACTATTCTAGTGGCGATCTTTGTGGGTTATTGGTATGGGGGCAAATCTTGGTGTAACTATTTCTGTCCCATGAGTCCAGTGGAAAGGATTTACGGTGAACCGAGGGGTTTACTAAATAGTACCGCTCACGAAGACAGTCGCGGTGGGATTACTCAATCTATGTGTCGTATTGTCCGGGAAGATGGTAGCGAACAAAGTGCCTGTGTTGCCTGTCAGAGTCCCTGTATCGATATCGATGCGGAAAGATCCTATTGGGATGGGATAACCAACAGAGATCGCCAATGGCTTTATTACGGTTATTTTGGCTTAGTTTTTGGCTATGCTATCTATTATTATCTCTATGCTGGCAATTGGGACTATTATTTCTCTGGAGCTTGGGCGCACGAAGAAAATCAACTAGAATCCCTCTTTAAACCGGGTTTTTATCTTGCTGGTCAGGCAATTGCGATTCCGAAGCTGGTAGCTGTTCCCTTAACTTTGGCAATCTGCACTTTTTTGGGTTACTTTCTCGGTAAAAAAGTTGAAAATGCCTACAAAGTCGATAGAATTCGCAAAAAGTCGCCTTTAACTACAGAAATTATCCGTCACCGCGTCTTTACTGTCGGAACTTTTCTGATTTTCAATTTCTTCTTTATTTTCGCTGGTCGTCCTTTTATTAATCTTTTGCCAAAATTTTGGTATTATTTCGCTGATATTTTACCGGCTGTTTTGAGTAGTTTATGGTTATATCGCACCTGGACAAGGGATCCGGGCCGTTACCAACGAGAAGGACTAGCGGGAAGATTGCGTAAACAGTTGGGTAAACTGGGTCTCGATACGGCTAAATATCTTGATCGGCGATCGCTGGAAGCTTTGGACGCGGATGAGGTGTATGTGTTAGCCAAGATACTGCCGGATTTCACACACCAGAAGTGTTTAAAAGCCTATAAAGCCTTGTTAAAAGAGGCTTTGGAGGAGGGATATACTGACTTCGGCCACAGCCTCGAAATCCTAGAACAAATGCGCTTAGAGTTGACGATTACCGAGGCCGAACATCAGGCAATTCTAACGGAGTTGGGTGTGGAATCGGCCGAACTTCTCGATCCGGACAAGCAGTATAGTCGCGAGGATTGGTTGCGTTTGCAGAGTTACCGCGATGCTTTGTTGGAAAGTTTGTTGGTGACTTGGAAAAAAGACCCCGATCGCCGGGTGGGGTCAGAATTGCTGCAAGTGTTAACCGGTAAGAGTTCCAGGGAGGCGATCAAGCATTTATTGACGGAATTGCCGGCCTCGGAAACGGAAACTGTCGAGTCTTTGCGTCGGGAGTACGGAGTTACCGGTCAGGAGGAGGAAACGATTCTCCATCGTCCTCTGTCCCGTCAATTATGGCAAAATATCGCCCGCGCTTTTCAGGTCTTTGATCGTCTATCTTTTAGTAGTGACAGCGATCGTGATCAACAGGAAAGAATTTTATTGGAAAGATTCCAGCTATTCGATAGTGATGGTTCGGGACAAATTAGCCTTGAGGAGTTAAAAGCTTGTCTTCAGGCGATCGAACCGGGGGTGACAGACAAGGAAATCGAAGCTATGTTACAACAGGCCGATACCGGTCGCGATAATCAGATTAGTTTTCCGGAGTTTCGCAACCTACTGCACCAATTCCACAAATAAACTGTCTTCAGTTAAGGAGTCTTTATTTTCCCTGACTCCTTATTCCTTGAAAAAATAGCTGTTCGCAGGCAGGCACGGATTCCCATTATACTAGAAAGTATAAGGCAAGTTGAGGGATTTTGTCAAGCTTTTTTGAGAAAAAATTTCGAGGTTTCGCTGAACTGTATGAGGGTAAATCCAATAGGGACTATAGAGAGGGAGATTTAATAGCAAAATGTAGTATATTCGTTTCTATTTCAGTTATGGTTTCTGGAAATCGCTGATTGTTAAAATTGATCTGCTCGGAATATAGATGATAGGCTGTATTGTAAAAGTTACGAAGGATAAAAGCAATAAATATGCTGGGTGTTAAAGGGGAGGACACTGGAATTCGGCAGTTTTTGAATTGTCCTAGGGTGAGATGACATCTGGGGTGATGAATCTCTTGAAAATTATCAGGATCGTAATCAAATCTAATCGGTACAGCTACAATATTTTTGTCGATAATATCGGCAAATATCTCATCTTCTTCATATAGTTCTGGCTCATTTTGAAAAGATTCTAAATAAGGGGATGAGAAGAAAGCTAGTCTATGGGATAATAACTGCGATCCTTGGAAGCGATAAAGTAATTGAATCAAGGCTCCATCAATCATTTTAATATTATAATTCTTACCGCGATCAAGCTCATCATAAATATCTTGATAGGCAACATTTTTTAGGGCAATGGATAAGTCGGAACTATTGGCATAGCTAATCTCAGAAATATTTTGACTCAATTTATTCAAAGTCGGAAAGTTCTGCTGACTTGATAATCCTACTTCTATCAATTTAGCCGTTAAATTTTTAACATCTTTAAAGATATTCTGAACATTAAGCATTTCTTAACTATTCTTGGAATATTTTGATAATTTCGTTTTTTTCATCTGATGAAAATTCTATACTTTTTAACTTGGCAATTAATTCTTGCTTTTCCCTGTCATTTTTATATCTCTTGGTATTAAGAGTATCTCGATAAACCTTCTTCATTTGTTGAAGTTCTTCGGGGGTTGGATAGGTAAACTCAAGAGCAAAATTTCTCGATTTAATTTCCTGAAATTCCCTCTCTAAAGCTTGCATATTTGCTCCATAACCAATAACTCTTAACCAAGCTTTACTTCTAGTCATCGCTGTAAATAAAATATTGCGGTTACTAGCAATTTGTGAACCAGATAAACATTCTTGAGCGTTAATGAAATAAACCATTGCCGCTTCATTGCCTTTTGCACGATAAATCTGTGTAAAAGCAATCGAGTTTTCTTGAAAAAACTCATCGGGAGAAGATGTGCTGCCTGCTAAATGAGAATTAATATTTTTTGTAAATAACATTTCTCTAGCTTTTCCAAAAACGTTGCGAGCATTTTTAGGTATTGGATGGATAACCATAATATCTTGGCATCTTAATTCATCTTCCTTGAGATTCTTGGCAATTTGTTCCACTAGCCATTCAAATTGCTCCTGATTGTTATCGAAAGATTTAAAGTTGATAATATCATCGATAGAAGAATGTTCTTCAAGGAATTTAGGACTGGTTTTGGGGGTTCTAATCAGTTTAACAAATTCTCCTGATTTTAATTCTCCTTCTTCAACCTCATAACCAATATCTTGCCATAATTGACGATTATCAAACATTTGAATTAGTCCCTGTGGATAATAAACTCCAAAACCTAGAGCATGAGCAGAGGACAGAATAGGACGAGAATTTCTGTAACAAGTATTTAAAACCACATCTTGTTGGGGTTCGCTGGGTAAATTCTCCAATTTAACTCTAGGATTACCATGATTATCATTTCCAAAAATAACTTCGGGAGAATGCATGACTTTACTATTTAAGCTTTGCAACTCATCATAGGCATAAACTAAACGTTTATCATCTTTCAAGATTTCATAGCAGAGTCTTAAGAAGTCTTGAGGAAAATCTTGAGCTTCATCAATTAAAATAAGATCATAATATTGATGAAATTTTTTAATCTCTCGGAAGGCTTTTTGACAGGCAAAGTCAAAAGGTTCTTCATGCGAATATGTTAGGTTGTCTGCTTGACTAAAACCTAAATATTCAATATTATGTCGTTTACATAGCTCATAATAAATTCCTTCTATCTTAGGACTTCCCCACGCATGAATAATTTTTACTTTTTCCCAGTCTGGTTCGGAATTTTTATGCTCATAACTAAACCGAGTAATTAAATCTTTGTATTGATCCTTTAACGAGCGTGTATAGAAGGTAACAGCAATATTCCAATCGGGATGAGTTGCATGAAGATAAGCTACTTTCAGCGCTAAGACAATTGTTTTTCCCGAACCTGCTAAACCTCTAATTCTTTGTACACCTTTAGTGGTTTCTAAAACAGCCTTATTTTGAGTTTCATCAAGATTAGCGATAGAATCTTCTAATTTTTTTAACTTTGCTCCCCTAGAATCTCGTTTAACAACATAACTGCGAGCGTCTTTTTTTCTAATGGTTGTAACAGCTTGTATAACTGAGTTGACTTTCTCGAAATATTCAGAATCATTGCCTTGACATTTCTTGATAAAATTATCAAGATCTTCATCTTTAATAAGAACAGGATATTCCTCTCGGTTAATTGCTTCTGGATAATTATTCCAAATCGGTGCATAGGTGGCTACAGAAATGCTAACCATTAGCTTTCTTTTTTGAACAAGCTCTTTATAAGACAGCAGTTTTGCTTCTAACTTGGTTATGCTCTCGTCTTGAGTGCCTTCAATATCCAAATCATAATTTTTTCCCTCATCAATATTAAAAATAATAACCCCTTGCTGACGAGAGACTAATAGAGCATCAATTTGATATCCTCCTTGGGGAGTTCCAATAATAGGATAGCCGATATACAATGTTCCCTCTATATCTGTTCTTTCCTCAAAATATTTAGCTAATCTTTGAGAAGATACAGGTTTAGCTGAAGAACCGCGAATAACGTTAACCATAATTTTTACCTCGGGAGTTCTTTTAGCAGAATCATTAGATGCCTATTGATTCTTGAGGAGGGCAACAAAATTACTATAGCATTTTTTCAACCATCAAGTCATGTTATGCTCATCGGTTAATCCCCAGTTTTGACCTAAAGCTATAAATTATAGCTATTAAGTAGGGAGGCACAATTATTTGTAGGATGGGTTAGCGGTAGCGTAACATGAGTGGGCGTTGGGTTTCATGCTTCAACCCAACCTACGTTCTATAGATATAGATATTAACCTCTCACAATAAACCGCGATAGCGGATAAAAACGAGGATTACTGCCCAGGAACCTAAAGCTACTTTAACGGCGACTAAAATATTTAGTATCGGTAAAATACCACCACTAAATAGCGCCCCTAATTCCCCGTGGGGTAACTCAAATCCTGAGAGAGTAATGGCGGCTAAAACAATAAAAACTAAGACGGAAATTTTCTCCCATGTTGCCGCTTGCCAACGGCGATAAATTGCTTGCATCCATTCGGGAGACGAGATAATTGCTATTAAACCAATTGCCGTACCTCCGGCGACTCCGGCGGCAAAACCTCCCCCCGGACTTAAATGGCCGCGGATAGCTAATTCAATGCCCACTAAAGCGGCAATTGTTGACCCCAAACGGGCTAAAATAATTGAAGGTTGGTCGGTAAATTGATGGATTTTACTGGCGGGTTTTTCGGTGGCTAGAAGAAAATTCGCCCCCATAATGGCAATGGTAAAAACAACCACTTCATAGATGGTGTCGTAGAGACGATTACGAAAAATAACCACCGAAACCGCATTAGGAACACCGCCGTCGTCCACCAGGGATTTAACAATTTCTAAGGATGATACAGAGGAAGCAGTATTGGGAATAATTACCATTTTGACAGCGAAGGCAATGGCGGCTAGAGTGTAAATCCATTTCATTAGTGTTTCTCCTCTAATTTTGGGGTTTCAATACAGGTTAAAATCGTGTTGGCTGCCGTTAATTCATTTTTAAAAATATCGTAGAGATAGGGTAATCTAATTGTGGTTTCGTAGGGGATGGTTTCTGGATTGTCTTGACGGATACAGACGGCATGAATATCCTTATCCATAAGTGCCTGTTGCAAAGCTTGCCTGTCACTGTAGGCAACTAATTCTAAACGCATAAAACGTTTACTTAAAACCGTTTGTAGTTGAGTTTTTAACTGTTCTAAAACCGTATCGGTTTCCTCGGCAATTACTCCTAAACGCATCACTAAAGAGGAACGAATCGCCACCGCGTAGAGAGTTACGGCTAACATGGTTCCCATCAAAGCTTCGGTTAAAGATACATCTGCTGCCCCTAATAAAGCATAGACTAAGGCTGCTATTGCCCCTAAAACCCCGCGAATTACTAGAGCTTGGTAGGGATTAGATTGTAACATCACCATCGCCGCAGTTAAAGGCAAGAGGGCAACAATAACATAGAGATAACTTTCATTCATCTTTAATTTTACTCTCGATCGCTAGAAGTATAAGCTAAAACGTAGCCTAACATGGTGTTCCAAATTGCTAGGGAAATTATTGCCAATAATAATAAAGGCCAATTTTGGGGAACTTTCAAAAGTAGCCCGAAAATAATCGCCATGGAACCCAAAGTATCAGCGACAGATAGACCGTGTAATTTATATAATACCGAGCGCTTGTCTAAAAGATGCGCCGTTCCCCAAAACCAGAAAAAAACTCCGATAGCGATGCAGATATAACTGAAAATGTCAATCATGATTCGTTCAATCGTTTAAGAATTTGTGCTAATAACATAAAACCAGCATTACCGACACTGAGAATAATCACTGCTACCACTCCAATCATCCAATCATCCCGCAGAACTGACACCACTAGAATAATAATCGATGATTTACTGGAAGCACTGGCAAAGGCGGCCATTTTTTGCCAGATGTCATCATTTTTTGCCACTTCATAAAGGGGAATTAATAGGGCGACAATCATGGCAATGAGAACAATATTCATCCCTGGGAACTCCGTTTAATTACATGAACTTCATAACCCTCATTTTCCTTGTATTCGGTGACGATAGTTTTCGGGGTAAAGGTAATGAGAAATATATCCCAAAAAGCTAATCTGGGTGAACGTTTACCCGAAATTCTCTCGAAAATAATTTCTTCTTCCTTGTGGGGACGAAAGATGATTTCAAACGCTTCCTTATAAGCTTGGGGAATAGCCATAAAGACTTTAATTATTACCTTTAACCAATCGCCTAAAGTTTCGCTAGAGGCGAAATTACGGGGCAAAAGAAAAGCAATAGCAACCCCGATCATAATATTAGCAGGGGTGAAATTAGCGGTGAGCAAAAACCACATAGTTAAACGCAGAATTATATGTCCGATCATGCGAATACCATCCAAAATAATAGAACTAACATTATACTCATCATACCGACGAGATTATCAAATTGTTCCCAGGCTCGCGATAATTTTATGGATAACTTTTTGAAAACTCCCAGATATAACCACCACCCGGCACCGATGACAGCTAAAGCTTTGATAATATTGGGTAGATTATAAGCTTCAACATAGACGGCATTGGATAAAAATAGGGCGGCAAGGAGCAGAATTATTGCTGTCCAGAAACCGATAGTTAGCTTCTGTTTGCTTTCGCCACCTGCGTGGGGTAAAAAGATAAATTTAGCAAAGGAAATCGCCGTCCCCACCGCCACAAGATTGATCATAATCTCTTGCCAAGGTAATAAATTTTTCATCGTTAACGCTTTCGCCCCAAAACCGGATAATAAGGGGAATCCAGAGATGGAAAAACTGGCGATAACAATAGCAATCCAGAGGGAATTAGGGAGCGATTGTTGCTGTAATTCTTTAAAATTGCGACTGGGTAAAACTCCCACTAACAGAAATAGGGAAGATTTAACTAATCCGTGGGTAAGGGTATAAAAACCGCTCACCGGTGGGGCAGCCAAAATAAAACCCAGCTGCACGATCGTGCTAAAGGCTAACATCCGCTTGCTATCCTTTTCAAAAATCATATAGGGTACACCAAAAATCGCCGTTAGCACCCCGAAAAGCCGAATTAGTCCATCCAAATCCTCTAGGATTAAAGCACAGCGCAGGAGGGGAAAAATGCCCGCTTTTACCACCACCCCTGACATCAGCGCCGAGACAGAGGTTTCCGATTCCGAGTGTGTCATCGGTAGCCATAATCCCGAGACAAAGATTCCCCCTTTGACTAATAATCCCATGAAGATTAAAGCCAAGGCTTCGGGAGGTGCGTCCTTTAAACCAGCAAAAGCAAAGGAATTATTGGCTTTATAGACTAAAACTGCGCCAATAAGGTAAAATAACATCGCCACATTGCTGATAAACAGATAACGCAGGGCAACCCAGAGAGAGCGATCGCTGCGAGGATAGGCAATCACCAGAAAAGCGGCAATACTAATTACTTCTAAGGCAACGTAAACGCTAATAAAATCTTCACAGACGAAGACAGAATTAATGCTGCCGTGGAGAATGATAGCTTGGGCGTAAAAAAAGGCGGTTTTGCTACTTTCCCAATTATAAAAGATCACCGCCATGGTCACCAGGGCATTGGTGAGGATAAAATAGGCACTTAACTGATCGGCTACCAGTTTCACGCCATAATTATCCAGTAGGTTGAGGGTTATGGGGGCGGATTGGCCTAATAGAAGGAAGGAATGGCCAGAGGATAATATGGCGGCGAGAGCAAGATATTTGTCTAATCGCGGCAATAAATAGATGATAAAGCCGATCAAAAAGGGTAAACTTATCCAAGCGATCGTTAAAGTATTCATGGTGTGTTATTTTTTTCTATCTCGCTGCTGTCGAGGGTGGGGTTATCTTTGGCTAATTTCATCACTCCCACCAGCATTAACGCCTGAATGGAAAAACCGATGACGATCGCTGTTAAAATCACTGCTTGGGGTACAGGATCGGCGTAATTTTGCTGTTTAACTGTACCGAGGATGGGAGTAAATAAACCGTCACGGGAAGAAATCACCACATAGTAGGCGATAACGCCCGTACTCATGACATCCATGGCGATAATCTTCATGATTAAGTTTTTTTTCAGGAATGTTCCTAAAAATCCGCACAAAACGGTGGCGAATACAAACAACTCTAGCAGGGGAATCGTCACTGGGCTTCTTGATTAGATTTGGTTATGAGTCAAAATACTTTTTCTAATTATCCTCGATCGAGTCCCAATTGATCAAAAAATTCTCAGGCTTTGCCGCTTCTTCCTTGAATCATCGGTGAATTGGTGAAGATCTATAGTTACTATTAGCTAAAAGCTAGGAATGAGGGAGCTAATTGGGCTAGAATTGAAAGGAACAACAGCATTAATATAACAGCCATCATACCGACGAGATTATCAAATTGTTCCCAAGCTGTTGATAATTGTAAGGACAGCTTTTTAAATATCCCTAGATACAACCCCCAACCGATAGCAATAATCCCTAAAGCTTTGCTGATATTTCCCAGATTGTAGGCATCGAAATAGACAGCATTGGCTACAAATAAGGCAGTTAACAATAGTATTATTCCTAACCAACCACTCAAGGTTAACTTTCTCCCAGTGGTAACTTTTGCGTGGGGTAAAAAGATAAATTTGGCAGTGGCGATCGCTGTACCTACGGCTGCTAAATTGATGGCTACCTCTTGCCAAGGTAATAAATTTTTCATCGTTAACGCTTTCGCCCCAAAACCAGATAATAAGGGGAATCCAGAGATGGAAAAACTGGCGATAACAATAGCAATCCAGAGGGAATTAGGGATCGATTGTTGCTGTAATTCTTTAAAATTGCGACTGGGTAAAACTCCCGCTAATAGAAATAGGGAAGATTTAACTAAACCGTGGGTAAGGGTATAAAAACCACTGACTACCGGGGCGGCTAAAATAAAACCCAGCTGCACGATCGTGCTAAAGGCTAACATCCGCTTGCTATCCTTTTCAAAAATCATATAGGGTACACCAAAAATCGCCGTTAGCACCCCGAAAAGCCGAATTAGTCCATCCAAATCCTCTAGGATTAAAGCACAGCGCAGGAGGGGAAAAATGCCCGCTTTTACCACCACCCCTGACATCAGCGCCGAGACAGAGGTTTCCGATTCCGAGTGTGTCATCGGTAGCCATAATCCCGAGACAAAGATTCCCCCTTTGACTAATAATCCCATGAAGATTAAAGCCAAGGCTTCGGGAGGTGCGTCCTTTAAACCAGCAAAAGCAAAGGAATTATTGGCTTTATAGACTAAAACTGCGCCAATAAGGTAAAATAACATCGCCACATTGCTGATAAACAGATAACGCAGGGCAACCCAGAGAGAGCGATCGCTGCGAGGATAGGCAATCACCAGAAAAGCGGCAATACTAATTACTTCTAAGGCAACGTAAACGCTAATAAAATCTTCACAGACGAAGACAGAATTAATGCTGCCGTGGAGAATGATAGCTTGGGCGTAAAAAAAGGCGGTTTTGCTACTTTCCCAATTATAAAAGATCACCGCCATGGTCACCAGGGCATTGGTGAGGATAAAATAGGCACTTAACTGATCGGCTACCAGTTTCACGCCATAATTATCCAGTAGGTTGAGGGTTATGGGGGCGGATTGGCTAAATAGAAGGAGAGAATAGGCGAGAGAGATAATAGTGGCGGCGAGAGCAAGATATTTGTCTAATCGCGGCAATAAATAGATGATAAAGCCGATCAAAAAGGGTAAACTTATCCAAGCGATCGTTAAAGTATTCATGGTGTGTTATTTTTTTCTATCTCGCTGCTGTCGAGGGTGGGGTTATCTTTGGCTAATTTCATCACTCCCACCAGCATTAACGCCTGAATGGAAAAACCGATGACGATCGCTGTTAAAATCACTGCTTGGGGTACAGGATCGGCGTAATTTTGCTGTTTAACTGTACCGAGGATGGGAGTAAATAAACCGTCACGGGAAGAAATCACCACATAGTAGGCGATAACGCCCGTACTCATGACATCCATGGCGATAATCTTCATGATTAAGTTTTTTTTCAGGAATGTTCCTAAAAATCCGCACAAAACGGTGGCGAATACAAACAACTCTAGCAGGGGAATCGTCACTGGGCTTCTTGATTAGATTTGGTTATGAGTCAAAATACTTTTTCTAATTATCCTCGATCGAGTCCCAATTGATCAAAAAATTCTCAGGCTTTGCCGCTTCTTCCTTGAATCATCGGTGAATTGGTGAAGATCTATAGTTACTATTAGCTAAAAGCTAGGAATGAGGGAGCTAATTGGGCTAGAATTGAAAGGAACAACAGCATTAATATAACAGCCATCATACCGACGAGATTATCAAATTGTTCCCAAGCTGTTGATAATTGTAAGGACAGCTTTTTAAATATCCCTAGATACAACCCCCAACCGATAGCAATAATCCCTAAAGCTTTGCTGATATTTCCCAGATTGTAGGCATCGAAATAGACAGCATTGGCTACAAATAAGGCAGTTAACAATAGTATTATTCCTAACCAACCACTCAAGGTTAACTTTCTCCCAGTGGTAACTTTTGCGTGGGGTAAAAAGATAAATTTGGCAGTGGCGATCGCTGTACCTACGGCTGCTAAATTGATGGCTACCTCTTGCCAAGGTAATAAATTTTTCATCGTTAACGCTTTCGCCCCAAAACCAGATAATAAGGGGAATCCAGAGATGGAAAAACTGGCGATAACAATAGCAATCCAGAGGGAATTAGGGATCGATTGTTGCTGTAATTCTTTAAAATTGCGACTGGGTAAAACTCCCGCTAATAGAAATAGGGAAGATTTAACTAAACCGTGGGTAAGGGTATAAAAACCACTGACTACCGGGGCGGCTAAAATAAAACCCAGCTGCACGATCGTGCTAAAGGCTAACATCCGCTTGCTATCCTTTTCAAAAATCATATAGGGTACACCAAAAATCGCCGTTAGCACCCCGAAAAGCCGAATTAGTCCATCCAAATCCTCTAGGATTAAAGCACAGCGCAGGAGGGGAAAAATGCCCGCTTTTACCACCACCCCTGACATCAGCGCCGAGACAGAGGTTTCCGATTCCGAGTGTGTCATCGGTAGCCATAATCCCGAGACAAAGATTCCCCCTTTGACTAATAATCCCATGAAGATTAAAGCCAAGGCTTCGGGAGGTGCGTCCTTTAAACCAGCAAAAGCAAAGGAATTATTGGCTTTATAGACTAAAACTGCGCCAATAAGGTAAAATAACATCGCCACATTGCTGATAAACAGATAACGCAGGGCAACCCAGAGAGAGCGATCGCTGCGAGGATAGGCAATCACCAGAAAAGCGGCAATACTAATTACTTCTAAGGCAACGTAAACGCTAATAAAATCTTCACAGACGAAGACAGAATTAATGCTGCCGTGGAGAATGATAGCTTGGGCGTAAAAAAAGGCGGTTTTGCTACTTTCCCAGTTATAAAAAATAACTGCCATCGTCACCAGGGCATTAGTGAGGATAAAATAGGCACTTAACTGATCGGCTACCAGTTTCACGCCATAATTATCCAGTAGGTTGAGGGTTATGGGGGAGGATTGGCTAAATAGAAGGAGAGAATAGGCGAGAGAGATAACAGAAGTAATTAAGGACAGATATTTAGCCCAGCGAGACAGTAAATAGCCAATAAAGCCGCTCAAAAAGGGAACGACTATCCAAGCGATCGTTAGAGTATTCATGGTGTAGGATTTTCTGATCTTTACTTTGTCTAGGGCAGGGTTTTCCTAGACTAATCTGCTCAATTTCACCAGCAAAGATACTTTTTCTAATTATCCTCGATCGAGTCCTATTGATCAAGAATTTTTCGGGTGGCAAATAGATTGTTTTGGATCTATAATTATTATTGAAAAAAATAAAAGCAAGCGGTTTCGCTTGTTTGGTATGAAGGTGGCAATCGCAGTTTTTTCAACTGTGTTTGTAGCCTTTAACCAAGCTTATAAAGGAGCCAATTCTGTAGCCCTAGAATAGATTGACACACTTAAAGGAATGAATGCGTCTCGTTCCCAGATTTTTCAAAAGGTTTTTGAGAGTCCCAATCCGATTGTCTGGCACTAACATCGGATTTTAACAGGTCAAAAGCCTTATTTTAAAAGGGTTTTACCATTATTCAGAAAACCCTATGTAAATGACCAAAACCGCCAAACCAATAGCTATACTGTTATAAGAGCTATTTCCCGCAATTAGACCGCCAAGAAAAATTGAATGCCAACGATAACAAAAGAAACCCTTAAGCAAGAACTCGATCGCCGTAATAATCAACAACGTCAAATCTTAAATATTCAACCTTAAAAGGAGCAAACCTAATGACAACTAGAGAAAGACTGATCCAAGAAATATCTCAAATCTCCGAAGAAATTGTTGAAGAACTGCTTGACTTTTTATTATTTACCCAAGCCAGAAGGAATCAACAAAAAGAGCCAAAAACGCCTAGACCCTACGCCCTCTGTCAAGGAGAATTTACCGTTCCTGCTGACTTTGACGATCCCTTACCCGATGAAATCCTACAGGACTTTGAAAACCCTTTATAAAAATCATGCGACTTTTACTCGATACTCATATCTTTCTCTGGTTTCTTAATGGAGATCCTCAACTTTCACAAGATTTTTGTGATGCCATTAAAGACGCTAAAAATAGCGTATATTTAAGTGTAGCCTCCATCTGGGAAGCCATTATTAAATATCAATTAGGTAAACTTCCCTTGCCAGAATCACCAGAAGTTTATCTGCCCAAACAACGCGATCGCCATCAAATAGCGAGTTTAACGATTGATGAAGAAAGCATCGCCTATTTAATGAAATTACCTCCCTTGCATCGTGATCCCTTTGATAGACTGCTAATTTGTCAAGCAATCCAAAATGATTTAATCATTATTACAGTTGACCAAAAAATTCGCTCCTACCCAATCATTACAACCTTATAATTAATCAGACAAAAATGGCAGAAGTAAACGTTTATTATGATCCAATGGGTAACACCTTAACCGTTGGGTTTGGCGCACCGCACGACCGTTAGAGTATCCATGGTGTAGGATTTTCTGATCTTTACTTTGTCTAAGGCAGGTTTTTCCTAGACAAAGTAAAGCTCAATTTCACCAGCAAAGATACTTTCTCTAATTATCCTCGATCGAGTCCTATTGATCAAGAATTTTTCGGGTGGCAAATAGATTGTTTTGGATCTATAATTATTATTGAAAAAAATAAAAGCAAGCGGTTTCGCTTTAATAATGTATATCTTGCCAGAGGGAGCAATCAGTAATGTTTTGGAAATCTTTGATATTTTTGCTGGCAATAATAACCCGACGACTGGGATATTTTTCTTTGAGTAGAGTCCAGAATTACAATCACTCTTTTAATCCCATCCCTGAACTTTTCTGGCTCTCCTAAACTGGTTATAGCAAATTAGTAGTTTAAATCAGCCTAAACCCTTAAATAGTCTGGAATCTAACAAAGCAAAAAGCTTTTGGCTCTTCTGGTTTCTGTGTGGAAACGAGGTCTATACTGATAGAATATCCGCAAAATAGCCCTAAAAGTCTTGCCCGATAAGCATTTCACGACTCCATAAGCAAAAATTATCACACAAAGTCGAGAAGAGCCAGCTTTTTTTATTAAAATTGCTTTTTTGAATTCTGGTGAGCCTTACTTCTTTTAACCGTCCGTTGCATTTCAGTTGTTATTTGTCTGTTTTAGGTTTTAATTTAGAGCATATTTATCAAGAGGGTTGCTCTTAAGCTTGGAGCCAACTTCTCAAGATATTAATTACTACTGGAGTGAAAGGTTCCATTTGATCTTGCTGAGGTTGTGATAGGTCATCGATTAATATATTTAATATTTCATCATCCTCTAAGCCGTCATCTGGATTTATGCCATTTTCCCATAATAAAACATTAGACAACTGCTTCCGTGTTTCGATCAAAGCACGGTTATTTTTTTCATGGTCACCCAAATTTAAAACTCGAATCGTGACAGCTGCCCGATCGCTCAATCCTTCTACCCGTCCACTAATTTTGAATCGCAGTTCTGTTTCACATTCTGTCATCAGGGGAGTTAGGGGTAGGTGTTGAGATTTATGTGCATCACCGCATTGATTAGGGGTATTACAACTAGCAACAATATTTGAAAAGTCGAGCGTACGTTTAGGATTTAGCTTTTGAGCTTCTATATGCTCATTATGGCAAGCATTAATTTTTTCGATTCGCTGGCAGCAATAGGCACAAAGATAAAACTGCTCATTAAGAGCATAGTCTCGAATCTTTGCCCGAACGACTTTCCCTTCTTCTGTTTTATCTAAATCATCGTATGCCCCATGAGGGTTCTTCCTTTTCCAAGCTTTTAAACAACAAGGTTCAGCCCCTTTACTAATGGTTCGCATAAGGTTCAGCCCCTTTACTAATGGTTCCCATGACGCAATTCTTGTTTACGGAGCAGTAGTTTTGCTTTGACCAATTCGAGATGATTGGCAGGTAGTTCCTCACTTAATTCTGCCAGCAATTGTTGAGCCTCGGTTAGCTTTGAATCTTGTATGGCATCTAGCAGATCGTTCAATTCAGTATCAATTTTCTCATTACGAATGCTGGTATTCATGACATCTAATAAGACAGTATTAGCATCTTGCCCATATTGAGATGGTAACTGTCGCAATTCGCCATTAGCTAAAGTGTAGATCAAAACATTTTTACAATCACTGATCACTAGAGGTGAATGGGTTGTCAGCACAAACTGACAATTTGGGAAAGTTTCGGTCAGGCGCTCGCAGAGGCGACGTTGCCAAGAGGGATGTAAATGCAAATCGACTTCATCAATCAAAACGATACCATCACCTGCTAAAGGATTTTCTAAGGCAGGGTTCAGCATGGCTAGACGGCGGGCAATATCACCAACAAGAGCCATTAGGGATTTTTCGCCTTGTGAAAGTTGGGCGACGTTGAGGGTTTCACCATTTTTGTCCACTGCCATGTAGAGACGAGGTTTACGACGGACTCTAAGGTTATCCAGATGGGGCATAAATCGGCCAATGGCGGTGCGAACTGCTGTTAATTGCCGATCTTTAGCGGAGGCATTGCGTTCGTTTAACCATTGCCATACGTCTTGATTGGTTTCAGCCATTATTGGTCTTAGTTGGTTGAGAACGTCTTCTGGAACTCCTGATTCATTTTCGGTATCTTCCCGTTCTCGGAACCATTCAAAAAAGCGGCGAAAGTCAACGCCCTGACTTAAGGAGTTATCATAACCGTCCAATTGCAAAAAGGTATGCTTAGTCCTAATTTTTAGTGGAATATCGAGTACGACACGCTCGACAGGATAAAACGCAATTAGGGGTAGGCTAGTTTTGTCATCATGGGTGAGGGCATCACGATAACGATTGGCCAAGCGCGTACAGTCATTAAGGTTGCTATTATATTGGGCTTTACGTCCTTTTCTATTTTTTGCAAGAATCCATCTGAAATAATGGTCAATATCGCTTTGATCAGGATTGTTTAATGATTTGGAGGAATCCCAGACTTCGATTTCAATGCTGCCAGCATTAGCAGTATTAAATATGGCATCTTCAGAAATAGGGTTACCACTCCCTTTTTCTGTAAGTAAACGAGCAGTAAACCAACTAAGAGAAGTTGCTAATGCTTTTAGTATAGCAGTTTTACCAGCCCCGTTATTACCAACAAAAACGGTAATGTTGCTTGGGTTTTGCTCTGTAGGCGCCAAGGAAATTTCCAGCTTTTCAAATAGCCCGATGTTATTTAAGATGACCCGTTGAATTTCCATATCGGTGAGAGTGGCGAGGGATATGCTGACTGCTGATAGACTAGGTATAAAACCGTAAAACAGTTAGAAGATAGGGAAAATATCTGGCTTCCTAAGTAGGTAGGTGTTAAAAGTTCTCAAATGCCCCCCTTATTAAGGGGGGATTAAGGGGGGATCGGCACCCCCCTTATCAAGGGGGGCAGGGGGGATCAGACGCAAAATCTATCTTCAATTTAATTATAACTACTTACTTAATCGCTAAATAAAACTATAAGTTAAACTCGATCGCGATGACGGCGATCAGCGATAAAAGACTCCACCAATTTAACATCTTCGACACTACCGATCACTAAAGGTGTGCGGTAGTGTAATTTATCGGGAACGATATCTAAAAGATTTGTCACCCCATCACTAGCTTTACCTCCTGCCTGTTCAATTAAAAAAGCAAGGGGGGCAGTTTCATAAATTAAGCGCAATTTTCCCTGGGGATTTTTAACAGTACCCGGATAGAGAAAAACTCCACCCTGCATTAAAATTCGATGGATATCTCCCACTAATGCCCCACTGTAACGGGCCGTGTAACCATCATGACGGTGGACATAACGAGTATAGTCGCGAATTGCCTCATCCCACTGCCAAAAATTGCCCTCATTGGTACTATAAATCGGACCGTGATCGGGGATAATAATATTCTCTTGGGCGAGGATAAATTCCCCTAAACTGGGGTCAAGGACAAAGGCATGAACACCGCGACCGATCGAGTAAACTAAAATAGTCGAGGGTCCGTAGAGAATATAACCGGCGGCGATTTGTTTACGACCATTTTGCAGTAAATCCCGCGCCTCTCCGTCTAAATCATTGTCTTCCTGTTGACGGATGGCAAAAATCGAACCCACATTTAGGTTAATATCCACATTGGAAGAACCATCGATCGGGTCGTAGAGTAGGGTATAGCGACCGATGGGACAGTTTTCTGGGATATAATAGGGTTTATCCATTTCCTCGGAAGCAAGACGGCAAACTAAACCACTTTGCTTAAAAACCGAGATAAATACCTCATTGGCAAAAACGTCCATTTTCTTGACCGATTCCCCTTGGACGTTGGTTTCTCCAGTAAAACCTAGCACATCCGCCATTAATCCCGCTTTACTGAGACGACGGGCAATTAATTTCCCCGCTAGGGCAATCCGACTCATAATTGCGCTTAAATCCTGCGCGTCGGAGGAAAAGCTTTGTAGTTGTTGCAGGACGTGACGGGAGAGGGTGGTACAATCTCGATCGAGGCTATGTTCGGGGATAGAAAAGGGAATATTGCTAACCATAACTGTAATTGCCAGTAATAAAGTAAAAAAGGGAAACCCGTCTAGTCTCAATTGTGACTATGATTTGATCCTAGCCAAGATTTTCCCTATTGCGGTCCAATTTTTAGATCAGTTTTAGAGTTGGCTAATTTTCCCCTCATTGATCATTAAATCCCGGTCAATAGTTGCCCTCTCAATTTAAGTCGATGGGGATACACCGGGCAAGCGTTTATATTTCAAGTAATAGGCAAAACCTGTTATTAAAACAATAACTATTGTGCCGATACCTAAATAGTTAGGAACCCAAAAAGCTGCCGCAATGGTGTTAATTTCTCCTGGTTTTAAATGCCAAATTAACTGATCATCAACTTTTTCTACCGGGGGATTTAATCCTGAGTCATCTTCAAGATTTTGACCAGCTAAGGGAGTCTTTAAAGCGAAGTCGATATCGACTAAAGAACCGGGGCTAATGATAATATTTCCCTGTTCGGAAAGCACACCTAAAGCCCGCAAATCAACGGTTAATTTTAAGTTTTTCTGGGTCAAAAAGAACCAATCTTGTTCTGTCACTGCCAGTTTTGAATCTAGTTGCAGTAACTTTATATCATCGGTATTAGGGGAATTTTTGATTTTAAAGGAAGAACTAGGATCAAAAAATTGATTGAATTTTTCCTCTAATTCCTGACTATTACTAAAGGGAATAGTGACAATTATTTCTCGTTCGGAAATATGATCGGTTTTCCCCTTAAGTAATTTTGCCCTCTGTTCGATACTATTTAACCATTTAGTGGCTTCGGTTTGACTGAGACTGGTTAAACGTTGTCCGAGGGTGATATGTTGAATAATTTCCCCGTGGTGTTGGTGGGGAAAATTAATGCCCACATCATAACGGACACAGCCAGTTAAAAAGAGAAAAATACCGCATAAAAAGGGCAGAATAAAGCGGGTTTTCCCGATTTTTTCGGTGGTTGGTTGATTCATAATTAATCTTCTTCTAAGTCGTCATAACTTGCTGAACTGCCACCGCTAACCGTAACTAGATCGATTTGCTGACGATAATAGTCTACATCTTTTACTTCCACTTCCACCTCATCACCGAGACGATAGGCAACGCGATTTTTCCGTCCTACCAAACAGCTATGACGGGCGCGATATTCATACCAGTCATCCTTGAGAGAAGAAACATGGACCAACCCTTCCACTAATAAATCGGAAATTTCCACGAAAAAACCATAGGATTGTACACCGGTAATTAAGCCGCGAAAAACTTGACCCATTCTTTCTTTCATTTTCTCGGCTTTTTTCAATCCTTCTAGGTCTTTTTCCGCATCTTCAGCAATTTTTGAGCGATCATTAAGATGGGAAACAATGAGGTGGCTTTCTTCTTCTAACTCCTCCTGAATTTGACTTGGGAGAATATTCCAATGAATCTGTCCATGACAGCTATTACTGCCCAAATTAACCCCGACTTTGACGATTTTGCTGCGGCGATCTTTCCCCTCTGTTAATAAGATTTTTAACACCCGTTGTACCCAAAGATCGGCATATCTTTGCAGGGGTGAGAGACAGTGGGTATAATTGCTAGGATAGGCCAAACCAAAATGCTGTAAAGGATGGCTGCTATATCTAACTAATTTGAGAGTTTCTTGCAGGAGATAATTGAGGACTTTCACCGATGTGGAAGCGGAAAAAATGCGGGTGAGATTTTGATAGTCATTGGGTTTAATCTCCTCCTCGGCAGTTAAATTTAATTCTGCCCCTAAATTATTGGCTAATTTGAGTAAATCCTCCAATTCATCCCAATCCGGTTCCGATTGTCCACAGTAGATACAGGGTAAGTGTAAAGCTTGCAAATGTTCAGCGACGACTTTGCCGGCTAAAATTGCCACTTCTGTCAGTAAAGAACGGGCCGGTAAATTATTAGAAGCGAGAACAGTCCCCCCCCGTCCTTCGTCTTTGTAGGGAGAGATTTTGTCTAATTGAATATCAAAACTACCCCGCTGCAGACGTTGGGATTTTAGGGTGGGGCAAACGCTAAAAAATAAATCTTTCAGGGTTTCAACGGTATCGGTGGGGGCAGCTTCGCTATCTTCTTCACTGAGCAGATCGCGCACCTGTTGATAGGTAAAATGTTGATCCACTTGGATGAGGCTGCGGGTGATTTCGTACTCCACTAGCTCCCCCTTGTCATCGAGGGTGACGAGGATAGAAATAGCGGGGCGCTGTTCTTGCGGTGACAGGGAACAACGACTGGTAACGGCAGCCGGGACTAATGGCAGCACTTTTTCGCCTAAATAGACGGCAGTTCCCCGTTTTTTGGCAACTTTATCCAATAATCCGCCCCGTTCAATGTAACGGGCCACATCGCTGATATGAATGGCGACTCGCCAGCGATTTTGGTTGATTTTCTCTAAAGAAAAGGCATTTTCAATGATCGGGGGATAATCCAGGGGGTTGTCATCTTCGATGGTAAAGGTGAAGAGTGGGGTTAAATCTCGCAGTTGTTCTTTTTCGCCACTATCGAAGAAATCCGCTAAATTATCGGCAATTTCGAGGGCTTCTGGCGGAAAATTATGGGGTAGATCGTGTTTACAGGAGACGATATCGGTGTCGGCAGCGGCCTCGGCCGTGGAACCGAGAACACGAGTAACTTTACCGATGGGAGGCATTTCCCCTAGGGGATAACGGAGGACGGAAACATGAACGAGGTGATCGATGTTTTCTTGGAGATTTTGACCGTTTTCGAGGAGATTAAGGGTAAATTTCAGGCGATCATCCAGGGGAACCGCCACAAACCGCTCATTTTCCTGTTTTACTTGCGCTAGAAGCGAAGGATTAGCTCGTTCGAGAATTAATCTCACCTCTCCTTCTGGGGAACGACGACGGGTTCCCTCGCGGATGATTTTGACTAAAACTCGATCGCCATTCCAAGCGTTACTTAAATGATTTTTCGAGACGTAGATGTCATCAGCATCTTCGATATCTTGGATAGCAAAGCAAAATTCTTTGCTGGAACAGCGCAGCTTTGCTTCTACGACATTTTCCTCGATCACACGACGATAGCGCCCGCGTTCTTTGACAACCATTCCCAGACGTTCCAAAGCATCGAGAATCACTTGCAATTTTTCGCAGCTTTCGGGATCGTCTTCGCAGCCCAGTTTTTTTTCGAGAAGTTTACCCGTAGCTAATTTATCATCACTAAGATGAGAGAGGAGTGTGGCGATCGAGAAGTCCATCTAACAATAATCCTTACTTACAAGACACTGACGGAATCGTGAATAATTAAGTTTAAATACTTAATAATGGGAAGATTGATTTAAACTATTGACTCGAGAGATTATCTCTGTCGGGGTAATTGCGATCGCTGGTGGTGACAGTGAAGGTAAACTGACCAAGCATCGAACACCCGAACCTACCCTGAGAATTATCGAAGCCTTCGTTAGTATAAGCCAATAGCGAACACCGGCAAACTTTTTGGCGATCGCTAGTCTTTCTGGCAGAAGCTTCAGCCTAGTAGAATCTTGTTGCTGTGGGCAAGGCTAATCCTAGGACTGAAAATTTTATCTAACCTTTAATCTTAGCAAGAACTTGCTACATTTTTCCAGAATTGCGATAGAGTATTCTAATATAAGTACAAAAGAACTCGAAAAAGTCACCATGTTGCAAAAGTTACGCCAACGTTACCCCCAAGTTGCCCTGATTAGCGAGTTAGTTCAAATCGATCACGGCAAGTATATTGTGAAAGCGATCGTCGAAATTGAGGGAAAAACGGTCGTTACAGGTTTAGCTGCGGCAGATACGGTGGAAATCGCCGAAGATAGAGCCAGAGAACGGGCTTTACTGCTTTTAGAGGCTGAAAGCACCCCCGATCTCCAGCTTGTGGAAAAAGTCAGCCCCAATAATATTTCTCTACCAGAAGATTTACCTAAACCCGTCGCTAGTGCCAAAAAATCGACCAAAACGCCTAAAGTCACTGAAATACCTCGTCCTGAAGCTAAAATTGAACCGGAATTACCTCAAGTTAAGGATATTCCCCCAGCTAAAATTGAACCGGAATTACCTCAAGTTAAGGATATTACCCCAGCTAAAATTGAACCGGAATTACCCCAAGTTAAGGATATTCCCCCAGCTAAAATTGAACCAGAATTACCCCAAGTTAAGGATATTCCTTTACCGGAACCAGAGCCTTTATTATTAGAAATGGAAACCGATAATTACTCCTTATTATCAGAATTGCCAGAAGAAGCGAGTTTAACCGAAGAA